>JBDQOI010000019.1:0-46736 GCA_040261275.1 Flavobacteriales bacterium | reverse complement strand
TGGTGAAGGTGTCCATCGTGCCGCGCGGGCAGTCCTTGGGTGCGGCGTGGTACCTGCCGGAGGAGCGTCATATCACCACGACGGAGCAGATTTTCGATGAGATGTGCGCTGCCCTTGGGGGCCGTGCCGCAGAGGAAATCACCTTTGGAAAAATCTCGACAGGTGCCTTGAGCGACCTCGAAAAGGTGACCAAGCAAGCTTACGCCATGGTCAGTGTTTATGGTCTGAACAAGCGCATTGGCAACCGCAGCTTCTACGATCCTCGGGCGGAAGCCACGTTTACCAAGCCCTACAGCGAAGAGACGGCCCGTATCATCGATGAGGAGGCCGGAGCCATCATCGAGCGGGCCTATGCCAGCGCACGAGAAATTCTGGAGACCCACAAGGATAAATTGAATGCCCTCGCCGAGCGCCTTTTGGAGCGCGAGGTCATCTTCAAAGAGGACCTCGTCGACATCCTTGGCCCGCGTCAGTGGGAAAAGCCGGAACCAGAAGAAGCCAAGGCCGAGCCTGCCGCATCCGATGTGCTGGAAATCGCAGATACTGCCGAAGAGATCAAGCCGCAATCGGATGAAGACCCGTCTTCAGATGCAGTGAGCCCGCGCGACAAAACCCCTGGCGCAGATGGGGACGAGGCCAGTGCCGACGAGAACGCCGCTTGATGCAAGGCTGGGTGCTTTTCCATTCTGACAGCAATCCCATCGGAGCTGAGATGGTCAAGTCTCGATTGGAGGCAGAGGGCATACGCGCGCTCATTTTGAACAAACGGGACAGCAGCTACGGCATGTTTGGCCCTGTGGAAGTGCACGTTCCGGAGGCGGACTTGGGACGCGCCCAGGACTGTATGGCCGAACCGAGAACACCGGAAGACGAAGATGGGCACCTCGATCAGTGAGACCGGGGTGCGGGCGCTGACGGGTGCGGGAATTGTCGCTGCCATCGTTGGGGCTTTGTGGATTGGCCCTTTGGCGTGGTGGACCTTTCTCCTTGTATTGGCCTACCTCGGTGGAAAAGAGGCCAAGCGTCTTTTCGCTTTGGCCTGGCCGGATGCCTCCTTTCTAAGCCAGCACGTGGTCAGCAGGCTCGTGGTGGGCATTCCCTTTGCTGCATTGGCTGTGATGGGTTGGAGGGAAGGCACTTTCGTGTCTGCCATTCCCCTGGGTTGGTTCGTGTTGCTCTGGACGAATGATACGTGGGCCTACATTGTGGGGCGCCAGTGGGGCCGCCACAAAATGGCCCCCTCCATTTCTCCCGGGAAGTCTTGGGAAGGATGGGCGGGAGGTGCCGTCGTCACTGTGATTGTGGCCTACTTCGTTTTGGGATTGGCCTGGGGCGATTCGGTTCTAACGGCTTCACACTGGCTGGGGTTGGGAGTTTTGGTGTCGGTCTTCGGGCCGGTGGGGGACTTGATGGAGAGCGGGTTGAAGCGAAAGGCGGGGGTGAAGGATTCGGGTGATGTCCTGCCGGGACACGGTGGCATCTTGGACCGTTTCGATTCCCACGCTTTGGCCGCACCTTTGGCGGCTCTTCTCCTTCAGTATTTCTGATTTTCGCGCCATGTACATCCACAGTGCCGGTTACCGCGTCATCCTTGTCTTCTTTCTGATTGCTGCGGCCATTGTGCTGTTCGCCCATTGGGTGCCGGGTGTGCCCAAGTGGTTGTCCCTTTCCATTACCGTGGTCATGGCGGCGTTGTGCCTGCTTGTGCTTTGGTTCTTCCGGATTCCGCCGCGGCCTTTCGATGCGGCGCCGAATGAGATCACCTCAGTCAGTGACGGCAAGGTGGTTTTGGTGGAAGAGGTGGATGAGCCCGAGGTCATCGGTGGAAAGGCAATCAAGATCTGCGTCTTCCTGAGCATTTTCGATGTGCACGCCCAATGGGCGCCCATTGGGGGCAAGCTCGAATATTTCAAATACCACGAGGGCGAGTATCTGGTGGCTTGGCACGAGAAGTCGTCGACGCTCAATGAGCGGACGACATTCGGGCAAAGAACCCCGGCGGGTTTGGTGGTTTGGCGCCAGATTGCGGGGGCTGTAGCGCGCCGGATCCGATGGTTCGTAGAGCAAGGACAGAACATCGAACACGGACAGGAGTGCGGCTTCATCCTCTTCGGTTCCCGCATCGATTTGTACCTGCCTTTGGACGCCGAGGTGGTCGTGAAACCGGGAGATCGTGTCGTGGCGCGCAGCTCGGTACTCGCTAGGTTGCCCGAAGTGCATTAACTTCCGCAGTTCAGTTGGGGTGATCCCCCTGAAACCAAAACAAACATGCGAATCGCAACCCTTACGCTGGCCGCGTTGTGCGCGGCATTTACGGCCGTTCAGGCCCAAAGTTTCCAACGCCTCGATGCGGCACACCAAGTGCAGGCCACGCGGCCTATGGTGGACATGACCGGAGAGGAGATCATTCCCTACCAACCCCTGACCTCGCAAAACGTGGGCGATATCGACCACCTCCAACTGCGCGAGATGGTGATTGAGCGCCAGGTCATCGGCTACACGCAGTACGACCTGCAGTCCAACTACGCCGTGGACGACCGTGTGGTCAGTTCCGGTGGCGGAATCAGTGCCGGTTGGATCCAGTCCTTGGAGACTTCTCCATTCAGTGACAGGGGTACCGGGTACAACCACAAAGCGCCCAGTACCGAGGCGGACTGGGGTGAGATTCCCTACGATCGGATTGAGGACGTCCGCATCGGATGGCCCTCCTTGGGGCACCTGGCCAATGGCAGCGAGTTTGCCTTGAGCCATGCCAGTACCGGTGGTCTTGTCTTCGCTACCCGCGATGCTGTGGGCAGCGGAAATTGGTCCACCACCACGCTTCCCGCTTTGACGGCGGAGGATGAGTCCGACATCTGGCATCTGTGGCCCCGCGCTTGTGTGGGTGGCCCCGATGGAAATACCATCCACGCCATCTGCATTTCTGCTCCCGAGGGCAACGGCGGTGTGCTGTACAACGGCCAGGACGGTGCCATCATCTACATGCGCTCCACCGACGGCGGCGGCAGCTGGGACATGCAGACCTTTACCGAGCTGGATACGTCCTCCTTTGCCGGTGGATTCGTGGCCGACGCCTACGCCATCCACGCCGATGGAGACAAGGTGGCCTTTGCCGTCTTCAACGGATTCTACGACACCTTTGCCATGGTTTCCGAAGACAACGGAGATACCTGGACCTACGAGACCATCATCGACTTTCCGGTCGATAACTACGTGTTGGACTCAGGAGCCTTGCTCGACACCACGATTGCGGATGCGGTCGATGCCAATGGCAATGCCATGTTCCTCAATTCAGACCGCGCCGGCGATGTGCTCGTGGACGAAAGCGGCGGAGTGCACGTATTCTTTGGCGCCATGTACTACGCCGACAGCGATACCACGGACGGCACGAGCAGCTACTACCCGTTCACCAACGGTCTGGAGTACTGGCGTCCCGACATGGGCCCCGACAGCACCATGACCATTGCGTATGCCTATGACCTGGACGAGAGCGGCACCCTCGATTACGAGGACGAGATTGCCGGATACTTCGTGGGCATCAGCTCCCAGCCTTCTGCCGGTCAGGTGGTGGAGTCCAACACCATCGTGGTGGCCTACAGCGCCTTGATGGAGAACTTCTCCACCGGCATCCAGAACTACCGCCACTGTTACGTGGTACACTCCACCGATGGGGGAGAGACCTGGAATTCAGAGTCCGCATGTGATGTCACTCCGGACCTCGATTTCGACCTGATTGAAAGTGTTTTCCCCTGCATTCCGCAGCGCATCCAAGGTGGTGAGCTCAACCTCACCTATCAGCGTGATTTCGAGCCGGGACTGCACGTGCGCGGTGACGAAGACCCCATCGACATCAATGACATCGTAGGCCTGACCATGAACGTGGAGGACTTGGACGATTGTGCTGACGTGGAGTTCGAAGATTACGTGGGCGTGGGCGAGATCGACGAGGTCGGTTTCGGCTTGTTCCCCAACCCGGCCAATGCTGTGGTGGAGATCGTGCTCGACGACTTGCTCCTCGGCGCCGAGGTCCGCGTGCGCGACATGGGCGGCCGTCTGGTGCGCCAGGCGCGCGTTCAGGGCAAGTTGGCCCGCTTGGATGTGTCCGACCTGACGCCGGGCATTTACACCGTGGAGGTGAGCGGTTCCGGTGCGCGCAGCATCGAGCGCCTTTCCATCCGTTGATCGGGGATGGCTTCCGGGCGGCTATTGGTGGAGATCCTGTCCATCGGCGATGAATTGCTGATTGGGCAAACGGTCAACACCAATGCCGCCTGGATGGGCCGCCTCCTCGAGAACGAGGGGTGGCGCGTCAACCGCTGTGTGGCGGTTTCCGATGAGGAACAGGCGATTACCGAGGCCTTGGTCGACGCTGAGGCCCGCGCCGAATTGGTCCTCATCACAGGTGGGCTGGGCCCCACCCGAGACGACATTACGAAGCATGTCTTGTGCCGTCATTTTGGGACAGAGCTCGTTCGGCATGCGGATATCGAGGCGCGCATTGTCGCCTGGTTCGAGCGTCGCGGTCGGGAGGTTCTACCTGTGAACCGCGATCAGGCGCTGTTGCCCGCTTCTTGCACACCATTGGACAACCCGCTGGGCACAGCGAGCGGTATGTGGTTCGATCGTTCGGGGGGCGTGACGGTTTCCATGCCCGGAGTCCCCTATGAGATGGAGTACATCATGGAACACGGAGTCATCCCGAAGATGCGGTCCCAGCTGACTGCATTGGGTGTGCTCCCGCAAAGGGAACACCGTTCCCTTTTGACCATGGGAACGGGAGAGAGTCAGTTGGCGAAGCAGCTGGGGAAGATGGAAGATGCGCTTGAGCAAAAAGGGATCAAATTGGCCTACTTGCCAAGTCCGGGAAGCGTGCGGATTCGCCTGACGGCGGAGGAAGAGGCGGTGGCGGATTTGGAATTGGCGCATGCGGAGGTGTTGGAGAAACTGGCCGATTGGGTGGTTTCCAGCACGGGCATTTCGGTTGAGGAGGAATTGGCCGCGCTGTTCAAACGTGAGGGTTGGACGCTGGCTGTAGCGGAGAGCTGCACGGGCGGAGCCCTTGGAGCCTCGTTGGTTGCGCGTCCGGGAGCCAGCGGCTTTTTTTCGGGCGGTGTTCAGTCTTATGCCAATGAGGCCAAGGTGGAGATGCTCGGGGTGCCTCCATCCATGATTGCGGCCCACGGCGCCGTATCCGAACCGCTGGCCCGTGCCATGGCCGAAGGCGTTCGGGGGCGCTTGAAAACGGACTTTGGATTGTCGATTACAGGGATTGCCGGACCCGATGGTGGGAGCGAGGCCAAGCCCGTGGGAACGGTGTTCATTGCATGTGCCGGTCCCGATGGTACGGTTTGCGAACATCACCGTTTCGGCCGTGACCGCGCCCGTAACCAAGGAATGTCGGTGCGTGCGGCTTGCAGATTGGCGCTGCAAGAAGGACTTTCGCGAAGCGGGGATGCAAAAGCGGCCCAAGGGGTTGCGGATTCACTCTGAAAACCGCACCTTTGCACTCCCGAAAAATTCGGATTTAGTCAAACAACCTCGGAACAGGAGTATCATGAGCCGCATCTGTCAGTTGACCGGAAAGAAGGTGATGGTTGGAAACAACGTTTCCCACTCGAACCGTCGCACCAAGCGCCGTTTCTACCCCAACCTCTTCAAGAAGCGTTTCTACATCCCCGAGGAGGACCGTTGGGTGACCCTCCGTATCAGTGCCTCCGGCATCCGCAACATCAACCGTTTGGGCGTTTTGGGAGCTATTTCCAGCGCCAAGAAGCAAGGAACCTGGACGGAAGCCTGATTTCCGTCTCATTTCCTTCACCGAAAAAGGCCCGCTCAAGCGGGCCTTTTTCGTGTGCAGGGGTCGGTGGGTGAGAGAAGGTGTAAACTCTCCCGATCAATTGTTGCCCAGGATGATGGGGAGTCCGTCATCCCCACCGCCGACGACGACGACTTTGCTGTTGGGGCTTTCCGCGAGCTTCTGCGTCGCTTCAATTCCCTTCCAGCGCAGCAGCTCGTCAGAGATGCCCTCGGAGACGATTTCCTGAAAGTCCCGAATGCCCTCAGCCTCGATGCGCTTGCGCTGGGCTTCCTTGGTCTCTTTCTCCAGTCGGAATTCGTACTCCAACGACTCCTGTTCCTGCTGGAGCTTGCGCTCGATGGCTTCTTCAAGGGTCTGGGGCAACCGGATGTTCCGAATCAGAACGTCGTTGAGCTGGATGAAGTTGGACGCCAGCTTTTCTCGGAGCCTGTCTTGGATTTCGATCTGAATCTCCTCCCTTTTGGAAGTGTTGATTTCCTCGGGCAGATATTTAGCGAAGACTTCGCGTGAGACGGAGCGCATGGAAGGCACAATGACGGCTTCTTCGTACCCTCGTCCGCGTTCAATTTCCAGAGCGCCCAAGGCTTCGTAGACCGGTTGGTGGAACACCGTCATGTCGAGCTGGATCTTCAATAGGTTGGAAGAAAGAACGTTCAGCTTCTGTTGCATTTCCTTTTGCCTCACCTCGTAGACCATGATGCGGTCCCAAGGGGCCTTGAAATGAAAGCCCTGTCCTACGGGATCCGAATCTGTATCGATACCGCCGGAGAACGTGCGGAATACCAGCCCGGCATGACCGGATGGAATGGTGTAGCTGATGGAGGACCAACTGATGAGAAGGGCGACAAAAAGGCCTGAAATCAGGGCGACCAATCGCAGGTTGCGCGGGGGATTATCCATGGGACCAAACTAGGGCAGGATGGTCGGGAAAGATGTTAAGGAACCCGTTCAATAGGTGCCCGCCCACCGGCGTATAATCCACTCTGAACAGAGGAGGCCTAAGAGTATGAGCGCGAGCGTTTTCCATTCGATGATGTCGCGGAGTCGCTCGGAGATGTCGCGTTCCGGGGTGAATCGAGTGGATGCCTTCAAGGTCGCCGTGAGGACGTCCAAGGAATCCGGAGAAACGGCGGTGCCTTGTGTGGCGATGGCCATACGCTGAAGGATGGCATGGTCGGCGGGGCGTCCGTTGCGCTCGAGTTCCATGGGCCTGACCTCAATGATCCCTGAACGCTCGAATGCCTTGTCCCCGATTTTGGTGCTCGCCCTCCATGTATAGGTACCGCGAGGCCAGCGACCGGCATCCAGGGCATACCCACCGGCAGCGGCGCTGGAAAACCGGTAATTGTATCGCGTTCCTGCGCTGTCCGACAACTCCATGGCGATGTCGGCACCTTCAAAAGGCTGCAGGGTGGCGTCATAAGTTCTGGCCTGCCATTGGAGGCGCTGGTCTTCGTCCAATAAACGGGGGGCCTCCACCCGGAAACGGTTGACCCCCGGGTCGGAGGTGAGGAATTGGGTCAGCTTGCCGACGAGGTCATTGAACAGGTCATGTGAGCCCGTTCGGAGGTAGCCCACTTGCCTCCACCTCCAACTTCCTTCTCCCAACAGGAAAAGGCCGCGCTCGCTGTTGGTTTGCGTGACGGTAAGGAGAGGTTGCTCTGTGGTAATGCCGCCGATGCGTTGGAACAGCAGGGGGGTATGGGCAGGTCCCCATTCCGCTGTGACAAAAGGGGACATCAGGGGAGGGGCTTCAGCCAGCCATTGTGACATTCCTTCTTCGAGCTGGAAATGGGGAAAGGCGGGGTTGATGGCGCCGCGTGGGTCGGTGGTCAGCCCTTGGCGTGTGGTGGTCAAGCTGACGCCGAGCCCCAATCCGGGAAGTGCATCGAAACGGGCGAGGGGATCCAGAATGATGCCTGTGGATATGCCGGCGTCCTTGCAGTTTCGCAGGGCGGCGGCGGCTTCCGGATTGTCCGGGTCGAAGGAGAACAGATAGGCGGCATCCCACGCGTCGTCTGTTGTTGCCTGTGTTAACTCTGAAAGCCGGATTGACTTCACCTCGTAATTGAGATTGCTCGAGAGGGCATTGGTCCAGGCGCCCAAATCGGGATGCGGCGCAGGGCCGACCATGAGGATGCGCTTTCTTCCTTCGATGACGTCGATGAGGGCGGTGCGGCGGTTGTTGTCCTTGTTTTCTTCACCTTCCACAGTATCGAGGGTGATGCGGTAGCGCTGTATCCCCGGCCTTGCGGCTTCCACCAGGAAGCGAACCGTTTTTGGGATTCCAGAACCATCGAATGTCACTTCTTTCCGTTCATCGGTGTCAGGACCGGTGATGCGGACCGTGACCGTGCCCCGGTATCCTTGGCCCGCCAATTCGGCTTCGATGGGAAACTGATTTCCGAGCCCTGCGACGTCATTGTGCAGCAGCCGAAGGATGCGCAGGTCCTTTCTCAAACTCGTATCCCCCAATGTGATGACGTGCAACGGCGCGGGGAGCCTGCGGGTTTCGCCTTCCGGATTCTTGCCCCGGTTGAATCGTCCATCGGTGGCGATGACAATGGCACCTACGGGGGCTCCCGCCCATTGTCCCTGAACGATGTCGAGGGCGGTGGACAGATCCGTCGTGGGGTCGGTAAACTTCAGTGTATCGCCCGCATCGAGTGCAACGAGCCCGGATCCGAAGCCGTATTTCTTTATGGATGCACCGGGTTGACCTTCCTCCGAAGGCAGAGAAGCCATCCACGCGTTGAGCCGGTTGGACCAATCGGGGTCTTCAGCACCCACGCTGGCGGAGAGGTCCTGTAATACGATCAGGGAGGGCTGGTGCGTATGGCTTTCCTCAAACCGCAGCACGGGTCGGAACAGCAGCAACACCAGGGTGGCGCCGCTCAAGGCCCGCAGCACGCCCAGCCCAGCCCGCAATCCGGGGTGGAGGTGGCGGTTTCCTTTGTCAATTCGGTACAACAAGGCCGCAGCCATGACCACGAGGGTCAGGGCCAGCGCGACCTGAAGGAAAGGGGCATCGAGGAGGACGTCGCGCATGGCGCGAAGTTACATGCGCATCCCGCCGTCGACCGAAAGGGTCTGGCCGGTGATGTAAGCGCTCATGTCAGAGCCGAGAAAGACGCAGGCATCGGCTACGTCCTGGGGCTGTCCGCCGCGCTTCAATGGAATGGCATCGCGCCATCCTTGAACGGTGGCCTCGTCCAGTGCATCGGTCATTTCGGTCTCGATGAAGCCCGGGGCGATGGCGTTGCAACGGATGTTCCGGCTGCCCAGCTCCAGGGCGACGCTTTTGGTGAACCCGAGGATGCCGGCCTTGGAGGCGGCGTAGTTGGCCTGGCCTGCATTGCCCTGGATTCCGACCACGCTTGACATGTTGATGATGCTGCCGGCGCGGGCTTTCAGCATGGTGCGCATCACCGCTTTGGTGAGGTTGAAGCAGCTTTTGAGGTTGACCTGCATGATCTCGTCCCACTGCTCCTCGGACATGCGCATGAGCAGGGTGTCGCGGGTGATTCCCGCGTTGTTGATGAGGATGTCGACGGTGCCGAAGGCTTCCACCACTTCCTTTACGAGTTCTTCGCTTTCGGCGAGGCTGCCGGCGTCGGATTTGAAGCCGCGGGCTGTGCCTCCGGAAGCGGTCAATTCGGCCTCAAGGGCGCGGGCTTTCTCCTCGCTGGAGCGGTAGGTGAACGCCACGGTGGCGCCTTCCTCCACAAAGCGTTGGGCTATGGACTTTCCGATGCCGCGGGAGGCGCCGGTGATCAGGGCAATTTTTCCTTCGAGTAAGGCCATGGTCTGGATTTGGGGCGGCAAGATAGCCGCATCGGATGGGGTTCTTCAGCAGTTGGGGATCAAAGAAGATCGGCTGCTTCGGCAATGAGTTCAGCGATGTCCTTGACTTCGATGTCGCCTTCTCGCTCGGCGTTCTTGACGCCATCGGTCATCATGGTGTTGCAGAAGGGGCAGCCCGTGGCGACCACCTTGGCACCGCTCTCCAGGACGTCGTCCGTGCGCTCGTGGTTGACCTCGCGGTTGCCTTTCTCGGCGTCCTTGAACATCTGCGCGCCGCCCGCGCCGCAGCACAGGCCGTTTTTCTTGCAACGCCGCATCTCCACGAGGTCGGCGTCCAAAGCTTGCAGCGCAGCCCGCGGGGCTTCGTACTCGCCGTTGCCGCGACCGAGGTAGCAAGGGTCGTGGAAGGTGATGCGCTTGCCCTTGAAGGGCTGACCATCGGCCACTTTGAGCCGCCCGTCCGCGATGAGCTGCTGGATGAACTGGGTGTGGTGCATCACCTCGTATTCACCTCCGAGTTCCGGGTACTCGTTCTTCAGGATGTTGAAGCAGTGCGGGCATCCCGTGACGATGCGCTTCACGCCATATCCGTTGAGGACGGCGATGTTCTGGGTGGCCTGCATCTGGAACAGGAATTCGTTGCCTGCGCGCTTGGCGGGGTCTCCGGTGCAGCTTTCCTCGGCGCCCAATACGGCGAAGGGCACGCCGGATGCGTCGAGGATGCGGGCGATGGCCTTGGTGATGCGCTTGGCGCGGTCATCGAAACTGCCGGCGCAGCCCACCCAGAAGAGGACCTCGGGGGACTCTCCGCGGGCGTTCATGTCGGCCAGGGTAGGGACGGTCAATGCCATGGGATTCTGTATCAGGATTCGGCGGACAGTTCGTCGGTCCACTTGCCGCGGTCGGTGGCGGGGAAGGCCCACGGGGCGCCGTTGTTCTCCACGTTGTTGAACATGGACATCAGGGATTCGGGGGCTTTGGAATCCTCCATGATGAGGCTGCGGCGCATGTCCAGGATGATGCCCATGGGGCTGATGTTGATCGGACAGGCTTCCACGCAGGCTTGACAGCTCGTGCAGGCCCACAATTCCTCCTCGCTGATGTAGTCGCCAAGCAGGTTCTTTCCGTCACCTTCGCCCCAGCTTCCGCCGGCGGCATCCATGGCGCGACCCACTTCTTCCACGCGGTCCCGCGTGTCCATCATGATTTTGCGCGGACTCAGCAATTTGCCGGTGGCGTTGGCCGGGCAAGCAGAAGTGCAACGCCCGCACTCGGTGCAGCTGTATGCCTCCATCAGCTGCTTCCACGTGAGGTCTTGGACGTCCTTTGCGCCGAACTTCGGTGGCTCTGCGGGAGCGTCCCCTGCGGGTTCTGCGGGAGCGGCGAAGGGATCTCCCGACATCATGAGGTCCACCTCTTTCTTTACCGCCGCCATGTTGTCCAACCGGCCGGCCGGCGTGAGGTCGCTGTAGTAGGTGTTCGGGAAGGCGAGGAAGATGTGGAAGTGCTTGGAGTAGGGGACGTAGACCAGGAAGGCCAGGATCCCGACAATGTGAAACCACCACGCCCCGCGCTCCAGTGCGACGATGCCTGCGTCGGAGAGACCGGCGTAGAGGGGCACCAACCATTGGCTGACCGGGAAGGAACCCGCGTCGCTGTAGTGATGTAGGTCGGTCCAGACGCCCTCGAGGATGCGGCCCTGTGCGATGCCGTCGGCCGCGTTCATGGACAGGAAAGCGAACATGAGCAACACCTCCACCACCAGGATGATGTTGGCGTCGTTCTTGGGCCATCCCTTCATTTCTGGGCTGCGGAAGCGCGCAATGGGCAATACGTTGCGCCGTACGAGGAACACCACGCAGGCCACCAGGACCCCCAGGGCGAGCCATTCGAAACAGCCGATGAGGAAGTCGTAAAGTCCACCGAGGTAAGGGGCGAACACGCGGTGGGTCCCGAACAGCCCATCGATCAGAATCTCGAGTACCTCGATGTTGATGAGGATGAAGCCCGCGTAGATCACGATGTGCATGATGCCGGCCACCGGGCGGACCACCATTTTGGACTGGCCCAGGGCGACCCTCGCCATGGTGGCCCAACGCTCACCGGGACGGTCGGAGCGGTCCACGTCTCGTCCCAGTAGGATGTTCCGCTTGATGGTTCCGATGCGCCGGGCAAAAAGGAATACCGCCGCACCGAGCAGGGCAAGGAAGACCATTTGACCGAGGAGGTGGGGCATGGACGATGGGTCTTGGGTTATTTTTCTCCTGCCCGCTCGTCGAGCTCCGTTTGGATGAGGCGCTGCAGGCGTTCGAGTTCCTTCTCGCTCATCTTGCGGCTTTCCTTGCGGCCGAAGACGGATACGCGGATATAGCGCTGTGGGTTCAGGTAGAAGTCATTGATCAGGGTCTGGACCTCGCGGTTGGTGGCCAAGAGCCCATTGTGCAGGGAGTCGTTTTGGAGGAGTGCTCCCACGGTGCCTTCTCCGTTGTTCAGTCCTTCCAGAAGGCGGTTGAGTTCCGTGATGGAGGCGTCCGCCTTGCGCAGTGTGGTGGACAGCTGCAGGTCGGCGAGGGAGTCGCTGATTTGGCTGAAGTTGCCCAGCGCATTGGACAAGGCACCCTGCTGGGAATTCACAAAGCCGGTCAATTGCTCCATGTTGTCTACGATGCCCTTGAGGGCTGACCGGTTCTCCTCCACGGTCAGGTCGAGTGTGGCGGAGGTGCTTTCGAGGTTCTCCATGGTGCGTTGGATGCTCTCGAACGCTTTGGGCAGGCCTTGTGTAGCGCTGTCCTGGAAGACCGTTTGCAGATTCTCGAGGATCTCATCCACGCCGGCGATGAGTTGGTCTGTCTTGTTTCTCAGCGGAATCAATTCCATTTTGACCGCCTCGGTGATGTTCATCTCGATTTCGGAGGCAAGGGTGTCACCGGTAGCGGCCAGCTCCGAGCTGCGACCCGCCACGAGCTCAATGGCCTTGGTTCCGAAAAGGTCGTTGGAATAAATCCGGGCCTTGCTGTCCTTGGTGACGTGAAGGTTGGGCTGCTCGATGACGAAGGTGACGTGCAGCGCGCCGCTTCCCGAGGCAGCAAATTCGATTCCGGAGACTTGGCCTACCTGGAAGCCATTGACCACGACAGGGTTGGAAATGGCCAGGCCATCGATGTTCTCATAAATGGCATGGAACTCGCGACCACCGCCCAAGGGATTCAGGCCTTTGAGGTAATTGACGCCCAATACCAACACTGCCGCTCCGAGGAGAACGAGAATGCCGATTTTGATTTCCCTGCCTTTCTGCATGCCGCGTCTTATTTCCGTTGCCTCCGGATGGCGTCCTCGAGGGGGATTCGGGATCCATCCTCGAATGCTACCACAAAGGCATCCGGAAAGCCTTTCACCCGCAAGGTATCGCGCATATGGCAAGCATCCTCGTATGAAGGGGATGAGCCTACTCTGTACTTATACACTCCCCGGGACCGTTCCTGCGTGACGTGGGGGATGTCGAAACCTTCGGACTGGAGCGGAGCGCCTGAGCGGGAGCTGGCGGCTTGTACCGTGAAGCAAATGCCTGTATTGCACTGGTGGGTCAGCGCATCAAACCAAGACGGTGGGGTGGCCTGCTCCGCATGGTCAATTCCTGTGGCATCCGGGGTCGAATCCGATGGAGCGTCTGGTGCTGGGGCCTCTCCATTCGAACCCTCTTGAGGTCCCTTGTCCACAGGGGGCTTCTGCACGGCGGATTCGAGGCTGAACCAGTGCTCGGCATAATCGCGGAATGCCCGGAATAGGGCACTGGCCATGTAGTCTTGCCCTTGATTGGAAATCAGGTAGTCCTCTTCGGTTGGATTGGTCAGGAATCCCAGCTCGACCAGGACGCTCGGCATATTCGTGTAGGCCGTGACATAGTAATCGGCCTGTCGCACCCCGCGGTCCTTGCGTCCGACCCTTTCCCGGAATTGGGTTTGGATGAGGTTGGCCAGGTGCAGGCTGCGATCCAGGTAGATTTCCTGGCGCAGGGCGAGCGCAATGAAGGTGTCCGGGTCATCGGGGTCGAACCCGAGTGCCTCTGCGCCGCCTTTTTCGAAAAGGACGGCGTTCTCTTTTTGGGCCACGCGAAGGCTCGCCTCACTTTTTTCAAGGCCCATCACAAAAGAGGCACTGCCGTATGCGGAGGACTTGGCAAAGGCGTCGCAGTGAATCGACATCAACAGGTCGGCCTCATTGTCGTTGGCCAGGCGCACCCGATCAGGCAGCTCGGGATACGTGTCGCTCGTTCGCGTCATGATGACTTTCACCGAGGGGATGCGCTCTTCGATGTAGGCGGCTGTTTTCAGGGCGACGGCCAGGGTGACGTCTTTTTCGACGGTGGAGTATCGGCCCGTTCCCAGGTTGCCCGGGTCTATTCCACCATGACCGGGGTCGATGACCACCGTCATGGCGGGTTTGATAGGGGGATGGAAGGCGCTGCCGGCCAAAAGGACGGTGGCGATGGTACCGACCACGCCCGCTTTGGCCCAACCGCTGCCGGTCTTCTTTCTTGGGGACTGCGGATATGCTGTACGGTCGTATGTGGACTTCCTGCTCATCAACAGGGTGAAAAGTATCTAGCTTTGGTGGGCATTCGAGCGTCCAACAGGACCGAATTTGCGCCACGCATTGTTGGCAATCGAAAACGAATACCGAACCGAGGGATTTTGCGTTGTACCCCACGTGTGCAACGCTTGGCGCCCCGTTTTTCTTGTGCGGTTACTCGGGATTTTGGTCGTCGGTTTCCTGACGCCCCGTGCATGGGCGCAGCCAGTCGAAGTGCGCATTGAAAGAGCGGATGAGATCGTACGCGACCCTCGGATTGTCGAAGGACAGCGTCTGTTGGGCCATGTGATGCTCTCTGTGGATGGCGCAGTGGTGCACTGCGACAGCGCATGGCGCCATTCCGATGGGCAATTCCGAATGATGGGAGACGTTCGCGTGGAAGACGGTCCCGTGGAATTGACGGGCGATGTGCTCACCCTTCATCCGGACAGTGGTCTGGGCACAATGACAGGACCGGAGGTGAGGCTGATTGAGCGGTCCGCGGAGGACGGCATCCGAACGCTGGTCACGCGCAGGACGACCTATGATTTTCGGCAAGGCGTGGCCCGTTATTCGGGCGGTGGTGTGGTCACCACGGAAAAGGAGCGCATTGAAAGCGGTGGGGGATGGTACGAGCGGGATTCAGGGCGAATGGATTTTACCGGGGGGGTGGAAATGACGGTGGATACGCTTCGGGTGAACGCCGCGCGCATTGGATACCATCCGCGGAAACGGCGGTTGGTTTTTCCCGTGGCGGCGGAAGTCAGTCATCCTTCAGGTGGGGTGACTTGCCATAGGGGCGAATGGAACCTGGATTCGGGAGGCGGCTGGTTTCTCGGGGACTCCTTGGCTCCAGCGCTGTTCCGCGATGGTGACCTCCGGGTAGCCGGTGACAGTCTCGCCCTGGCGGATTCCACGGGAATCGCCGTGGGCTCCGTGGACCTTCAGGACACAGCGCTGACATACAGGTTGCGGGCAGACTCCGCCCGGTTCGAGCGTCTGACGGGCGGAGCCGCCGGGGGTGTGGGTCTATTCGGGAGGGCATCGGCATGGCTGCGGGAAGAAGGAGATCCTCTGCTCGTGGAAGGGCCTGCCATCGCCATTGCGACGGATTCCACGGGAGGTCGTTCGCTGGAGGCGACGCAGGGCGCCAGCTTGCATTCTGCCGAAGTCACCGGGGCCGCGCTTCGGTTGTTCTGGTCTGAGTCATCGTCCCGTGTGGACCTGGAAGGAGATCCAGTGTTGTGGAGCGGGGGTGATCAGCTCACCGGTGATTCGATCCGCTTGTATCTGGCCGATGGAGGAGCGGACAGGATGGAAGTCAGGGGCAAGGCTTTTGTGGCGAGTCCTGCTGCGGACGGTTTCCACCACCAAGTGACGGGCCGTGACCTCGATGGTCGATTTGTCCAAGGTGTTCTGGAAGAGGTCGTCATTCAAGGCAATGGGCGCACCTTGTATTTCGCTGACACCGACAGTGCATCCATCCGTCAGGCGCTCGAAGATGGTCTTTCCCCGCCCTTGCCCCAAGCCAATCGGGCCCTGTGTTCAGAAATCCGGATGCGGTTGGATTCGGCGGGATTGTCCACCATTACCCTGCTTCAGGCACCCTCGGGTGATTTTGCCGACCTGGCAACTTTGGGGTTGACGCCTGTGGAGGGCGCCGAGGACCCGACCGTTCTGCCGGGATTTGCCTTGCGAAGCCGCCCAGATTCTGCAGTTTCGGTATCGGCCATGGGGCATCCGGCCCCTGTGTTGGTTCGGGAAACCTGGACGGCGCCCGCGGACTCTGTGCTGCCGGCAGTGCCGGATCCCATCGCCTATCAGGCCGTGGATAGCATTGTGTTTGAGGTCAGGGAAGCGCGTGTGGCGTTGTGTGGCCAAGCCCGGGTGGAGACGGCGGGCATCCAATTGGAGGCGGCACGGGTTGACTATCTGGCCGGTGCCCGAGAAATTGAAGCGGAGGGCGTACCCGACAGCACAGGCACCCTCCAAGGCCGCCCTGTGTTCACGCAGGATGGGAAGTCCTTCACGCAGGACGCTTTGCGGTATGACCTCGACAGCCGCAAGGGACTCAGCCGACATGCGGTGACCCAGGAAGGCGAATTGACCTTCCATGCGGACCGGGCCAAGCGCTACCCCGATGGTCGCATATTCCTGCGCGGGGGCAAGTTCACGACGTGCAACGCAGACCGTCCCCATTTCCATTTCCAGCTGACCCGCGGCCTGCTCATCCCCGACGAGAAGGTGGTCAGCGGACCCATGTTTGTCAAGATCCGGAGCATACCCTTGCCCGTGGGTCTGCCGTTTTTCTGGTTTCCTCAGAAGCAGGAGCGCAGCCGCGGATTGATCTTTCCCAGCTTTGGCAACGGGCGGGAGCTCGGGTATTTCATCAAGGACCTCGGCTGGTACGAGCCGCTGGGAGAGCATTGGGATGCCCGGGTGCAGGGCGACCTCTACAGCAGGGGCACATGGAGACTCGCGGGTACGGCACAGTACCGCTACCGGTACCGTTTCAACGGCAATTTCCAGCTCTCGCGCTCCAGCATCGTGACGGGCGGAACCGCAGGGGACCCGGGGGCGACGCGCCGGACGGAGTTCTTCGTGCGTTGGAGCCACAACCAGGACCCCAAGGCCCGGCCCAATGGGCGCTTCAATGCCAACGTGAACTTCGGTTCCAGCGGCAATTTCCGCTCCCAATTGAACAGTACGCAGGAGGATTACCTCTCCAACACCTTCTCTTCGAGCATCAATTACAATGCCTCGCTGCCCGGCAAGCCGGTGAGCATCACGGCGACGGCGCGGCACAACCAGAACAGCAGCACGGGACGGGTGGACCTCATCGTCCCTTCGGTAGGGGTCAATGTCAGCCGATTTGAGCTGCCGATTTCGCGTCTGCTCCGACCCAACGCGATCAAAAAGGGGTGGTATGACCGCATTGGTGTGACCTATGCCCTCAAGTCCGAGCAGCGCATCACGGGGACCGACAGTACCCTGTTCGACGAGGGGCTTCAAGGACTCTTGAAGCGGGCAGAGTCCGGGGTGAAGCACACGGCGGCGGCTTCGACCCAGATCAAGGCGGGCTTCATCAGCCTGACCCCAAATCTTTCATACAATGGGTATTGGAACTTCAGCGCACTCAATAAGGCGGTCAGCCCAGACGTGCCGGACAGCATCGTGACCGACACCATCGCCGGGTTTTACGCCGACGGTGATTGGCGCATGGGGATCAGCGCCAATACCAAGTTCTATGGCACCTTCCAAAACAGGGGAGAGGGCCGGCTGCGCGCCATCCGACATGTGATTACGCCGCAGGTGGGGTTCAGCTACAACCCGGCCTTCAACCGTCGGGATTCCGTAGTGGGGATCGATGGCAGTGTCTTGGAGATTTACGACCCACTGGCGCCGGGCCTTTACACCCCTTCGGAGTTGAATGCACAGGGGGCGCTCAATTTCACGCTGAACAACAACCTCGAGGCCAAGATCCGCGACAAGGAGGGCGAAACGCGCAAGGTCCGCCTCATTGACAACCTGTCCCTGCGGGCGAGCCACAACCTGCAGGCCGATTCGCTGCGGTGGAGCGACATCACGGGGTCGGGATTTACCACCATTGCGGGGCGCTTCCCGGTGAACATCGGATTTGCCCACAGCTTCTACGATCGGGACAGCACGGGTGCCCGCATTGACCGCTTTCTCTGGGAGTCAGGAGGGTCGCCTGTTCGCCTCAAGCGGGCCAATGCGTCGGTCAACGCGAATTGGACGGGACAGGGTGAGACGCCTTGGAGCGTCCGGGCGGGCTACACCATGCGGCTGCAACGCAATTGGCGCAGCGACATCCAGGCGGACACCACCATCCTCACGCAGAACCTCACCTTCAATGGCAACGTCACCTTGCTGGAAGACTGGCGCATCACGGTGGGGTCAGGCTACGACTTCACGGCCAAGGAATTCACGAACACCCAGGTGAACGTGATCTGGGACCTGCATTGCTGGGAGTTTTCCGCGCGCTGGGTGCCCTTTGGATTTCAGCAGAGCCTGCAGCTGCGGCTCGCGGTCAAGTCGGCGCTGTTGCGCGACGTAAAGTTGGAAAAACGCTTCCAGGGGGAAGGACTGATCCGCTGATCGGAAGGCTATTATCGGCTCAGGTAGCGGATGAGCATGTAGATCAGGCAGAGCAGAAACACGGTCATGGAGACCTTGTTGATGCCGTGCATGACGCGGAGGTTGACTCCTTCGCCTTCGCTCTTGCGGAAGAGGTTCAGCGGGTTGGCGTAGTGGAGGATTTTGCGGAGGACTTCCATGGTCGGGGATGCTTCAAAGGAACAGGAGAGGAGGTGCCGGGGTTCAATCGCAGGCGATGGCGCTGATTTCGACACGGGCCTGTTTGGGCAGACCGGCTACGAAAACCGCTTCCCGGGCGGGCAAGGGGTCGGCGAAACGGGCGCGGTAGGCGGTGTCCATTTCGGCATAGTCCCGAGGGTCAATCAGGAATACGGTGGTCTTCACCACGCGGTCCAGTCCCGACCCGGCGTCGGCGAGAACGGCCGCCAGGTTGTCCAGCGCGCGGTTGACCTCCTCGGTGATGGAGCCGTGCAACAGCTCGCCGGTTTCGGGGATGAGCGGGATTTGACCGCTGCAGTACACGGTGCTGCCAGCGCGGCGATGAGGGCTGTAACTCGCAATGGGTTTCGACATGGTGCAAGTATCGCACGCTTCGACGAACCTTTGCACCATGTCGGCCCTCCGCATTCTTCTGGTGGACAATCGGGATTCTTTTACCTGGAACCTCGCCCATGATTTGGGCCGTTTCGGCGCAGAAGTAGAAGTGCGCCAAGCGCCCCATTGGACGCCGCGTGATGCCGAAGGATGTGATGGCATTGTATTGTCGCCGGGGCCAGGACTGCCGTCGGAGTCCGAAGGATTGATGCCGCTGGTCGAGGCTTGGGCGCCCCAGCGCCCCATGTTGGGGGTGTGCCTGGGGCTTCAGGCATTGGTGGAATGGAGTGGGGGACGGTTGCGACAGATGGAAGAGGTGATGCACGGAAGAACTTCCATGGCCGTGCGTGTGGCGGAGGATCCGTTGCTCGGGCCCGTTCCCGACCGTTTCGAGGTGGGGCACTACCACAGCTGGTGTGCTGACCGCGCGGCTTTGCCCGCTCTGTGGACGGTGACGGCAGAAGTGGAGGAGGAGCCTCAAATTCCATTGGCGATCCGTCACATTGCATTGCCGCTGCACGCCGTGCAGTTCCACCCGGAGAGCGTCCTGACGCCGCAGGGCAGGGACATGCTGCAGGCTTGGTTGGGCACGCTCAGGAAATGAAAAAGGCGCCCTGAGGCGCCATTTTTCGTTGGATGGGTTGCGATGGGATCAGTTGCGAAGCTTGTCCATCTCCTCCTGGAAGGTCTCCTTGAACTTTTCGTAGTTGTACTCGGCCATGATGCGCTCGTCTTCCGAAATTTTCTCGTTGTACTTGCTGGCTACCTTTTCTCCGCTGAGCTCCAAAGAGATGTAGGAGACATAAATGCCGTTTTCGCGCTGGGTCAACTTCTCGCAAATGGCAATGGCACCTCGGAGTTCCTGGTCTACCACGGCACGTCCCAGTTCATTGAACGTCTCCGTGATCTCTTCCCGATTGTTGAACTCGGTACTGGAAACGTAGTTGTCCGTCACCGCTTTGATGGTGGCACTCACCGTTCGGGCCAGGATGGTTTCGGCATTCGAACGGGATTTCTTTTTTGCGATTTCTCGGTCTTGGCTCTCGCCCGTAGCGCTGGCGCGGAAGGTCTTGTTGTCGCTTTCATACTCGTCGCCCGTGCAGAATTCAATAATCTCCATCTCTCCTTTGGGAGCGGACATTTCCTTGTTCTTCTTGCAGCCGGTAGACAGCACGGACAGGCCCATGAAGAGGCCCAGGGAGAGAATCGTGATACGGGTCATGGATTCGGGATTATGGAATTTGGATTGTGGAATTGCGAATATCGTGCCAACCTGCCTCAGCGCAGATTGTCCGTGATTTTTTTGCCAAGAGATTTCTCGATGGACTCTGCCAAATTGGACAGGGCGATGCGCAAAGCGGCCTCTGCATTGAGTTGAACCCCTTTGATTCGGTCAATCTGCGTTTCATTCACCCTTGCCCCTGTGGCATCGCGGGTCAAGGCGATCCCTTCCACGTAGGCCGTATGGAAGTTGGCGAGGTCGCCCTGCGGGGACCGCATGTCCGAGCGGAGACGGAAGGAAAGTTGGAACTGTGCCGATTCCGGAGTGTCTACGACTTCGAATCCCTCCTTCATCAATACCCTTCGCAATGCTTCGATCGGGCCCGCCATTTGGCCGGCATCCAAGGTGGATTCGGCATCGGCTCCAACGTGAACGCGCGGCATTTCGACTTTGATGGGAACGCTGATTTCTGCGGTGATCGGACTTCCGCAGAGGGCCACAACAGTGGGGTCCACTTCGGCCTGTTTCCACAAGCGCTCCAGGTCAATGCCTGCCGTGAAATTGGGGTTGGGACGTCGGGGTGCCACATCGGAGATCAAGGCGACCACTTGGCCGTGATCATCCGTGAATTCAGTGCCGGACCTGCGGTAGGTTCCGTTGTGATAGGCGTATGCGATGGGAACACCTGTCTGCTCTTGTTGGGCGATGGTGGCCTCCAAGCCGAGCGGAAATTTGAATCGGCCTTCTGCGGTGAGCTTGACCTGATTCACGGCGGGCTCCAATCGGATGTCCTGAACGGTTTGGCGGAGGGTGCGGACCAAATGAGATGCGAGGTTGACCTCTTGACCCTCAACCTCTGTTCGATTGACTTCGTTCCAGAACTCCTCCAGGACCATGACGCCGTGACTCCAATGGGCAAGGGCCCTCAGGAGGTTTCCCTCATCGCGCGCGGTTCGACCGGCGGAATACTCCAACGCAGCAGACTGCATGGCTTCCGCCCGGCGCGCCTGCCTTTGGGATGCGTGCAGGGCTTTGTTCAGTCGATAATAGACGTGCACGCGCTTTTCATCCTCCCAGGCATCCACGACTTCAAAGCCGGAGATGCGTTCTTCTGCGCGGCTTGATATGGAGCTCGAGAAATGTTCCGATACGCTTCCGTTGGCTTCCGCACTTTCCAGCAGGGAAGTGCTTTCCACGCGGACGGCGATTTCTGCGGCCAGGTCTGCAGCCGCCCTCTCTTTGGCAGTCTTGGTCGCCTCGCTGGCGTCCATGGTTTTCAATGCGCTTCCGATCCCGATGTAGTGGCTTTCCGAGATGGGTCGTTGATCCACCCAGGCCGGGGGTGGCGTCTGGCTCGCGTTTTTCTTCCCTGCGCAACCGGAAAGGACCACGGCAGCGAAGAGGAGGGGCAAGAATGGACGGTAGGGGGAAAGGCCGCTCATTGAATGTGTTCGGACAGGAAGGCTTCCACTTGCCGCGTCCCCCGTCGGGTCGCCTCCTCGATCAATTGGTTGCGCATGGAAGCCGTGGACATGAGCTCCCTTCGGTTGTTGAGCAGGCGTGTCATTTGCGACTTCCCACTTCGGTCCACTTCACCGTTGGAACGCGCTGGGTAAAGGGAGCCGGCTTGGACCTGACTGGTAGCGAATTCAATTTCATCTGAGCTGCGCACTTCGTCGACCTTGGAAAACAGCAATTCGCTGGTCTCGGTGCTGATCAACTTCAACTCGAATTTGACGATGATTTCGCGCCGTTGCGAATGGAGCATGTACTGCACAGGGGCAAAAGCGGCAACCTTCTCGGTCTTGCCGGCATCATTCGTCACTTCGCGGAAGTACTTGCGGAAACCCGGTCGCGTCGTGGTCATCGGGGAGCCCGTTTCCACGGAATACATCAAGATGGAACCCGTCAGCATGGCCCGGGCCCCCGCCAACCCGCCGACGGCAACCTGTTCGTCGGAGATGCCGGAGATGGAGAGTTGTTGTTCTGCGATGATTTCTTCTCGCTGGGTGCGGTCCACCACACCAATGAAGGGGTCGTCGCTCTGGAGGAGGAGGTGCTGGACTCCGCTGCGCAATTCCAATGCTACATCCCGGTCGCGGTTGCGAGCGTCGAAGTCCATAACGGCCATGTTGAACCGCCCCTCCTCGAGCGCTTGAGCGCGCAGCGACTCGGCGTCCTTGTAGGCCGGGTCGAACTTCAGGGTCTTCGATAATGCGTCATGCGCAGCCCGATAGGCCTCTTCGTCGAGGTCCTCTTTTGCCTTTCTATACAAGGGTTCTGCCTGTGCGACGGTGAGCAGGGCTTTTGCATCCTTGTATTCCGCGTCCAGCCTGATGATTTCCTTGAATGTTTCGGTGGCGCCAGCGAAGTCCTCCGCTTCAAGTTGGGCATGCCCTTCTTCGTCCAATTCAATGAGGTGTTCGTCGAGGTGGTTCTCGTAATCCGAAATCAATGACTTCGGAATCAGCAGGTCCACATTTACGGCTGCCATCCGAGACTGATAAGCTGTTATTTCATCATACAGCTTGAGTGCATCGGCCCTTCGACCGTCCAACGAAGCCCGTTGGAATTCTCCGACCTGTGTGTCGATGAAGCCTTGTCCCGTTGTCCGTAAGCCCACCATGGCATCGATGAAGTGGGGCTTTCGTCGCAGCGCTAGGTAGTACATCTCTGCCGCCTGGCGGTTCATCCCGGCCTGTTGAAGTTCCAGTCCACGCTTGGTCAGAGCCTTGGGGCCGGAGCAAGCAGTAAGGACCAGCAGGCTCAATAGCGGAATGATGAAGGATTGACGCATGGGCTTCAGATGTGAACGGACGCTCGTCCGGCTTTCTTGCCGAAAATAGGCCCGGTTCTCTTTGGTTGTGGACAAGTCCCGTGCCAGTCTTTGCGAGTGATGGTGGTTCAGTGCTTGCTCCTCCGAAATTCGCCACATGCCGAAACGCGTTCTCATCCTCGGGGCTGGCAGGTCGAGCTCCTCGCTGATCCGTCATTTGCTGCAGCATTCAGCTGCTGAGGATTATTCCGTGAGAATCGGTGACCTGGACGTGAAACTGGCCGAACGCAAGGCGGAAGGCCACCCTTCAGCGGGTGTATTTGCGCTGGATGCGGGAGACCCTGCGGCGCGGAGGGCGGAAATTGACGAAGCGGATTTGGTGGTCAGCATGCTGCCCGCTTTCCTGCATCCCGAAGTGGCCAGAGATGCCATTGCGACCCGCACTCCGTTGATCACACCGAGCTATCTCTCCCCGGAAATTGCCTCCATGGACGAGGAAGCGCAGGCGGCCGGAATTCCCATCCTCAATGAGTTGGGGCTGGATCCAGGCATCGATCACCTCAGCGCCATGCAGGTCATTGATGGCCTGCGCGAAGAGGGTTCTACCCTTACCGGGTTTGAGAGCTACACCGGTGGATTGGTGGCACCTGAGAGCGACAATAACCCTTGGCATTACAAATTCACGTGGAACCCGCGAAACGTGGTGCTGGCCGGACAAGGAGGGTCGGCGACTTTTCGCGATGCGGGTTTGAACCGGGTATTGCCCCCCCACCGCTTGTTCCAGGAGGTCACATCCATTGACGTGCCGGGTGCAGGTCGGTTTGAGGGATATGCCAACCGCGACAGTTTGGCTTACGAGCAGATATATGGATTGGAAGGGATTGATACTCTGGTTCGGGGCACCCTGCGAGGGGATGGGTTCTGCAGTGGGTGGGACGCTTTGTTCCAACTCGGCATGAACCGTGATGATGCCCGGGTCACGTTGCCCGAGGGCACCACATGGCGCACTTTCACTGCGGGTTTTGCAGGGGGTGTATCCGGAGATGCCGATGCCCGAGAGGTGCGCGCCGCGGTGGCCAGGGCAACACGAGCTGACGAAAAGACGCTGGCATTGCTCGATTGGTTGGGGCTGTTCAGCGACCAGCCCGTGGAGCGGTTGCAGGGGTCTCCTTGCGAAATTCTGCAGGAGCGATTGGAGGCCAAATGGGCTTTGGCGCCCGGAGACCTGGATATGATCGTCATGTGGCATCGGTTCCGTTACACCACGGCTTCGGGTGAACAACGGGTCAGGACGTCCCACCTCGTCCACATCGGCGAGGACGACACCCATACGGCGATGTCATTGACGGTGGGATTGCCATTGGCATTGGCGGCGCGCATGTGGATGCGGGGGGATTGGAGCGGCACGGGAGTCATCTTGCCCACCCATGCCGATTTGTATGAACCGCTGTTGGAGGCCTTGGGCCAGGAGGGCATTTCCTTCACCGAAGCAGATGCGCCGGCATGAATCAAGAGTGCCAATATGCAGGGCGCCGGTCGGGCCTCATGATGGCCTTCTGCTTGGCTTTTGGGGTCAACCTCATGGCTTCTGGTCCCTGTGACCCGCCGCCCTTCGATCCTCTGGTTCCCTTGCGGACGGCAGAGCAGGCTCTGGAAATGGATGCATGGGCCCGAAAGGCCTTGAGAAGGGACGTGAAGGGAAAGACCTGCCCTGAACAGCAGGAGGTCGTGAATGTGCTGCTGGTGCGGTGGCTGCAAGCTCATCCTGAAATTCACATTGCCTTTCAGGGGGTCGATGCGGCCGGTTGGTTGGATCGTCCAGATGAATTCCTGTTGAGGCTGAAGACCTCGGCATGGACCGAGCTTCAAGGACGGAGGTCTTGGTTTCCGAGATCCTGGGGCGGCCCGGTCGAAGATTTGAGCCTGAAGTCGGCCGAACGAAAGGAAGCCTACGCTGCCAAGACACTCGATCGTCTCAGGACCCGCTCCAAAAAGTGAAGGGGCCACCTTTCGGCAGCCCCTTCTCACCACATCAACCTCACCGGTGCTGACACGCAGCACCATTTTCAGGTGGCTTTGTGCAAGGCCCTTTTAAGGGGGACGCTTGCAGGGATGGATCGCGCAGCGCGAGGTGGCTGCGTAACCGCTCGATGCCATCGTGATGCAGATACGCATCGTGACGGAAGAGGTTTCGTTTTTCATCGTACCACACCACGGAAAGTGGCATGCTGAGGGTAAGCTCATCCTCAAAGGTCAAATCTTCGAGGTTGGGACGCAGGAAGAGATCGACGTGACAGTCCAGCTGAAATTGGCGATCGAGCCCCCGGGTATCCCATTGGATAACCTTGCGGTAGGCCGCTTCGTGCTGGACCTCTAACGTGTAGACATGGTCATGGGACAGTGAGATTCTCGCAGCGGATTTGCCCTTGGGCTTGATCACCTCCAACAGGTCGTTGTCCCGGTGGACGGTGATTTCAAATCCGCGGCGAAGCGCAGCACCTGCGACAGTAGGGTGGATTCGCAGCCGCAACTGTGGACCGTGGTCTGATTCCTTGAGGAGTTTTAGCGTCCAACCCGGACTGCCCGGAACGGTGAACACGCCCTGCGCGCGGCTGGAAAGCAGGGTGAGCATGACCATACCGGTCAGCATGAGTGCTGCACGCAGGGAAGGGAATCGCATGCGGGGAATACGGGAAAGGAGCGTTGTGGGTTGCGGTGGTCCTAAAACGCCGGCAGGTGAACACGGCAGGGGGTTGCCCTGTACCTTCGTGGAGATGCGCACGTTTGACATTCCGGAATTCTACCGGTCCCCGGTGATCGGCAAGGTCAAGACCATTCGCAAGACAGGGGATCCGCGAAAGCGCGACCTCGCGCCGAGTGTGTTGGACTTTGGAACCGTGCGGTTCATTCTCCCCCGTCATTTCGGGTTCTGCTTCGGGGTGGAGAACGCCATCGAGATTGCTTACAAGGCAGTGCATGAAAACCCGGGAAAGCGCCTTTGGCTGTTGAGCCAGATGATCCACAACCCGGAGGTGAACGCGGATCTGACCTCTCAGGGCATTGGTTTCCTGATGGACACCGAGGGCAATACCCTGACGCCGATGGAGGAGCTGAAGCCAGAGGACGTGGTCATCGTGCCGGCATTCGGCACGACGCTCGAGATCGAGTCGAGGCTGAAGGAAATCGGGTTGGACATACAGCGATACAACACCACGTGTCCCTTTGTGGAGAAGGTATGGAAGCGCGCAGCACAGCTCGGCGACAAGGACTACACGGTGGTCATTCACGGCAAGCCAAGCCACGAGGAAACCCGTGCCACGTTCAGCCAAAGCAGCGCCCATGCCAAATCGTTGGTTGTGAAGAACATGGAGGAGGCAGAGGTCTTGGCCGGCTATGTCCGTGGAGAGCGTGATTGGAACGGATTTGCCCTTGATTTCGCAGGGCGTGTCTCCGAGGGATTCCGTGTGCCGGAGGACCTCGAGCGTTTTGGTGTGGTGAACCAAACGACCATGCTCGCCAGTGATACGCAAGCGATCGCCGATCACCTGAAGGCGGCCTTGGAGCAGCGCGACGGGGGCAGTGGTGAGAAGTTTGCCAATACCCGGGACACCCTCTGTTACGCGACGCTGGACAACCAGACAGCGACCGCACAAGCGCTGGAAATGGCCAGGGAACAGGCGGATCTCGCGATCGTGGTGGGGGGCTACAATTCCAGTAACACCTCGCATCTGGTCGAGCTGAGCGCCGAGGTATTGCCGACTTGGTTCATCCACGGTGTGGATGAATTTCAGAAGGACGGAAGCCTGGCGCACTTTGATTTGAAAGCGGGAGAGCGTCAGGTGGAACAGCATTGGTGGCCTGCCGAAATCAAGGGGGAGGTTCCGACGGTATTGTTGACTTCTGGCGCTTCCTGTCCGGACAGCGCGGTCGATCACGTCCTACAATTCATGGTTTCACATTGCGGTGGTGGACGCGCTGTGGATGATGTGTTGCGGGATTTTGCCCAAGAGCAGGCAACTTTGGGGGCCTGATGAAAGCCCCGCGTATTCCCAGTCCTTTCCGAAACGTGCGCCACGCTCCCCGGAGTTTCACCTTTCGGTCGTCCCATGTGGATGCCCGTGCGATGCGCTGGAAAGAAAGGAAGGAGGCCTTGGAGGCCGAGGTATCCGGGGAAGCCGCGGAAGGACCGCGCAAGTTGCGATTCCGTCAAGGTTCGGGATCCGGTTTGGATCGGACCACCCGCGTGGAGGCGACGCTGTCAGCCCGCCGCAGAGCCATGTTGCGCAGCCTGGCCATCCTCGTTGTGTTGCTCTATGCCGCCTGGCGCGGCTTGCTGTGGGTCGAGACCACCGACTTTGCCCGGGAATATTTGCTGACCCCTGCGCCATGACCACAGCGACAGATACCCGCATTGTCCAGCTCCCGGAGCATGTGGCCAACCAGATCGCCGCAGGGGAAGTCGTGCAGCGCCCGGCTTCCGTGGTCAAGGAATTGATGGAAAACGCCCTCGATGCTGGAGCGCGGCGCATTGTGGTCGAGCTCAAGGACGCGGGCCGCAACCGCATCTCGGTGTCGGATGACGGCTCCGGGATGAGCGAGGGCGATGCGGAGGCTTGCTTTGGGCGGCACGCGACGTCCAAGCTCCGTTCCACCGATGACCTTTTGTCCTTGGCTACCATGGGTTTCCGCGGGGAGGCCTTGGCGAGCATTGCTTCGATTTCCCGTGTGGAACTCCGCACCCGCCGGGAGGAGGAGGACATGGGTTTGGAAGTGGTGATGGAAGGCGGCGAGCGGCTCTCCACGGAGCCGGCCGCCTGTGAGGTGGGCACGCGCATGACGGTGAAGCGGTTGTTCTACAATGTGCCCGCCCGTCGCAATTTCCTCAAAAGCGACCCGGTGGAATTGCGCCATTGCATCGACGAATTCCAGCGTGTGGCCCTTGCCCATGCCGACCTTGCTTTCGTGCTGCGCCACAACGGATCGGAGCTGTTCGACTTGCCTGCGGGCAGCTTGCGCCAGCGGATCGTCCGCATTTTTGGAGGCAAGTATGACGAGCGTCTCGTTCCCGTGGAGGAGCGGACCGATGTCGTAGGCTTGCAGGGATTTGTGGGCAAACCGGAGTTTGCCCGGCGTACGCGGGGGGAGCAATTCCTCTTTGTCAACGGGCGGTTCATCCGCCACGGTGCCTTCCACGGAGCGGTGATGCGGGCCATGGAAGGTTTGCTCACGCCCGGCCAATTTCCGCTCTACGTGTTGTTTTTGGAGGTCGATCCGTCGAGGGTGGACGTGAACATCCACCCGACCAAGGTGGAGGCCAAATTCCAGGAGGACCGCGCCATCGTGGCCATTCTTCAGGCGGCGGTCAAGCGGGCGTTGGGTCGTTTTCATGTGGCGCCGTCGCTGGATTTCGATACCGAGACCGCGTTTGACATTGCGCCTCCGAAGCCCGGTCAGGAGGTGGAGGAGCCGCGGATTCAGCTCGATCCCGACTACAACCCATTTCAAGCCGAGGGTTCTCGGGGCAATGCAGGGGGCGTCTCCCCCGAGCGTTCCACAGGGACGGCCGCTTCCATGGGAGGGGCTTTCCCCGGCCGTTTCGGAAATGCAGAAGACCGCGATCGAAGCCGCATCGAGGCCACCCGGCGCTTCTTTGAAGGCGGGCTCGATTCACCCGATTCCGGGAACAGGGAAGGGCAGGTTCCAGAAACGGGGGAGGTCAGCGCGAGGCTGGTGTTCTCCGAAGCTGCCGGCAACACACCTGAGCCGTTGCCGACCATGGGGCAGGGCTTTGACGAGCAGCGCCCGCTGTTCCAGTTGTTCGGGGGTTGGATCGTGACGGCCACGCGCAGCGGATTGGTTCTGGTAGATCAATACCGCGCCCACACCCGCATATTGTATGAGCGCTTTGCGGGCATGGCGCAGCAAATCCAGACGGGACATGCGCAACAGTTGCTGTTTCCGGCCGATTTGGAAGTTGGGGCGGCAGATTGTGCCATGTTGGAGGATGCCATGCCGGCATTGTCTGCCCTTGGATTCAACATGGAACCTGGACCGTCTGGCACCATTCGCGTATTGGGCTTGCCCAGCGATGCGGCCGAAAGGGATCCCGCGGCCCTCGTGGATGCCGTACTGGAAGAGCTGAGAGAGGCTGGGGAGGTTGATTCAGAACTTCGGGCGAGTCGGGCCATGGCCGGGGTGGCCCGAGGTGCGGCGATCCCATCCGGGCGCACCTTGACACGAACGGAAATGTTGGACATCGTGGACGGACTGTTTGCCTGTCAGGAGCCCGATCGTGACCCGTGGGGGCGTCCGACCATCGCTACCTTTGACCGCGAAGCGGTGGCCTCGCGTTTCCGTTGACAAGCCATACATGTTCAATCAAGCTACGCCCGTCGTCCGCAGTCTGTTGATAATCAATGTTATCTTCTATGTGGTCACGCATTTCGTTTCCCCCGATCTGCAGTCCATGCTGGCTGGGTATTACCCTGCGGCGCCGCAATTCCGGCCCTGGCAAATCGTGACGCACATGTTCATGCACGCCAGTCTGGGCCACATCTTCTTCAATATGTTCGCCCTGTATATGTTCGGCTCGCAGCTGGAGCGGGTGTGGGGACCCAAGCGATTTCTGAACTACTATTTGATTTGCGGTCTCGGTGCTTTTTTCCTGCACGAGCTGGTCGTGGGATATGGTTTGTTCAGCCAATTCGGAACTTGGTTTCCAGTCTTGGAAGAGATCAAACCCAATGCTCAATTCAGTGAATTGCAGAGGTTGAGCAACAGGATTTTCGTTCCTGTGGTCGGGGCTTCGGGCGCTGTGTTCGGTTTGCTCTTGGGCTTTGGGATGCTGTTTCCCGAAACGCGGTTGCAGTTGCTTTTTCCTCCGGTCCCAATCAAGGCCCGCTATTTCGTGATGGGATACGGTGCCATCGAGTTGCTGATGGCGCTGCAGAACAACCCCGGTGACAACGTGGCGCACTTTGCCCACCTTGGGGGGATGTTCTTTGGTTACCTGTTGCTCAAGCAATGGCAGAAGGACCGCGACGTATTTTATTGACCTAAATCGGCGTTTGAAGGCGAAACGGGGATTGCATGAGCAGCATCAGCGATGACATCCGAATGCGGTGGGCGACCGGGGGCATGGTGGTCCGGCTGCTCTTGGTCAATGTAGCGGTGTACCTCTTGCTGGCCACCCTCGGTCTTCTCGAGACGATGGGCATTCCAGTACCGAATCCGGGCGGCGCTTTCGGCTTGGCCACCACGTCCGATTTGCACCTTTTGATTCGCCGGCCTTGGAGCATCGTGACCCACATGTTCGTCCACCTCGGTGTGTGGCACCTGGTCATGAACCTGCTCATCCTGTGGTGGATGGGCGGAATGTTCCGCAGCTATTTTGGAGACCGTCGAACCCTCAGTACCTACTTGATGGGGGGATTGTCGGGGTGGTTGGCCTACTTCGTCCTGCTCAACACTGTTCCGGGATTCGGTGGAGGGGGCGGATTTGCGCTCGGCGCATCAGCTGCGGTGATGGCGTTGATGGTGGCGACAGCGGTTTATTTGCCGGATACGACCATCCGACTTTTCCTGATCGGGCCGGTCAAGCTGAAGTGGGTCGCCTTGGTCTATGTGCTGATGGACTATGCCGCCCTGTCCCGGGGTGCCAATGTGGGCGGGCACATTGGGCATTTGGGGGGTGCGGCCTATGGTCTTTTGTATGTGCGGGGAATGAAGTCAGGGCGTGATCTGGGCGCACCCTTGGAGCGTTTGCTCGATGCCTTGACTACGCTGTTTTCTCGCGGTACAGCGGGTACCAGCCGGGCAAAGAAGTCACGCACCAAGCGAAAGCGTGGCAAAGGACTCTATGCCGTGCACAGGAGCGTGGATAAGGAAGGAAGGACCCAGCGCGCGCGGACCGATGAGGAGTTCAATGCCGAGAAAAAGGCACGTCAAGAACGAATCGACCGCATTCTGGACAAGATTTCGAAAGTGGGGTACGACCAGTTGACCAAGGAGGAAAAAGATTTCTTGTTCCGATTCGGAGGTGACGTCTGACGTATGGGGGGACGGGCAGGCACATCCAAAAGAGCATCCCGGGCCCGAATTGGGAGGTTGGCGATGTTTTTGGGGTGGATGGGCTGGATCTCGGTCCTTTTGGCCCAATGGGCCGTGACGGTCTCGCCCGATGTCACCGCATTGCCCGCCTTGGCCGGTTTGACTTTTCCCATTGGCGCTCCCTTGCTGTTGTTCGGCAGTTTCACGGCCCTTCGGCGTCGCCGGTGGAAGGCGGCTATGGCGATGTGGGCGTTGGTGCTTTGGAGTGCACCGTTGTTTCAAGCCACCTGGGGATGTGCCGGATGTGGTATGGAGGCATCGGAGGGGTCTGAGTTCAAAGTGGTCTCCTGGAACGTCCGTCTTTTCGACTATTACGGTTGGCTGGGGGGCGACGGTGAGGCCGGCCGAAACGAGGTTCGTCGGGAAATCATTGCCACGGTCGGGGCGGCGGCTCCGGATGTGCTTTGCCTTCAGGAGTATTTCGAGCTAACCGATAAAGCGGCTTTTCCTGTGGTCCAACCCTTGAACTTGGCCATGGGGAATGGCGCTCCTGCCTTCAGTCATGTGGTCATTGCCCGCAGCAAAAGCGATCGGAAATTCGGGGTGGCGACTTGGTCCCGCTGGCCCATTGTGGGACGCTCGGCCATTGAGTTCGGTACCCGTAACAACAACGTCTGCGCCGTCACCGATGTGGCGTGGGAGGGAGATACCGTTCGGATTTTCAATGCCCACTTTTCGAGCCTGCGCTTTGAACAAGAGGACTACGCAGCGCTGGAGGAAGGCATGCCCGATGCGGAGGGGCGGGGGCGCATCTGGGGGCGTATGAGTGCCGCTTATGTGGAACGTGTGGAGCAGGTGTCGCGGGTCATGGAGGCGGTGGAGGCCAGTCCCCATCCGGTGGTGTTGTGCGGTGACTTCAACGATACGCCTACGAGTTGGGCGTTGGCGCGGTGCCGCAAGAGCTTGCGCGACAGCCACGATGCCCGATTTCTGACCTTGGACGGTACTTGGCAAGGAGCGCTGCCCGGGGTGCGCATCGACCATGTGCTGGCCGGCGAGGATTGGTCGGTGAAGTCACACGGTACTGGCGGCGAGGGCCTGAGCGACCACCGTTACGTCAGTGTGGGGCTCGGGGCGGTGCGCCCGTGATGATGCCCATTCGGCTGGCGATGACTTCATAGGCCAACACGGTCAGGGCGATCATCAGGAATCCGTAGAACAGGTCATCCACGGGCATGGAGAAGATGCGGACCGCAAGGTTGTGGTCGTTGTTGTACCAGACGATTTGATCAGAAACCCCTTGCACCTCGCGGTTGATCAAGGGGTATTGCCAGAAGCGCAGCCCGGTGAGCACGCCATTGCTGAGGATGAAGGGTACGAGCAGGGGGAGGTAGGCAAACCAAAGGCGGTGATTCCATTCTCTGATCGCCGGCTTGCGGGCCGCGGCAATGGCCAGGGCGACGCAGAGCAGTGAAGTCAGCAGACCGGTCGTAGCGATGTAGCTGCGCTCGGGCATGGAAAGCGCCAAAGCGGCCGAGGCCACAGCCAAAAGTGTGGTTGCAGGAAGGGCGAAGGGGCGCAACGGCGGATTCGGCACGTAGTGCTTGAGCGATTCGTAGGTAAAGACGCAGGCGTATGGGATGCAGAGGAAAAAGAGCCATTCCTCCAAGGGGATGCCAGCGATCCAGAAGCCTGAGAGGTAGTCGGGGTTGAAACCCCAGATGCCGCGCTCGGTGAAGGCGATGTCCCACGGGATGAAGAGTGCCATCATGACGGCGATGGCGGGAAGAAGGGCGGGCCAGAACCTCACGAAGCGGACCCTGCGGTCGAAGCTGAACGCCAACGGCACAGCCAATACGGCGAGGTCAACAGCGAGGTAGAGGTAGTGCGGATTCATCCCTTGCCTAAGGTACGCGCTGCCTCTGCTTTCCGCGCCTCACGGAAATAGCGCAGCGGAACCCACAGCATCCCGAAACACTCGCCGTCCTCCTTGTTCAGGTGCTTGTGGTGAACCTTGTGGGCCTTTCGGATGGCGGCGAAATAGGGGTGCTTGGCATTGCGGAACCAGCTGAACCTGCGGTGGATGAAAACGTCGTGTACCAGGAAATAGCAGAGCCCATATGCGGCGATGCCTGTGCCGATCCAGAACCGGAAGTCGCTGTAGATGCTGCCCGTGATGAAGCACCACGCGCTGGGGACGGCGAAAATCAGGAAGAAGGCGTCGTTCTTTTCGAAGAAACCCGGTTCGTGCTGGTGATGGTCCCGGTGGAAATACCACATGGTGCCGTGCATGAGGTACTTGTGCGCGGCCCACGCTACGCCTTCCATGATGCAAAAGGTGCACAGGACGATGAGGGAGGCGGTCAGGATTTCCATGGCAAAAAAGACAGTCCGATGAAGAAAGCGGTTTGTACGATAAGCAACAAGCCGGCGGCGCGGTTGGTTCGAAAGGTCTGGGCCTTCCGCCACAGCCAGGCCAGACCAAAGGCTATGATCCACCAGCTCGCATAATTGCGCAGGGGAATGATGTTGCCGGCCCAGCTCCAGAATTCGGTGCGGATGGCCACAGGTTCCAGTACCACGTCAAAAGCCACCATGAGGCTCGCGGCGATGGCCGCTCGGAGGACTCCCCTGTCCTGACCTGGGCGGTCGGGTGCCCAGCGGTCGGCCCAGTAAAGCGAACCCATGAGCGTCAGCAACCACAGCACCCCAATCATGGGAGGGGTATCATAGATATGCGGCCCCAGCCGTGTTCCGTAGGCGTAGTCACCAAACGGAAATCCAGTCTTTACTCCGACCAGCTCTACGCCATAGGTAATGTAGGCCGTGAGGGCCCATCGCCAGGCATTGTCTGGATGACCGAATCCCAGGACTACCAAGGCGGTGAAGAGGAGATTGACCACTGTGAGGTCCAGTATGAATTGGGCATCGATGAAGACCACACCCGCCAGCCCAACGCAGTGGACGATGATCAGCAAGGCCATCCAGAGCCGGAGGGAGCCGGCCCAGCCGCGTATGCCAAAGACGCCGCGTTCAGATAGGGTCATGACGTTCCATCAATTCACTGGTGATGCGGGCACCGAGAAGGCATAAGGGGATGCCGCCGCCGGGGTGCACGCTGCCGCCAACAAAGTAAAGGCCGCGGAGGCGCCGGTCGCGGTTGCGGTGCCGGAGAAAGGCGCTCGTGGGTTTGTTGCTTGCGGGGCCGTAGAGGGCGCCGCGGTGGCTTCCCGTGCGCGCCGCAATGTCAACCGGAGTGAGGACGTGCTCACAATCGAGGTGGGCGGCTACATCGATGCCGGTCATCCGGTGGATCTTGGCCATCACCCGCGAACGAAGCACGTCCAGCCCGCTCGTTTCCCAGCCGGCGGGCGCGTTGACCATGACGAACCAGTTGCCCGAGCCTTTGGGGGCGTCATCCGGACTCGTGAGGCTGCCGATGTTGATGTACACCGTCGGGTCCTCGGCGATGGTGCCTTCGCGGAAGAGGGCGTCGAATTCCGCCCGATAGTCCTCCGCCCAAAGGATGTTGTGCAAATGGAGGTCGGGGGCGGGATGTCGGACTCCCCAATAGAAGATGACGCCGGAAGTGGAGGGCTCTGCGGAGAGGATGCGTTCGGGGGCGCGGTGGTCGGGGAGCAGCCGGCGGTAGGTGGGTGTGACGTCGGCTCCGGATACGACCACATCGGCCGCGTGGTCTCCCGCCGAAGTCCGGATGCCTGTGACGCGCCCCCGTTCGGTGAGGATGCGCTCCACCGGTTTGCCGGTGTGCACGGTGACTCCGAGGTTGAGGGCCGTGCGGTAAAGGGCCTCGACGATGGCGTGCATGCCGCCATTCGGGGCGAAGGTTCCCATGCCGAACTCCAAATGGGGGATGACGTGCAACATGGCTGGGGCACGGTAGGGGTCGCTTCCGTTGTAGGTGGCGTAGCGGTTGAAGAGCTGGCGCAATTTCTCGTGACCGGCGCGGGCGTTCCAGTCGTCAAGTCTTCGGGTCAAGGGGAGGGCACGCCGACCGCGCCAAGTCTTTCCGAGGTGACGGAGGGCGTTTCCGGGCGCCCAGCTGCTGGCCTCGTGGAGGCTCTGCTCCAAGAAGAGTCCTCGGGTGGCTTCGAAGCCCTCGGCACTGCGTGCGAGGTGGTCCATGGCCGGGCTGGGGTCGATACCGAATGTGGAGGCGATTTCCTCGGATAGTCGCTCGCCATCGCTCCAAGCGGTGAGGCGTGTACCGTCGGGCCAGAAATAGTGGCAAGAGCGGTCCAGGCGGGTGTAAGTGAACGGGGCGGCATGACGGCCCGCCTGCGCCAAAGTGTCGGTGAGCAGTTCAGGCCAAGTGAAAAGGCTGGGCCCGAGGTCGAATCGGTAGCCGTCGAGGTGGAGTTGGCGCAGTTTTCCGCCCACTTCCGGTGCGCCTTCAAAAACAGTGACGGTGCGCCCGGCCGCTGCAGCGCGGATGGCGGTGGCCAAGCCGCCCACACCCGCTCCTATGACGGCCACCGTGCTCACTTTCCGAGGTGATCGGCGGCGCGTTCAAAGCAGATGCGGAACCAGGTCGTGAACCGCTCTGGTTTTTCTGCCATCTCACTGCGGATTTGATCGAAGGCCACGTACCGGAAGTCGGCTACTTCGTCCGCGTTGGGCTGCGGCGCCACATCGCTGATGCCGAACAGGACGTGATCGAATTCGTGCTCCACCAGGCCCCCGTCGAGCTCGGAGCGGTAGATGAAGTCAAAGCCTTTCGAAATCTGACACCGCATGCCCATCTCCTCCACGAGTCGGCGTTTTCCAGCATCCACCACGTTCTCGCCTGTGCGCGGGTGACTGCAGCAGGTGTTGGTCCACAAACCGCCGCTGTGGTACTTGTGGAGGGCGCGCTGCTGGAGCAGTAATTCTCCTCGGCTGTTGAGGATGAAAACACTGAAGGCACGATGCAATTGGCCCGCACGGTGCGCTTCCATCTTCTCCATCGTGCCCTGATCTTGGTCCAGGGTATTCACCAAAACGACGTGTTCCTCAGTCATGCCTCATGGTTTGGTTTTGTCTTGGATTTCTCGGGCCAAATCGATCATCCATTTCGAAAATTCCGGGCTTTCTGCCCAAAATTTCGTGTGCGATACCCTCAAAGTGGCTTCGGCGTCTTCTGCCCAGTGGGTGTCAGCACCCAAGAAACGGGGAGCGGTGCCCGTGACACTGAGCCGCAAGGCACGGTAGATGTCCTCTTCCGGATGGGCCTCAACGATGCTGTCCAGCCGATTTACACCGGCATTGAACCGGGTCAGTTTGGCCATGGGGGCCCATCCGAAATCGGCTGAGCGGGCATGGGATATCCACCGGTGCGCGCCGATCAGAGGGCGGCAAGCTGGTTCGGCGGTTTTCCATAATTCGGCCGCGCGCTGTTCGGTTTTGACGGCCTGCTCATAGGTGCTGTGGTCCATGAAGCGCGTGCGGAGGTCCGCAAGCTCCGGACAGGATTGTCCCTGAGCGTCACCCAAAAATCCGAGGATAAGCACGACCGATCCCACCCGGCGACCCCACTGCCGCATGGTTAGAGCAGGTTGAACTGGTGGCGCACATAGGAACCGACCAGCAGGGCCGCTTTCTGGCGGTTGGGGATCCGAATGCGGTCTTCCATGATGCGCGAATGCGGAAGGCGCTGGATTTTTCGGAAGAGGCGTGTGTAGTAGATGTACGCCATGTAAACTCCAAGCCGTGCGGTTTTCGGGAGGCGAACGATGCCTTGATAGGCGTGGTCGAAGTCTGCCTTGATTTCCGTTTCGATGTTCAGCTTGGCTTCCCGGTCGAAACCGTCCAGGTCGAGCCCGGGGAAATAGGTGCGGCCGAGTCCGGCCCAGTCGGCGCGAATGTCGCGCAGGAAATTGATCTTCTGGAATGCCGCTCCGAGGCTGCGAGCATGGGGGAGGAGCGCATCGTACTGGACTTGATTGCCCTGCACGAAAACAGAGAGGCACATGAGTCCCACTACCTCGGCGCTGCCCACGATGTAGTCGTCGTATCCCTCGCGGTCATAGGCGGTCTGGTCCAGATCTCGCTCCATCGACTCCAGAAATTTGTCGACGTGCGCGATGTCCATGTCGTAGGCATGAAAGGCCCACTGGAAGCTGTTCAGGATGGGGTTCAGCGAAATGCGTTCCTCGATGGCCTGGTAGGTATCGGCTTTGAACCGTTCGAACAAGTCGGACTTGTTGTAGTCGTGGAAGGAGTCCACGATTTCATCGGCAAAGCGCACGAATCCATACACCGCGTGAATGGGGCCGCGAAGCTCAGGGGCCAGCAGGCGGATTCCGAGGCTGAAAGAAGTGCTGTAGGCCCGAGTGGTCAGGGCACTACACTGGCGCGAAACCTTGTCGAACAAAGGCTTGCCCGTATCCAGCAGTGCGCTGTCTACCGCAGCGGGTGGCGCAGGGGTTTTGTGGGCCTGAATGACTTCCATGGGCTGTGCCGGAGCTTGAGCTTCGAGTATGGGCAGACGTGCATTCATGCTGGGACGGAAGAATAAGTGCGCAAGGCCTCCGGTTGTTCGATGGAGACCGATTGCGGCGGGGCTGGCATGCCGAGAGACTTCAGGATTTCGCCTGCGGCCACCTGTCCACTGATGATGCTGGGGGGAACACCGGGGCCGGGGGTGGTGAGCTGTCCGGCAAACCAGGTGCCCGGCAGCTTGGACTTCAGTTTGGGCTTGAGGAAGGCGGTTTGGTTCAACGTATTCGCCAGTCCATAGGCGTTGCCTTTGAAGGCGTTGTAGTCGGCGATGAATTCGCGGTGGGCGTACTGCCGCTTGTAGACGATGTGTTCGCGCACGGGCACATCGAAACGCGCTTCAAGGCGGTCCATAATCTGCCCGAAAATCCGCTCGCATGCGGCATCATCGGCATCGATACCCGGTGCAATGGGCACGAGCAGGAAAAGGTTCTCACAGCCTTCGGGTGCCACGCTCGCATCGGTTACGCTTGGGGCGCAGACGTAGAACAGCGGATCGGCCGGCCAATCTGGCCGGTCGTAGATCTCTTCGGCGTGGGCGTCGAAGGAGGTGTCGAAAAACAGGGTGTGGTGTTTCAAACCCGGCAGTTTGCGGTCCACTCCGAGGTAAAACAGGAGGGAACTCGGGGACATGGCGCGCTTGTCCCAATAGGCTGCATCGTAGCGCCGGAAGCGCTCGGGCAGCAGCCGCTGTTCGGCGTGGTGGTAGTCGCAAGCCGCTATGACGTGCCGCGCCGGAATCCACTGACCATCGACCTTAACACCTGAAGTCCGTCCTCCTTCCGCCCCGATTTCCTGGACGGCGGCACCACATCGGAATTCCACGCCCTCATCGCGGGCAACCTGCACCATGGCCTCGACGATGCCGTGCATGCCGCCCATGGGATACCAGGTGCCGAGGGCGGTGTCTGCGTAATTCATGAGGCTGTAAAGCGCCGGTGTAGTCTGCGGCTTGGAGCCGAGGAAAAGCACGGGGAACTCCATCAATTGTACCAGCCTGGGGTCCTTGAAGTGACGGCGGACGTGGTCGCTGAAGCTCCGGAGCAATTGCAACCTTGGCGCATCGCGAAGGATGTCGAGCCGGGCGAATTCCATCACCGAATGGGCGGGCTTGTTCACGAATCGGCCCATGCCGATGTCGTATTTGACCTTGGCCTCGGCGAGGAAATCCTCAAGGGCTTGACCTGCGCCGGGCTCAATGGCTTCGAAGGCGGCAGCGAGTGCCGGAATGCCGGCGGGAACGTCGAAGGGGCCCTGGTCGAACTCCACCCTGTAGGAAGGGTCCAAACGCACCAAATCGTAAAACTCATCCACGCGCCGACCGAAGTGGGCGAAATACCGGTCGAAGACGTCGGGCATCCAATACCAACTGGGACCCATGTCGAAGCGAAAACCCTCGGTGTCAAATCGACGGGCCCTACCGCCGGGCTGATCATGCTGCTCGAAGACCGTGACGTTCAACCCTTCTTTGGCCAATGTGGCCGCGGCGGCCAATCCGGCAAATCCGGAACCGATGATGGCGACGTCGAGAGGGGCAGAGTTTTGGGTCATGTGCACTTCAAAACAACCTGAAGGGCGATTGTGTTCAACCCCGCTTGTTGCGGTACCAATGACCTAATGTAAGGTACAAGGCGTGTCATGGGAGGTTTTGTCGTCAGGCAAATCAACAGGAAGTCCCATTTTCGAAACCTTTTCCCGCCTGCCCTCGTTACAACGACGGGATCAGCCACCTGCAAGGATGATTTCCTTGTCAGACTTAAGGTTTTTTCCAATTGCCCAGAGGCGCCCCATTTACGTGGGGCGCTTCGCTTTTTGGGGCTTTTTGAAATGGAAAAGCGAACTTGCATGTTCCATGATTGTTACCCTCCGTATGAAGCGCAGCATGACCATTACCCTCGTCGCCCTGATACTCGTAGGAGGCCTCACGGCCTTCAATACCTACAAGGGCGCGATTTTGGGCGGAAACGATGACCGATACACCCCCATGACCGCCGTCCAAGATTTCTACTCTCTTTCAGCAACCACTCTCGAAGGAGAGGCGTTTGACTTTTCTCAACTCAAAGGCCAGCGCGTGCTCATCGTGAACACGGCAAGCCGCTGCGGGTATACTCCGCAGTACAAGAAGCTGCAGGATCTTTACGATCAGCACAAGGGAGAAGATTTTACCATCTTGGGCTTCCCGTGCAATCAGTTCGGCAGACAGGAGCCGGGAAGCGCGAGCGAAATCGGGGAGTTCTGCACCAAGAATTACGGCGTGACCTTTCAGATGATGGAAAAGGTCGACGTCAAGGGCGACAATCAGCATCCGGTGTATTCCTGGCTGTGCAGTGCCGGCGATAACGGTGTCGGTGACCACAAAGTGGCGTGGAACTTCCACAAGTTTCTGGTGGATGGCGAAGGCCGTTTGGTGGCTTCGCTGAAGTCCGGTGCCGACCCTCTGGGCGACGAAATCGCGGGATTCGCCGCGGGTCGCTAAGGCCATCTGGCGCTTCTGGCCGAAATTGGTCCCATGGCGGATCATCTTCCTCTGGACATACTGGCGTTTGGTGCGCATCCCGATGATGTGGAGTTGAGCGCTGGAGGTACCTTGGTAAAGGCCGCCCGGCAGGGCAAACGCACCGGCATTGTGGACCTCACGCGCGGCGAGTTGGGTACGCGTGGATCCGCTGACTTGCGCGACCAAGAGGCCGCTGCCTCTGCAGGATTGTTGGGGCTGGCCGTTCGCGAAAATCTCGGTCTGAAGGACGGTTTGCCGGAGGACGAAGAGAAAGCCTTGAGCGCCCTCATTCAGGCGCTGCGCCGATACCGTCCCCGCACCGTGCTGGCCAATGCGTTGCACGACCGCCACACGGACCACGGCCGCGCTGCCGAGCTTGTTCACCGCGCATGTTTCTTGGCTGGGCTCGCCCGCATCGAAACTGTCGAGCCCGATGGCACTGCCCAGCGGGCCCACCGTCCCCTGCATGTGCTGCATTACATACAGGACCGCTTCCGCGAGCCCTCCATCGTGGTGGACATTACCGGAGCGGAGGAGCGGAAGTACAGTGCCATTGGCTGCTATTCTTCGCAATTCCACGTTCCCGGCGCAGCTGAAGGCCAGGCCGAAATCCCATCGGCCACCGACTTGGCAACACCGATCTCCACGCCCGACTTCATGGCAGTGGTTCGCGGCCGCGACATGACCATGGGGCGATACATCGGCGTCACCTCCGGAGAGGGATTCGAGTCCCGCACTCCGCTCGGTTTGGACGACCTCGGTCACCTCATTTGACCCCCACGCTACACACGCAAAACGCCCGATCCGTGGGACCAGGCGTTTCTATGGGGTGGCTAATCGGGATCGAACCGACGACCTCTTGAACCACAATCAAGCGCTCTAACCGACTGAGCTATAGCCACCGTATGGGCCGGCAAAGATAACGCGTTCGGCGACGTCGCCAAGCGGTCAAAAAAAACTTCGTTTCAATCCAGGTCCTCGCAAAAGTTGGCGAAGTCGGACCACAGGAGCAACAGGTCGTTAAGGGCTACAGCCCCATCGAAGTACAAGCAGCTTCCGTCATCCACATTGGCTGCGGGGTCGCCTGGTCATTCGACGCATTCCAGTTCGTACCAGCCGAGGAAGTAGACGAGATCGGCCGAGCCGATGATGCCATTTCCATCGTAGTCCAGGACGCAAGAGCCTGTAGGGGTGCCGCAGTCGAAGGTGCAACTTCCATCGTCGCAGTCCGCGTCCGGGTCATAGTTCTCGGCGTCGGGGTAGGTACAACCTGAGTTGCCGATGCAGAGGTATTCGCAGAGTCCGTCGTCGTCCGTCGCGAGCGAATTGTAGTTGTCCGCGTCCATATCGGTGCAACCGAAGATTTTGCAGGTGCCGTCGTCTTCGCTGGCGTCGGGATTGAAATTGTCGGCGTCCGGGTTGGTGCAACCGGGGACTTCATCGTCATCGCAAACGCCATCGCCATCCGCGTCTGAACTGATGATGTCCGTTTCACCGTTGCAGACTTCGCAGGGGCCAGGCACGAGGCAACTGTCGTTGTCCAGTGTGGCGCCGGGGTCAAAGTTGCACGCGCTTTCATTGGTGCATCCGCTGCAACTCTCCAGTTCGCAGGATCCGTCATCGTCGGTGGCGGTGGAATTGTAGTTGCAAGCCAATTCATTCGTGCAGCCGGAGATTTCATCGCCGTCGCAGATGCCATCGGCGTCAGCGTCGTTCAGGCAAATGCCATCGCAATCCAACCCTTCGGTGGCGAAGGTGCATGTGCCGTCATTGTCGGTGGCAGCGATGTCATAGTTGCAAGCCGATTCATCCGTGCAGCCCGGGATTTCGTCCGCCTCGCAGACGCCGTCGCCATCGCTGTCGTTCAGGCAATTGCCTTCGCAATCGAAACCGTCCGCGGCAAAGGTGCAGGATCCGTCATCGTCCGTGGCGCTGCCATCGTAATTGCAAGCGGAGATGTCGGTGCAACCGGGAATTTCCAGGGTGTCGCAGATGCCGTCCCCGTCGACGTCGGATGGGCAATCGCCACCGCACTCGCCGAGTGCATCCAGTTGATTACCGTCGCAATCGCAGTCGTCCGAAGGCAAAACGGAACAGCCGCAATCGTAGATGGTGCCGGGACCATTGCAGATTCCGCAGGCGTCCAGGGTGCCGACACAATCGTCTACCTCGTCGCAGATGCCGTCGCCGTCCAGGTCTGAGGGGCAATTCCCGCCGCAGATTCCGAGGGCATCCAGTTGGTTTCCGTCGCAATCGCAGTTGTCGGAGGGGAGATTGGAGCAACCGCAATCGAAGATGGCGCCTGGGCCGTTGCATATGCCGCAGGCGTCGAGTGTCCCCAGGCAGTCGTCCAGATCATCGCAGATGCCATCGCCGTCGAGGTCGGCGGTGCATCCTCCGTTGCAAACGCCGAGCGCATCGACCTCTCCAATGCAGTCGTCCAGATTGTCGCAAATGCCGTCGTTGTCGAGGTCGGCGGTGCATCCCCCGTTGCAAATGCCGAAGACATCGATTTCGCCGACACAGTCGTCGAGGTTGTCGCAGATGCCGTCGTTATCGTCGTCGCTCAAGCAATTGCCATCGCAGTCGTACCCGTCGGGAGCAAAGGTGCAGGAGCCATCATCGTCGGTAGCGTCGGTGGAGTAATTGCAAGCGTTGGCGTAGGTGCATCCCGAGATTTCGTCGGCGTTGCAAATGCCATCACCATCGAGGTCGGCGATGACGGCGATGCCGTTCATGCAGAGGACGCAGGGGCCGTCGGCATAAGTGCAGCTGCCGTCGTCATCCGTTGCGAAGGGATTGAAGGCGCAAGATGCGGGGTCGGTACATCCCGCAATTTCATTGGCGTCGCAAACCCCGTCTCCATCGGCGTCGAGGACCACAATCGTATCTCCCGCGCAAATCGAGCAGGGAAGAAGAGGGAAGGCACAGCTTCCGTCATCTGCCACCGCAAGGGAGTCGAAGTTGCAAGCTCCGGGGTAGGTGCAGCCCGGGTACAGGCAGCTGCCGTCTTCGAGTCCCGCAACGGGATCAAAGTTCACCGCCATGGGGTCGGTGCATCCGGCGAAGATGCAAGATCCGTCGTCGACCGTTGCTCCCGGAAAGTAGTTGAGGGCGCCGGGGTCCGTGCAGCCTACGCAGGAATCGAATTCGCAGGACCCGTCGTTGACGAAGGCGTCCGGACTGTAGTTGCAGGCCGAGGGATTGGTGCAGCCGTAGCAACTGTAATCACAGGACCCGTCATCGGTATTGGCCAACGGGTTGTAGTTGCAGGCGGGGGTCTCCGTGTCGATGCAACCCAGAACGATGCAGGTTCCGTCGTCCACATCGGCATCCGGGTCATAGTTCTCGGCCAATGGGTTCGTGCAGCCTTCATAGATGCAGAGTCCGTTGGGTTCTGTGGCGGCAGGATTGTAGTTCACCGCATTGGCATCGGTGCACCCTCCGATTTCGTCGTCGTTGCATACGCCGTCGCCATCGGTGTCAAAAAGGCAGTTGCCATCGCAATCCAAACCGGGTTCGGGGAATTCGCAACTCTCGTCGTCCACCGTAGCGTTGGGGTCGAAGTTGCAAGCGAGCGGATCCAGGCAACCGTTGGTGGGCAGGGGGAGTGTCACATAAACGGCATTGACTTGCACCCCTTGCAGAAAGATCTGAGCGTTGACAACTCCGCTCAAGTCTCCATTGGTGGTCAGCTGGGCAATGAGGACGCGCTGGTCTGCTCCGGCAATCCCGTTCACAGTACTGGGAAGTACGTACCATGCACCGCCCGTGGTGTCCGACATTACGAAACTCCCGCCGTTATCTCCATTCTCAGGTTCGAATGCCTGTGTCCAAAGCTGGTCGCTGGATTCCAGAAGGGCCACGGTTCCTTCTCCCGCTGACGACTGTGCAGGTTCGCTGATGCCAATCGTGATGTAACTGTCGAATTCATTGGATGGAAACGTGCCCCAAACGGCAGGGTAAATGCCCTGGGGCGTCACGTCGCCCAAAGCCGATTGGAAGAAGGACCCCGTGGTGTTGACTTCGAGGGGTTCACCCACGCCTCCGTAAATGGCCGAAAGTTGATCTTCCGGATCTGACATGCGGACGTAGATCCGATAGGTGTTGTACCCTGTCAAATCCACATCGGAGAGGAGGCCGATGTCGGCTGCAATGGTGTCAATTTCGATGAAAAAAGCCTCGTTGGGTGGCGCGCTTTCCGCGCTCGGCATCCAGGTGGGAAAAACACTTGAGAGGTCCTGTGCTTCGCAGGAAAAGAACCCAATGAGGATTAGGCAGGTCAGTAAACAACGAAGCGGGTGCGAGGGCATCGTAGATTTTAGTTTGGTCAGGGAGTTTAAATATTGGTTTTCGTCTTTATAATACATGTTACGTTTACGAATTCGGACTTGCTGAATCCGTAGCATCTTGCGGACCATGCGCGTCTTGCATTTGGCCAGTTGGTACCCCAACCCTGTAAATCCGCAACTGGGCAACTTCGTTCGGCGACATGCGCTCGCCGTGCACCCTTTTGTAAACGGTGTGATATTGCATGCTTGGCCCAGTTCTAACTATGTTGATTGGAGTCTATTTGTCGATGAAAATTGTATTTCTGTCGAACGTCTTTTCCCGGTGGTGCATCGTGCTCCGCGTTTTTTCCGGACGTATTGGACGTATCGAAGGGCCATTCAGAAGCTCATTGCGGAAGGATGGCGGCCCGATTTGATCCACCTCCACATCGCCGGTGAGGCGGCTTGGGCAGCGCGTTGGGCTGCTGATTATTGTGGGGCGCCATTGGTGGTTTCAGAGAATTGGACGGCTTATCACGCCGAACTCGGACGCTCGTTTAGCGGTCGCGAAAGGCGGACGGTCAAGCGGGCTTTGCAGGCGGCGGCGCTGCATTTGCCGGTGTCCGAGCACCTGGGGCGGGCCATGGCGAGATTCGCACCAGATGTGCCGCAACAGGTGGTGCCCAATGTGGTGGATGCCCTTTTTGCGCCGCCCGTGGAGCCCCGCGCGACGGAGGGGCCGTTGAGGCTTCTCCACGTGAGCTCGATGGTCGACGACCACAAGAACATCACGGGTATGCTCAGGGCGGTGTCGGCGGCGGTGGAACAGGGGGCCGATGCGGTACTGGATTGCTATGGCGGTGCAGGTGCCGGAGGCGAGGAATTGCCGCGTTACAAGGCGCAGGCAGAGATGCTGGGATTGCAAGAGCGCGTGGCTTTTCACGGGCCTGCGGAGCCGGAGGTCATAGCGGCGGCGATGGGGCGGGCCGATGCTTTCGTTTTGTTCAGCCGGTATGAAAACCTGCCGTGCGTGATCCTCGAAGCGTGGAGCACGGGCCTGCCCGTGATGGCGACCGACGTGGGCGGGGTGTCCGAACACCTTGGGGATCGACCGGAATTGGGTGCGCTGATGGGTTCGGAGGACGAGGCGGCACTGACCGCTGCCATTGTGGACCGGGCAAGGCGCAAGACGGAGGGAGAGGTGCCCGAAACCAAGGCCATCGCGGATTACGCGGCGGCGCGGTTTGCGCCCGCAGCCGTGGGCGCTCAAATCCTGGAGGCTTATCGCTCCGTATTGCGGTAGTCGGCGGGGAGATCGACGCCATTGACGAAATCGCGAAGGACCGCCAGGCTGTCGGCCGTCTCGGCGCCGCTGAACGGGGCGCCCGTCAAATCCCCCTCGGAGACCAAGGCATTGTAGGCGGTCAGCATGGGGCCAGCGGTGGGCAGGTAGGACCAATGCCACCGCTCGAGCTCATAGCCGGTGCGGCCGGTGGACTTGTCGTCGTAGACCTGATGGAAGCCGTAGTCGCCGGCGTGGGATAGGAGCCAATCATAGATTTCAGCGCCCTCGCCACTCTCGAACCAGTCGTTCTCAAAGGAGTTCAGGTCGATGTCCGTGCCCCAATGGTGGCGGGAGGCGCCGGGCATGGCGCTATAGGTCAGGATGTCGCGGGCTTTGTCGACGGCCTGCCATCCCATGTATTGCGGTCGTTCCCATTTGCGCTCCCAGATGCCCTTCTGGTAGTCGAAGTTGCGGGTGGCGCTCCGGACGAGTAGGGCGACACCGTCGGCCGTTGCGGCCTCCCTCATGCGCCCGTAGGCTTCGAGCACCTCGGCACGGAGATAGATCTCCTCCTTGTCGGTCCAGGCGGCGGGTACGCGCAGGAATCCGGGGAGCACAGCGGGATCGAAGCGCCCGAGCAATTCCGCTCGTGTGAACACGGGGAGGGAGTCAATGCCTTGTTCCGTCACCGAGGCGACATTCGCCAACGGATTGGATGAAACGGATTCCTGGGCGGCAGGGGTGGAGCAGCCCATGGCCCAGGTGCAGGCGAGCGCTACAAAGACACTCCACCTGAGGCGGAAGCGGTCCAAGAGCCCGGAGCCGATCAATGGATGCCTTTTGCGGCCAGCCAGCGCTCGGCGTCGAGGGCGGCGATGCAGCCCGTTCCGGCGGCCGTGATGGCCTGGCGGTACGTCTTGTCGCAGGCGTCGCCGCTCCAGAACACGCCCTCCACATTGGTGTAGGACGACCCGGGGCGCGCGGCGATGATGTAGCCTTCATCGTCGAGGTCAATCTGGCCTGCGAACATGTCGGTGTTGGGCTTGTGTCCGATGGCGAGGAAGAACCCGGTGACGGGCAGGACGCTCTCCTCGCCGGTCTGGTTGTTGCGCACTTTGGCGCCCTCCACCTGCTCGGCGCCAAGGATGTCGACCGTCTCGGTGTTCCAGTGGATTTCGATGTTGTCCATGCCCATGACGCGGTGCTGCATCGCCTTGGATGCGCGCATTTCACT
>JBDQOI010000018.1:49890-50145 GCA_040261275.1 Flavobacteriales bacterium | reverse complement strand
GTAAACGGTCTTGCCCGAGGCGACGACTTCCTTCAGGAAACCGTGGGCTCGGGCCACATTGGCCTGGGCCGCTTCGGAAAGAACGATTCGGTCTGCCGAATACAGGGCTTGCAGTTCTGGCCAGCTCAGGGGGCCGGGGTCAAGGCGATGGTCCATGGCGGTCACGAATTTACCCGACCGGCGGACTATCTTGCCCATCCAATCCGAAATCCGGAATATGCGATTCACATTGACCCTCTGCCTTGCGGCAGTCAT
>JBDQOI010000018.1:0-49880 GCA_040261275.1 Flavobacteriales bacterium | reverse complement strand
GGCTCCAAGAACGAAGACCCCACCCGCACGGGTATGGCCCACTTCTTTGAGCACCTGCTCTTCGAAGGTTCCGAAAACATCGGACGTGGTGAGTTTTTCAAGTACATCCAGAACGCAGGAGGTCAGAACAACGCCAACACTTCCAACGACCGTACCTTCTATTATGAGGTGTTGCCCTCCAACCAGCTCGAGCTCGGTTTATGGCTCGAATCTGAGCGCATGCTCCACGCCCGTGTAGAGGCTGTGGGCATCGAGACCCAGCGCGAGGTCGTCAAGGAAGAGCGCCGTCAGCGGGTGGACAACCAGCCCTACGGCAACCTCATCGAGGAGACCATGAAGCGCGCCTACCAGCAACACCCCTACCGCTGGCCCGTCATCGGTTCCATGGACCACCTCAACGCCGCTGAGGACGCCGAGTTCACCGCTTTCTACGAGACCTTCTACGTCCCCAACAACGCGGTCCTCTCCATCGCCGGTGACTTTGACCGCAAAGCGTTGAAGAAGCAGATCAAGGAGTACTTCGGCCCCATCCCTCGAGGTACCAAGGACATCCCCCGCCCGGATATGACCGAGCCTTACAAGATGAAGGAGGTCCGCGACACCATCTGGGGCGACGACCAACTGCCCCTCGTGTTGATGGCCTACCCCATTCCCGCGGAAGGCACCCCCGACTACTACGCGGTGGACCTGCTGAACACGGCATTGAGCGGAGGCCAGTCCAGCCGTCTGAACCGCGCCGTGGTGGACGAACAGGAGCTCGCCGTGTTCTGCGGCGCCTTCAGCTTCGGCTTGGAGGATCCCGGCCAAACCATCGCCTATGCCGTGGCCAACATCGGCACGGACCCGTCCGAAGTCGAGACCGCGATGATGACCGAGATCAACAAAGTCAAGGCCAAGGGCATTTCCGAAGCCGAACTCGACAAACTCAAGAACCAGGTAGAAAGCAGCTTCGTGCAAGGCAACAGCACCATGCGCGGCATCGCAGAATCGCTCGCCAACTACCACATGTACTACGGTGACGCCAACCTCATCAACAATGAGATTGACCGCTACATGGAAGTGACGGCCGAGGACATTCAGGCCGCCGCCGTCAAGTACTACAACCACGACCGCCGCGTCGTCCTCTACTTCATGAACGAGAACGCACAATGAACCGCATTACTTCTCTTCTGGTCGCTGTCGCGGCCCTCGTTCCTGCGGCAACCTTTGCGCAGGTGGACCGTTCCATGGCTCCCGAGCCCGGACCCGCTCCCGAAATCGTACTCGGCGACTACACGGTGGACAAGCTGGAGAACGGCTTGACCCTCATCGTGGTCGAAAACCACAAGCTTCCCCGCGTCAGCTACCGCCTGACCTTGGACGTGGACCCCATCTTCGAAGGCGACCGCGCGGGCTACACCTCCATGGCCGGTTCGCTCATGCGCGCCGGAACCGCCACCCGCACCAAGGCCGAAATCGATGAGGCCGTAGACCGCATCGGCGCCAGCTTCGGCACCTCGGGCTTCGGCATGAACGGCCGTTCCCTGGTCAAGCACAGCCAGACCCTGCTGGAGATCATGTCCGATGTGCTCATGAACCCCACCTTCCCGGAGGCGGCGCGGGAGAAGGAGCGCAAGCAGACCCTCAGCGGTTTTGCCAGCAGCACCACCGATGCCAACCAGATCTCGGGCCGCCTGTCGCGCGCCATGTGCTACGGTCTCTCCCACCCCTACGGTGAGAGTTCCAACGAAACCACGGTGAAGGCCATCACCCGCGCTGACCTGATGGAGCATTACGCCTCCATCTGGAAGCCCAACGTGGCCTACCTCGTGGTTGTGGGTGACATCACCCCGGAACAAGCCAAGGCCCAAGCCGAGCAGTACTTCGGCGAGTGGCGCCCCAATGAAATCGAGAGGAAACGCTATGCACGTCCCGTGCCTCCAAAGGGCAACCGGGTCTGTTTCTCCCCCGTTCCAGGAGCGGTTCAAAGCGTGATCAACATCACCTTCCCCATCTACCTCAAGCCGGGCCACCCCGATGTAGTGGCAGTGAGCGTGATGAACACCATGCTCGGAGGGTTCTTCGGCAGCCGCCTCAACCAGAACCTGCGCGAGGACAAGGCCTATACCTATGGCGCGCGCAGCTCCATTGGTCCCGACGAGCTGGTGGCAAGGTTCAGCGCCCGCGCCAGCGTCCGCAACGAGGTCACCGACAGCTCCCTCGTGGAATTCCTCTCGGAAATCCGCACCATGGTGGAGACGCCCGCCCCGGACACCACACTGCAGTTCGTCAAGAACTACCTCAACGGCAGCTTTGCCCTGTCGCTCGAGCGCCCCGAGACCATTGCGCGTTTCGCCCTCAACATCGAGCGCTACGGATTCCCTGCCGATTACTACGCGACCTACCTGTCCCGCCTCGATGCGGTCACCGTGGAAGACGTGCAGCGCGTGGCGCGCACCTACCTGCGCCCGGACAACATGAACATCACCATCGCGGGAAACCGCGACATCGCCGACGGCTTGGCCCAGTTTACCGCTTCCGGCCAAGTCGAATTCTTCGACGCATTCGGTGAACCGCTGAAGGACCTTGATCCGGCGCCGGAAGGCATGACCGCCATGGAGGTTTTCAACGCCTACTACGCCGCGCGCGGCGGTGCCGGGAAAATTGACAAAATCAAAAGCATCCGACAGACCGGTGAGATGGCCGCGGGAGCCATGAGCCTGGTCATGGAACAAGCCCATGAAAACGGAGGTGCCGGCTACAACCGCATCAGCGCAGGAGGTACCGTGATGCAGGAGACCCGTTTCGATGGAAAGAGGGGGATGGAATCCGCCATGGGCCAAAACACGCCGATGGACGACGGTGCGGTATTGGATGCCAAGCGCAACCATGATCTGCTCGAGTTCCTCCACCTTGTCGACTACGGCTATTCCGCTGAGCTCGTTGGCATTGACAAGATCAATGAGGCTGACCATTACCTCGTCGAGCTCCGAAAGGACGGAACGGTAGCAGAAAGCCATTGGTTCAGCGTCGATAGCGGCCTTCGCACACGCACGGTAAAAACCGAGCGCTCTGCGCGCGGAGAAATGACCATCACCCTGGATTACGGCGCCACCATGGAGGCCAAGGGGATCCTTTGGGAGAGTGAAATCACCATGAAGAATATGGGCCAGGAAATGAAGATGATGATCACGGAAGTGGACGTCAACGCCAAGATCGACCCCGCCGATTGCAAATTGGACTGACCGCCTGTGGATGATTCTCCGCTCATTTCGCTTGTAGGGGCTGACCTCCACCAGGAGGAACACATCGTCCTGCGCGGCGTGGAACTCACGGCAATGGCCGGAGAGTTCATCTATCTCATCGGCCGCACGGGATCGGGAAAGAGCAGCCTGCTCAAAACGCTATATGGAGAGCTGCCCTTGACTACAGGGACAGGCTCCGTTTGCGGCATTGATTTGAAGTCGATGAAGCCGAGGAAAGTGCACCTCCTTCGCCGGCGTCTGGGAATCGTCTTCCAGGACTTCGAGCTGCTGACCGACCGAACTGCTGAAGCCAACCTGCAGTTCGTGCTGAAAGTCACAGACTGGAAAAACGCCGCTGATCGAGAACGCAGGATTGCCGAAGTACTGGAAGCGGTCGGGCTGGAGAACAAAGGATACAAGCGCCCATTGGAATTGAGCGGTGGTGAAAGGCAACGCCTGGCCATCGCCCGGGCCTTGCTCAACTCTCCGGACCTGATCCTAGCTGACGAGCCCACCGGCAACCTGGATCCCGATACGGCTGAGGGCATCCTTGAGCTTTTGCACGATCTGGCGCACTCCGGAAAGTGCGTGCTCATGGCCACCCACAACCATGGAATACTGGAGCGCCATCCCGGCCGGGTCCTGCGGTGTCGGGACGGCAGACTCGAAGAATTGCGCACCTCATCATCGGTCACCCCATGAGGGCACAACCGATTCTTTCACTGGCCATCCCCATCCACACCCAAAAGGACGCCCCTGCCCTGGGTCGCACTTTGGATGCCATTCATCAGGTACTGCCGCCTGGAGACGTGGAGGTGCTCATTCAAGTTGGAGAGGATGCAGGCTCTTCGTGGTCGGATTCTCTGAAAAGTCACGCCTGTTCCCCACAAGTAGAAGTCCAAACGGATCAAGGCATCTACGATGCAATGAACCGCCTCATGCACCGCGCATCTGGGGAGCGCATTCTGTTTCTGGGCTCGGGGGACCTCCCGCTCGCGGGGTTGCAAAGGGCACTGAACCGGTGGGGTCCCTTGGATGATGCGCTCGAATTGGGCGGAGTCCGGATGCCCAATGCGGAGCCGCGCGTTCCGAAACATTACCCTCCACGGTGGAACCGCGGGCTTCGCTGGCGCAACATCTCACACCACCAGGGCATCGCCTACCCCCTTCAACTCCTGCGCACCTTTGGCGGATTTGCGATGGAATACAGGGTCTTGGCCGACTATGCCCTCAATCTGGAGATGTGGCAAGAAGGAGTGAAAGCGCGTTGGTCTGCATCTGAAGACTGGGTCAGTGCCGCCCCTGGCGGGATTTCCAGAACATTCAATGACGCCTTGTACGCAGAGGAACTTAGGCTCAAGCGGGCCATACTGCGCCCCGGACTCGCGAAATCCATTCAACCTGCCTGGTTGCGCATCAAGGCCCGTTGGAAACGAACCTGACGCCCTCTTCAGCCACGCGCTATTTCCGAGAAGGCACCTGCAGTGCCCCCAATAATGCATCCCGATGCGCCCCCCAATGGTAGCGATCAGCAACACTTGAGAGGTGCTCTCTTGAAGGTGGATTGGCCATCACTTGGCGCACCGCTTTCGCTACCGCTACTGAAATGGCCTCCGCAATCTCCCGGTCTCCTTTGAGCCCTTCCGGGACATATGCCACGGCGCCGATTTCCTCTTCCCTGACCATTTTTCCCGCAACGGGCAAATGGGAACACACTACGGGAATGCCCGCGTGGAGGTAATCGAATAATTTATTGGGAAGGCTGAACCTGAAATTGTCCACCGTCGGACGGTCCAAAGACAAGCCAATATCTGCTGCTGCCGTGCAGCGGCGCAATGCATCAAAGGGCATGCGATCGTGGACATGAACGCGGTCCGACACCCCCAACCTTCGCGCCACACTTGCTGCAGCGGCGTGCTCTGGCCCTGCCCCAATCAGGGCAAGATGACATTCGGAAAGGTGGACCATGGCGCGCACCGCATCGAGGGCACCGCGGTCCCGATCCATGAAGGCCCCTTGCATCAACAAGACCACCACTCCCTCGGGCCACCCCAAGGAAGATCGGGCAATGGGTGCGGCTGGCTCCTCCTTTTCCGGCACGTTCGGAACCACCTTCACCTCCAGTCCATATCGACCCCGGTGCGCTTCAGCGATGGCAGAATTGACGGTCAGCATCTTGTCCAAATGACGAAAACATCGCTTCTCCCACGCCAACCAAATTCCCTTTCGCAAGGGTTTTCCCTTCAGCCCCTCGGCCTCCGTGAACCACTCATGGCTGTCGTACGCCAGGGACCATCCCCATTTGCGGGCGGCCCAAATCGCCGGCCCCAACGTATCCAAATCGTTGGCCCAGACGGCATCGCAACCTTCGCGCGCCAGTCTTCTCAATGCCCTCATCAATCCCCATTGCAAGAGCACATAGAAAAGCGGTCCTGTGCGAATGCCCAGCCACATCCGTTGGGTTGCATAAGGACGGTCGATGGACAGGGCATCTTCCCGCTGCATGCGGCGCCCCACCAACACCGGCTCCCAACCCGCGCTTTGCAACGTAGCGCACGTCTTCCGAACCCTTTGATCGAATTCGAGGTCGTTGGAAACCAGTACGGCGACGCGCCCGAGGCTCATTGTGCCGCCTTGAGCGCGGCCATTTCCTCCTGGAGGACAAGCTTGGTGTACCTCGGGAAATCGCCGTTCATCATCCAGCCGTAATAGCCTGGATCACGCCGCAACACATCGCGGAGCAACACCCCCCGATACTTGCCGAAATTGAACACCACCTCGTTTTCATCATTGAACACGAAACGGCCTACCAAATCGGCATTCCGACCGCGACTCGCAAAAGCAGCGATCCCCGGAATGTCCATGGGCATCGGTCCCACCGTCTCCCCAAGGGAGTCGAGAATGGTGTGCGACTGATACCGACCGACCTGACTTGCAAAAATCCGCAGTGTGGCCAAAGTGTCCGGTAGGGCCTCATGCGCATCGTCCAAATCCGCATCGCAATAGAACTTCAGCGCCGCCCTCAAGGTGCGGGGCTCCATTTTGTGGAAGATGTTCTGAACATCCACCAAGCTGCGATCATCCACCTTGAAAGCGATGTTGCAACGAAGGAATTCCTCCGCGAGCAAGGGAACGTCAAAGCGATTCGAATTGAATCCGGCCAAGTCGCACCCTTCCAACCAGCGAAAGAGTCGAACCGACAGGGATTCAAAAGTGGGCGCATCCGCCACGTCGGCATCTGAAATACCATGTACCTCCGTGGACTCGGGTGGAATCGACATCCCGGGATTCACCAACAACCGCTCCTGCCCTTGAGCTTTGTCAGGTCTTACTTGCCATTGGCCATCGGGCATCACCTTGATGAAGGCCATCTCGATGATGCGATCCTTGGCCACATCGGTACCCGTGGTTTCCAAGTCGAAAAAAACCAAAGGACGCTCGAGCGTCAGGGGTATATCAAACCGTTCCATTCCGCGAAGATGACCTATCCGCGGCGCATCTCAACCAGAGCACGCGAAAGAGAGAACTGGGCGTACTGGTAGCTGCGGTAGGTACCGGCGGATTGAATGGCGTCTCCTTTGTATCCGGGACCTGCAACCTCCCACTCCAAGACAATCTGGAAGTCGATGCCCACTTGCAATCCCCGCTTGGCCAACTCCGTAATCATGGCATCGCGGGCATGCTCGGCCCTCATTTTGGCCAGCTGTTCATTGGAAGCATACGCCTGCTTGTTCTTCACAGGGACATACGATGCCGATCCCTTGATGCTCAAGACCGGAATTTCACCGGCTGCATTTCGCTCTGCGATGTGACCGGCAACACCCAACATCTCATCATTCGCTTCTCCCGTGAGGTACTTGCCATACCCAAAGTCCACACGTGCCTTCACAGCTTCGAAGGTCAACATGGACACCGGCGCGGCATTGGGAATCGTCACCTCCGGCTCACTCGGTTTGCTCGCCTCATTCGCCCTTTCCCCTTCTTCTGCCACTGCGCGGGGGACCATTGCGTCTTCTCGTGTTTCAACGGACTCCTCGGCAAGTGCTCCATCCGAAGCACCTTCCTCCGGGGCATCCATTCCGCCATCCATCTCTGGCGCTTTTACAACCGACAGCCCAGCGTCTGTATCCTGGTCCGGGACCACGTCCACCATTTCCTCCTCACTCGATCCCGGCTCCTCTGCTGGTTCCATGGGCCATTTTCCATCCCACGAGAAGGGATCCAGCCTGCGCACTGCACCCGAGGCACCATAGGCATCAACACACGCGACGGCCTCATCCCTTTCCACGAGGGTCTCACCTTTTCTGACCCAACGGAAATTGTATGTACGACAAGGAGGCAATGCCGCGAGAAATTTTCCGGAAGAGGGGCGGGCACGGAAAACCCTGAAAATGGGTGTCCCGCCATCAATGGCGCGCACTTCGATGACATCTCCTCGCTGCCAACCTGCTACCTCACCCAACATGATCGCCAGCTCCTCTCCGGGTTCTTCCAGGAACTTCACACTGTAAATGTCCAAGTCGTCCCCTCCTCCTCTGGCACTGGAGATGTAGCCCGCTTGTCCAGACGCATCCAGTGAAAGGACGGCTTCATCACCCGGCGTATTCAAAGGATGCCCCATATGTTCGGGATCACTCCAACTGCCATTGTCCAATCGCTTGCAGCGGTACAAATCAAAACCTCCCATCCCGGGAAGTCCGTTTGACGCAAAGACCAAGGTCTGTCCGTCTGCGCTGAGGACAGGACTCTCCTCCTCTCCGTCTGAATTGATCCGGCTCCCCAAATTGAGGGGTTCCGACCACGTTCCATCCGGAAGCATGACCGTCCGATAAAGGTCTCGGCCTCCGAACCCCCCTGGACGATTGGAGACAAAAATGCGCTCCTTGCCATCAAATCTCTCAGAGGCTGCCGTCTCCCAATGCCGGGAGTCGATTGGGAACCCCAACTTCTCCTCTCGGGTCCATCCTCCATTGGCATCGCGCTGCAACTTCCAGATGCTGCCCTCTCCACGATAACCTTGGTACGCCAGAAGCGCAGCGTCGTCACCGATCAGGCCTACAGTCGTGATTTCCCTGCCCGCCGTTCCCAAATCAAGCCGCACGGGATGGGACCATCCTTTGGCGGTTCGGTTGGAACGATAAATCCTGCCCTCCTCAGAAAACCGTCCCTCCAAGGTTCGGTGTGACGTGAAGTACAAGGTCTTACCATCGGGCGAGACCACCGGAGCATAATCGGCACTGCCGCTGTTCAACTCCACCACCTCTTCGATTTCCATCGGAAGTGGATGGGGCACACACCCCAAGGCAAAATCGCATTCCTCGATAATCTCGAGTGCCCTTTGGTGACGATAATCCCGCTTCGAGTATCGCGCCACAACATCCTGCGCTAACCCCTGAGCTTCAGTGAAATGATATGCATGCTGCAACACCTCAAGCCCCAATTCAAGCGCCTCCTCCGGGGGAAGCGTTTCATCCGAAGCGAACGCATTGTACCGATCTGCGAAAGGACCGTCTACCGCCAAATGCACCAGAGGAACGGCGTCCTCAATCCGACCTGGCAACGAACGCAGACACAGGGCCCATTTGTAGGCAAAGTTTCGATTGCTGGGGTCGGCTTTGAACAATCCGGCCAGCAACACCTCTGCTTCCGCCCAGTTTTGCTCGATGATGAGTCGATTGGCCTCAGTGTAGACCTCCGAAACATTCATTTCGTCCCCGAATTCAACGGCGTCAACCCTTTCCAACCATACTTCGGGTGAGGGCCAACGTTCAGCGTGATCCAACTGCGCTTGAACAGAGATCGATACGGCTATGAACCCAACAATAAATGCGTGTCGCGACATCATGTAGGGGGCCAAAATAGACCTCTACATTCAATTAATGAGTCAAAAAAGGATGCTAATCATGCAGGGCTTGTCCTACAAATCAACAACCCATTGTCAAACAGGCATTCGCGTCGAATCAAAGCCTTCCAAATAATCAGCAACACGTCGAACGAAACTGCCCCCCAACTGACCGTCAACTACCCTGTGGTCGTAACTGTGGGACAGGAACATCATATGGCGAACAGCAATGACATCGCCTTCTTCCGTTTCCAACACTGCCGGCTTCTTTCGGATGGCCCCCAGGGCGAGAATACCCACCTGTGGCTGGTTGATAATGGGCGTTCCAAACACGTTCCCAAAGGTCCCAACATTCGACACGGTGTAGGTTCCTCCTCCTATTTCGTCGGGCTTCAGGGCTCCTTGTCGGGCCCGATTCGCCAAATCATTGACAATGGTGGCCAGCCCATTCAAATTGTATCGATCCGCATGGCGAATCACAGGGACGATCAAATTCCCTTCAGGCGTTGCCGCTGCCATTCCGATATGGATGCCCTTCTTGAGAATGAAGCGGTCACCGTCAACAGAAGCATTGACGCCAGGAAAGTCGCGCAAAGCCTTGGCCACGGCCTCCACGAAGAATGGCGTAAACGTCAATTTCTCTCCGGTCTTTTCTTGAAACTCTCGTTTGTTCCGGTTGCGCCATTCAACCACGCGCGTGACATCGGCCTCGACGAAAGAAGTGACGTGGGGACTCGTCTGCACACTGCGTACCATGTGGTCTGCAATGAGCTTGCGCATCCTGTCCATTTCGACAATCTCATCCTCCCCCGAAACCGAGGAAGCCGCAACAGGTGCAGGCTTCGGTGCTGAAGTTGTCGAAGGAGCGGGAGATGGGACTGGAGCACTTACCGCTGTTCCTCCGGCTGCAGAAGAACGGTGAGCGATGTGCTCAAGGATATCCCGCTTGGTGACCCTGCCCTCCTTTCCCGAACCTGAAATGCCATCCAACTCCGCTTGTACTATGCCTTCCGTCCTGGCGATGCTGCGAACGAGCGGGCTGTAGAACCTACCACCACTCGATCGCGCAATGCTTTCAGAATGCCCCGCTGCAGATCCTCCATGGGCCACCAGAGGGGCTTCAAGCGATTCGACCACTTCGGGAGCTACAGGAGCGGGTACAGGCGGGACTGAAGCCGGAGCTGCACCGTTCTGCGCAAGCGCCGGACTGGCACCTTGGCCTTCTGTACCGGCAGGCTGGACGGCCACTTCCTCGGCGCCGTCCACGGTAAACACGGCAATGGGTTGACCGACTTGGACCACGTCACCCTCTGCCACCAAATGCTGGACCAATATGCCATTCTCAGGTGCAGGCACCTCGGAATCGACCTTGTCCGTTGCGATTTCAATAATGGGGTCGTCAGCGGCAACGCGCTCACCTTCAGCTACAACCCATCGAATGATGGTCGCCTCGGCCACGCTCTCGCCCATTTTTGGTAGCAGAATCTCCATGGATGTATTGCCCGGAGGGGGTGTTGATGAACGCCGCCAAAGTTACACATGCTGACGCCTCACTTGCTGATCGCACATCAATCCATCCTCAAGTTCATCAACAATTCCAAGTCACGCACCCAACCAAAGTCCGCCGCTTGACGCAAATCCAATCTACGCGCCACTTCTGGATGTGATTCTCGGTGCCCCGTTCCGGTATGCAAAATGCCCTTTGGCAGGGCGGGCAGACGGTCATCCCCATCCCAACCCTTATGGAAACCCAGCCAGGTGGCCTCTCCTCGCAATACGGAACGGGCATTCACGCGGCTGAAATCCTTGGAATACCGACCTCTACCGGGCCCCAAAACGAACATCGCCAGCGACCACATGACATCCAATCTCCGCTTCATCCTCATGCGATCGGGCCTTCCCAAACCATCCGCACCCCAAGAAAGCTGCGCCGTCGGCGCCCCATCCCGACGCAATCCCCCCAACGCCAGCAACAGGTCTCGAGGCACAATTCTCACATCCACTCCCCGCGACCCACCTAGGACGATGGCATCCAAACAGGACTGTCCCCCAGATTCTGCTCCATGCAAGAACAAATCGCACCGCATCATGGCATCTTCTGTCACTGTATCAGGACCAAAACCTATGACCTCCAACGCGCTGCCGTATGACTCCTGAACCCAATTGCCAATGCGCTGAGATTGGGGCCCAGATGCGGAGATCCCTACACTAGGCCTGGCTTTCCTCCAGCGGTGCAATGAAGGGCGGAACAATACCAATGCCGTCCTCGAGAAATAAGGAATAAACCCGATGAGTACAGCCGAAATTAAGGAGGACAATCTACTCACCCTCAATGTTTCAGGCATCGTAGAGTAAAGTACAAGTAGAGCTACGGATGCCACCACCCCCAAGCGCAAAGTGCGCAGCCGATGATAGGGGCGATCGGCACTCCCAAACCAACGTCCAGCCAAAAAAATGGACACCACACCGAGGGCAATCAAAACCAGCCTGGGCTGCAAAGGATGCTCTATCCCCGTCCATTTGCTGTGCGCCGACAGCACCCCAAATGTGCACAATGCCCCCGCCAACCCATCCAGCACAAAGTTCCTCTGTCGCTGGACGACCCCGTGAATGAAGGTGGAGACCGCACGCAAACGAATGCCCAGCCGAATCATCCATCGCATCGCCCAGGCTTGGCCTCCTGCAAAGTGCTTCTCGCTGAAAATCCGCATGGCCTCATGGAACACCCGGACATAGGAGAGGCTCCCCTTCTTGGTACTCTCACCTTTGAAGTGAACAATGGGCGCTTGGCTGTAGTAACGATTCACCCATCCACCTTCTACTACCCTCATGCTCAAATCAATATCCTCTCCATACATGAAGAAGGCATCGTCGAGCAACCCCACCTCATCCAAGGCTGCGCGGCGCAACCACATGAAAGCGCCACTCAAAACCTCGACATCCGCTGTTTCATGTCGCCCCACGTGTGAGAAATAGTACCCATTCAGCACTCGGCTGCTCGGCGCAAGGCGCCAAATTCCACTCAATCGACAGAACGAAGCCCAGGGTGTGGGAATGCCCCGTTTGCTTTCGGGTAACCATTGACCTGAACCATCATACATGGGCACACCGAGTCCGCCGATTTGAGCATCCTGGCTCACATGATTCATGATCTTCACAAAGGTGTCCTCCGGGACAATCGTATCCGGGTTCAGCAACAATACCCAATCCCCCTGCGCTTGCCGTATTCCTATGTTATTGGCCGCACTGAACCCAAGGTTCTTATCCAAGGAAATGACCTGGACTTCAGGTTGATTAGATTGGACCCAACCTACTGAATCATCGGAACTTGCGTTGTCAACTACAATCAATTCGGATTCCCCCTCACCCAGCGGCTTCATCGCATCCAAGGCGGACGATATGCAGAGGGACAAATACCCCTTGACATTGAAACTGACGACGATCACCGATAGCTTCATCCCGTTGTCGTGGTTGTGCCATCCTGTGAAGCATATGGCAGTCGCTGCTGCAAGGAGCGAATCAAGGTCAACTCATCGGCGTATTGCAACTCATCCCCGACGGCCACGCCGCGGGCCAAGGTGGTCACCATTACGTCGACCCCCTTCAATCTCTTGTGAATGTAAAATGCCGTAGTATCTCCTTCCATGGTGGTGGGCAAGGCGAAGATGACCTCCTGGACATCACCTACTGCCGCGCGGGCAAGCAGCCCCTCGATGCGGAGGTCGGCGGGGCCCACACCATCCATGGGACTGATGACCCCTCCCAAAACATGATACCGTCCCTTGAAGTGACCGGTGGATTCGATAGCGAGCAAATCCCGGAGGTCCTCCACCACGGCAATGCGGTCATTTCCCCTTCTCGGATCCGCGCAGATCGAACAGAGCTCCTCCTCGCCCAAGTTTCCGCAGGTGCGGCAGGAGAGGACCCCCTCCTTCATGTCGCGAATGGCATCGGTGAAGCGCCGAACATCGTCTTCCGAGCGCCCAAGCAAATGCAACGCCAACCGTAATGCGGTTCGACGCCCTACGCCGGGCAGACCTGCAATTTGATCAACGGCTCGGTCGATAAGACGAGATGGCATTTCCACTCAAGCGAAGTTAAGAGGTGCATGCCGGCCACTGCCCGCTCTGAATGAGCAATATCATCTCGAAGGATGAGCAAAGACCTTTCAGAAGGTAACGCCTGACTGCACCTTGCTCACCGAATGCTGCAAAAGGTACCCGTCATGACCTCATACTCCACTTCCACCGTTTTCATGCTTGCCCCGCAACGCCATGGTTCCAACAAGATGCAATCGATGTTGGCAGCGCATCACCCCCAATTGCACGGCCCCTATCCCCCGCTGCCCCGCCAAGCCTTCTTGAGGATTGAAGCGTCCTTGGGCAAGCATCTGCTCGAAGCCATGACAGCGAACGCCAATCTCAGTCCACGCCCTTTGACAATGGGAGGAATTCCCATTCAACCCCATGAGGTGCGCAAGGAACTCGAAAGCCGCGGCTTGAAAGAAGATGTTCTGGGGATCTCCATCGCACTCACCCACCTCGGTGCCAAATCGCACGGTGAAGAAAGTGCACGGATCCTGTGCAAGTCACCGGACAACCTGGACATTGCCGAAAAATTCCACCCCACTTTCGAAGACACTTCGTTCATCCACCTCATCCGCGACCCCAGAGCGGTTTGGAACAGCGCCCGCGGCACACCTCGCGGCCCCCAGACGCCTCATGCGGCCGCCCTGAAGTGGGCCGACTACCACTCCCGCGTGCTGGAACTGTCGCGCACCCTTCCATTGATCACACTCAAGTACGAGGATCTGATGCTCGACACCGAGACTCAATTGAAACGCGTGTGCACCTTCCTCGGCATCCCTTTCCTGGCGGAAATGCTGGACGACCACACTTCCGAAGCCGCTCAAAAAGCCGCCACAGCCAACCCCGGACTTTGGGGCAATCTGGCCAAGCCGGTGATAACCAGCCGCACGAATGCGTGGAAAATTGAACTGCCTACACACGAATTGGACATCATCGAGAACAGCTGTGCGGAGGTCATGACCACCTTTGGCTACGAACGCACCTGCGCTGCGAGAACCCTGACCCTCGAGGAAAAATCGTTCAAGCCCATCTTGAGCGATAGCAAAGCCACACCAGAGCCTCGGGCTGCCCAACTCGACCATCTGAAATCCTTGCAGGACCATCCACGCTTTGTGACATAAACTTGAACACCATGGATCCCACATTGCTTTTCGACGTCCTGATATTGCTCAGCGTTGGCATCGCCCTCGCCATGTTCGGGGGCGGCGGGGCCGTCATCCTCATCCCTTATCTCACGAGGATGGCGGGCTATCCGTTGGACGAGGCTGTCCTCCTCAGTTTGCTCACCATTGGAATCAACACGGGAATCAAAACCATCAGAGAAAGACATTCCATTGATTGGAAAGCGGTGCTTTCCTTTTCAGTGCTGGCTTTTCCTACGGCCGCATTGTCCGGATCCTACCTCGCTCCCATGGTGCCTGACCCGGTCCGGATGACCGTGTTTGGAGGGTTCACCCTCACAGTAGCCGGCTTGATGCTCTTCCCCATCAATCCGCAAGCGTTCAGTCGCAAAAACCCCATCGCCCTCAGTATCTCAGCCCTGCTGACCGGTGTCATCTGTGGACTCATCGGCGTCGGAGGCGGCATTTTCATCGCACCAACCCTGAGCCTGTTCTGGAAAACCCCCATCAAACAAGCAGTCAAAGGCAGCCTGGCCATTGTCGCACTGCAATCCGCCGCCGCACTGTTGGGCTATGTCGGACGTGGGGTCACCGTATCCCCTGAAATCCTGCTGACCATTCTCCTGCTCATTGCATCGGGCATGTTGATAGGAAAACGGCTAAAAGCCGCCACTTCCGATCGAAATCTGAAGTCCTATTTCGCCTTTTTCCTGATCGGCATAGGGATTTGGGTCCTCATGCGGTGAGCCCCCCGCGATTTAGGTACCGGAATGTAGCTTGCCGCCATGCAGGTTGAACTTTGGGCCGGATTGGCTGTCATCGCCTATCTCCTATTGCTCTACGCCATTGGGCGGAGAACCGGACGCGGCGGAAGCATGGCCGACTTCTCTGTAGGAGGACGACGCAGCCCTTGGTGGGCGGTCGCATTCGGCATGGTGGGCACCAGTCTGAGTGGTGTGACCTTTCTGTCCGTTCCCGGTTGGGTGGGCGACCAGCAGTTTGGCTACATGCAAATGGTCATCGGCTATCTCTTTGGCTATGCCGCCATCATCGGCGTGCTGCTCCCATTGTACTACCGACTGCGACTCACGAGCATTTACCGCTTTCTGGGAGACCAGATCGGAAGTCGGTCCTACCGCACCGGCGCCGCCTTTTTCCTGTTGTCGAGGAGCATGGGTGCCGCATTCCGCCTCTACCTCGTGGTACTGGTGCTCAATGAAACCCTGTTGCCCGCAATCGGACCCTTGGGAGGATGGCTTCGGCTCACACTCCTGATTGCACTCGTGCTCGGCGCCATCTGGGCTTATACACGTCACGGCGGAATTTCTACCGTCGTCTGGACAGACACCCTCCAAACAGCCTGCATGCTTTTCGCCGCGGGGGCAGCCGTATGGCTGATCGGGCGGGAATTGGGGTTCAGCCTCCTGGATCTTCCTGCTGCCATAGCGGATTCGGGACATGCCCGCTGGTGGTTTTTCGACGATTGGGGCGCGGGGAATCACGGGGTCAAACAACTCCTCGCCGGCGCCTTCATTGCCCTTTGCATGACCGGATTAGATCAAGACATGATGCAGAAGAACCTGAGTTGCCGCAGCCTTCGTGATGCACAGGTGAATATGGCCTCCTTCTCCCTTGTCCTCGTCTTTGTCAACCTGCTCTTCTTGGGGTTGGGCGCGCTCCTTCTCATGTACACGGCCCAAACGGGCATGCAAGTGGACCGGGCCGATTTGCTCTTTGCCCGGGTCGCGCTGGATGGTGGCTTGGGAACGGCCTTGCCCGTGTTGTTCATGTTGGGCCTTGTGGCCGCCGCCCTCTCTTCGGCCGATTCTGCACTGACCGCACTGACGACCTCCATTTGTGTCGACTTCCTGGGGATGGATGGGGATTCAAATCTGCCCAGCGACCAGAAACGCCGACTTCGCGCACATCTTTTGGTTTCCATCGGGGTGGGCCTGCTCATCCTTGTCTTCCACGCCGTCAACGACACCTCCGTGATCGCCGCACTGTTCCGCATTGCCGGTTACACCTACGGCCCATTGCTGGGGCTCTTCGCTTTTGCCTTGATGCGGCGCAACACGGCCGGATGGGTGGACCCTTACGTCCCTTTCATCGCCGTATTGGCACCCATGCTGGGCTGGGCGTTGGAGCAAGCCGCTTCCGGAGCGGATTTCAGCTTTGGATTCGCCCTGTTGCCGGTCAATGGCTTCCTGACATGGGCCGGTGTATCGTTGGTGGCCCTTTTCGTACGAAAGCCTTCAGTGCCTGCGTAATTTTGCCCGCACAACAGACATTCATGGAACCCCGTACGTCTCAATTGCTCGGAAGACTGAGCGAATCTGCCACCATCGCCATGAGCCGCAAGGCCCGGGAGCTGAAGGATGCCGGCCGTGATATCATCAGCCTCTCCCTCGGGGAACCCGATTTCGACACACCGGATGCCATCAAGACCGCCGGCATCAGCGCCATCGAAAACAACCACACCCACTACCCGCCCGTGCCTGGTTTCGGAGACGTACGAGAAGCCATTTGCAACAAACTCGAGCGGGACAACGGACTGAAGTACGCGCCCGAGCAGATTGTGATCTCCACAGGGGCCAAGCACAGCCTGATGAACGTGGTGCTCAGCTTGGTCGATCCCGGTGACGAGGTCATCCTGCCTACACCTTATTGGGTGAGTTATGCCGACATGGTCAACCTCGCAGGTGGAAAGGTGGTCGAAGTCCAGACCGGCATCGAACAGGACTTCAAGATGACGGCAGCTCAATTGCAGGGCGCCCTGAGCGGTCGCACCCGAGTGGTCATGTTGAATTCGCCAAACAACCCCTCCGGCAGCGTGTACACGGAGCAAGAACTCTCCGCCATCGCAGATGTGGTGCGCTCCCATCCTCACGCCATTGTGGTCTCCGATGAAATCTACGAGTACATCAATTTCACTGAGCAGCACGCCAGTTTCGCTTCGCAACCGGGCATGATGGACCGCACCGTCACTGTGAATGGTGTATCCAAAGGGTTCGCCATGACAGGATGGCGCATTGGCTACATCGCTGCTCCCCAATGGATTGCATCCGCTTGCATCAAGCTACAGGGACAGTTCACGAGCGGGGCCAGTGGCATCTCCCAAAAGGCCACTGCCGCAGCCATGCATGGAGGGGGTGACCTGGCCACTGAAATGAAAGCGGCCTTTCTCCAAAGGAGAGACCTCGTCATCGAAGGCCTCAAAAGCATCGAGGGTTTTGCTGTCAATGTGCCCAAAGGCGCCTTCTATATTTTCCCTGATGTGAGCGCCCTTTTCGGAAAATCAGCCGCAGGCCATACCATCCGCAGTGGACAAGACCTCGCCATGTACCTCCTCGAAGCCGCGGAAGTCGCTACGGTAGGCGGAGATGCATTCGGCTCTCCGAACTGCGTTCGGATCAGCTACGCCGCATCGGAATCCCAACTCAAAGAAGCCATCCGCCGCATTTCGGAGGCTGTCGCCCAACTCCGCTGATGGCCATCGGTGAAACCATAGGAAACAGCTGGTCGCAAGAAGACTGCGACAAAGCCGTTCACGCCCTGGAGCAGGCAGAATCTCTGCGCATACTCGTCGTGGGTGACCTGATGGTAGACGCCTACCTCCTCGGCAAGGTGGAGCGCATCAGCCCGGAGGCTCCCGTTCCCATATTGCGCGCCTCTCGCCGGGAACGAAGACCGGGAGGAGCAGCCAATGTGGCGCTCAATCTGTTGGCATTGGGAGCGGAATCCACCGTGGCCGGAATCATTGGCAACGACACAGAAGGAAAGGACCTCAGGTTGGCCATGGAAGACCTGGGCATGGATACCGCCGGTGTCATGGCATTGGAGAGTCGAAGGACCACGGTCAAGACCCGCGTCATGAGCGGTGGCCAGCATCTTCTCCGCGTGGACGAGGAGGACGATACCGACCTCGAAGGCGAAGACGCACAGCAATTTCTGGGTCAATTGGCCACGGTCCTGTCTGCCCAATCATTCGATGCGATCCTGATCGAGGATTACGACAAGGGCGCCTTGTCCCCTACGGTCATTGACGGCCTGCTGCACATGGCACGAGAAAAGAACATTCCCGTGACGGTGGACCCTAAGTTTCGCCATTACGATTGCTACAAAGGCGTGAACCTGTTCAAGCCGAACTTGAAGGAATTCCGGGACGGTTTGGGACTCATTTGGGAAGAAGGTGATACCCATGCCATGAAAAAAGCCATGGAAGAGGGCCTGGCCTTGCTCATGGAACAATGGGCGCCTGAAATGGTCTTGCTGACCTTGTCTGAGCAAGGGGTTCGCATCCGGACACGCATGGAGGACGTCCACCATGCGGCACATCCCAGAGAAATCCTGGATGTCTCCGGAGCAGGCGACACCGTCATCGCGGTGGCCACTGTGTTGCTCGCTCAAGGCGTCGCGCCCCCCACCCTCGCTCAGGTGGCCAATCTGGCCGGCGGTTGGGTGTGCGAGAAACCTGGCGTCGTCCCCGTGGACCGACATGCCCTGATGGAGGAAATTCGCCGACTACCCGTGACCACATGACCCTCAACGACATCAGGGAAAGGGTAAACGTATTTCTTCATCCGAGGAGGGAAAGGGTGCTCAGCGTATTCGCGACGGCCAATGTCTTCGTCACCCTCATCGCTTTTGGCAGCCTGATCGCGTATTACGGATACCCGCTGGAATCGAGCATGGCTTGGAAGCTCATCGCCGTCATCAAAGGGGGCTTTGCATTCTATATCCTGCACTTCCTCGTTCGCTGGTTTTTCGACTTCCACCCGTTGCGCTTTTTTCGGGCACACGCCTTCGAGGCCACCATCATGTCCATCCTGATCCTGGAGGGAATCAGCGACATCTTGACGGGCAAGGTTCTATTGGGCCGGGCGCTCGACCCTTTGGGAATCGAGACGGTGGAGGACTGGACCGTGTGGCTTGTTCAGGCCTATTTCCTAATGGTTCTGGTCATTGAAATTTCCGACCGCGCGCGCTCTTTGCCCCGGTTCCGTCTTCACCCTGCCACCCTCTTCATCCTTTCTTTCCTGTTTTTGATATTCTCCGGAACCGGCCTGCTGATGTTGCCGGAAATGACAGCCGATGGATTGGGCATGACCTTCCTCGACGCCTTGTTCACCTCCACGAGCGCCACCTGTGTGACCGGACTCATGATCGAGGATGCGGAGACTTTTTTCAGCCACAAAGGCCATGTCGTGCTGATGGTGCTCATCAAGTTGGGCGGCCTGAATATCATCGCCTTCGGCTCTCTGATTGCTGTACTCGCCCGCTTTGGTGTGGGGGTACGGCAACACGAGGTCATCGAAGACTTCGTGAACCGTGGGTCCATACTCGGCAGCCGGGGCATGCTCGGCAAAGTCATCCTTTGGAGCCTGGGAATCGAAATCGTGGGGGCGCTCACCCTTTTCATCTTTTGGCCGGGACAGTTGTTCGACAGCGCGGGCGACCGACTCTTCAACAGCTTCTTTCTTTCCATCAGTTCCTTCAACAATGCGGGCATTTCCCTTTTCACCGGGGGATTGGCCGATGCAAGGGTGGGAAGCGCTTGGCTGGTCCACTGGACCGTCACATTGCTGGTCTTCTTCGGCGCCTTGGGTATGGTTGCCGTCTTCGACCTTTTCGACCGTGAAAATCTTCGGGAACGCATGCGCAAGCCTTGGAAGCAGATTGGGTTCGCCACCAAGATTGCACTGTACTACTCTCTGGGGCTCGTGGCCTTCGGTGCCCTGAGCTACCTCCTCTTGGAAAGTGGTTCCGGCGGCACCCTCGAAGGGATGGGGTGGACCGGACGCATCACAACCGCTGTATTCCAAAGCGCCACCCGCACCAGCGGATTCAACACAGTGGACATCGGGGCCATCGGAACGCCCATGCTGTTCCTGTTGATCATTCTCATGTTCATCGGCGCATCGAGCTCCTCCACCGGTGGTGGCATCAAAACCAGCACCTTTGCCGTGGTCATCTCCCACGTGGTCGGCACCATCCGAGGTCGCCAGCATCCGCAGCTCTTTCGCAGAAGCATTGGCTCGGCCATGAGAGGAAGGGCATGGGGCACTCTGATGTTTTTCATAGTGGGCAACCTGCTCGGGACATTCGCACTCACCCTCACAGAGCCGCACATTCTGGATGCATCGAACCGTGGGTTCCTCCAACTGTTGTTCGAACAGGTCAGCGCACTCGGCACGGTGGGACTGAGCACCGGCATCACTGCAGACATCAGTTCGGCCGGACGGTTCATCCTCATTGCCAGCATGATCGTAGGCCGGGTCGGCACCCTCACCGTCGCCTTTGCCTTCTCGCAGGCCGTGGTGAGCAGGAACTACAAATACCCAGAAGGTCACACGATGGTGGGCTGAAGGCGAGTTTGCAAGGAGATTATGGGAACCCCAATCAAACCCTACGAGGACGATACCGCCAAAAAGGCGCAAGTGGCACAGATGTTCGACAACATCGCCCATCGATACGATTTCCTGAACCACTTCTTTTCCTTGGGCATAGACAAACTCTGGCGCCGCAAGGCCATTCGGATGATGCTGTCTGAAGGCCCCAAAGAGGTTCTCGATGTGGCCACTGGGACGGCAGATTTCGCCATCGGCACTGCCCACAAGGCCCCCTCGATTCAAGTCGTGGGAGTGGACATCAGCGCCGGCATGCTCGACATCGGTCGCGAAAAGGTCAAGCGCGCCAACCAAGTTGGCCGGGTAGAACTCGTTTTGGCAGATGGTGAAGCGCTGCCATTTGAAGATCACCGGTTCGATGCCTTCACCGTCGCTTTCGGCGTCCGGAACTTCGAGAACCTCGAGGCAGGACTCAAAGAGATGTTGCGCACCCTGCGCTCAGGCGGCAAAGGCTACATCCTGGAGTTCTCCAAGCCCAAGTGGTTTCCCATGAAGCAAATCTTCTGGCTCTATTTCCGCTACATCATGCCCACACTGGGCAAGTGGTTTTCCAAGGATGCTTCTGCCTACACCTACTTACCTGAATCGGTCAAGGTGTTCCCGGAAGGGCAAGAAATGCATGACATTTTGAAGGGCATCGGCTTCTCATCGTGTGCGATGCACCCTTTAACCGGCGGAATTGCGACCCTCTATGTGGTGACCAAAAGATGAACCTTATTGTCCTGCCCTCTTCTTTGTCCGGTCGGTTGGTTGCACCCGCCTCCAAGAGCCACATGCAGCGACTGATTGCTGCTGCTCTGCTGGCACACGGTGAAAGCTGGATCCGAAACCCTTCTGATGCAGCCGATTGCATGGCGGCCATTGAAGTCGCTGCAGGGTTGGGTGCTGATGTGGACATTGGAAATGACGCCCTGTGCGTGAAAGGCGGAATGGCGCCGCGAACCGAGGCGTTGAACATCGGCGAAAGCGGATTGGGTATTCGCATGTTTGCCCCAATAGCCGCGCTCAATGCGGAGAAATTGACCTTGCTCGCGGAAGGGTCCCTTCAATCCCGCCCCATGGACACCCTGGCGGATGCTTTGGATCCCTTGGGCGCTGCCGTTTCCCTTCGCGATGGGTGCCCCCCTGTGACCCTCCAAGGTCCCCTTCAAGGAGGTAAAGCAACCCTTGACGGGTCTCTTTCCAGCCAATTCCTCACCGGCCTGCTCATGGCCCTCCCTCTGGGAGTCCGTGATTCTACCCTTACCGTAGAGAATCTGCAGAGTCGCCCTTATGTGGACATGACCATGGAAGTGATGTCGATGGCAGGGATTTCCATGCGCCACGACGACTACACCACCTTTCATATTCCCGGCGGTCAACAGTATCATCCCTTTGATCAAACGGTGGCAGGCGATTGGAGCGCTGGAGCTTTCCTCCTCATCCTTGCTGCCCTATGCGGCGACCCGTTTCTTGAAATCGACGGGCTCGGCAACACGCCGACGCAAGCCGACCAGTCCGTGACCGGAGCCTTGCTGCTCAGCGGGGCGAAACTCATGCGCACCGAATCGGGCATTCGGGTCGACCGCGGGCGCCGCAAGGGTTTCCGCTTTGACGCGACCCATTGTCCAGACCTCTTCCCCCCGCTCGCCGCATTCGCCGCATTCTGCAAGGGCCCCACCACCCTTTTCGGCTTGCATCGGCTGCGGCACAAGGAAAGCGACAGGGGCCTGGCCATACAGGAAGAGTTTGCAAAAGCGGGCATCAAGGTCTTACTCGATGCCGATGCTGACACCATGGTCATCCACCCTGGCCCCATTCAATCTGCGGTACTCGACGGGCGCGGGGACCATCGCATGGTCATGGCTGCCGCCGTGCTGGGCTTGGCGGGTGCTCCCATCGAAATCCAAGGAGTAGAAGCCGTAGCCAAGAGCTATCCCGCTTTCTTCGACGCGTTGTCGGAAGTTGGCGCACAGTTCGGCAAAGCGTAACCCCTCCCTTGCGAAATTGGCGATGTGACTGAAGAAGCAGAAACCGCCCGGAATTTCAAAGAGGTGTTCCGCGCATTGCCCATGTGGGGACGAAGCTTCGCCTATCTGCGGCAGCATGGATTGCGGCATTATCACTTTGTCGGCCCTGCCGTGCTGCTGGCCTTGACCGAGGCAGGATGGGTGTTTTCTGAATGGCTCTCCGATGGAGTCACCCAATACCTTCATGATCTGATCGACGGCCATCACACCGCGGAACCCGCCGCCCCAGAAAATCCCGCCACTACCAGCGCTTCGAGCGTTTGGAATGACCTGCTGATCTGGGGCGGCGAGCAACTGGACGGACTTGTGGATTGGGGGGTATTCCTGTTTGTTCTATGGCTCAAGGTGAAAGTAGCCAAATACCTGTTAATCACATTAATGGCTCCATTCATGAGCGCCTTGGCAGCGGCCGTAAAATCGGTGGAGACCCAAAGGGAAACGCCCTTTAACTGGACGGGCTTGTGGCGCGACCTGGTGAGGGGTATCCGGATCTCCATGGTCCTGATGGGCATGGAAATCGCATTGGGCTTGCTGCTCTGGCTTCTCGGGATCGGCTTGACCATGACGACCGGTCCAGTAGGCCTTTTGTTGTCTCCTCTACTGGTTGCTTTATCATGGGCGGCCGGCGCCTACTTCTTCGGTGCTGCCGTTTTCGACGCCGTATATGAACAGGCCGGACTCGGGTGGCGCGATTCTTTGAAGGTCGGTTGGTCACAGCGAAGCCACCTGCTCGGCATCGGTGCCATTTTCTCGCTCCTCATCGGTATTCCCATCGTTGGCCCCTATGTGGCTGCAATCTTGGGCCCCGTTCCCTGCACGGTGGCAGCCGCACGCCTCTTCTTGCGCCCCAACCCGGAGACCCCATGACTTCGAAACGCATTCATTTCATTGCCATTGGTGGCGCCGCCATGCACAATCTGGCGCTGGCGCTTCACGATCTCGGTCACCAGGTAACCGGTTCCGACGATGCCATCCACGACCCCAGCCGCAGCCGGCTCGAAGCGGCAGGGTTGCTCCCTGAAGAAATGGGCTGGCTTCCCGACCGCCTGAGCACAGACATCGATGTGGTGGTATTGGGTATGCACGCCCGAAAGGACAATCCGGAATTGGCGCGTGCAAGGAAAATGGGATTGCGCATCGTGAGCTACCCGGAATTCCTCTACGAAGCCGCTCAAGGCCAACACAGGGTTGTGGTGGCCGGCAGCCATGGGAAGACCACCATCACAGCCATGTTGCTTCATGTACTGGAGCGATTGGGACGAAAAACCGACTTCATGGTGGGCGCTCAATTGGCGGGCTTTGACCGCATGGTACAACTCTCAGACGCCCCGGACATACTGCTCGAAGGCGACGAATACCTGAGCTCCCCCTTGGACTTGACCCCGAAATTTCATTGGTATCGGCCCCACATGACCATCCTCACCGGTGTGGCGTGGGATCACATCAACGTATTTCCGAATCCAGACCATTACCGGAAACAATTCGAAACCTACCTCCGCAAGGTGGAACACGGCGGCGTTGTCGTCTGGTTTGAGGGTGATCCGGAACTGCGACGCGCAGTGGAAACGGTCTTGCCGGAACGCCCCGATTTGGTTTCCATTCCGTATGAAATGCCCGAGCATCACGTTGAGCAGGACCAGCTGGTGCTCGATTTGCCGGAGGGCAAGTTTCCGCTGGGCACGCTGGGGGCACACAATGCCCTGAATACCGCAGGTGCCATGGCACTCTGCGAGAAATGGGGGATTACACGTCTCGATTTCCTAACCGCGGTTCAGGACTTTACCGGCGCTGCAGGACGCCTTGAAAAAAAGCTCGATCTAACATTGGACAATGGCCGTTGTACTGTCTTTCGGGACTTCGCACACGCCCCTTCCAAAGTCCTCGCCACAACCCATTCAGTAAAACAGCAATTCCCTGACCGCAAGCTCATTGCCTTGCTCGAACTGCACACGTTTTCCAGCTTGAACCCCGACTTCCTCCCCACCTATGCAGGCGCACTGGACGCCGCGGACGAAGCCTGGGTTTGTTGGTCTCCCGACGTCCTCGAGCACAAGCGTCTCCCCGACTTGACAATCAAAGACGTACATGGCGCCTTTCAACGGGAAGACCTCGGAACCTGCAATGCCGCCTCCGAGATGCTGGAGGCGGTGAAGAATGCAGCTGCTCCCAACACCGTCCTATTGCTGATGAGTTCCGGACGGTTCGAAGGCGCCGATTTGATAGGGGCGATCCGGGAGAAGCTCGAAGCTTGATCTCAAAACGGGCTCAGCCGAGGACCACGTCCAGGACCATCATCAGCACAAAACCACCGATGAAACCCAAGGTTGCGATGTCCGTGAACTTATCCCTCTGGGTTTCTGGAATGACCTCTTCCACGACCACATAAATCATGGCGCCAGCCGCAAAAGCCAAGGCATACGGCAGGAGGGGCTGAATGCTCAACACAGCCAAGGCACCAATTACGCCGGCTACGGGCTCGACAATAGCGCTGAGCTGACCGAACCAGAAAGACCGCAATCGGCTGATTCCCTGGCGCCGCAAGGGCATGCTAACGGCAATGCCCTCTGGAAAATTCTGAATGCCGATGCCTATGGCAAGTGCCATTGCACCACCAATGGTTGCCCCTTCCAAGCCTGCAGCAGCCCCCCCGAACAGCACGCCCACGGCAAGTCCTTCAGGAATATTGTGCAACGTAATGGCCAATACGAGCAAGGTGGTCCGGTGCCAGTCGGTCTGCGGCCCCTCGGCCTCATTGCGATCAAAATTGATGTGCAAGTGAGGCGTCAGCTTATCCAAAGCATAGAGAAACAAAGCGCCCACGGTAAACCCTATGGCGGCAGGCATGACCGTCTCTGCTCCTTCCCCGCCGGACATATCGATGGCCGGAATGAGAAGACCAAAACAACTGGCAGCCACCATGACGCCCCCGGTAAACCCGAGCATGCCATCGAGCAAGCGCCTGTGCATGGTTTTGAAGAAGAACACCAACGACGCACCCGCCGCCGTGAGAAGCCAAGTAAACGTAGTGGCCAACAAGGCCGCCAGCACTGGGTCAATGGAAACGAGCCATTCTTTCAGAGCATCCATGGTCAATCGGTTGATTCAGGTTCAGGAAATAAGATGACCGGCGCAGGATTGCTTTGGTCCACCCAAAGCCGCTCACATACAGACGGTGCCAGCAATTGCAAATCATCGGATTCGGCGAAGCGCACGTGAAGGCTGCCATCAAAAACATGGCGCTCCAGCACGGTCAAACGCATTCCCAGTGCGATTCCAAGAACCCCCAAATGCCTGAGAAACGCATCGCCACCATCTACCACGCCCACCACAACCAAATCCAAATTTCGAGGCGCCTCGGCCAAAAGCGTGCGGGCAGCAATCGATCGGAAACGCCCATTGGGACCGGGAATCGCATCTCCATGGGGGTCGAGTTTGGGAAACCCGAGAAAGGCGTCGAGCCGGTTGATCAACTCCTTGCTGTCCACATGCTCCAACTCTTCCGCAATGTCATGGACTTGGTCCCACTCAAAACCAAGGTGGTCCAGCAAAAAACACTCCCACAGCCTATGTCTGCGAAGAATATCCATGGCCATTCGATGTCCCTTCTCCGTCAACCGAACCCCGTAATAGCGCTCGTATTCTACCCACCCACGATCACCCAATCGGGCCATCATGGCGGATGTACTGGCCGGTGTGGCACCCACCTTTTCCGCTACTGAATTCGTACTCACACGGTCCGTCCCTTCCTTCTCCAAATGGAGAATGGCCTTGAGATAGTTCTCGACGGAAACAGTGGGCATGGATCAAAATTAACCACATCAACACTAATATTTAGTCATATCTAAAAATTGAATCAAACCTTCCTCAAACTATTTTCATCTTTGACCCATTCTAAATTCAAATCAGACCTACATGAAAACCCTGTTTTTGATGCGACATGGGAAAGCGGAACCCCACCGCTCAGGTCTTCGTGATTTTGACCGGTGCCTGGCCCCCAGGGGACTTGAAAACGCCAGGGGGCAAGCCTTGAGGGTTTCCCCTTCACCCCATCAACACATGCTGATTTCCAGCGCCATGCGGACCCTTCAAACCGCAGAAGTACTTCATGAATGCTGGCGAGGCATGGACGCACAATCAGTGCCCAGTTTGGAAATCAAAGAGCGGGGATATTTGGCATCTGCTGATATCTGGATGGAACTCATTCGAATGACCAATATGTCCTTCAGCGGCCTCTGGATCGTCGGACACAATCCCGGGATCAGTGATCTGGTCTCCCAATTGACCGGCGATTACCTCGGAATGGCAACCGCTGACATCGTCCACATCCAAATGCATCTGAACGATTGGACAGAAATTCGAAGCTTGTGCGGAGCGGTCATAGCGCACCACACGGGAAGAGACGCTTAATTTGTCGGCATGAACGCCCTCTCTGACGCAGAACCTACCTCAGAATTGCATCCGCTCAAGGCTGACTTTTGGACCCTTCGCCGGATGGCAGGTACAGCAGGCATCGCGCTGCTGATCGCCGGGTTAATCAGGTTCTCCGACCTCACGGCGTACCTCATCATTTCCATCGCCTTGAGCTTCATGGGGCGCCCATTGGTAAGGTGGGTGGACGGCATTCGCATTGCGGGACGCTCTCCTGGATCCGGCATTGGAGCATTGCTGGCCCTGTTGACCATGTTCGCTGGGTTTGGTTTGTTGGTCAATCTCTTCATACCGCTTGTCGCCATGGAGGCCCAAGCGCTCACGTCACTCGATTTTCAAGGAATCGCAGAAGAGTTGGAGCGGGAGTTTGCCAGCTTCGTTCCGCTCATGGGCGAAGCGGTCAATTCTCTGACTTGGCTCGACACCGCTACATTGGGCAAAGGACTCTCCTCTGTGCTCGGCCCTTCTGGAATCGGAGGGATACTGGGCAGTGCATTTTCTGCTCTAGGCAGCCTGATCATCGCCACTTTCAGCATCGCCTTCATGACGTTTTTCTTCTTGAAGGACCGGAACCTATTCCCCAATATCATCCAAGCCCTGACCCCAGTCCATTACACGGATCGCATGGACCGCATCATGCAGAATTCCACCCAACTGCTGACCCGCTATTTCATCGGACTCGCCGCGCAGGTAGCGATCATTACCACAGTCATCACAAGCGGACTGCTCATCCTCGGTGTGCCCAATGCTTTTCTCATCGGATTCCTCGCGGGTTTGCTCAATCTGATTCCATACGTTGGGCCCCTGATCGGCGCCGGCCTGGGCCTGAGCATCATCTTGACTACCCACCTGGTTCATCCCGATTTGTGGAGCCTCGTTGGCAAGGCAGGGGCTGTATTCCTGCTGGCCCAACTCGTCGACAACCTGTTCACACAACCCATCATTTTTGCGGGAAGCGTCAAAGCCCACCCCCTCGAAATCTTCCTCCTGATTTCCATTGCCGGCAGCCTGGCGGGAATCACAGGAATGATGCTCGCCATCCCGGCTTACTCTTTGCTGAGGGTGGTAGCGAAGGAGTTTCTCAGTGGATTCAAAGTCATCCAATCCTTGACAGAGGGGCTTTGAGCCAATCGGGGAAAAAGAGTGGAAAATTCCGACAGTGTAGGTCGCAAGTCGGCGTAACTTTCTATCCCGTATGCATGCGACTACGGGACAGGCGAAAGCCACCAAATACATTTTCGTAACAGGAGGCGTCTCCTCCAGTTTGGGTAAAGGGATCATCAGTGCATCGTTGGCCAAACTTCTGCAGGCCCGCGGTATGAAGGTGACCATACAAAAGCTGGACCCTTACATCAACATCGACCCGGGAACGCTCAACCCCTATGAACATGGCGAATGCTATGTGACGGATGACGGCGCGGAAACCGACCTCGACCTGGGTCACTACGAGCGTTTCCTCAATGTGAGGACCTCGCAGGCCAACAACATCACGACAGGCAGAATCTACCAAAGCGTGATCGACAAGGAGCGCCGGGGAGAGTATCTCGGACGCACCGTGCAGGTCATTCCCCACATCACCGATGAGATCAAGCGCTGCATTCAAATCCTCGGTGAAGGTGACCGGTATGATTTTGTCATCACCGAAATCGGTGGAACCGTGGGTGACATCGAGTCCCTCCCCTATATCGAGGCCGTTCGTCAGATGCGCTGGGAGCATCCCGAAGACACCTTGGTCATTCACCTGACCCTCGTTCCCTACCTCAAAGCAGCGGGAGAACTCAAGACAAAGCCCACGCAACACAGCGTGAAGCAGTTGCTTGAATTTGGAGTCCAACCGGACATTCTCGTTTGCCGTACCGAGCACAACCTGTCCAAGAGCATCCGCACCAAACTGGCCCGTTTCTGCAATGTGGGGGTCGAGGCCGTCATCCAATCCATCGACGCCAACACCATCTACGACGTGCCCCTGCTCATGCAGCAAGAGCGCCTCGACCAAGTGGTTCTGGACAAGCTGGGCGTAGAATCGGATGGCTCCATCGACTTGAACAGTTGGATGAATTTCCTGCATCGGCACAAGAATCCGGAAGGAACCGTCAACATCGCCCTCGTGGGCAAATACGTGGAACTGCAGGACAGCTACAAAAGCATTGTTGAAGCCTTCACCCATGCAGGGGCCGCCTGCGGCGCCAAGGTCAACTTGAGCTGGATTCACTCCGAACAAGTGCAAGCCTCAGAAGTGGAATCTCTTTTCCGCGGAATCCACGGCATTCTGGTGGCCCCGGGATTCGGGTCGAGGGGAATCGATGGAAAAATCGAAGCCATACGCTATGCGCGGGAAGAGGGCATCCCATTTTTCGGCATTTGCCTGGGCATGCAGTGTGCCGTGATCGAATTCGCCCGAAACGTCTTGGGCTTGGAGCAGGCCCACAGCAGGGAAATCAAGGACTACACACCCGACCCCGTGATCGACCTCATGGAAGCCCAAAAGGGGTTGGCCGATATGGGAGGCACCATGAGGCTGGGTGCATACGCGTGTCAGCTGGTTGAGGACAGCATCGCCGCTCGGGCTTATGGGGTCGAAAACACCGAAGAGAGGCATCGGCACCGCTATGAATTCAATGACGCATATCGCGAGCGCTTCATCGAGGAGGGCATGATTCCGACGGGAACCCATCCCGACTCTGATTTGGTCGAAATCGTGGAAATCCCCGACCATCCTTGGTTCGTGGGGGCGCAATTCCATCCGGAATACAAAAGCACAGTCGAGTCACCGCATCCCCTCTTCAAATCCTTCCTGGACGCTGCCCTGCATCATATGAGCGTGGAAAACAACCCGGCGATCTCGAGCCGCAACCCAGGCCAGAATTCCTGAGTAAACCCGCTTTCAGGGTCATTCCACGTCTTCCAATGCCCATCGGCCATTCGCATCGAATGCTTGTGGGTAACATTCTTGGAGCTGGTTCCGAATGAAGGTCAGCGGAACAGAGGAGTGCAGACCGTAGTCCTCCAAATATTCCATGAACGCATCCCCTCCTCCACTCAAAGGCTGGAAGAGGACGTCTTCCTCTGCACTCCAAGCCAACGGGGTTGTTCCGAGCTTCTCACACAAGGTTTTATTGAATACCGGGGTACACTTCACCCAGCGGCTGCCATTCCAGAATGCGGCATAGCCGTGAGGGGTAAGGACATCCGTGCCCAGCTTTTCTTGTAGCTTTTCCGCAGCGAGGTGATTCCGCACCCTCGCCAGGCCCAGTCGAGCGGGCACTCCCATGGCCCGAAATCCTGCCACGAGCAAAATGGACTTGTGTACACAGTGCCCCCTTTGATTTTCCAAAGTGCGTGAAGCCGCATTTTGCGCGGGTTCCAAATGGATGGAAAAGGGGTCGTATCGGATGGCATCCCGAACGAATATGTACCACCGCTCCAATCTCTCGAGCAGAGAATCACCGCCCGCAACCAGGGCCAACTGACGCATGACCAAAGGATTGTCACCATTGAAAATGGCGTCCATTTCCACATCTTGGGCATGGGGGGGCACAGTATGGGCTGAGACAGACACGGGACAGGTCAATGTACGTCACCCGCGCATCAACTTCTCCTGTGGGGCGGCGCCAACGACATGAACATCCAAAGGATGAACACCACGCCGCGTTGTACTTCCAGCACGGATTCGACCGAAGCGTGAAAAAGCACGAGGGCAAGGCAAAGGAGCATCTGCAGATCGCGCACCTCCCAAGCCCAGCGAAAAACCGAAACAAAAGCCCACATCAACACCAGAATCCCCAGCCAACCGAATGCCACGCCCGCCTGCAGCCACTGATTGTGGGGGTTCAGTCGCCTTTCCGCAGCGTAGACTACCCCCTCGCGTTCATAGCGCAGCATCAATTCAGGCACAACATCCCCCGTTCCCACGCCCCATGGGTATTCCTTCAAAATCTCCCACGACGCTTTCCAAACGGCTACCCTTCCTGCCGAACTGCTTTTCACCGGCGTCGATTCCTCCACAATCACCTCCGCTGCCGATGCCATCTCCGCAAATCGCGCCTTTGATGAACCCCACGAGGACAGCACCAGCACCAACATGAAGGCCAGCCAGCGCCAGCCCATGGATTCCCGCCATTCCGTACATTCTTCTTTCGGGACCACACCCACGGCGAGCAGCACTCCACCCAGGCATAGGGCGGTCAGAGAGGCGAGAATGCCCGCCTTGGATCCGGCAAGGCCAATGCAGAGAGCAAAAAGCAATGTCAATGCCCACTGAACCTTGGGGCTCAATGGCTTACCCCAAGTCACACCCAAGCCTAGAAATGCAACGGCAGCGTGCAAACCCAGATAGGTCGGGTGCACATCCCCGGCAAAATGGGCATAGCTCCATTCACTGGATTGCCCCAAGAACACTTCGTATACCCCAGCCCGCCCCAGTCTCCACAGTAAGTACAACGCCATTGACCAACCGACTGACCACCAGAAGTCCTTTCGAACCGGTTGACCTGGCATCGCAAGAAGAACAGGGAAAAACCAAAGTGCAGACTTGACTTCCAAGCTCATCGCCCAAGCGTCCAGGTCCGCCGACCACGCTCCACCCAACACCTGCAGGCCAAAGAATGCCAGCCATGCCACGCTTCCCCTGCGCCATGACCATTTCTCTTTCGGGTACGCCGTTCTCCAGCGGATGAATCGAAGGACCATCACGGCGAACAACACCCAACCTGCAGCATTGCCTCCGACGATCAGCGCCGGCATGACCGCACGCCATGCCCATTTCTCGCAGGCGTCAAGGCCCACCCTCTTCATCGGGTCAACATCTTGAACTCTGCGGCGGGTGCCTTGCGCAACAGCAGGAATCGCCAAATCCCTTGACAATAGCCCCACCCATAGGCCAGGTGAAGCACAGCAAACGAACGAAAGACCCCCCACGCATCACCCCATCCAACCCCGCCGAGTAACATGGCACCCAGCGCTCCGGCCAACCAGAGGCTCCAGACCGTCCACAAGGCTGGCATGGCCAACCCCAACCACTTGGGACCGGAAGGCACCAAGGCGTGGATTGCTCCGAGCAACAAGAGCAGCGCCGTGGAAAGCAAGAGAGCGGCTGGCGCCAACTGGCGCCATGTGGTTACCGTAAAATGCTTCTTGTTCACGAACACCTTCCAATATCCGTATTGTCGGTATTGGTTGAACAATTGTCCATAAGTGGATCGCGCATGGTAGGTCGAACGGATCCGGGGGTCGAACCAAATCCGCCATCCGGATTCCGTGAGCCTGTAGTTCAATTCATCATCCTGATTGCGCACGAAGGACTCATCCAACCCTCCCAATTCATTCAAGACTGCCTTGCGGTATGCACCAAATGCTACGGTGTCCACATGCCCTGCTACTCCCCCCGTTCGAAAACGGGCGTCTCCCACGCCGAACGGCGAAGTCAGCGCAAGGCCGATCCTTCTGCTCATCTCGTCTCCATGCACCTGCTCAACCACTCCACCAACACAACCCGACTCCGGGTGCGCTCGAAGGGCTTCCAGGTTTCGGCGAATAAAATCCGGTGCCACCTCCGCATGGGCCCCGACGATGATCAAGACTTCCGAAGTCGCAGCCGATATGCCCTTGTTCATCGCAATGGGCGTGATGCGGTCCGGATTGTCCAACACCCTGAGCCACCGATCCTCGGCACATCGTGCATCGAGAATCGCGCGCGTCCCATCGGTACTTCCTCCATCCACCACCAAGACTTCAACCGGCTCCACCAGCCCTTCCTGTCCGGTCAATGAATCCAAACAAGGGCCGATGTGCACTGCCTCATTGAGGCAGGGAATGACCACCGTAGCACAGGGGCGTTGTGACATGGCGGCGAAGATAGGCTTGGTCTCAGGCAGGACCTGCGGGGCGGGTCATGGCCACATGAGGAATGCCATCTTCGAGATAGGATTCCCCTTGGGTGGTGAAGCCGAACTCCTCGTAGAAGCGCTCCAGGTATTTCTGGGCAGAAATACGAATGGGCTCTCCAGGCCAGGCAGCGTGCACCTCATCGAGGCTGCGGCGCATCAGGGCCTTGCCCCATCCGTCGCGTCGGACCGACATGGAAGTCACGACCCGACCTATGCTCACCTCTGACTGATACGAAGCCCCAGCCGGCAACAGCCGGGTGTACGCCAATACCTCACCTCCTTCTGAGGCAGGAACTCCGGTGCGCTCCAGCCAACAGTGCAAACTCAATCGGTCTTTGTCATCCAAATCCTGGTACGCGCAATCCTGCTCGACAACGAACACCTCAGAACGCAAGCGCAACAGGGCGTACAGCGATTCTGAGTCCAATTCAGACCAAGACTTGCAATGCCATGTGAACTCCGCTTCGGCTTCGTGGGACATGGGCGCAAAATAACCCTCCTCCCCCGCTACTTTTGCGCCATGGCAGGTGGCAATGTGCTTTCAGTGGAAGGACTGACCAAACGGTTTGGCGAGCGGCTCATTTTCGAAGACCTGCATTTCGGTCTTGATCGCGGGCAGAAAGCCGCATTGGTCGCCCGCAACGGGACCGGCAAGAGCACCCTCATAAAGGTGCTGCTCGACATGGATTCCCCGGATGCCGGGACGGTCACCTTTGCGGGAGACGTGCGCATCGCCCACCTGAGCCAGGACCACGGACTGGACCTGGACCGCACCATTCTCGCCAATCTGTTCGTCGCAGACAACGCCGCCATGCGGGCCATCCGTCAATACGAAGAAGCCACACGGGGCGATGATCCCGAGGCCCAGCAGGCCGCCTACGACGCCATGGACCGGGCCGACGCCTGGAGCTACGAGGCCCAAGCCAAGGAGATCCTCGGCAAGCTCGGTCTGCACGACACCGAGCGTTTCGTCGATGGCCTAAGCGGCGGGGAGAAACGAAGGGTCGCCCTCGCCAAGTGTCTCATCGAACAGCCTGATTTGCTGCTCCTGGACGAGCCGACCAACCACCTGGACCTGGGCATGATCGAATGGCTCGAGGGCTATCTCGCCCGGGCCAAGACCACCCTACTGATGGTCACGCACGACCGGTTCTTCCTCGAGGTGGTATGCGACACCATTCTAGAGCTGGACAACTTCGCCCTGCACAAGTACCCTGGCAATTGGAGCTATTTCCTGGAAAAGAAGGGCGAACGATCTTCCAATGAACACGCCCAGCGGGACCGGGCCCGCTCCATCATGCGGCGAGAACTGGAGTGGGTTCGGGCCACGCCCCAAGCCCGCACGGGAAAGAGCAAATCGCGACTGGATGCCTTCAAAGACCTGAAGTCCCGTGCGTCCGTGCGCCTGGAAGAAGACGAGGTCCGGCTCGAGCTCGATCCCGCCCGCCTCGGCGGAAAGATCCTGGAGCTGCACAAGGTCCAGAAAGCTTACGGAAACAAGGTCATCCTCGGAGGGTGGACCTACCATTTCAAGCCAGGTGAGCGCGTAGGGTTGGTCGGCGACAACGGAGCGGGCAAGAGCACACTCATTCGCCTGATGACCGGCGAGGACAAGCCCGATGGCGGCAAAGTGGTCATTGGCGACACCATCGTTTTCGGGCACTTCAGCCAGGAACCTCCGGAGTTCGATGACGGCATGAAAGTCATCGAGGCGCTCTACGAAATCGCAGAGTTCATGCCATTGAAGAAGGGGAAAAAGCTCTCTGCAGGACAGCTGTTGGAGCGGTTTCTCTTTCCCCGCAATCGACACCACGACTTCATCGCCAAACTCAGCGGAGGCGAGCGCAAACGGCTGCACCTGCTGCGCGTACTGATGGCCAACCCCAACTTCCTTGTATTCGACGAGCCCACCAACGACCTCGACGTCTTTACCCTCGGCATCCTGGAGGAGTTCCTGCTCGATTTTCCCGGCTGCCTGTTGCTGGTGAGCCACGACCGTTACTTCATGGACAAGCTGGTTGACCACGTCTTCGTGCTCGATGGCCAAGGTGGCGTGCGCGATTTTCCGGGCAATTACACCCAATACCGCACCGCGGCAGACGCCGAAGAAAAGGTGATGGCGGCGCGCAAGGCCGCAGAGAACAAAGCAGAGGCAGAAGCTGCAAAAGCCGCAATCGGTGAGGCGGCACCCAAGGGTGACTACTCCAACCGATTGAGCTACAACGAAAAGCGCGAATACGAGGGGCTGGAGGACCTCATCGCATCGCTCGAAGAAGAGAAAGCGCAACTCGAAGACGCCATGGGGCAAGCTGGCCTTGATCACGAAAAACTCACCCAAATTTCCACGCGGCTGGGCGAGGTCACTTCAGACATCGAGTCCAAGACCGAGCGCTGGATCGAATTGGACGAGCGGGCCTAACGTTGCCTGTTCGTCTTTTCAGCCCACCGAGACCAAAACCCCTTTGGACTGAAGCGATCGGCTTTATTGCTGGTCGAAGTCGATGATGAAGCGGTCGCTTCCCGGCTTGGGCTTGGTCTGGCATGCGAGCACAAATCCCTGCTCCACTTCGCCCGGCTCCAAAGCGTAATTCAGCTCCATCTCTCCCGCCCCTTCCGTCACCAAGGCACGACAAGTGCAGCACACGCCTCCGCAACAACTATACGGAAGGTCGATACCCGCGTCCAGGCCGGCATCCAGTATGGTCTTGCTTCCGTCAAAGTCCAATTTGTGCGTAGAGCCATCGATGACCACAAAGACTTCTTGCGGCCCTCCACCTGCAGCAGAATCTCCCGCAGAGGCTCCATCAGAAGCGGCAGTGGCCTCCTTCTTTGGGGCCGAACTGGTGAACAGCTCAAAATGAACGCGTTCTGACGCCAATCCGGCCGCCGCAAAATCGTCCTTGACCGCATGGATCATGGCTTCCGGCCCGCAGACGAACACCTCATCGATGTCGTTCACATCGAGCAAAGCCCCGCGAACGGCGGCTACTTTGTTCTCATCCATTCTACCCGCGTAGAGTGGCACATCGACAGGTTCACGCGTAAAGAAGTGGAATACACGCAGCCGCTCCAGGTAACGGTCCTTCAGATCGTCTAGCTCGCTTTTGAAGATGATGCTCGACTGGTCCTTGTTGGTATACATCAACGTGAAACGACTCTGCGGCTCCACCGCCAGGACCGTTTTGATGTGGGAGAGTATGGGCGTGATACCGGAGCCCGCGGCGAATCCAACGTAATGCTTGGCCTGACCCGCCTTCAATTCTGTCAGGAAACGGCCATTGGGCGGCATCGTACTCAGGGTGTCCCCCGCCTTCAATTCCGCATTGGCCCAGGTGCTGAAGCGCCCATCGGGAACCCTTTTGATGGCCACGCGAAGCTCCTCGCCCACTCCGGCGCAGATGCTGTAGCTGCGGCGCACCGACTCACCACTAATTTCCTGATTAAAAGTGAGATACTGCCCTTGCTTGAACGCATAGACCTCTTCCATTCCCGCGGGAACTTCGAGGACAACGGACACACAATCTTCGGTTTCTCGCCGCACTTCGGCCACCTTGAGGTCTTGGAATCGATCTGACATGGAACTGCGAATCTCGGTATGAATGGCTTTGGTGAAGAACCCCTCCTGCCCCCCATCGGTTCACTCCATGTCATACTCCGTATTTTTGACCTGCTCATGGAAATGGACCTGCTGCAACGATTCGAAGCCTACGTGGCTGCCGAGAAGAAAATCGAGCCCAAGGATTGGATGCCCGATGCCTATCGGAAAACCCTGATCCGTCAAATCAGCCAACACGCGCATTCCGAGATTGTCGGCATGTTGCCGGAGGGCAATTGGATTAGCCGCGCCCCAAGCCTGAAGCGCAAGGCCATCCTCATGGCCAAGGTCCAAGACGAGGCCGGACACGGACTCTACCTATACAGTGCCTGCGAGACCCTCGGGATACAGCGCGACGACACCATCGAAGACCTGCACAGCGGCAAGGCCAAGTACAGCAGCATCTTCAACTACCCCACCCTGAATTGGGCCGATATCGGCGCGATCGGTTGGTTGGTCGATGGGGCCGCCATCATGAACCAGGTGCCCATCTGCAAATGCAGCTATGGGCCCTACGCCCGCGCCATGGTGCGTGTCTGCAAGGAGGAGAGCTTCCATCAACGCCAGGGTTTCCAGATCATGATGAACATGGCCGGCGGAACCGAAGACCAGAAGGCAATGGCACAGGATGCCCTCAACCGCTGGTGGTGGCCGTCGCTGATGATGTTTGGTCCGCCGGATGCCGACAGTCCCAACAGCACCCAGTCCATGGCCTGGAACATCAAGCGCTTCTCCAACGACGAGCTCCGCCAAAAATTCGTGGACCTCACCGTCCCACAGGCCGACCTGCTCGGTTTGAACGTTCCCGATCCCGAACTGAAATGGAACGAGAAAACGGGACATTACGAGACCGGAGAAATCGATTGGTCAGAATTCAAACGCGTGGTTTCGGGCCACGGCCCCTGCAACAAGGAACGCATCGAAGCCCGCCGCAAGGCATGGGATGACGGGGCTTGGGTGCGCCAAGCCGCGGCTGCGCATGCAAAGAAGCGCGCCGCCCGCCGCGCCGATGCAAATACTGCAGCCGCCTGAACCGAACGACCGTGGAAAAGCAGCAATGGCCCCTTTGGGAAATCTTCATCCGCAGCCGACAAGGACTGTCGCACCGACACGTCGGCAGCCTGCACGCCGCCGATGCGGAAATGGCGGTTGAGAACGCCCGCGATGTTTACACGAAGGCGTCAGCATCTGGGCCGTACCCGCCAGCGCCATCACCGCTTCTTCGCCTGATGAAAAGGAGGTACTCTTCGACCCGGCAGACGACAAGGTTTACCGCCACCCCACCTTTTATGATCTCCCCGACGAGGTCAAGAACATGTAACGGCGCGCGCAGATGAATGCCCGCTTCGAATACCTGCTCCGCCTCGGCGACGACGCCCTGATCCTAGGTCAGCAGCTTGGCCTTTGGACCGGTCACGGCCCCGTGCTCGAGGAAGACATCGCCCTGACCAACATCGGGCTGGACCAGATTGGGCAGGCCCGAGCTTGGTTGACGCTGGCAGGAAAGGCCGAAGGAACGGGACGCGATGAAGACAAACTGGCCTACTTCCGGACCCCGTCCCAATTCCGCAATGCCCTGCTTTGCGAGCGGCCGAACGGGCACTTTGGTGACACCATCGCCCGGCAGTTCCTCTTCGACGCCTATGCCGTCTCTCTGCACGCCGCCCTTTCGGGATCCCACGACCCGGAAATCGCAGCCATCGCCCGGAAGAGCGCCAAAGAAAGCGCCTATCACCTGCGGCACAGCCGCGCGTGGATGGTCCGCCTCGGTGACGGAACGGAAGAAAGCCAAGCCAAGGTCCAGCAGAGCCTCGATGCTCTGCTCCCTTACGCCGGCGACCTTTTTCATTCGGACGCCGTGACCCAGCAAGCGATCAGTGAAGGATGGGGCGCAGACCCCGCCACCTTCCGGGCCGCATGGGATTCCGCAGTAAGTGAAATGTGCACCGAGGCACGGCTCATCCGACCGGAGCCAGCACCAGAACAGGTGGGCGGCCGCGAAGGGCGACACACCGAACGGCTCTCCTTTTTACTCGCAGAGATGCAGGTCTTGCCACGCACCTACCCCGACGCACAGTGGTAATGCGCTCTGCCGACGATTGGTTGGCCCTGCTGCAAACCGTGCCCGACCCTGAAATCCCGGTGCTGAACGTCGTCGAGATGGGCATCGTCCGCGGCGTTGAAAGCACAGATGCAGCGGTAAAGGTGCGCATCACCCCCACCTATATGGGGTGTCCCGCCATGGACGCCATCGCCGACGATATCCAGGCCAAGCTTGGCCCCTTGGCAGCCCAGGAAAACAAGAAACTCGGCGTCGATCTTGTCTACGCCCCGGCCTGGACCACGGACTGGCTTACCGAAGAAGCCAAAGCCAAACTCGAGGCCTACGGCATTGCCCCTCCCGGCAAGACCACCGACAAGCGCGCTTTGAGCGGTGATGCCCCCCTTGTCCGCTGCCCCAAATGCAAGAGCACCGCCACCGAATTGGTCAGCCTTTTTGGATCTACAGCATGCAAGGCACACTACCGCTGTAACGACTGCGCCGAGCCGTTCGACCACTTCAAGTGCATCTGAACGACCCGGCGCAGTGTCCGAGCAGGAAAAGTCCCAAGGTTAGAATCCGGCGTTGAGCATAGGGATGCCCCAGCGCCCTCCATTTCCGACCACCTGCATCAAGTAGGTACCCGCGGTGGCCGGGCGCTCAACACGATAGACAAAGCCTTCCTCTGCGATGACCTGACCGGTCCAAACCGTGCGGCCTGCAGCGTCCATCATCAGCATCTGGGTCTGACCGAGGTCACGTCCGAAGACCAATGTCCAATGTGTCGCGTCCTCGCGCACGGTCACAGGCGAATCCAATACACGGGCTTCGTTCCAGTTGACCACGAGGAATTCCAGGTCGACCACATCGGCGCATGCATTGTTCCAAGCTTCCAGCTGGACGACATGTTCACCCACGGTTTCCACAGGGTGGAACAGCGGCTCATTTTCGCTGAGCACCTCACCGTCGACAATCCAATGGTAAGCATCCTCACCTACACAGGCCGGGAGCGCCTCGAGAGCGGTTCCTCCGACTGGATCCATTACTACCACTGCATCGTAAACAGCTTCGGCAGCCACGGCATTCGGATCGAACAAATCCAAAACAATGGTCTCCTCAAGGCAAATGTGCTCCAGCTCAAGCGCATAAGTTCCTGGCATCAGTCCTCCGATCGCCACTTCACCGCCTTCTTCCAAGCTCGACCAAACGGCTGAATTTCCGAGGCGCAACGACGCATTGAAATCCCCGCTGCCATATAGCTCGAAGTCCACCGTCACCTCACCTGCATTGCAAGCCGGGACATTCCAATCCAAACCAAGCAACTCGGGCTGCTCTCCGGGCAGAATCTCAAACGAGCGTCGCTCGGTTCCGCACTTCATGTCAGGTCCTGCGACAACCAATCCATACTCGCCGGGAGTCAAATCCGTGAAGTAGGCCGTACCCACAGCTCCGATGAACTGCTCGAGGACATTGTCACCCCCATCGGTCAAAAGAACATTGGTAGGCTCTTGTCCGACCGTTACCTCTACGCGACCATCGCCCATCTCGGGGCAACTCGGAGCGCGCGCAGATACACGGGCACTCGGCACCACATCCAACACAAAACGCCCCGCCTCAGCCTCGTGCTCCGGGAGAGTAAAGGTGAGCTCCTCGCCCACACGGGACACCATCACTTCACCCGTCTCCGTATCCGTGATGGTCACACAAACTTCAGATTCAGCTGTAAAGGCAGTAACTCTGAGCGTTGTGGTCAAATTAGCTCTTGACTTCACGAACAGGTCTACCGTGGCTTCCATTGGAAGCATCTTTTTCACATAGCGCTCATCTTCAGACCACACCGCCAATTGTCCAACCTTCACGTTATCTGAAGAAATAAAACTCAAATCACGACCGCTCACAGGAGACAGCGCCCCTCCATCACCAAACGAGAACAATGCTTTCTGAAGACCAAAGGGGTTTTCAATTTCAAGCTCAAGTTGTGCCAGTCCATCTTCGACATCATTTCGAATGAAATCTGGTAAATCAGCAGCATCTGTGCTGATTGCCGACGTTGGAATACTCAACGTTCCCGTTGTGTTTCCTCCTTCCAGGTTTACCCAAAACGACTGTCCAGGTCCGATGTGTGACGGAGCTGATGTGAAGGTAGTACCATCACTCGAATACCGCTTGTAGCCCCACGTTTGCGTATCAAAAACCGCATACTGATCCTGAATTCCGGAGTTGGCAGCGTAAATCACACTCCAATCCAGAGAAGCCTGATAAGGGTTCATTATAAAGTTCCAACCTTCCAAGGAAACACCTTCTGTTCGGGTCAATGGAAAAGACTGACTCGATCCGGATACATGTGAACGCAAAACCCCTTCGGTGGACATGGTCGGGGTTTGAAATCCTGCCAATGCTATCCAAACACCACCCAAAGTATCCAAGGGCGTTCCCAGATGCGTAGGGTCCAAATATTCCCCTTCTGACTCATCCCAAAATTTCACTGTGCTAAACGAACCGGGCCAATCCGTTCCGGGAAAACCAGCGAGATAGAACCCCGTAATGTCATTCAAGTCCGTCATGGTCACTCCGGATAAGGGAGAAGCATAAGAACTGAAACCGCTGAAAGTGACACCATCTCCGTCGGGGGCGATGTACCGCTTCACGATGGCGCTGGCGGCCACTTGAGATCCGGTACTGTTGTCTTCCAGGCTGGCGCCAGAAGCGATCATATCGAGCATTCCGGTTCCGTTGGCATCGGAAGAGAAAGTCAGGACTTTACCGTCCATTTCAACGATGCCCGCGTCGATATCAAGCACACCGTCAATCTGGGCATTCGCTGCGAACGTGACGCCTGCAGCGTTGGCAATTCGCAAAGTGTCAAACTTGAGGTCAAGTCCCGCTACTGACTGGGCACTGGTTCCCGTCAATTCGATTCGGCCCGCGATGGCGCTGCCATCGTCGATCGTCAAATCGCCTTTCACTCGAAGCGTATCACCATCGGCGAGGTTCAATTGTCCTCCCGATCCGAAAGTAAAGTCGTGCACTTCCATGCTGGTCAAACCCGCAGCGAGCTCCATCTCACCTTTCACAAGAAGCCGGCCCGTTCCGGAAATCGTGCCCCCCTGGTGGTGGAATGCACCATTCACCGTCAAGACCTCCCCTTCTGGAATCGCCAACTCAGCACCGGATTCCAGGGTCAATTCTCCCAAGGAATACCCTCCCGTAGGAACGGTAATAACCGTATTGGCGGAAATCACAGCGTGCCGAGTACCGTTCTCTGTCACCGTATTGACATCGATGTACAAAGTCGAGGAGCCACAGGTGTAACCGGCTTCGCTGCACGGCTTGCCCGCCCAAAGCTGGCCATCGAAATCACCATCCTTCCGGCTGTAGACCTTGGTCCAATCGAATTGGCATGATCCGTCATCGCTCCGAGCGAGGAACCCATCCGATGGGGAAGCATCATAGTTGCTGGCATCGGGGTCGGTGCATCCACGCTTCAGACCTGAGACGGCCATATCATCGAAGCCATGGGCTGCGATATCTGAGCTTCCTTGATTCTCAATTTCCACCTGCAACCGTATGGAGCCCCCGGCAGAGGTAACCTTTTCATTTGCAGTCAACGTCTCAGAAGAGGAACCCGTAATTTCCGCAAGAAGGGGGGACTGCAAAGTCGTTCCCTCTTCCCAACCAAAACGGGCATAATCGCCAGCACCTTGGTTGCCAAAGCCCATCAACACTCCTGAAACGTAAACACTGTCAAATGCAGACACATTCACAGCCCTTGAAGTCCAACGGATGTAATTGCTCATGGTATTGAAAGCCTTCATGATGGTATCTCCGCTTTCCACCTTGGTCGCGAAGAAAAAGGGAGAAGGAACAAGCGCTGTACCGGTGCCGTAGCTGGCACTTTCAAAATCCAAGGTCCACTCTGTTTCAAGCGCCGCGTTGTCCTCATTCTGGGTTCCATCGCCATCCAAGTCCTGAGACCCTTCATATCCATAGTCCAACCCGCCTTGAGCCGCACCATTGGCTGCGAAGTTCTCCAAGTAAATGGCCTGAAGCGCATAACCTTGGCAATCGCAGGTTCCATCACCCGCATTCTCATACCGATCGGAAAAATTGGTCGCATCACCATCATCACATGCATCACCGAGGTACTTGCACTTGGTCACATCAGAGGTGATGGCAATGGAGCTGTACGAGCAGGCCCGAGGGTCCGTGCATCCAATATCCTGACAATCACCTGACAGATCCTTGCCCGTCTGGCAGTACCCGCCGTAAACAGAAACGCCGTCCAATTTGAGAATGGCATTCTCCTGGGCATAACCGAGAATAACGACGGTCAGCTTGTTGACCGCAGTGGAGGACACTATTGAATCAACAGACGTAAAGGCTCCGCTCACACTGATCACTTCCCTTTCAACCCCATCCTCAATCAGCTTCACCCTGAATTTGCCGTCTTTATTGTCGTCAGCAATGTCTGTGATTTCTGAAGCTTGAAATCGAACACGGGGGTCGGTGATGTGACTGAGGTCAAAACAGCGACTCATCCAAGTGACCGTGGTAGTATCGGTAAATCCACTTCCCGTTTGACGGTACTGGAGGTAGGCTTCCCCTCCTGAGTTTCGAACCGTCACCGCATTTTTCTGATCTTCCCCGAGCAAGGCCCATCCATTGCCGCCTGCTGCGGAAACTCCCTGCACAAAGGCCAATCCCGCTTCATCAGTCGAGCTCGAGCCCAACCCCGTGCCAATAGCATAAGAGGAAAAATCCTCTTCCATCAGCATGATTTCCGAATCCACATTGTCACACGTGCCATCACCGTCCATGTCGATACACACATCGGTATCATCATCAACACCATCCAAATCGATATCCGTATAGTCCGCTGTTCCCGTGATGCTGACCTCCTCCAGAGAGATGAGGTCTGTAAACCAACTGGTGTGTACATGGATGAGGACCTGAAGACTCACACTCGCGGTGCAGGGCTCGTTTGAGATGGACAAGGTGCCAAAATCATTTGCAAGTTGAGAGGAAACCAAGCGCTCGACCCCATCTTCAATGATGATGACATTCAAACTGTCCGTGGAATCGAAGGTTCCACTTTCGCTTATATCTACATTCAGTTTCAGCGCAGAGTAACCCGCCACATAAACCGTCTCAGAAACCCACGAGCACGCTTCGGGCGCATAGTTCCATTTCAAGGTACCAGAAGAAAGGTTGGGCCCGAGGTTACCACTGACTCCCCAAGACACCCGATCAGCAGAACCTGCGAGATAAATGGACTGGGTATTTAAGACGCCAGCTTCATCAGAGAATTCTTCTGAATACAGCGTGGCTTGGCCATGAATAACCGAGGCACAAGCCAAAAAACAAACAAGCAGAATGTTACGTACGTTCATCAGGCAATAAGCTGGAATTATCTACAAATATACACACTTGTCGACAATAAACACTATTTGGTCGGCAAAAAGTAGTCTTTTAACCCGGAAAAGCAACTATATCCGGGACAAATTCGCTCCACACCAAGCCTGAGTTGTGCACAAAAAAAGGGGCCCTCAAAGGACCCCTTTCGCTAAAATCATGTCAGTCTCAAATGTCAGAGAATGCCCGCCCACCTGGTCACTCGACCATGTGCATCTCGCAATTCCAAGGTGGCCCACCCCCTGAAGTCAGGAGACGCGATAAAGACCTCACCGATCGCTGCCGGAATGGTTCCTTGCTGCACCACTCGACCTGAAGCATCATACCACCGGAAGCTTACTTGATTCCATTCTTCCGAGAATACCACACCCGTCTCACCATCGAAATGGCCCAACCACTGCACTCCATCCGAGGAGGCCGTGAGGTACTTGCCTACCACCACATCGAAGGGTTCAGAAACATCGCAATTGAAACCGTATGTGGTCAGTTCCAAATTGTACGTTCCTACCGTCTCCACACGCACAGCCAAGGGCCCATTGATACCCACTTCCTCGCCATCCAGCAACCACACGTAACCGTAATCTTCTCCTGAAGTACAACCGTCACACATCGCCTCAATCCAAGCCCCTCCATCTTCATCCAGTTGCAGGAAACCCGTGGATTGCACGGTAATCTCGGGCATCCCTTCATCCCAAAGGGACACCATTTCAAATTCCTGCAGGCATGTATGGTCCACCTTAAGGACATAATCACCCGGAACGATATCGGTCAGAGTGTGTTCACCTGGCTCCATCAACGACGACCATACCGACACATTGCCTTGCATCAATGCCGTCTCAAACGCCCCTGATCCATACAGCTCAAAAGCAAGCGAAGCCAAACCCTCATTGCAGTCGGCTGGTAACGGCGTCACCCCCAACAACTCCGGCTGCTCTCCGGGTGCCACAAGTACCTGACGACGACCTCCGCGGCAAAGCGAGCTTTCTTCATCCGCAAGCATCATAATGGCATACTCACCCGGCGCAATGGGCATTTCCACGGTCCCCGTCTGTTGGTACAGATTGGCCACCACTTCCATGCTGTTGTAATCGGTAATGGTCAAGTCCGCTACCGCTTCTCCAAGCTCGAGCACAATCATGCCCTCCTCGCTGTCCGGGCAATCCGGTGCCATACCTTCGGCCAAGCCAAACGGCACGGAATGCAAGGTGAATCGACCTTCCTCCGCTACCGTTGCCGGCAAAACGAAGTCCAGCTCTTCCCCTTCTTCAAGTACCAAGACCTCTCCCGTTTGATGGTCTACGATGTGCGCGCAGACGTTGGGCTGCCCCAACACCTCCACCACCCGCAGTACCGAAGGCATATTCGCCCGAGACTTGACCATTAGTGCCCCATCAAAACCTTCTAATGGAAGCTGCTTGGAAACGTAGAACTGCCCGTCTACCTCCACGGCCATTTCGCCCGCCTTAATGGTGCTGGACTCCAAGAAACTAAGGTCCCCATGCAAGTACTCTTCCACCGAGCCTGACTGCGTGAAGCGCAGCAACGAACGCGTCGCCCCGAAACCATTCTCTGTCTCTACTATCACTTCGAATACATCCTCTTGTTCGGATCGAATGAATCCAACGGCCAATCCGTTGTTGTCGATCATCTCTGGCTTCAGCGTAAACGTTCCACTGCTGTTTCCCTGAGCTACTCGAACCCAGAATGATTGACCTGGATTGATGTAGCGCATTTCAGTGTCATCAGCCTCTTGCTCAGCTGCGTTGGCCCAGTCCACTCCAGCAGTGGATGTCCCATAGCGCCTGTGTCGATTCAACTGCGTATCGTATACCGCGAATTGATCTTCCACCAATACATCATTGCCATAGGCCGCGTCCATCACTTTGTTCCAATCCAATTTCGCCTGGTAGGGATTGAACACCACATTCCACCCGGCCATATCTGGGTCCGGCCCCGAACGCGTCAAGCTGAAGGTCTTTGAGTCTGTTCCCAACTTATGACCATGAATGGCACCTTCCGTGAGCATAGTAGGATTCTGGAAACCTGCCAATGCAATCCAGCATCCTCCGTAGGCAGATAGAGACTGGGAATTAGATGTTGGGTCCACGTATGTACTGGTGGCTTCATCCCAAAATTTCACGGTAGCAAAAGACCCGGGCCAGTCGGTTCCTTCCCATCCGGCCAGATAAAACCCAGGTATATCGTCCAAATCTCCAACCAGTGCATTTTCAATCGGGGAAGCAAACTGCGTGAACCCACTGAAAGTAACGCCATCGTTATCCGGTCCGATGTAGCGTTCAATCGTAGCGCGGACGGCGGTGGACTGCGACTGGTTGGCTGCGGATCGCCCTCCCGGCGTAGTACCCACGAAGGTGGCCGAGGCCGGGATGGGGTCGAGCAGCGCATTGCTGCTGGCATCCGATGAAAAGCGGACGTAGGAGGAGCCTGCATCAAACTTGGCGTTCTCCTTTAGCGCCATGCGCGCATTGATGCGGACGTCATCCAACATCGAGACACCATTGACATTTGTGTTTGCAATCTCCAGCACATCGAAAGTGGCTCCTGCCCCAGAAATGGTCTGAGCATTGGTTCCATCCATCACGATCTTTCCCGTCATCCCCAGCGGTGGCACAGCTTCGAAACTCAGGTTTCCTCGCACATTGATCTGCTTGCCGTTGGGCAGCAAGAGCGCGGACGTGGAAGGGAAGTCGACATTTCCAAGCCCCACTGAATCGGGTTGCCCCTCTCCATCGGGAATCGTGAACGTTCCGAGGAAGCACACTTCTCCATCGCCAATGAACGGATCGCTGTCCTCTGCGGTGAAGGTGCCCATCACCTTAAGCACGTTGCCTGCGGGCACATTGACCAATCCTCCGTCTTCCACCCACAAATCGCGGACATAAAGGTCGTATACCGAATTGGCCGCGTCCCACTGGGTTCCATCCACGGTCACCGTGGTTCCCTTTGTCACCCGGTAGTTCAACTGCGTGCTGGCATCTGCCGCCGCTGCCGCCACCGTCCTCATCTCTACGTACTCCTGGTCAATACAGGACAAGTCCGCACAATCCGAGCCCGCCCAAATACGCGACGTGAAACCGCCATCATAACGGCTGAACATTTCAGAGAATGTGCAGGAGCCATCGTCCATTTGGGCAGACGCATTGTAGTTGCTGGCATCCGGCGACATGCACCCGCGGACTCCCCACCCGGAAATCACGATGTCGTCAATGATGTGATACTCGTTCGCCTCATCGCTCTTGAAGGCAACCTCCATCTGAAAGGAGGACGCTCCGGAAGCCCTGAGCACATCCATGGATTCCCAAACCAGGTCTCCTGCGCCGTTATCATCTATAATGCTGTCAATGGTCGCCACCGCACTGCCGCCCTCCAAAACCCTCACCTTGAGGTAATCATCCGCTTCCATATTGCCTGTAGCTTGGCCATTTGAAGTCTCCGTCAGCTGAGCCGTGTAGCGAATTTGCGCCAAGCTCGAGATGGCGGAAGTCCTCCAGATGCTCTCCGAACCGGCAGTATTCATAGACCCGAAAATGGTGTCAGTGACCACGCTGTTGGAAGTCAAATTCAGAGTGTTGAACACCGTAGGTCCTACACCGTCTCCCGTCGAGCCATTGTTAACAGCACCGGAAGTAAACGACAAACTCCACTGCTCATCCACCGCAAGGTTGTCGGTATCGGCAGCTTCATCGTAACCATACCCGGCTCCGTCCGCACCGTTATTGATTCCAGCAAATCGCTCCGTATACAGCGTCGTCAGAGTGGATGCTGTTCCACAACCACAGGTAGGAGAATAGAAGTAATAGTTGCTTCCTGAATTCGGCAAGCAAACATCACCTGGGTAAGCACAGCTTCCATCATCATCTCCAGCAGATATACTGAAATTGCATGACGACCTGTCGGTGCAGCCACAATTCCCCGGAGGCCAGTCGACACAATCGTCAACCGGGTCACAAATACCATCCCCATCGGCATCCACGCATCCTTGGATCGCCATGTTGTCAAGGTTCCACAATCGGTTCTGTCCCGATACCCCGGTGAACTTGAACATGGTCGTCGCCCCGACGATGTTGGAGATGGTGTAGGTCCCCGCAACCGTGTTTTTATCGTAAGTCACGATTGTACCCTGACTCACACCATTGATGAATTGCTCAACCGCCAGGCTTCCACCATTACCAATGTTGATAGGCGTGAGTTCGAATGTGATTTCGGCGATGTAGCCACTGATGTTCACAGCCGGCGTCCGGAACCTATCCCCTCCGCCATTCTCCCATTGGAACTGCCGCGAACCGCCATAATCGGCAGGACCTGCATAATCTCCTCCCACACATTCCACGGCAAAGTTCGAATCAAACGACGTCACCGTACCCGTGCCACACATTCCTGTTGCAGCGTCGTCCTCAAAGTCCTCCGTCCAGAGTGCCGTGGGTGCGGTGGTGATCGTGACGGTCGCACTGGAGGTGGAAGAATTACCCGAGGCGTCCTCCACTGTCAAGGTCACAGGATACGTACCGATGGCAGTGAAGTCGTAGGAACTCGCTGCGAGATTGCTGCCTACGGTAATCGTGCTGGTCAATGCGGAGCAGGTGTCGTTGTCCGTAGACGTATTGAACGTCGCGTTGGACGCATCCAAGGTGACCGACGTACTCACGAGGTTGAGCGTGATGTTGTTGGCCACCGCTGTCGGCGCGATGTTGTCGGCCACCGTGACCTGCGCTGTGGTCTCTGTTCCTGAGGAGTTGCCCGACGCATCCACTGCCGTGAACTTGTACGTCGTGGTGCCCAAATCAGAACAGTCCACCGGGATGGAACTGAAGAACTCTGCCCCGCCCGCACTCAATGCCATCGTCAAAGTCAAAGCGCCCGCTGCCGTGCAGTTGTCGGACACCGTCAAGAAAGAATCCGGCACCAGCGTGGCAGCGCCGGCAGCGTCCAGGTAGATCGTGTTGTTTACTCCGGTCGCGGTCGGTGCCGTCTGGTCTGCGATGGTAATGCTCTCACTGCTTTCCGCGCTGGTGGCGCTCGACTCGTCCGTCACCCGGAAGTAGAACGTCTTGGCTCCGATATCGGCGCAATCCGCGGTAAATGTGGTCGCGAATCCACTGCCGGACGTCTCGGAAATCTCATAGGTCATATTCCCCGCCGAGGAACAATCGTCGGTGGCGGTGATGTAAGCCGAGGCATCGATGATCACGGTGCCGTCGCTGCCCAACGCCTCTGTCTGCCCCGAAAGCACACTGGAAATGGTCGGAGCCGCGGAAGTAATGGTGATGGAAGCCGTCGATGTCGTGGCATTGCCATAGCTGTCCGTGGCGCGCAGGTATATCGTCTGCGCCCCGACCTCCGAGCAGTCATATGTGATACTGGCTGCAGCCGTTTCCCAATCCGTCCCTGTCTTGGAAGCCTGCTTGGTGATGCTGCCCGCCGCATCGCAGTTATCGGCCAAGGTGGACCCGCTGGGTTGATAAAAGAAGACCTGCACCGAGCCACTGGCGATGGCGTACGATCCTCCCGGAGTGGAGAACGTCGGCCCCGTGGCGTCTTGCACAGTTACCGTCACGGAACTGCTGGTAGAAGTATTGGCACCATCCGAAGCGCGGTAATACACCGTACGCGCCCCGATGCTGTCGCAATCAAAAGTCAGTGTGGAAGCCCATGTGGAATTATTGTGCGAAAGCTGAATCGTCGGCGAGGCTTCACAGTTGTCAGTCGCCGATGCAGAAATATCCGATGTTCCAAGCGTCACACTTCCAGCCCCGTCCAAATCCCCCGTCGAATTGGACGCGGTAACCGTCGGCGCCGTATTGTCC
>JBDQOI010000017.1:0-52848 GCA_040261275.1 Flavobacteriales bacterium | reverse complement strand
CCTCTGGTGTATCTGTTGTGGCGCCAGCGGCATTGCAGAGTAGCTATGTATGGATGAGATAAGCACTGAAAGCATCTAAGTGCGAAACTCGCCGCGAGATGAGATCTCGTTGAGAGCCGTGGAAGACGACCACGTTGATAGGCCGCAGGTGTAAAGATGGTGACATCAAAGCCGAGCGGTACTAATTGCTCAAAAGCTTATGAATACGATTACTCTACCAGTATGTCAACACATTCGTTGATTTCAAGGCAACGGCCCACTGAATTCAACAAGAACGATAGGTGTCTATTGCGGTAAGGTCCACCTCTTCCCATTCCGAACAGAGAAGTTAAGCCTACCAGCGCAGATGGTACTGCTACTGCGGGAGAGTATGTCGACGCCACCTTGGGGCCCCTTCGGGGGCCCCTTTTTTTTACCCCATTTTTGCGGCGCCTAGCGGGTGCAGCAGCACCGTACAGGACATGAAGGATCTTGTTACCATTATCGGTCGGCCCAACGTAGGGAAATCGACCTTGTTCAACCGGTTGACGGAGACGCGGGACGCGATCACCGATCCTACGGCGGGAACCACCCGTGACCGGAAGTACGGTCAGGCCCAATGGGGAGGGCGAACGTTTACGGTCATTGATACGGGAGGCTATGCGACGGGAACGGATGACGTTTTTGAAAGGGTGATTCGCGACCAGGTGGAGATCAGCATAGAGGAGTCGGGGCTCGTCTTGTTCATGGTGGATGCGCAGACGGGAATCACTGACTTGGATCAGGAAATCGTGCAGTTGGTGCGACGGTCGGGAAAGCCCGTGATGCTCGCGGTAAACAAGGTGGACACGGGTGTTCAGGAATACACGACGGCTGAGTTTTATGGGCTGGGTGTTGGAGATGGCTTGTACGGTATCAGTGCGAACAATGGATACGGCACAGGGGATTTGCTCGATGCGCTTGTGGCCTTGTTGCCGCCAAAGGAGGAGCCAGAGGATCTCGGACTACCGAGGTTGGCGGTGGTTGGGCGCCCCAATGTGGGAAAGAGCACTTTGATCAACACGCTATTGGGGGAGGAGCGCAACATTGTAACCGATATCGCTGGGACGACCCGGGATAGCGTGCACACCCATTTCAATGCATTCGGCTTCGATTTTGAGATTGTGGATACGGCGGGCCTGAGGAAGCGGAAGAAGGTAGACGACAGTCTGGAGTTCTACAGCACGGTGCGGACCATCAAGGCCATCGACCAGAGTGATGTCTGCCTGCTGTTGCTCGACGCTACACAGGGGATGGAAAAGCAGGACCAGCACATATTCTGGCATGTGCTTGACAGCTACCGGGGTGCGGTGGTGGTGGTCAATAAATGGGACCTGGTGGAGAAGGACGAGCACACCATGAATGCTTATCGCGCCAAGCTTGAGGAGAAAATGGCGCCGTTTTCCGATGTTCCGGTGGTATTCACATCCAACCTGACGAAGCAGCGGGTGTTCAAGGCACTTGAGGCCGCACTTCATGTCTATCACCAGCGCAAGCTGAAGGTGTCAACCTCTGAGCTGAATGATTGGCTTTTGCCCATTGTCAAGGACCAACCCCCGCCGATATACAAGGGAAAGAGCGTCAGCATCAAGTACATTACCCAGTTGCCGTCGCAGGTTCCAACGTTTGCGTTCTACTGTAATCTTCCGCAATACATCAAAGAGCCGTATAAGCGATTCGTGGAGAATCGAATACGGGAACGGATTGATTTTAGCGGAGTCCCCATCCGCTTGTTCTTCCGCAAGAAGTAAAGTGTGAGGGCTTAGTGTGATGTCACCTGTGATGTCACACGAGGGGACGGGTGACCTCAGGCCTCAGTGGACATTTGAGACGTCATCCTTTCGATCAAGATGCGCAACGCGGCGGGGTCAAATGGCTTGACAATGCGGTCGTCCATGCCGGCAGCCAGGATTCTTTTATACGTCTGCTCCTCCGCATCTGCGGTCAAGGCCAATATTGGAGTGTGAGACAGGCCCATTTCCTTTTCTTTTTTGCGGATCCAATCCGTGGCTTCAATGCCATCCATGATGGGCATTTGGACATCCATGAGAATCAGGCAGGAGTTGTCCATTTCCCAGGCGTCGATGGCTTCTTTTCCGTTCACGGCTTGCGTGATCTCGTAGCCCCAGCGGCTCAACAACTTGCTCGCCACGAACCGGTTCAATTCGTTATCATCTGCAAGGAGGATGCGGCACCCGGGCTTTGGGGTCGTGTCATTGCTCTTCTCCGAGCTCTTCTCGGAACCGCTGGACGCGGCGTCGGCGGTTCCTGTGGGTGCGGAATGGCCTGATTGCAGGGTGCCAATTTCCGTGTGCCCTGCTGCATGCTTTGACTCGGCCATGGGAAGATCAACACTGAATGTAGAGCCTTCTCCGATGGCACTTTTAACTTGGAGCTGGCCGGACATGCGCTGGACGATTTTTTGGACGATAGCCAATCCCAATCCCGTGCCTTCGATGTGGGATGTATCCCTGATTTGCTCGAAGGGCTGAAGGATGCGCTCCTGTTCGCTTTTGGGAATCCCGCGTCCCGTATCCAACACGGAGAAGCGGATGATGGCTGGGCCTTTTGCGACGGTCTTGCAGGGCTTGACCTCGACCAGAACCGAGCCTTCTTCTGTGTATTTGATGGCATTTCCGATCAAATTATTGAGGATCTGGGTCAACCATTTCACATCGGAATGCACTTCCCTGGGAACCGCTGGATCGATCTGAAGGTGCAGAGCAAGGCCTACTTTGTCCGCGCGATTCCGGAAGGAATCGATGATGTTCTTCAGCAGCACATGCAAATCGAATGCACTGCACAAGATGGTGGCTTTGCCCGATGCCATCTTCTCCAAATCCAGTATGTCGTTGACCAAGTTCAAGAGGTGACGCCCTGAAAACTCCATATAGGCGAGGTGGCGCAGCTGTTCTTCTCGTGTCGGGTTTTCATGGATGAGCAGGTCGGTCAAGCCCAAAATGGCGTTGAGGGGTGTGCGGATCTCATGGCTCATCACGGAGAGAAACCGAGACTTGGCCTCGTTGGCGGCTTCAGCCGCCTCCTGCAGGTTCAATATGTGGGAGATGTCACTTCCGTAGAGATTGAACTGGCCGGAGGGCAGGTGAACGATGTTGAATTCTCCGGTGCGCCAATCTCCCGTTTCGGGGTTTTGTTGATTGCAGCGCCATTGAATTTGCCCTTTAGATTGGGCCCTGTCCAATGCCTCGGCCAATCCCTTCTTTTCCATTGTGCTTCCCGTTTGCAGGTGCTCCGGGAAGCAGCGCTGAGCGGCTTCGTTGATGAAGGAGATTTTGCGGTAGCGGTCCAATTGAAGAACGGGGTTGGGATTGCGTTCGTAGAACAATGCGAGCTCCGCATTGGCCTTCGCATTGCGCGCGTTTTGAATCTTGGTCGCTGTGATGCCCGCAATGGTCTCGAGAATCAGTTGGTCTTCCAACACATAGAAATCGGCCTCCGGATGTTCGCTGTCAATGACCCCCAATACTTCTTCTCCCCAGCGTATGGGGACGGCCAGCTCGGAGAGCCGGACCGCATCGTCTTCGATGTAGTCACTAAAAGTGCCTGTATCTCCCACACATATTGCTTCTCCGGTGCTGGCTACTTTTCCTACAACGCCCTTTCCAATGGGAACTTCAATGGGCTGAAAAATGGCTTTATAGTCGAGACTTTTGGGGCCGAATGCCGCTTTTTGTATGAGTACGTTCCGGTAAGGGTCGCAGAGATAGATGACACAATCCTGCCAGCCCAGCTTGCTGATGGTCCTTTCTGCGACCGCCCACAATAAGGCTTCGGGATCTTCGATGCCCACGAGGTCGCCAGCAAACTCCTTGAGCAGGGCCAATGCCTCCAGCCTCAAGACTTCGCGTCTTGAGTTCAAAGATTGATGATGCGATTGGGCATTCATGACAGGACAAGGGCAAGGAACCTCAATATCGCCATGATTTGCTCAGGTCAAGGTGAGTCAGTGACCTTCAGCATTGTAGGATGATTCCTGCTTTATCCTCTCTTTTCCTTCCCATTACCGGGCGGGTCATGACGGTCAGACTGAGACGGAACCAAACACGCGTCGGGCAATTTCCTGGGTAGGTGAGGCCTTTCCCATGGTGTAGAAGTGGAGTGTAGGGACTCCATTTTCCAGCAATTCCTCGGCTTGCTTGGTGCACCAGTCCATGCCGGCTTTCTTCACTTGTTCCTTTGTCTTTGCCGACTCCACGGATTGCACCAGCGCCTCGGGCAGGTCCACATGGAAGACCTGGGGCAGGATGTGCAGTTGGCTGGCCGTGGTCAGGGGCTTGATGCCGGGAATGATGGGAACTGTGATGCCTTCTGCGCGACAGCGGTCCACGAACTGGAAATAGCGGGCGTTGTCAAAGAACATCTGGGTGATGACGTACTCCGCCCCGTGTTCGACCTTTTGCTTCAGCCAGCGCAGGTCGCTGTCGGGGTTCGGGGCTTCGAAGTGCTTTTCCGGATAGCCAGCTACACCGATGCAGAAGTCGGTGGCGGTCGTGTTTTTCAGGTCCGGGTCAAGGTAGATGCCCTTGTTGAGGTCCACGATCTGGTTGACCAGGTCAATCGCGTAAGCGTGGCCATCGGTATCGGCCTTGAATCGACCTTCGCTTCGAATGGCGTCGCCCCTGAGCGCCAAAACATTGCGCACGCCCACAAAGTCGAGGTCAATGAGGGCGTTCTCCGTTTCCTCGACCGAGAATCCCCCGCAGATGATGTGGGGGACGGTCTCTACGTCGTACCGGTTCATCAGGGCGGCGCAAATGCCCACCGTACCCGGGCGCTTGCGGACGGTTCGCTTTTGCAGCAGGCCGGGGCCGACCTCCCGGTATACATACTCTTCGCGGTGGTAGGTCACATCGACGAAGGCGGGACGGAATGGCATCAGCGCGTCCATCGTGCGGTAGATGGAATCGATGTGCTGGCCCTTGAGAGGGGGGAGCAATTCGATGCTGAATCGGCTTTGGTCCGGTTGGGATAGGATTTCCGTGATGGTCATGTCGCAGGGATTTCAGGGCGGTCCAGGAGAACGGGTGACAGCCAGCGCGCGGTCTCCTTGAGGGGTTGGTTCCTTCGGTGGGCGTAGTCTTCAAGCTGGTCGGGAAGGATCTTGCCCAAGCCGAAATAGTGGGCGTCCGGGTGGGCGAAATAGTAGCCGGAAACGCTGGATGCCGGCCACATGGCGAGGCTCTCCGTGAGGCTGACGCCGATGCGACTTTCCACACTGAGCAGGTCCCAAAGGGTCTTCTTTTCCTGGTGGTCGGGACAGGCGGGATAGCCGGGCGCCGGGCGGATGCCCCTGTATTTCTCCGCGATCAAATCGGTATTGGCCAGGGCCTCTTCCGGGGCATAACCCCAGTGGCGCAAGCGCACCTCTCGGTGCAGCCATTCAGCGCAGGCTTCTGCCAGCCGATCGGCCAGCGCCTTGGCCATGATCTCGCTGTAATCGTCGTCGTCTGCGCGGAATGGTGCGCACCACTCCTCCAGTCCGTGGCCTGCCGTGACGCAGAATGCACCGATGTGGTCGGTCTCCAGTCCGGGATTCTCCCCTGGCGAGATGAAATCGGCGAGGGAGGTCTGGCCCTGCGGGCTTTGCTGGCGCAGAAAGTGCAGTTGGGCCGCGCCCCCATTGACCACTACATCGTCTTGATGGCGGACGGCGGGAAAGATGCCGAAGACGGCTTGGCACCGCACGGCTTTTTCTGCGGCCATTCGATCGAGCATGGCCTCGGCGTCGACTTGCAGTTTGCGCGCTTCCTCACCGATGATGGCGTCGTCGAGCAGGTCCGGATACTTGCCGTGGAGGCCCCAGCTCCGGTAGAAAGGCGCCCAGTCAATGACCGGCCTCAAATCGGAGATGGCAATGTCTTCCAGCACCTTGATTTCCGTGGTGCTGGGGGCGGGGCAATGGGCCGTGTCGAATGTCCTGTCCGCGGCGGAGAGCGCTGCTTTGCGTCGGGCTTCCTCCAGGGGGAGAAGGGATTTTCGTTGGCGGTCGCGGGCGTAGTTGGTGCGGACTTTTTCTTGGTCGGAAGCCACGCCCTGGATGAAGTCTGTCTTGGACTCGGCCCCCAGCAATTGGCCGACCACGGGTACGGCGCGCGAGGCGTCGTTGACATGGACCACGGGGCCGGAGCGTTCGGGTGCGATCTTGACCGCGGTGTGCACCTTGGAGGTGGTTGCGCCGCCAATGAGCAAGGGCAGGTCCATTCCGCGGTTTTCCATTTCGCGCGCCACGTCGACCATTTCATCGAGGGAAGGTGTGATCAATCCGCTGAGACCGATGACGTCCACGCCGTGTTCGACGGCGGCATCGAGGATTTGCTCCTTGGGAATCATCACGCCTAAGTCGATGACATCGTAGTCGTTGCATCCGAGTACCACACCCACGATGTTCTTGCCGATGTCGTGCACGTCGCCTTTGACGGTGGCGAGCAAGATCTTTCCGGCCTTTTGTCGGGCGCCCTCGGCGGCGGCTTCCAAGTAAGGTGTGAGCCAACCCACCGCCTTTTTCATGACGCGGGCGCTTTTGACCACCTGGGGCAGGAACATCTTGCCCTCACCGAACAGGTCACCGACCACATTCATCCCATCCATGAGGGGGCCTTCAATCACCTTCAGTGGCGAGCCGATTTGACCGAAGATTTCTTCCACATCGGCGACGATGTGCTCCGCATTGCCCTTTACCAAGGCGTGTTCGATTCGCTTTTCCACCGGAAGACTGCGCCAAGCATCGTCCTTTTTGGCGACTGAACCGGTCTGTCCTTTGAGGCCTTCTGCAAAGTCGATCAGGCGCTCGGTGGCTTCGTCTCTTCGGTCGAGCAGTACGTCTTCTACGCGTTTCAATAGGTCGGCAGGGATGTCATCGTAGACTGTGAGCATGGTCGGATTGACGATGCCGAGGTCCATGCCGGCTTGGATGCCATGGTAGAGAAAGGCGCTGTGCATGGCTTCACGGACGACAGGATTGCCGCGGAAGCTGAAACTGACATTGGAGACCCCGCCGCTGACGTGGGCACCGGGCAGGTTCTGCCGGATCCACCGCGTGGCACCGAAGAAGTCTATGGCGTTGCGCCGGTGCTCTTCCATGCCTGTAGCGACCGGAAAGATGTTGGGGTCGAAGATGATGTCGCGCGGATCAAAGTGGGCCTCATTGACGAGCAGCCGGTAGGCGCGTGCGCAGATGTCGATTCTGCGCTGGTAGTTGTCGGCTTGTCCTTTTTCGTCAAAGGCCATCACGACCACGGCGGCGCCGTAGCGTTTGATTTTTCGGGCCTGCTCGAGGAATTCGGCTTCGCCGCCCTTGAGGCTGATGCTGTTGACGACGCCCTTGCCTTGGATGCACTGCAAACCGGCTTCGATGACCTCCCATTTGGAGCTGTCGATCATAACGGGGATGCGCGCGATGTCTGGCTCGGCGGCGATGAGATTCAGGAACCGGCGCATGGAGGCAGCGGCATCCAGAAGGCCTTCGTCCATATTGACGTCCAGGATTTGGGCGCCACCTTCGACCTGTTCCCGCGCCACTTCGACGGCCTCCTCGAAGCGGTCTTCTTTGATGAGGCGCAGGAATTTCCGGCTCCCGGTGACGTTCGTGCGTTCGCCGACGTTCACGAAGTTGGTGTTCGGCGTCACGAACAGCGGCTCCAGACCGCTCAGGGCGAGTAAGGGTCGTGAGGTGCTCATGCTTCGTAGGTGTTGGCGGCGTTGGCTGCCCCCTCGGGAATAGGGCGGGGGGTGCGGCCATTGACCAGCTCGGCGATGGCGCGGATGTGGTCGGGGGTGGTGCCACAGCAGCCTCCCAGAACGTTGACCAGTCCTTTGTCCAAGAAGGCCTCCAGTTGCTGCGCCATGTCTGCGGGGCCTTGGTCGTACTCGCCCATCTCGTTGGGCAGTCCGGCGTTGGGGTGGGCAGAGATTCCGCAGGTGGCCACGCCGGACAGGGCCTCGAGGTGCGGGATCAATTGGGTGGCCCCGAGGGCGCAATTCAAGCCGATGGAAAACAAATCAGCATGGCTCATCGAGACCCAGAAGGCCTCGGCGGTCTGCCCGCTGAGTGTTCGGCCGGACGCATCGGTGATGGTGCCGCTGACCATGATGGGCAGGCGATGGCCCGTGGCGTCAAAAGCCTCCTCTGCGGCAAAGAGTGCCGCTTTGGCGTTGAGGGTGTCGAATACTGTTTCGATCAAAAGGGCATCGACACCGCCATCGATAAGGGCGACCATCTGTTCTCTGTAGGCAGTGACGAGTTGGTCGAAGGTCACCGCACGGAATCCGGGATCATTGACGTCTGGGCTGATGCTCGCCGTGCGGTTGGTGGGCCCCACGGAACCGGTTACAAAACGCGGCTTCTGGGGCTCTTTTTCGGTCCAGGCATCGGCGGCTTGGCGGGCCACCTGGGCCGACGCGAAGTTCAGGTCGTACACCGCGGATTCGAGGCCGTAATCGGCTTGGGCTATGGTGGTCGAGCTGAAGGTGTTTGTCTCTGCGATGTCCGCACCCGCCGCGAAATAAGCGTCGTGGATTTCGCGGAGAACGTCGGGTCGGGTCAGGGCGAGCAGGTCGTTGTTGCCCTTCAACGGCTGACCGTGATCGCGGAACCGGTCGCCGCGAAAGTCGGATTCCTCCAGCTTGTATCGCTGGATCATGGTACCCATGGCCCCATCAAGAACGAGGATGCGTTGGGCGGCTGCGGAGGAGAATGTATCGCGCATTGTTGTTCGGCCGTGCGCGAAAGCGGGCGGAATGGGAAATTCCGCTGGCTCATCTTTCCTCGGCCGAAGCCGGGGTCGGATTTGGCACCCGCCCTTTTTACACGGGTTGCCAAGACATCAACGGGCCGTTCCCTCCGTCTTTCGCGATAAGCGTTGCAAAGTTATCATTTTCGCGCTCTGCTTGCGCATCTTTGCGCCCCCAATAGTGCCAACATGTCTTATTTCTTTACCTCAGAATCCGTCAGCGAAGGGCATCCCGACAAGGTAGCCGATCAGATTTCCGATGCGCTGATCGACCACTTCCTCGCCTTTGACCCCGAATCCAAGGTGGCATGCGAGACGCTTGTCACGACCGGTCAGGTCGTGCTTGCGGGTGAGGTGAAGAGCGAAGCGTACCTCGACGTTCAGAAAATTGCCCGAGACACCATCCGCCGCATCGGTTACACTAAGGGAGAGTATATGTTCGACGCCAACAGCTGTGGCGTCTTGAGCGCCATCCACGAGCAAAGTCCCGACATCAATCAGGGGGTGGAACGCGCCGCTCCAGAGGAGCAAGGTGCCGGCGATCAGGGTATGATGTTCGGCTACGCCTGCCGGGAGACAGACGATTATATGCCGCTGCCGCTTGATTTGAGCCATCGCTTGCTGATGGTACTGGCCGAATTGCGCAGGGAAGGCAAGGAGATGGCGTACTTGCGACCGGACAGCAAGAGCCAGGTGACCATCGAGTACGCTGACGACCATACTCCGTTGCGGGTGGAAGCCATCGTGGTCTCCACGCAACACGACGACTTCCATGAGGACGAAGCGCCCATGCTCGCCCAGATCAAGAAGGACGTGGCGGAAATCCTGATTCCTCGTGTGCTCGCGGGCTGTCCAGACCGCGTGAAGGCACTGTTCAAGGGCGACCACAAGTTGCACGTGAACCCGACCGGCAAATTCGTCATCGGCGGACCCCACGGGGACACGGGCTTGACCGGGCGCAAGATCATCGTGGATACCTACGGTGGACGGGGTGCACACGGCGGGGGAGCGTTCAGTGGAAAGGACCCTTCCAAGGTGGACCGCAGTGCAGCCTACGCGACCCGGCATGCCGCGAAGAACCTGGTAGCGGCGGGGGTTTGTGATGAGGTTTTGGTGCAGGTGGCATACGCCATTGGCGTGGCCGACCCGGTGGGCCTGTACGTGAATACCTATGGCACTTCGAAGGTCAATGCCACCGATGGCGAGATTGCCCGGCGCATGGCTTCCATCTTTCCGATGCGCCCTTACGACATCGAGCAGCGCTTTGCCCTGCGCACTCCGATTTACACGGAGTCTGCGGCTTATGGTCACATGGGCCGGAAGTGTGAAGTGGTGACCAAGACTTTCCATGCCGCTGACGGTTCCGTCGTCGAACGCGAGGTCAAGCTGTTCCCGTGGGAAGCGCTCGATTGCGTGGATGCCCTCAAGGCTGAGTTTGGCTGCTGATCCTCCAGCGCAAGTCGAGGGTCAGAACAGAAAGTCGTAACCCTCGCTTTTCATGCGTTCGTAGCGTTCGCGATCGAAGGTGAAGAGGCTGCTGCCCTTGTGCTGTCCTGTCTCGCGGCCGGTGGCTTTTCTTTCGAGGTCTGTGAGCAATGGACTCTTGAACAGTTTCTTGCGAAAATTTCGTTTGTCAAAGGTCTTCCCGAGCGCCTGCTCGTAGAGGGTCTGTAATTGCCCGAGTGTAAATTCTTCGGGCATGAGATGGAAGCCGACGGGCCGGCGCTTGACCCTGCGCTTGAGTCGCTCCTTGGCATAAGCTACGATTTCGTTGTGGTCGAATGCCAGATCCGGGATGCGGTCGATGGGGCTCCACTGCATGCCGTGCTGCTCCCACTTCTCTGCTAAAAAATCGTCTTTTCTGACGAGCGCGTAGAAGGCCACGTTGACCACCCTGCCGAGCGGGTGGCGGAATACTCCTCCGAATGCCTTGAGCTGTTCTATGATTTCGGGCTCGTCATAACCGAACAAGCCATGGAACATACTCCGCGCACTCAGCATCAGCTCGTCTTGTGCCTCGAGGTATCGGCTGGGTAGGAATAGCGCGTTTTTGAAAGGTTCCCGCTGGCTGCGCGCCAAAAGGAGCTGGAGCTGTGCTCCGTCAAATCCGAACAACACCAAGCTGGTGCTGAGTGCTACATTGAAATCCGGGTTGTCCTGAGGGAACTGGAGCATGTCCGACATGGAGGGCAAGATGTGTTGTTGAAGGGCTTAACCGAAACCGCGTGAGACAAGTTCTCAAGGATAACCCGGTCGATTGTGGGCGACCGAACCGCTTCCTGCGATGGGCCCTGCTTGCAGGGCTTCGCCCAAGGCTGAGAAACCGTTGCTTTCGAGCAAAACCCATTGGGATTCCGAACCGTTGTCCCAGAGGATCCAGACCGCCTGGCTTGTTCGATCTTCTGTGGCAAAACGAACAGGTGCAGGCCATATCCCGCTGACCGAACCGTCGGCCTCCAGAAAGCGGGTCTGGGTTCGCGAAACCCAATACTGATTGGCTTTCCATTTCCCAACTTCCACCACCTCACCGGTCCCTTCGATTTGGGAAGTGGTCAGGGGCGTCGCCCCTCCTTGAGGGTTCCAAATTCGCAAGGTTCCGTCGGCCTCCAATGCGGCGCTCCATCCGTTCCACTCTACAAGCCAACCCCTTGCATCTGGCCCCGTAGAACCCGAGGCTTCCGGTGTCCACGTCACCGATTCGATCCGGCTTCCGGTGTCCACGTTCATTCGGATGAGGCGGAATTCCCCCGCGTCCGTGCGGGCCAGAAGGAACATGTGGTTTCCCACAACGCCGGCGTCGAGCAGCCTTTCATCCGACGCCAACACCCAACTGCGCTGGATTTGACCGGATGCATCGCGCCAAGTGCATCGGTCCGCCCATCCTGATTGGAACCACGCGGAAGAAGTCCATCCATCCGGTGCCCTTCTCAGATGTCGCAATCCTCCCTCGCCGGCGGACAAGGGGGCGGGAATGGTCCAAATCGGTGAGCCCGAGGGAACCCCTTCGGCCAAAGACCACCCTTGGAGATCATCGGAGCCTGTGACCAGCACGTCAGCTCCGTCTAGATGAACGAGATGTGAACCGATTGAAGCCCCAGGGTGTTCGAGCACCTGCGAGGCATTCGGCCCCGCAGCAAGACTGAAGGCCGAACCCGGATTGCCCCCAGGCCACCACAGGCCGCTCGATTCGAGGGCCACTGGAGCCCACATTCCCGAAATGAAATCGGCCCCCACCTGACCTTCTCCATCTGTTCCAACCGCTGAAAACAGAAGTTCCACAGCTTCCGTTCCGCCGCCGGGTGAGCTTCCAACAGTCCAGTTGATTTCTATGGTGTCCACCCCATTTTCCGGCCCCGGAGCAGAGGAAAGTGCACCTGAAGAGGTCCACCAGGTCCCGCCTGAAGAGGGTCCAATGTTCACCCTCCAATCCCCGACATCCGTAGAACCTTTGATCGGCGCGGGATCTTCCACCCTGAAGCGCAGCAGGAGGGCCTGTCCTTCCGCTACCACAGGCGGGGAGGAAGGCTGAATCCACGACACCAGAGGTGGAGATTTCTCGGTTTGGCACGCCCCCAGCATGAAGCCCACTGCGGGGACGATGAGAAAGGAAAGTCGGCCATTCATCCTCGGGCAAATTAGGTTGTGGATGAACATGTGGAATCACGGTGGAAAGTGTGAGGTTGCTGGGCCTGAGTTGGGGCCTAATTTGGTCCTTCAACCCTTTTTTACCGTGGCCGATAGCAAATCCCTGACCAACAAGCGTAAAACCGCCATCCAAGGTGCGGCTGTGGCCCCGGGCATGACGGGTATTGGCAAAAAACCGCCCCAGGCGATTGAACTGGAGGAGGCTGTTCTCGGTGCATGTATGCTGGAAATGGGCGCGGTCAACGCCTCCATCGACGTCCTTGACCCTCGTGCTTTCTATAAGGATGCGCACGGGGAGATCTTCAAGGCGATCAAGGACTTGTTTGGGGAGTCAGAACCCATCGATATCCTGACGGTGACAGAGAGATTGCGCAAGGAAGGGACGCTTCAGTTCTGCGGTGGCCCTTCTTATGTGGCGGGATTGACGGACCGTGTGGCCAGTTCTGCCAATGTCGAGGCCCACGCGCGAATCGTGGCTCAAAAGTTCATTCAACGGGAGTTGATTCGAATTTCCGGAGAGACCATCGAAGCAGCTTTTGAGGACACCACGGACGTGTTCGACTTGTTGGACAGGTCGGAGCAGCAGCTTTTTGAGGTGGCCGAGGGCAACATCCGCCAGAGCTACCAAGAAATGGGCAACGTCATTCGGGAGGTGATTGCTGGCATTGATCAGGCCCGCCTGAACAAGGACGGGGTCAGCGGCGTTTCGACGGGGTTCAATGCCTTGGATAAGATTACGGGGGGGTGGCAGCGGTCGGATATGGTGGTGCTGGCAGCGCGACCCGGTATGGGAAAGACGGCATTTGTGCTCTCCATGGCCAGGAACATGGCTGTGGACCACGACGTGCCTGTGGCCATTTTCTCCCTTGAGATGAGTTCAGCCCAGCTCGTTCAGCGTTTGGTGGCGGCGGAATCTGAGTTGAGTGCCGAAAAATTCAGGAAGGGAGACCTCGAGGAATACGAGTATCAGCAATTGCAAAGTCGCATCACGAAGTTGGCCAAGGCGAAGCTCTTCATCGACGATACGCCGGCCTTGAGTGTGTTCGAATTGAGGGCCAAGTGTCGCCGACTGAAGCAAAAGCATGGCATCAGCATGGTCATCATTGACTACCTGCAATTGATGAGTGCAGGAGGAGATAGCAGCAAGGGCAATCGGGAGCAGGAAATCTCTACCATCAGCCGCTCCATCAAGAGCATTGCCAAAGAGCTCGATGTACCGGTCATTGCACTTTCCCAGTTGTCTCGCTCGGTAGAGACGAGGGGGGGAGACAAGCGCCCCATCCTGTCGGATTTGCGGGAATCCGGTGCCATTGAGCAGGACGCCGACATTGTATGTTTCATCTATCGCCCAGAGTATTACGGCATTACTGAGGATGCCGATGGGATGGACACCGAAAACATGGGTGAGCTGATTGTGGCCAAGCACCGGAATGGTGGACTGGATACGGTCAAGTTGAAGTTTACCAAGCACCTCGCCAAGTTCTCCGACTACGACACCTTTGCAGACAGTCCTTTCGGGGGAGAGCAGGGCATGGGGCCCAATAAGGACTGGGAGAATGTCGGGACCAAGACCATGACCGTGGGGTCCAAAATGAACGAAGAGGAGGGCGAATCGCCCTTCTGATTCGTTTGGGAATTCCATGACCTCTGCGCCGAGTGTGAGAATTATCTTCGGAACATGTTGAATTTCCGGAGCGTTCTTCTTCTGTCTCTTTTGGCTGTCGTCGTTTCAGGCCCGCTGCAGGCGAGCCGACTGCTCATTCCCATGGATGACGGGCAGGCCAATCATTTGAAGGCTTACGGAATGGCCTTTTGGGTGTTGGAGCAAGGCCTCGAAGTGGAATGGCTTCTGAATTATCGGGGAGGCAGCTTTCTGATTCCTGCGGCCCCTTCCATCTCGGGCGAATGCACGATTCGGGGTGTGGACTTTGAACCCATGGCGGATGTGCAGGTTCAGCGCATGCTTCAGGGCATTGCGGACCCGGAGGTAAACCAGCAGCGTGTCAAATTGGAGGTGGCCCCCCGTGTCGCTGTGTACAGTCCGAAAAGCAAACTGCCGTGGGATGACGCCGTCACTTTGGTCCTCAGCTATGCGGAGATTCCCTACGACATCGTGTATGATGCCGAGGTGATGGAGGGAAAACTCATCGACTACGATTGGTTGCACTTGCACCATGAGGATTTCACCGGACAATACGGAAAGTTCTATCGTTCTTATCGCAACGCGGCATGGTACCAAGACGAGCAAGCAAACCAAGAGGCGAGTGCAGCGGCTCTGGGGTTTTCCAAGGTCAGTGAGATGAAGCGTGCTGTGGCACTTGAAATGCGAAACTTCGTTCTGGGCGGAGGATTCCTCTTCACGATGTGCTCGGGCACGGATAGCTTTGACATTGCCTTGGCGGCTCAGGAAACGGACATCTGTGATCCCATGTTCGATGGGGATCCTTCCGATCCTTTGGCGCAACAGAAACTCGACTTTGAGCAGGGCTTCGCGTTCTGGAATTACCGACTCGTGCGGGACCCGATGGTGTACGAGTTCAGTGACATCGATGCGACCGAGGACCACGGGAAATTGAAGGAGATTAAGGACTTCTTTACCCTGTTCGATTTTTCGGCCAAATGGGATGTCATCCCAACCATGCTGACCCAATGCCATGAGCAGGTCATCCATGGCTTCATGGGGCAAACCACTTCATTTCGCAAGGAATTCGTGCGGCCCGATGCCACGGTGCTCGGGGAAAGTCGAGGGGTGGGGTCGGTGAAATACCTCCACGGCACCCTGGGGGAAGGTCAATGGAGTTATTACGGCGGTCACGACCCTGAAGACTACCGGCACCTTGTCAATGATCCGCCGACGGACTTGAATCTCCACCCGAACTCTCCGGGGTATCGATTGATCCTGAACAACATTCTCTTCCCCGCGTCAAAGGAGAAGAAGCGGAAAACCTGAGGGGGTCAATTTCTGCGAATGGTCACGATGAGCGTGAACAGCTCCCTTTCGCCTTCAAGCGAGTCGAAACGGTAGTCGATGGGGCCATTGGCCTTCTTGGCCAAGCTCAGCAATCCCAGTCCTGCTCCTCCCTTGCTGGACAGCTCTCCGTTGCAAAGGGTTTCGATGTAAGCCTTTCGAATTCTTTCCTCATCCATGCCATTGATTTCGGCCAGGCGGTCAGAAAGGACGTTTCGCATGGGGGTGTCCACCATGTTCCCACATTGGAGTTGGAAGCCAATGGGGGTGGACTCCAGCGTCAGATACAGTTGGGTGAATCCATCCTCTTCGATGAGCCCGTGACGCATCACGTTTTGCAAGCACTCAATCAGGACGTTTCCGATGCGTTTCATCAAGGTCCTTCCACCGGCGGCGGCTGTGCTTTTCTCTGCGAGGGCAAGGAGACCTTCCATACCGGCTGAATCTACCGGGCCGATGTACGATAGCAGTGTCCCGAATTGATCCTCAGGCCCGTGGTCCTTGCGCAAAACGGAGCGCAATTCTCGCTGCAGGATTTTGAGGTTGGGAGACCCTTCTTTCGACATACTTAGGTTTTGGTTCTACTAATTTAATCAAAAGTTCGACGTAAACCCAAAAAAGTTCGGTTAAAATTCACGCATGGTGAAGTTAATTCACGAGGGTCGAGGGTAGCCTTGGGGAAACATGGGATTTTTCCACAAAAAAGCGAGGTTCAGGCGGCTATGAATCGCCGGATCTGACCGGCCGAGACTATGGATTGTCCTCCGGGCTGAACGAGCATGTTGTAGAATTCAGGACGACAGAAATGAAGAGACCCCCGGTATGGCATTCCAGCCAAATGGGCATGCCATACGGATAGGGCGGTCTGCTGGAGTTGACGCCAAGCGAATGCGCTGAATCCATCAGGGCAGCTGAACGTGGAGATGTGCCGGCGGGCGCTGTCGATATCGAGAATGGGAGCAGTGTTCATGGCGGACATTACGCGGCGTGTGAAAGGGGAGTTTCGGAGGCGAGGTCAGGGTTTTCCAATCGCAATTCACAACCGAGGATGTGCCTGACATCGATGAGGGCCCATTGGCGGTTTCCGGTGGCTGAATCGAGCAGGTTGCGACCACGGAAAGCCTCGAGAAGGGTTACGGCTTGACCGCGGTCAGCCCGCTCCCGTATGAGACGGGCGAAGGCGGGGTAGTCCAAGGCCAGGGGGAAGGGTTGACCTTGTGGTGAGAGACAGGTCATGTGCACGAGGAGGTCCGTGCCCGCAAAGGCGATGGACTGTATCGGACCAAGTGTGGAGAGGGGAATGGGTTGAGACATGGGGAAGCGTTGATGATGCAACGTTCCCGGTCGGGTCCGTAAGGAATTTACGGAGGGCGAGAAAAAAAGAAACAGGGTGCCCTTACGCGGTCAGATTTACCTGTTTTTCATGGATTCCAGGGCCCGGGTGTGCACGGCGCGCAGTTGGTCGATCCATTCATCGGGTCCCAGGGGCAATACCTCGGCTCCGAAGCCCAAAATCCACTGGTTCAGTTCGTAGGTAGGGTGTACTTCGATGCGATAGCACTTCCAACCCGGGTAGGGCGGTGCGACGTCGTTGATGGGGGCTTGGGAGGCGTGGATGGGTTGGCTGTCCAGATAGTGGGAAAGCAGGGGGGAGGCAGCCCAACAAAATTCCTGCACGCGCTCTGAGCCCGCAGTGATGCCGATGGAATTGCGGAAGTAACGATTCGCATGAAAAGTGGCGTCCCTGACGAACCGGGCGTTGTCCAACGTCACGCTTCCCATGCGGTCCAGGGCGAAGGTCTTGACAGCGGAATCACCCTCCGGTTTGCCGATGACATACCATCGGTTCCTATACTCTTTCAGCAAGTACGGCTCGATGCAGCGTTCACTTTCCGCATCGCCATCGGCATTGAATTTCCGGTAGGTGAAGCGAACCGCCCTTCGCTCGGAAATGCCGGACATGAGGGCGGCAATGTGCTCGGTGCCCAACGTTTTAGGCGCCTGTTCGAATTGTATGTGCTGGTCGAGTCCATCGCCGGGTGCCGAAGCATGCACCCGTTCGAAAATGCGGCCAATGGCGGACTGGTATTGCTGGAAAACGGGCATGTCCCGGAATTGCAGCAGGGTCAATGTGGCAAACCGGAGGGCTTGCAGGTCCTGTTCTCCGAGATTGAGCCCGCTGATGCTGTATTCGGGGTCCGCATATTCGTAGCCCCTGTGTTCCGCGTTGTATGCAATGGGGGCGTGGTAACCCAAGTCCCCCTCATTGCGCATGGCCCAGAGGTCCTTTTCGATCGTGGATATGCTGATTCGGTCCCCTTCGCTTCCGTAAAGACCTTCTTCACAGGCGCGCCTCAGGTCTTCCTTGGAAGGGTAGGGGCGCATCCGGTTGGTCAAGCAGCGATCGATGATGCGGTAACGAAGGAGGGCGTATTTGTTGGCGGGCATGCTAAATCCGGGGGGTCAGGCGGGAAATCCGAGCGCGTCGAGCAGCCACAATACCGCGGGCAGGAGGGGCAGCGCCCAAGTCAGGTCGATGAGGGCGAATTTTCGGATGTCCAGCAAATCGAGGCCAAGCGCCAGCAGCAGCACACCACCCAAACCGGAAAGCTCACCTACCAATGCTTCTGAAATGCCCGACCCCAACGCGGTGAAGCCGAGGGTCAATCCACCTTGAATCAAGAGCACGGCGCCGGCTGATAGGAGGACCCCGCGCCCGAGTGCAGCGGCGAGAAAGAGGGAGCTGATCAGGTCCATCGTGCCCTTCGCAAGGAGCACCGTGGGGTCCCCTAGTAGTCCGTCCTGCATGCACCCCACGAGGGTCATGGCCCCTACGCAGAACAGCAGGGTCGACTGCACGAGGGCCGCACCTTCGCCTTCGCCGAGTCGGTCGGCCATGGACCGGATTCGCGCATCCAGGCCGATGGCCTGACCCATCCCCGCTCCGAGTACCAAGGCGATGAAAGAGGCGATGGGACGCGTGATGTCCGACATCATGTCCACTCCTATGTAAAGGGTGAACAATCCGATGGCGGAAAACACGCCGTTGCGCAGTTTTTCGGGAACCCGCTGACGGAGCAAGAGGCCAGCTGAAGCGCCAATGGCAACAGTCGCCGTATTGAAAAGCGTTCCCAACATGCGCCCAAGTTACTTTTGACAGACGCCAATGCGCATATCGCCGCATTGACCGATTCGCCCATGTCTTTCACCCTATCCGCCACCGACCCCCATTCACGCGCCCGAACGGGCATTTTGCAGACGGATCACGGGGCCATTCGTACTCCCATATTCATGCCTGTGGGAACGCAGGGCTCGGTCAAGTCGGTTCCGCAGGATGTATTGGCCGATGTGGTGGACCCGGACATCATCTTGGGCAATACCTATCACCTCTATTTGAGGCCCGGACTGGATGTACTTTCCAAGGCGGGTGGCCTGCACGGATTCATGGGCTGGGATCGGCCCATTCTCACTGACTCCGGGGGCTATCAGGTTTACAGTCTGGCTGAAAACCGGAAGATCAAGGAAGAGGGAGTGACCTTCAGAAGCCACATCGACGGCAGCCCGCATCTGTTCACCCCGGAGCGTGCTGTTGACATACAGCGGGTCATCGGAGCGGATATCATTATGGCCTTTGACGAGTGCCCGCCTTATCCGTGCGACTACAAGTATGCCCGGGAGTCCATGGAAATGACACACCGTTGGCTGGACCGCTGCATGTCCAGGATGGCGGAAACCGAGCCTCATTACGGTCATCGGCAGATGCTCTTTCCCATTGTCCAGGGTTCCACCTTTCCCGAGCTGAGGAAGGCATCTGCCCATGCCATAGCTGAGCGCGGGGCCGAGGGCAATGCCATTGGAGGACTTTCCGTTGGGGAGCCACATGAAGAAATGTATGCGAGCGTGGCGCTCTGCACCGAAATCCTTCCGGAGGATAAGCCGCGCTATTTGATGGGGGTGGGAACGCCTGCCAATTTGTTGGAGAACATCGCCTTGGGCGTCGATATGTTCGATTGTGTCATGCCCACGCGCAATGCCCGAAACGGCATGCTCTTTACCCGACAGGGTACGGTGAACATGCGCAATCGAAAGTGGGAAGACGATTTCTCGCCCCTTGACCCCACGGGCACGGCGGATGTGGATCAACGTTACAGCCGTGCCTATGTGCGCCACCTTTTCCGTGCGGGCGAAATCCTTGCGCTTCAAATCGCCACGGTGCACAATCTGGTCTTTTATTTGGACCTGATGCGCGAGGCGCGGAAGCGCATTGAAGATGGCACTTTCACTGCATGGAAGGACGCCTTGATTCCCACTTTGGAACAGCGTTGCTGACTCCGATGCGAATTCTAGACCGCTACATCATCCGAAATTTCCTGGGCACCTTCTTCCTTATGGTGGTCCTCTTCTGCGTGGTGGCCGTGGTCTTTGATGTTGCCGAGAACCTGGAGCGGCTCATCGAGAATGGCGCCCGGTGGTCAGACGTGCTGGGCTCCTATTATGTGAGTTTTTGTCTGGCCCTCGGAAATACCTTGAGTGCTTTCATTGTCTTCTTGACCATACTGCTCTTCACGAGCCGACTGGCGCAGCGCAGTGAGATCATTGCAGTGTTGGCTGGCGGAATTTCCTTCCAGCGCCTGATGCGTCCCTATTTCATGGCGTCCACATTGTTGGTGATTGGGAGCCTGGTGCTCGCCCACATCATTCTTCCCATGACGAATGAGCGGAAGATGGATTTCGAGGTGGAGTTCATCCACAAGGAATTCCATATCGCCGAGCAGCATTTGTACCGAGAAATCCAACCGGGTACGATTGCCTATTTCAGGTCGATCAATGCCGGTCGGGAAGTGGGATATCGCTTTGTGCTTGAGCAATGGGAGGGGGGGCGTTTGACAGAAAAGTGGAGTGCCAGTAAGGCGAAGTGGCTTCCTGAAGAACAGACTTGGCGCATTTCGAATCTGCGCAGGCGTTGGTGGGATGAACAGGGCGTAGAGCGATTCGAGCGCTCGGCCGTGCTCGATACGGCATTGACCATGCAGATGTCGGATTTTGGGCAGCGCTCCGCGGCCATCTCGACCTTGGGCTGGTCCGAATTGCAGGAAGCCATCGCCAGGGAAAAGGCCAAGGGTTCGGGTGGAGAGCGCTTTTTGCAGCTGGAATCGCACACACGGACCTCCAATGCATTCGCTATTTATGTCATGGCCCTCATTGGGGTGAGTGTGGCGAGCAGGCGGCAAAGGGGGGGTACGGGGATCCACATTCTCATTGGAGTTGTGGTGGGGTTCATCTATGTCTTCAGTGCCAAGTTGATGTCCGTCTCTGCCACACATGCAGGTATTCCCCCTGCAGTGGCCTCCTGGGCCCCTAACGTTTTGTTCGGCTTGTTGGGATGGGGGCTTTACCTCAGAGCGCCCAAGTAGTAAGAGGTCAAACGTTGTAGGGGCCTTGCCAGGTCTTCCAACTTTTGGGGCAGCCCAACAGGAGCTCGACAGGGGGCTCTTCTTTGAACCATCCCAACACGGCGGACCCACTGCCGCTCATGTCGGAGAACACCGCGCCGTGATCCTTCATCCGTTCTAGGGCTTGGCTTACCTCTGGAAATCGATGTGTGATGGCGGTTGTAAAGTCATTGGTCAAGGCGGGCGTCCATTGATCGGGTCCCGTCCCCGCCCATGAATCCAACCCGGGGCGGTCGTCGTTGGGTTCCACCCATCCGAAAGCGGAGGGGGTAGGAATGTGCACACCCGGATGAATGAGGGCCACCCACCACCCATCCAAGGCAAGTGCAATCGGTTGTATGACCTCTCCTCGGCCGGTGACATGCGATGGGGTATTCCGGATGAAAAAGGGACAGTCTGACCCCAATTCTGCTGCATACCCTTCGAGCTGGTCCACAGATAAGCTCAATTCAAACAGCTGGTCGAGGAGGCGGAGTGCAAATGCGCCATCGGAGCTCCCTCCTCCGAGTCCTGCTCCCATGGGGATGGACTTGACCAAATGAAAGTGGACGGGGGATATGCCGTGGTGCTTTTGAAGAAAGGCGTGGGCCCTCAAGATGAGGTTGTCCTTTATATGACCTGGAATCTTCAAGCCATAGGTCACGAGGTCAGTTGAATCTTGGGCAGAACGCAATTCCACTTCTAAAGTATCCTGCCAGGGTATGGGGGCGAAAAGGCTCTCGATCTCATGGAATCCGTCTGCCCTTCTCTTTCGGACCTGTAGGCCGATGTTCACTTTTGCGTTTGGAAACGCAATGAGGGTTCCCACTTTTGAGGTTCCGGTGTTAACCATTGAAGTAGCCGTATTGCTTCAATTTGCGCTCATCGTCCCGCCAGTCCTTGTCGACCTTGATTCTCAACTCCAGGAATACTTTTTCCCGGAGGAAGTCCTCGAGGTCCTTTCGCGCATCGGTGGCAAGGCGTTTGATCATTCGACCTCCCGCCCCGATGAGTATGGCCTTTTGCGAATCCCTGGCGACAAGGACGGTCGCCTCAATCCTGCGCAACGGTCTTCCGTCTTTGGTGCTGTCTTCCTTGAAGGAATCCACTACGACTTCACTGCTGTAGGGTACCTCTTGTTTGCAATGGGTCAGGATTTTCTCACGAATGATCTCAGAAATGAAGAACCGCATGGGCTTATCCGTCATCTCGTCCTTGGGGAAGAAGGGGGGAGAGTTGGGTAAGCGCTCCACGATAAGAGGGAGAAGATGGTCGAGGTTGAATCCGTGCAAGGCGCTGATCGGATGGATATCCGCTCGAGGTATCAGCCCTTGCCAGTGTTCAATATGATCTTGGATGTCTTTTTGATTGCTGAGGTCGACTTTGTTGATGAGCAGAATGACCGGGATGTCCATCCGTTGAATCTTCTCCAAAGTTTCGGGATGGGCGAGGGTGGATTCCTCAGGCGTAGTGACAATGAGTAGGACATCCGCATCGCGCAGTGCTGTTCTGACAAACTTCATCATGCCCTCCTGAAGCTTGTAGGCGGGATCCAGAACGCCAGGGGTATCTGAATACACAATCTGCCAGTCTTCACCGGAAACTATGCCCATGATTCGATGACGCGTCGTCTGGGCTTTGGCATTGATGATGCTCAAGCGCTCACCCATGAGCCGGTTCATTAGTGTGGACTTCCCGACGTTGGGAGAACCGATGATGTTGACGAAGCCGGCTTTGTGCGAGGCTTTTGCATTCGTTTGTGACACGGCAGTGGATTTTCGCTTGCAAAGAAAGAGGACCGGACTATCTTCGCCGTCCCAAACGTGGGAAATGGATCGCGGTGTGGAGCAGTTGGTAGCTCGTCGGGCTCATAACCCGAAGGTCGCAGGTTCGAGTCCTGCCACCGCAACAAGGATAGCCTGTTTGAGAACAGCAGGAAATGAAGGGTCAGCATAGGTGCTGGCCCTTTTTTGTGGTTTATGGCGCGGGTCGACTGAAATTATCAGGCTCTGGTGCGGGAAGAGTTGGTCAGGAGTAAATGCTGGGATTGCGCACCGCACAAAGTCTTAAAAAACCTTGATTATCAGGTATTTATGTTTTCGTAAAGTGGCGCTTTTGCGCCTGGGATCCCACGAAGCATCGAAGGGTGTAACACGAGGTAGAATAAGAAAATGAGAAGGAATTTGTAGACGCAATCCTACAAGCGCGCCGTATTATATTGGGATTGGTCAAATTATTTATTGGTTTTATCGGTCTAAAAAGGTTGAATGTCGACAGCGCATTTTGAGCGGATGGCTCGCCGACATGGAGGGTCACGTATAATTCGACGAAGGGCCGTCACTCGATATTGGGAGAAGGAGAAGTTTTGAGAACTTGGCTTGACCTGTTTAGGCAGGGAAAAAACCAATGGAACCAAACCACTTGTGATGCGTCTCACATCTCTCTTTATGGCCCTCTTTGTTTGCTGGGCTACGTCTTTCTCCCAAATCCAGCAGATTGCGGTCAATTCCGCTCCTGCCCCAGAAGGGTATGATCTCGAAGTAGAAGTCGTCTCTGAGGACATCGGTATTCTTGCCGGTGCACTTGGCGTGGTAGACTTGACTGGGTACAGTACTACTCGACTCTACGTCACCATGAACAATGAGGATGACTTCATGTCCTCCGTGTCAGGTGATGCATTGAACTCGACGTTCGTCAACACAACGACGAATTTCTTCCATGCAACCCTGGGTGGATCCACTCCCAATGGTATAAACAGCATCCTCTTTCCGGTATATCCGGATCTTGCGTGGGATAGCTGGGTAACCATCGGACTGGAAGGTGTCCCCAATGCCGCTGCTGGTGAAGCCGCCGTGGCAACGGTACAATCCGGAGCCAACCCATGGGCAACCAACTTTGATCCAGGAGGTGGGTTGCCAGGAGGCAACATCGCCATTGATGATGCGATTGGAGGAGCTTGGTACGCCCTGAACGGTGATGCCAATGGTATCGCAGGTACGGACCTCAAGGTGCTGGTCGGTCAATTCACCACGACGGGTGATTTGAGCGGTCAGTTGTACTGTCAGGTCTTCATTAACGGTGACGGTGCCAACGAATTCCGCGACACCTTCTATTTTGGAGCAGGTGCACCTGAATTTGGTTGTACGGATGCAGGGGCTTGTAACTATAGCGCCACTGCAACCGACGATGACGGGTCCTGTGAGTACCCCGCTGACCTTTGCGGAGGAGCGACCAACCTCGACTGCGATTGTAACTGCGTGAACGATGCAGACATAGACGGAATTTGCGATGAGGACGAGGTTGCAGGTTGCACGGACGCCGAAGCCTGTAATTATGACAGCGCTGCAACGGACGACGATGCCAGTTGCACTTATCCTCCTGCAGACAACCTCGACTGTGATGGTAACTGTCTGAATGATGCGGACAGTGACTTGGTCTGTGATGAGGACGAGATTCCCGGTTGTCAGGATAGTGCTGCCTGTAACTACAGTGCTGCAGCCACCGATGATGACGGTTCCTGTACCTACCCCGATGGGTACCCCAACAATATTGTCGACTGTGATGGAAACTGCCTGAATGACGCTGATCAGGACCTCATTTGCGACGAAAATGAAATTGGTGGTTGTCAGGACGCTGGTGCTTGTAACTATGATGCCGCCGCCACCGACGATGATGGTTCTTGCGAGTATCTCACCTGCTCCGGTTGTACAGCTGGCGCTGCTTGCAACTTTGACAATACGGCGACCATCGATGACGGTTCTTGTGTCTTCGCGGATGATCCTTGTGAGACCTGTAATACCGACGGTACGGTCAACCCCAACGACGACGACTTTGACGGAGTTTGCAATGCGGACGAGACCGAGGGTTGTACAGATCCTGCAGCCTGTAATGATGGTGCCTACACAGACACGGACAACGATCAATGTGAGTACCCCATTGACCTTTATGGTGTGGACTACGTTGACTGTGACGGTATCTGCTTGAATGATGCCGACATTGACGGAGTTTGTGATGAGGACGAGATTCCTGGTTGTACCGACGACACTGCATGTAACTACGCTGCTTCCGCAACGGACGACGATGGTTCTTGCCAGTATCCCATTAACCTGTATGGCATTGATTATGTCGATTGCGATGGCAACTGCTTGAACGACGCTGACAATGACGGTGTCTGTAACGAGGATGAGACGGAAAGCTGCACGGATCCCGACGCGTGTAACTACGACGACAATCCACTCGCCGACACCGACAACACGCTCTGTATTTATCCTGAGGACATTCATGGCGTGACGAACGTCGACTGTGAAGGCAATTGCCTGAATGACGCCGATTTGGATCTTGTATGCGACGAGGATGAGATTCCTGGTTGTACCGATTCCGGTGCCAACAACTACGATCCTGCTGCCACCGATGATGACGGAAGCTGCACGGGTTGTACCGACCCGATTGCCGACAATTACTACGCCGGTGCGGACATCGATGATGGCACATGTGTGATCAGTGGCTGTACCGACACCGAAGCCTGTAATTACTTCGCCGAAGCCAACAATGAGGATGGCTCCTGCCAATACCCCATCGATCTCTACGGTGCTAGCAACGTCGATTGTGACGGTGTTTGTTTGAACGACGAGGACGGCGACGGAACGTGTGATGAGGACGAGGACCTCGACGAAGTGCTCGATATCATCAACAACGATAGTGGGGATGAGCTCGACTCTACCATCAGTATCATCGGCGACCTCGTACTCTCAGGAGGCGGTGGTTCCAGCAACTTTGCTGACGCCTTTGACGGACTGGGCATCGGATTTGTTCCGGATGTCGGTGGTCAGGCAGTGGGTATGACAGCCACTCTGGATATCAGCTGCAGCGGCATCGAAGATGTTACTTCTGTTCGTTTGAGTGGACCATGGTGGGGTTGGGACCCCAATGGAGGTCCTGAGGCTACTATGGTGTCTGAAGGGGTATGGCAAGTCGTGTTCGACCCGGCCCCTGAAGCTGACATGGAGTACAAGTGGGTCATCAACGGTCAATACGAGGATCTCCTTGACTTCGGCGCCGACCTCCTTTATGGTGATGGGTACGATGATTACTTGAATGGCGCTTGCGCTCCCATCACGGATTACTTCAGCTATGCCAACCGTTTGTGGGACATGAACTCCGGTGACATCAATGACACCTGGGGTCAGTGCACGGCTTGCACGCAAGTGGCGAGTTGCGGTACGCTCTTCCTTCCGACCGACGCTGCATGGGCTACTGCGGGTTACAACTTGAGTGCCCTGAGCCAGGAGGTGATCGGTGACCTGTTGGCAGGTCACGTTTTCCTCGGCTTCTGCGACGCCCTTCAGAATGGCGAGCAGATTACCAACTGGTATGGTGAGATTTTCCAATTCAGCGACGACGGTGCAGGCAACCGCGCCATCCAGTCCTTGATCAGCGGAGATACCTACCCCGTGATTGACGGTGCTTACAGCTTTGACAGTGGCAGTAAGGTGTACACCTTGGGTGGCGTTATTGCGCTCGCCTCTGCTGACCCCTGCCTCGGTTGCGCGGAATTGGAGATGACGGGTAGCATCGCGGATTACTCTGTGGAGTGCGAATCAGACCTCGATGCTGCGATGGCAGCAAGCGACGTGGCTGCCTTCGCGTGTTCTGAGCTTGAGCTCGACGCCGTGTCTAGCACCAAGTTGCAGTTCGACGGACGCAATCAAGACGAGAACGGCGGAGGTTCCAGCCAATCATGGAATGTGATCACGGCTGGGGACGACCCCGACTTCAACAATGGAACGGACGCTTTGCTCCAGTTCTATGACATCGACGGTGACATGAGTCAGGCGGCGTATTTCGTGGAGGACATGGCCGCTGGTGGTGTGACCCTGACGCAATATGAGAACGGAACGGCCCTCCTCGAGGGTGTCGTTTACGACATGAACGACCCGAATCGCGGACTTGAGCTCCACTTCTATTTCGAGAACCGCACAGCCGGAACGGCTTGGGGCGGAGGCTTCAAGAATGACTACGGTTGCGCCGTGAATACGGATCTGTGGACCATGTACACCCTGAATGATGACATGAGTTATGCTACGGGTCGTGGAGATTGGCAGTTCGGAACGCTCTTGCGTTTCAACCACCAGCCGTCTAGCCAGTACTTTGGCTATCAGCTCGGTGATGGTGCCAACAACCACAACTGTGACGACAACGGATTCTCCGGTTGGTTCAGCTGGAGTGGTGCGATTGCCGGTGAGGCCGCTTACGGTCAGGCAGGTGATATCATTTCTACCCTGGAGCCTACCGTGGATTACCCTACGGATTGTCAGGATGGAGAGTTTGCTGAGTTCCACTACGTGGCGTTCGATGAGCTCTGCAACATCGCTCAGCTCAACATCCAGACTGTGGACCGCAATGATGTGACTGCTCCGGTTTACCTATCCGGTGGTGAGGACATCACCTTGGACTGCGCCATCAGTGACCAGTGGTTGCTCGACAACCTTGCTGCCGATGAGGTGGTGCTCTTCACGGATAACTGTGATGACAGCGAGTACGGATGTGCCGCTGGATTCGATCCCAATACTTCCGGTTTTGCCGATGGAGACGCTGTCTTCGTCTGTGTAGAATTGGTGGGTGAGAATACGGAGTCATACACGGCCAGCAGCTGCCGCGTGTTGAGCCGCACATGGGTGGCTACGGATTGCTTCGGCAACCAAGCCTATCACGTGCAGACCATCACCATTGAGGACAACACCCAACCTGACGTTACGGTAACGGCACCGGCTGACATCACGCTTAATGTGAACGGTCTTTGCTTCGTCGACCTCGACCCGAGCGGTGCTACGGGTACGGCGGCAACGACCTACAATGACAATTGCGACTTGGCTTCCACGGGTCTCAGCTATGCTGACAACATTGTGGACAGCGTGAGCACGGGATGCTACAGCATCATTCGTGTGTGGACTGCGATGGCCACGGACAGCTGCGGCAATGCCACTGCTGTGAGTGACAACCAGCGCATTGACGTTCAGGATCAGATTGCTCCGAGCTTCGCTTACAACCAAGTGGACACCATCGAGTGTGACCTCTGGATTGAAGGGGCTTGTGATTACGGCTACCTGAACAGCATTGGTTTGGCTACGGCTACTGATAACTGTGAGTTGAGCCATGTGGATGTGGAATGCACGCCGCTCTCGAGCGCCTGCACCGATGACTACATCATTGACTACACGGCTTACGATATGTGTGGCAACAGCACCTCGGTGCAGCAGATTCTCGTAACAGCTGACCGCACGGCTCCCGAGTTCACGTTGGCTCCGGCCGACTTGACCCTTGAGTGCAGTGACGCCTCCCTCACGGGCGACGTCGGCGGCTATGCCGTTCCGGTTTACACACCTGGTGATGGACTTCACGCTGAGGCCATGGACAACTGTGATGCGGAGATCTTCGTGACCTATGAGGATGTCATCCTGACCACTTCTTGCGATCAGGAGTACACCATCCGTCGTACTTACAGTGTTTACGACTGTGACGAGAACTTGGCACAGCACATTCAGGAAATCACCATCGATGATTCGACGGCTCCTGAGTTCACCACGTTCCCCGCAGATGTGGTGGACGTAGAGTGTGACGCTGTCCCGGCTGTGGCTTCGATTGCAAGCCTCGGTACCAGCGACAACTGTGACGGAGCTCCGACCACCACGTATGAAGGAGAAGCTCGCACCGACGGTGATTGTGCTGACAGCTACATGCTGGAGCGCACGTGGACAACGGTTGACTGTGCTGGCAACAGCCACACGCAGACCCAGACCATTACGGTGCTCGACACGCAGGCTCCTGACCTGACCATTGATTGTCCTGCCGACTCCCCTCACCCGAACGAGTGCTTCCTCGGTGGAGAGTCTGCCAATGTCAACATGTTGTTCCACCTGGACCAGTTCGCGACCTCTGAGACGGCTTTCTACATCCTTGATCCTGCTGGAAACACGGTGTTCTGGAGCATTTCTCCCTCTGTGCCGGTTGACTTCACCTTCTGGGGTCCAGGAGGTCCCGGAACGGGCGCCGCGGATGGAAGTGATGTCTACGAGTATGGTTATGGCCTCGAGTTCGACCTCGAGTTGGCCCCGGGTACCTACGAGATTTACGCTGGTGACTCATTCGGCGACGGCCCTGTGTTCGGTGGTGTGGACGGAACGGATGCTCTCACCATTACTGGTGGCGGTGCGGACGGAGTGTTCGCTTGGACCGACGGTGCCGAATACTACATGACGTTCGATGTTGAGGCGGATGAAACGACCGCTGGCAGCATTCAAGTGTCTACGGGTAACAATGGTGAGCCTACCTGGACGGTCAGCGACAACTGTGATGCTGATGTGGATGTGAGCTACGCTTACAGCGATGACATCGTCGAAGATGATGGAGACTTCTTCATCACACGTACGTTTACGATCACGGCGACCGACAACTGTGGAAACGCGACCGTCTTGGAGTGTGACCAGATTATCAGCTTCACGGATGAGGACGGACCGCTCATGTCGGATGACCCGGCTGAGCTGTATCCTGCCTCCATCGCTTGTGCTGATATGGGAGATCCGTTCGACGTGACTTTCATGCCAGTGAGTGCTACCGACGGTTGTGTGTCCAACCTCACATATGAGGTTGTGGATGCCTACCTGACGTCAGGTTCTTGCCCGGGTACTTGGGTCCGCCATTGGGTGGCCTATGACGAGTCCGGCAATGTCTCCGCGGAAGAAGCCATTCAGTACATCCCCACGTACGACATCGTGGCTCCTGAAGTGAGCATCGAAGCTCCGGGCTTCTCCGCAGGTGGTGGCCCCGTGGATGTGACCTTCACCTTTACTCTGGACGAGTTCGGAGATGAAGAGGCGGGTGCTAACATCGTCGACAGCAATGGTAATGAGATCGCCAACTATGGGTTGGGGTACTTCCCAGCAAGTGGAGAGGTTTCTGAGACCTTGAGCTTGGACCCCGGCGTTTACACCATCACCTTGTTGGACGGATGGGGCGACGGATGGGTCTCCCAAGATGTTTCCGGTTTGGATGCCATGGTCATCTCAGGTGGTGCCGAAGGTTCGCTTGACTTCACCACCGGCTTTAACGTGGCGCTAGAATTCACGGTTGAAGCACCCCCTTCAGCGGTTGATGTATCCTTCACCTTCACTCTGGATGAGTTCGGAGATGAAGAGGCTGGTGCTAACATCGTTGACAGCAATGGTAATGAGATCGCCAACTACGGATTGGGTTACTTCCCCTCCAGTAGCGAGGTTACTGAGACCTTGACTCTCGAGCCTGGCGTTTACACCATCACCTTGTTGGATGGATGGGGCGACGGATGGGTCTCCCAAGATGTTTCCGGTTTGGATGCCTTGGTCATCTCAGGTGGTGCCGAAGGTTCGCTTGACTTCACCACCGGCTTTAATGTGTCGCTAGAATTCACGGTTGAAGGAGCCGGAAGTGGTGGTCCGACCACGACTACGGTGTACCTCGACGAGAACTGCTACGCGGACTTGAGCCCTGATGCGATTGGTTCCGGCACGTTGGAATACTCCGATGATTGTGACACCGATCCCGATGCCGACCTCTCTTATGTGGACGGTCCTCCGAGCTATGCTTGCGGTGAGCCCACCGGAACATACACCTTCACCCGTACTTGGACCGCTACGGTGACCGACCAGTGCGGAAACTCCAGCTCTGCAAGCGGTGATCAAGTGATCACGGTGATTGACAACAGCGCTCCGGAGTTGACGCTCGATTGCCCGAACGGTGCCAATCTCATTAACGTTTGCTTTGCTGATGTGGACACAAGCCTGGCCGCTCTCGGTGCGGTCGAGTGGATGGTGTCTGACAACTGTGATGCGAACCTGGATGTGAGTTACACTTACACTGATGAGGTGTCATTCGACTGCAGCATGGTGGGTGTGGACGCTGACCCGGAGGGTAGCTACAACTTCGTGCGGACGTTCACGGTTACGGCGACGGACTGCAACGGCAACAGCACGACTGAATTGTGCACGCAGGTCATCAACACCTTTGACCTCACGGCTCCATCCATCATCCTGACCTGCCCGGATACGGCTACGGTTCAGTTGGATGCCGACTGCGCAACGGATGTCGATCCGTCCATTACGGGAAGCGCCTTCGCTCTGGCGACGGACGACTGTGATACTGACGTGACCATCTCTTACAGCTACAGCGACAGTGCTCCGAACTACACCTGTGGCACGAGTGGCTACGAAATCGTTCGTACCTGGACGGCTTCCGCGGTGGACGATTGCGGTAACACCTCCAACGAGTCTTGCGATCAGCTCATTATCGTGGAGGACAACATCGCTCCGGTGGCCAGCATCACCTGCCCGGCCGACCAGACGGTGACTTCCGATGAGAACTGTGAGGCTGACCTCAGCACGGATTCACTCGGTATGGCTACCGGTTCCGGTACGGACAACTGTGACCTGAACGTGACCATTGACGTGACCTACACGGATGGTGCTCCGACGTACACCTGCACGGGTGATGACGACCAGCTCGACGGTTCTTACACCTTCGTGCGGACGTTCACGGCCACGGCTACGGACGACTGCGGCAACAGCCACAGCGTGACCTGCGACCAGAACATCACGGTCAACGACGAGCTCGCTCCGACCCAGGTCATGACGGCCCTGCCTACGGATACGCTCTACCTCGACCTCGATTGTTACGCTGACCTCACGCCCTCGGTTGAGCCTGGTGTAGAGGCGGCAGACAACTGTGACAGCGACGTCAACGTGGCCATCTCTTATGAGGACTATTCCGCCAACTTCGAGCAGCTGTTCGGAACGGTGGGTGTCTCCGTGGAAGCGCACGCAGAGCACACCAGTGGTGATCTCGCCGGTATGACGACCTACCGCATCTATGTGGTACTGCCCGAGGAGGGTGACTTCCTGAGCTCCGTGAGTGGAGAGGGTCAGTTCAGCACGCAGTTGCGCACGACGACGAGCTTCTACCAGCACCCGCTGGGAAGCCACACGCCGAACAGCTTGAACCCGCTTCTTTACGGTGCATTCCCCGACTTGGAGCACGATAGCTACGTGACCATCGGTCTCGACCAGATGCCGGATCTCGGCGCAGGTGAGGGAACCATCGACGCTGTCCAGACTCCTGATGCGCCTTGGTTCACGGATTTCGAAACCGGTGATGACATCGTGATCGGAAGCACCTTCGGTGGCGCCTTCTTCACGCTGAACGGTAATACGAACGGTTATGCCGGTGCAGATGGTAAGGTCCTCGTGGCCCAGCTGACGACCGATGGCATCATCAACGGACAGCTCTTCGTCCAGTACTTCCCGCAGGGTGACGGAAGCCAGCAGCAGCTGCGCACCGTGACCATCGGCGACGGATGTGAAGGCGACGACGCTATCATCGAGGGCAGCTACGTGGTGCCCCGTACCTGGCAGTCCATTGTGAGCGATGACTGTGGCAACGCAGATACGACTTACACCTACCAGTACATCGTGGTGCTCGACACCATCGCTCCTCAGTTCACGAATACTTGTGACATCGAGAACGGTGAGACGGTAGAGTACACTTGTGCGGATGACAATGGAAACGGCGTCAATGACGTTCTCGACTTCATGGAGACTCCGGCGGCTTGCGCTCCTTCCTACGTGGAGAACTGCGACAGCGATGTGGCACTGACGATGACGGCAGATACGATGGGCTACGTGCCTACGGGCGACATCGCCAACTTCTGCATGCCGAGCGACGTAGAGGCCCTCGCCAACGGTGAGACCTGCGACGACCGCGCGCCTGAGGCCATCCGCCTCTTCAACTTCTCCGGTGGTGAGTCCTTCACCCTCGTGGATGGTGGAAGCAGCATCATCGAGATCATGCAGGACAGCTCCATGCACATCGTGATGGAGGTTGAGAATGAGGCTGGCGACGCCGGATTCATCTTCGACGCCATGTACGACGGAGCCTACGATTGGAACGAGTGGCTCGGTCTGCCCGGACTGCACAACTACAAGAAGGACTGTGCCGAGATCTTCCCCGGTATCGAGATCTGGACGGAGTGGTTGTACTACATCATGGACAACGGTACCATGAGCGGTACGGGCCGTTACGCCGGTTCTGAGTTTGCTCTGTCACACCAGCCTCTGAATGCCTACTACGGCTTGCAGGTCGGTGAGGGAGCCAACAACAAGAACGAGAACTACGGTGCCAGCGCTTGGTTCTTCTGGACTGGTGAGTACGTACTCGATGGCTCAAGCCAGGGCAGCATGGCCTCCAGTGGTGACATCTTCATGGACCTCGACTGCTGCCTCGGATGGCAGATCGACTACAGCTACAACGCTGTTGACGATTGCGGAAACAACACGGGCTTCAGCTACACCGACCTCGGAACGGGAACGTTCGGAGACAGCGGCAACAGCACGGTCAGCGGTGGACACACTCCAGTGGACATCACGGCCGGTACGAGCAGCCTGAAGGATCCGATCCGCATCACGGGCTTGCAGCCCAACCCGACCAGCGACATCTCGACGCTCGGATTCGTGGTGAGCAACAACATGCGCCTGCGCATCGACCTCTACACGATGGGCGGTGGCTACGTGGCTGAGTTGTTCGATGGTAACGCAACCGAAGACGTACAGTACGTCCTCGACATCGACGCCAGTTCGCTCGCCAGCGGTATGTACCAGATCCGCATGTCGAGCAACGACTACGTGCTCGTGAAGAAGCTCCTCGTCAGCGAGTGATCTTCAGAACATAGAAACTGAACGGAAGGCCGTCCTGCAAAGGGCGGCCTTCTTCTTTGCGGCCGGTTGTCCATGGTGTGGCATGACGTATGTCATCGTCCTTGCTGATGGCAGGCATGACAACCGCGTAAGGCCCCCTCCATATTCGTCATGTCTGAAAGGGACAACCGAAGCGAACCGCTTCACGAGACAGTCCCGAAACATCAGCAAGCATGGTTTTGGTTTCTTCCAGCGGGAGGTGTTCGCAACGGCGTTCACCTCCCCACTTTTTTAGGGTAAGTTTCCGATTCGCATGACCTCCAGCTCTGAACTTCCTCCAGCGGCATCCAAGGTGTCTCCCGAGCGGGATGTATTCCCTCTTCACAAGGTGACCCGCGCGGTGGAGAAGATGCTCGAGGAAAGGTCTTCCGGTAAATTGTTCTGGGTTCGTGCGGAGATCAGCCAATTCAAAATATCGGGCCGCAACGCCTACCTCGAATTGGTGGAGGAACAGTCGGGGACCACAGTGGCCAAATTGCAGGGCCGGATTTGGGGAAGCCAACTTGCGTCCATCAGAAGAAGCTTGGGAAAGGAGTTTGAGGAAGTGCTCAAACCCGGGCGCGAAATCGTATTCAGTGCCCACATGGCCTTCCATGCGGTCTGGGGTTTTTCCTTGAACATTCAGGAAATCGATCTCGACGTGCTCCTCGGTGAAATGGAACGTCGGCGCAAGGAAACGCTCGCCTTACTTCAGAAAGAAGGTGCAGTGGGCCGGAATGCGAAGTTGAACCTGGCCCCTGTCCTGCAGCGCATCGTCCTGATCGGTTCTCAGGGTACCGCGGGTTTTACGGATTTCTTGACCCACCTGAGACAAAATGAAGGCGGGTACATGCAGGATGTTGGGGTCATTGACGCTCCGGTTCAAGGTGCAACGGCATCGAAAGCCCTCATCGCAGCCCTGCACCAGGCTGGAAGGGTGGCCCTTCGCACCCCTGTGGATGCTGTGGTGGTTGTACGGGGGGGAGGGGCCAAGTTGGATTTGGATGTCTTCAACGACCTGTCGCTGTGCCGCACCATAGCCAGTATGGAGCTTCCTGTGATTGTGGGCATTGGACATGAGACGGATCAAACGTTGGTGGATGTGGTCGCCCATACCCATTGCAAGACGCCAACGGCGGTGGCCGACTTCATTCTGGAGCGTACGGCCATGTTTGAGGAGGGACTCATGCGTCAGGCCCGGTGGGTGGCATTGGAGGTGCGCAGTCGCCTATCCGAAAATCAGGGTGCGCTGGGGAAGTTCGGTACATTCCTCAAGGAGCGTCCATTGACATGGGTGAGAACGGAAAGGGGACAACTCCATTCCCATGCCAATGTCGTTGTCAGGCGCACGCGGGCTCAATTGTCGGAACAATTCGCATTGCTGGGGAGATTTCGGCAGGCCGCCTCCGTGGCCCTGGTTTTGCCGGCGTCTCAACGCGAAAAATTGGATGAATGGGCGGAGCAGATCCGCCGTGAGGCGGCTCGACAGTTGCGGCAGCACGAAGAGCGGGTGGGCCATCTGAAGGGGACCCTGAATTTGCTGGGGCCGGCCCCCACCCTACAGAGGGGATTCTCCATTACGCGAAAGGATGGCCAAGCGGTGCGTCATGCATCTGCCCTGAAGGAGGGCGATCGGATTGTCACAGAGCTTGCCGAAGGCAAGGTGGAGAGCCTTGTTGTCGGACCCCAGGCAGAGAAAAATGACCCATTGAATCAAACATCATGAGTAAGGAACAGGAGCCCAAGGGGTACGATGAAGCATTTGCTGAATTGAAGACCATTCTCGAGGCGCTGCAGCGGGATGCCATCGGTGTGGATGCCCTTGCCGAAAAGGTAAAACGAGCGGCAGAGTTGATTGCGTTTTGTGGAGGTCGTCTCCGGAAAGCGGAAGGAGAGGTTCAAAAGGTGTTGGATGAGCTTGGTGAAGGGGATTGACCCTTTGAAGCCGGTCAATTACAAATCCGTACCCCTGAAAGAGGGTCGCGGAAACCCGAATGAGGTGGTGCGGTTATTATATTAACCAAGCCATGTTTCGCGCCCTCGTCCTCTCATTGTTATTGGGGTTATCAGTAGCATACCCATGTGAGTGCTCTGCCCAAGAAGCGAGCCCCACCCGCTACGGTTCATCTGACGAGGCGAGAATGGCTGCTGTTGATGGAACCCTCGCCCGGCAATGGAACGAACTGTTATTGGAAGCCATCCGTGGAGACTTCGCGCGGCCTACCGTGCACGCCCGCAACTTGTTTCACACGTCAGTGGCCATGTACGATGCATTCGCTGCCTACGATGATGTGGATAGCCCGTGCTTCTTAGGTCAAACTTGGGGGGCATATACCTGCCCTTTCGACTCCTCGCAATGGGTCATACCTGCCGATGAAGCGTCCCGGGCATTGGCCATGGATACGGCCATGAGTTATGCGGCGTATCGGTTGCTGACCCACCGGTTTGTCAATAGCCCGGGCGGTGTGGAATCTCTGGCGGCATTTGATGCGGAAATGGACCTGTTGGGATTAGACACCTCGTATTTATCCGAGGACCTGTCGGAAGGTGCAGCTGCGCTCGGTAATTACATCGCGGCCCGATTGATTGAATTCGGCCTTCAGGATGGATCGAACGAGCATTTGGACTATGCCAATGTCAATTACGAACCAGTCAACCCGGGCCTTGAATTGGCTGCATCGGGCAATCCCGACCTCGTTGACCCCAATGCCTGGCAGCCCTTGTCGATTCCCACATTTGTGGATCAGTCGGGAAATATCTTGAGTGAGACGCCGGCTTTCCAAGGAGCGGAATGGGGCAATGTATACCCCTTCAGTTTGGAGGATTCCGTGAGGTCATCGGTCTTGCGCAATGGGGTAGAATGGCCGGTGTTCTTGGATTGTGGGGCACCACCGTACTTCGGAGAGGGGCCTGCGATTGATGGCATTGCCGACCCTTACGCGTGGGGATTCAGTTTGGTTGTGCTTTGGAGTGCCCATTTGCACCCTTCGGATGGCGTGATGATGGACATAGGTCCAGGTTCGCAAGGAAACTTGGAGTCGACAGGACCGTCCGGCTTTGATACCATGGATACGTTTTACGATTGGTTGGAAGGAGGGGATTTGAGCCCAGGGCACACATTGAATCCGGCAACGGGGTTGTCCTACGCGGAAAATGTGGTCCCTCGTGGCGATTATGCTCGGGTTCTCGCAGAATTCTGGGCGGATGGTCCAGAGAGTGAGACCCCTCCGGGCCATTGGTTCGTCCTGTTGAACGGTGTGATGGACCATCCGGACTTTTCTACTGAATGGATGGGCGAGGGGGCAGAGTTGGATGCACTTCGCTACACGGTGCGGGCCTACTTGACCCTGGGAGGGGCCATGCATGATGCGGCCATTGGGGCTTGGTCTCACAAGGGCCTTTACGACTACATCCGACCCGTATCCGCCATACGCTACATGGCCTCATTGGGACAGCGAACCGATTCCACATTGGCTTCATACAACCCCAATGGACTCCCTTTGGTTCCCGGGCGCATTGAACTTGTCGAGGCAGGAGATGCCTTGGCGCCAGGAGGCAACGAAGGGAAAATCAAAGTGTGGGCATGGCAGGGCCCGGATGCCATCCTCTCCCCGATATGGGACGAGGCAGAAGTGGGTTGGATTCTCGCTGAGAATTGGTGGCCGTACCAGCGGCCCAGCTTTGTGACTCCACCCTTTGCAGGTTATGTCAGCGGGCATAGCACTTTTTCGAGGGCGGCGGCAGAAGTGCTGACCGCCATTACGGGGAGCCCTTATTTCCCTGGTGGAATGGGGGAATTTCCAGTTGTCCAAAATCAATTTTTGGTTTTCGAGGATGGTCCCAGTCAGAGTTTTTCCCTCCAATGGGCAACATACAGAGATGCTTCGGATCAATGCAGCCTCTCTAGAATTTGGGGCGGAATTCACCCCCCTGCGGATGACTTCCCAGGGCGCCAATTGGGAGAGGAAATCGCGGGCATTGCACTGACGAAGGCTTCTGACTTTTTCGGTGAGATACCCGATGTTCCCGCCTGCCCCTTGGACTTGAACGGTGATGGCTTGATCGGGTCCACAGATTTGCTGGAGGCCCTTTCGGACTTTGGAGTTTACGGCACCGGTTTGAGCTCGGATGTGGACGGAGATGGGCTGGTCGGTGTGAACGACATTCTGGAGCTGTTGGCGAACTACGGTGAAACCTGTTCCAGCTGAGTGGCCGATTACCGTGCATTTGCCTAATTTTCGGCATGCGCTACAATTCTGCCAAGGTGCTTGTGCATCGGGTGCTCGGTTTGTTGATGTTCCTGTCTTTTGCGACTTCCGGGTTCGCCCAGGATGAGTGTGGATTCCTCTCGGGACCCGAAGGGTTGTCCGTTGGATGTCAAGACTCGTGCATCTGGATTGTTCCCGATTTCGAGCGATCCGCCGAGACTACGGGATATGACTTGGATTCCATCGCATATGCTCCTCCTTTGGCCCCGGGAACGGGCACGGTTCAAGCCACGCCTACCAATGGATTTACCAATGGCATTGGCTTGCCGTTCGGGTTCAGTTTTTTCGATACGGATTTCTTCAGTCTCAAAATCAGCCGGAAGGGTTTCCTCACCTTCAATACGGGGTTGACCGGCACCTACAACTACCCCAACCAATCCCTGGGCTCGGCATCTCTCCCGCCGAATTCGGTCATGGCCCCTTATGCCTATATCAGTAACAATGGAGGCGAAATCCGCACGGCTACATTGGGGCAGTTTCCGTGTCGCCGCTTCGTGATCAGCTGGGAAAACCTTCCCCAAACCGGGTGCGGAGACAATGAGCTTGTCACCCAGGTTGTGCTGCACGAGACCTCAAACCGAGTTGAAATCCACATGGGCCAATTTGAATCCTGCCTGGGCATTACCGCCGTGGTGGGGATTCAAGGAGGATCTGGTGAAGGTGCTTACGGCCCTGTAGCGTATGATACGGGAGAACTGGTCATTGACGATGCGGCTTTTAGTTTTACCCCCAATGGTGCGACGCAGACGGAATTGGTCTATCTGGTGGGCGACGAAATCGTTGGACAGGGAGACAGTGCTTCAGTCTGTTTGGAGTCGACGACAGAGCTGGTCATTGGCGCCAATTTCCCCGAAATCCTGCCGCCCCCTCCGGTAGCCGGGAGTTGTGATGCGATTCCCGATGAGGCCTGTGATACGGTGATGGCTTATGACTTCAACCTCAACGCCAATCAAACGGGGTCATTCAATTTTCCTTTTGACGGCGAGCTGTTGGGCTTTGCCGTGACCAATACTTGGTCTCCTTCAGGGGGAAGTTGGCCGGGTGATATGTCCATGGCGATATGCGATCCTTCTGGCACCTGCGGGGTCATTGAGGGATTCAGTTACGATTTGCCGGGAACCATCATCGGGGATTGGCCGTTCAATTGGAACACGACTTCGGGCGGCTTCTATGAAAGTTGCTTCGCTGTTCCCACGGGATTGTTGGAGGGCGACGGCAATTGGACTTTGACCGTTCAAAATGCCTGGGGTGGTGCGCTTCCCAATACCAATTTCGAGGGGTCCGTGACCCTGTTCTGGATTTGCGACCCGGTGGTCGAGGAGCCCGACACCTCGCAATTCATGGCAGCCGATACCATTCTGGTCCAGTTCACGTTCGAGAATCAAACGGCGGATTTCGCCATTCTGGATACGGATGGCAACCCAGTCGATGTCATTTGCAGTGGGGATGAGGCGATCAATCTCGATCCGGGTGAGCCCGGTGGCACATGGTCGGCGTCATGCCTCGGTTGCTTGGACCCCCAAGGGGCCATTGACCCGACCCAGACTCCACCGGGCATTCTGGAGGTCTCCTATACCATCGTCGGAGATTGTGGAGATGTAACGGAAGTGCAGGAGTTGCAAGTGGGATTGACGCCCAACGTGAATACGGGCAATGTCGGAGCGCTTTGTCCTTTTGCTGATCCGGTCCAGTTGGTGGCCACGCCAGCGGGGGGCGAATGGCAGGCAGATTGCGGAGGTTGTCTGACCCCTGGTGGGGCCTTTGATCCTGCTGTGGGAGCAGGTGTTTACACAGCGTCCTACACTTTCGGGACCTTGTGCACGGCGACGGAATCCGTGGAAGTCAACGTTGGTGAGGCGGTCATGGCGGAGCTGGATGATCTGAGTTACTGCGAAGCGGTAGGATCCATTCAATTGGATGACGATGGTTTGGCTGGGACATGGACGGCGGATTGCGGGAATTGTGTGCAGTCTTCTGGAAATTTCTCTCCGCCCGGCCCAGGCAGCTATGTCGTGAGCTTCATGCCGGGCGCCGGTTGTGGTGTAGCAAATTCGGCGACCATCACGGTGGATGAGAGCCTGCCCATAGGTTCTGCAAACGTTCCGGATGCCATTTGCGAGGATTCCAATGTGTTGGAACTGGAGGCTGATGTTCCAGGCGGGACATGGTCGGCTTCTGGCAATGGTTTGAGCGGCAGCGCGTTTGATCCGGGTTCCGCTCCGCTGGGAGTGAACGTTTTGACCTATGAGGTGGTCAATGGATCGTGCACCAACAGCGCGTCTTTCCCGATGGAGGTGTTGCCCATCTTGTCGGTGACCCTTCAACCGGAGGATCCATTCTGCGTGAACAACTCGGGCAGTACGGTCAATTCGGATGTGGACCTGGCGGCCGAAGCTGCTTGGAGCAATGTTCCCAATTTGATTTGGGATGCGGATTGCGGGGGCTGTATCAATGGCTCAGGGTTTTTCGATCCCGGTGATGCAGGGGAAGGGACATATACCGTGACGGTTGCGTATGATGACCCCTTGGGATGCAGCACGGGAGGCTCCATTGATATTCTCGTGGCGCCCGCGGTCGATGCGACGATTGACGATATTCCCGACCTGTGTGAATCTGCAGGAACGGCGATTTTCTCTGCTGCGGATGGAGGGGGCACATGGACCGCGTCTTGCGGTTCCTGTCTATCGCCCGCGGGTAGTTTCGATCCGGGAATCGGAGCGGGTAATTACACGATTACGTATACGATTACAGATGTATGCTCGGATGTGGACGCCGTTCAGATTACGGTGGTGCCCCAACGGGATGCCGCTATTTTGGTGGATGTGCCGAACGACGAGCTCTGTATTGGAGTGGAGGAGTGGCAGCTCGGCGCCATATGGGCTGGCGGCGTATGGAGTGCGAGCAGTCCCTCCAGTGACGACTGCATCAACACGGAGACCGGACTGTTGGATTTGGAAGCGGCCGGGGTAGGAACGGTGACGGTCAATCACGTGCTTCAAGGGTTGTGCGGAGATTCCGATGTCCACGTGCTGGAGATCTTGTCCTGCTCTGTGGAATTGGTCAACATCTTTACGCCGAATGGGGACGGAAAAAACGACCGCTTGGTCTTCAAGTACATTGAATTGTACCCGGATAACCACTTGACGGTATACAACCGAAATGGTGCTGTGGTTTATGAGGCCAATGGTTATGAAAATCAATGGGATGGTGATGGTGCGGCCGATGGCTCCCATTTCTTTGTCCTGGAGCTTCCCGAAGGTGTTGAGCACGCGGGCCCATTGATGATCCAGCGCTGATTTACTCGCTCGCGCGGGGAAGGTATTCGGCTTCGAAGGCTGTTCTGCGAAGGGAGGAACGAAGGTGCCAAAGCGCCTCCTCCTGAAATCCCATAAGGGAGCATATGGTCTGGGCCGTTACCTCATCGCCACCGTGTTGGGCCAAGGTGATGACCTCCCTCTCCTCTTTGAGCAGGTGGGTCAGGGCTTCCCTGATCATGCGCATGCATGCCCGATGGTGAATGGCGCCATCATTTTCGTTGATTCGGCTTCCTTCCACGATGGCCTCCAGCGAGGAGGGGGGGCGCCCCTCCATGCACCGCACCCGTCTCGCGAGGAGTTCTGCGGCATCTTCCGCGTGCTTTTGGAAGGCGGGAAGGGAATCCACCATGTTCGGATATTGCTCGCCCCACCCATTCCATGCGGCATTTCGAATGTTGAAACGCAGTATTTCAAAATCGGAAATGAGGGCGTTCAGGGCTGGAATCAAACGGTCTGCCCAACTGCGGTCCAGTTGGTTGGGCAGGGTCGGCGCGACACTGGTCATGCTGTTGCGGTTTTCATGAGTGGTACGAAGTGAATCGGAGAAGCACTATCGAACTTGCTGAATTCCATGCACTGCATCCATGACCGTTGTCAGCAATTCGGCTGATAAAAGTCATACCGGTGCAACATGGGGTGAGTTTGCCTAGTTTCTTTGATTCAATCGCACAATAATGAAAGCACGATCCCCACTTTCCCTCGCGCTGATGGCCATCATGGCTGTGGCTTTTCTCTCGAATTCCAATGGTGTGGCCCATCAGCAGAATAAAGACAGAACAGGGGCGCCGGGTAGTGACAACACTTGTCAGCAGTGTCACAGCGGAGGCAACTTCGACCCAGTGGTGAATGTGTTTCTTGTAACCGGGGAAGACATGGCGTTGTCTGATGTTTACCTCCCAGGAGAGACCCACACCCTGATGGTGCAGGTATCCAGCAGCGGTAACCCCAGCGGTTTTGGCGTTCATGGAACAGCTGTTTTCGGAGACGGCACCAATGCGGGGACATTCAGCGATCAGGATGCAAACGATTGTATCTGGCTCGATGAGGTCAATGGACGCCACATTTTTGAGCAAAATGATCTCTGCAGTTCGGGCAGTTTCCAGGTGTTATGGACTGCACCGGAGCAGGGCAGTGGACCGGTCACGTTTTACGTGGCATCCATCGCGGCCAATGGCAACGGAACGGCCTCTGGCGATGTCTTTGGAGGTGGCTCTTTTACCTTCAATGCGTCCTCTCCGAGTGCATCTCTTGAGCTCGAAGCCCCTCTGACTCCAACCCTTCGTCCGGTTGCGGGTGGATTGGAGTTCGCGAGCACAGAGCCCCACGAATCCACGGTCTTGTCCATCGATGGAAGGATTTTGGCCGTAGGAAAAATGGAGGCGGGTGTCCGCTCATTGGTGTTTTCATATTCGGGTCTGGCTGTGGTTCATAGCATCACCCGCAGCGGTGCTTCCTCTACCCGGAAGATTTGGATTCCTTGATGCCCAGGATTCCATTTTGGATCTCCGCCTCTTGTTGAGCGCATGACGGACCGGGTGGTTCAGCAAACCGATGGTTTCGCGAATGTCTGGACCTACTATGACTTTCATTTGGGGGAGGAACTGAGCCATTGTGGCTATGATGCCTTTCAGCTGATGGTTTTGGACGGTCAATGGCGTAATCTTGGCGTTACCTAAACGCTCGAACTATGTCAGTGATTCTCCTCCGTCGGCTCTCCTTGGGTTTTTTGTTGATCGTATCCGCGTCCATGTCGGGGCAGACTTCTCCGGAGGCGATCGATACGCGCAATTTGCTGAAACTGAACTTGAGCGACTGGTATTTCGCACGGTATGAACTGGGATTCGAGCGGATTCTCAACGGCTCCACTTCGCTTCAGCTGGCTTTTGCGGGAATCGGAGCCTCTGAGGAATATGGCCGTTACCAGTACAACAACTTCACAGGCATGGATGCGTGGACCGATGTGGAGGTGAACCACAGTGGATGGCGCCTTACACCAGAATTGCGTCGTTACGCCTGGGTTTATGGCGGAATGCCAGAGGGCATTTTCGTCAGCATCATGGGCAGATTGGAGCAATGGAGCTTAGCATTTGATGAAGACATTGACGACCTCGGAGGAATCCCGCAATCCCAATTCCCCGAAGAACTTGATGGAGTCTGGAAGCAATTTCATTGGGGTGGAGGGGTCCTCGTGGGGTACCAATGGTATTCTGACAATGGCATCAGCATTGAAGCGTACACGGGCCCTATGTTCCGCAGTTACTCGCGGTCTTGGAATCCGGATGCTCCGCTTTCAGGTGATGCCCTCGAATCTGCCGAAGACAGTTTAGAGGAGCGGTTATTCCAAGGGTCTCGTTGGATCACCTATCTCACCAGCGATAGTGGGCCAGGTTGGCGATTTGGATTGACTGTGGGACTTGGGGTATAGCCCTTGAGCCTTGTCCGATGACAAAAGTCATTTTTCCCAATGACGTTGGTCAATGGGGGTTCACATCGAAGTGCCCACATTGAGGATTGAACATTGGCAGTGCGTGAAAGCGCATGACAAGACAGGTTTTGGTTTGATGGCCCGATACGAACGCGTACCGGGCCATCTTCTTTTGAAATAGATTCGTGCATGAAGAACAGGAAAACACTGCGCGTGGCATTGCCCCTGATGGCAGCGGCCTTGGCGGGGATGGGCTGGTTGCTGATGGATCGTCCTCACCGTGACATTGGGGCAGAAGCTGCCCAATTCAAAATGGTGCCGGAGGAGTTGGTGCAATCCATGGCCAAAGGAGATTCCACTTCAGCGGTGTATTTGAATGCAGTCGTGGAGCTGTTCGGGGTGGTCGATTCCGATGACGGCAAGCGCGTCGCCTTGAAGGGAGGTGTTCTCGCCTCTTGGGACAGTACTCGGACCCATCGCTTGTTGGAAGCAGGAGAATTGTTGAGGGTGAAAGGACGGGTTACCTATTATGACGATATGTTCAATGAAGTGCGCATGGACGGCCTGGTGTTGGTTCACGACCCCAAGCCGTGAGTCTCTGTTGCCGATGCTTCATCTTTCATCACCATTGTATTTGCTTATGCCACTCCGTTCTTCCGTTGTTTTTTTCTTTCTGCTCTGGGCTTTTGGGGCCCAGGCGCAACAATCTTCTGCTCCTTATTCGTTCGAATGGGAGTTGGTGGCTGTGGATAGCATTCCGGGCATGGCCACGGCACGGTTGTATGCCAAGTTGGTCAACCCCACGGATTTCTTGACGTCGGTTTCCGGATGGGATGAGATGGAAGGGCTGATCGAAACCACGACTTCGTTTTATCAGCATCCCGACGGATGGGCCACCCCAAACAACAACAACCCATTGCTGTTTACCCCATTGCCTGATCTGCGATGGGATTCATGGGTGACCATTGGTATTGACGTGGCTCCCAATGGAGCGGCAGGAGAAATCCCAATAGGTCTTTTTCCGCCTCAGACAAGTTATTGGGTGGATGAATTTGAAGCCGGCAACGATCTTATGATGGACATTGACGGTGCTTGGTTCGTCACGTTGGGCAGCTCAAATGGTACCGCAGGTGATGACCTTCGTGTACTCGTAGGACAATTCACCACGGATGGGACCATTAGCGGTTATTTGAATCTCCAGGTTTTCTCGGAAGGTGTTTCATCAGCGGAATTCATGGATGATGTCCATACCATTCTCATTCCTGAATTTGATGCTTCCGGTCTGTCATCCGTTGATGACCCCCATTTGGTGAAGTGGCAGTATAGTGCTCAAGAAGGCCATTGGCTGCATCGAGTATCTGACGAGGTGAGTCAATGGGAGGTTTACGATTTGACGGGGCGCTTGACGGAAAGGGGCTTTGTCGAATCTGGGATTTTTCGCTCCGACCACACAGGCATCGTTGTTTTGAAAGCGTCATCCGGGCAGGTTGTGGCGCGCAGATGGGTGAGATGACATTTGTCAGTGTGGATAAACATCAGAAGTATCCTACTCATTTTAATTACAGTGATGGGTACATTACCACCGGACCGAATTCGACTAACATGGATCTGGATACTGCAAGAAAACGCTGGTCATTGCACGGAACTATTGGCGTCATTGCTATTGGAGCAGGATTAGCTGTACTCTTCGACGCCTCTTTTCGCAGGCACAGCGAAACCGTTCAAGAAATCTGGTGGATGGAAGGATTGCTGGGATTTGTTTTGTTCATGACAGGTCTTGCTTTGTTTGGAAGCTCTGTGCGCTATCTGGTGCATATGGATCGAATTGTTGAATACACAGACCGAAAGGCACGGAGAAAAAAGCGGTCGCGAAAAAAGAACGAAGCACAAGAGTTCCCAAGGCTTGAAACCGATGATGCTCATGTGCAAACTCAGGCTAGATCGATGAAAACAGCCGAGGGATTTTGATTCCCTCATGTTGTTCTATAAAAAAGGCGCCATCAGGCGCCTTTTTTACTGGGAGTAGTGCTGGTCCATTCAGAGGTGAATCACCTCGTCGTAAGCTGCTGCTGCTGCTTCCATCACCGCTTCGCTGAGCGTGGGGTGCGGGTGGATGGTCTTGATGATTTCGTGACCGGTCGTCTCGAGTTTTCGTATGGCTACGATTTCTGCGATCATCTCGGTGACATTGGCGCCGATCATATGGCCGCCGAGCAATTCGCCGTACTTGGCGTCGAAGATGAGCTTGACGAATCCATCCTTGTGCCCCGCTGCGCTGGCCTTGCCTGAAGCGCTGAACGGGAATTTGCCGACCTTGATGTCGATGCCCTCTTTCTTGCATGCCTCTTCGGTCATGCCGACGCTGGCCACTTCGGGGAAGCAGTAGGTGCAGCCGGGGATGTTGCCGTAGTCAATGGGCTCGACATCGTGGCCCGCGATTTTCTCCACGCAGAGGATGCCCTCGGCACTTGCTACGTGAGCCAAGGCTGGTCCGGGTACGCAGTCGCCGATGGCACAATACCCTGGGATGTTCGTCCGATAGAAATCGTCCACGATGACCTTGCCTCGATCGGTGGCAATGCCCACTTCCTCGAGACCGATGCCTTCGATGTTGGATACCACCCCTACAGCGCTCAACACGACGTCTGCGTCCAGCACTTCTTCTCCTTTGCTGGTTTTGACGGTCACCTTCACGCCTGACCCTTGGGTATTTACTCCGGTCACCTCGCTGGAGGTCATGATGTTGACGCCGGCTTTTTTGAAGCTCCTCGCGAGTTGCTTGGAGACTTCCTCGTCTTCGACCGGCACGATGTTGGGCAGATATTCCACGATGGTGACTTCCGTGCCGATGGCATTGTAGAAGTAGGCAAACTCCACGCCGATGGCTCCGGAGCCCACGACGACCATCTTCTTGGGCTGCTTCTTCATGGTCATGGCTTTTCTATAGCCGATGATTTTCTCACCGTCCTGGGGGAGGTTGGGCAGCACGCGGCTGCTCGCTCCGGTGGCCACAATGATGTTGTCGGCTTCCACGATTTGCTGGCTGCCGTCTTCCGCTGTCACTTCGACCTTGCGTCCGGGCATCAGCTTGCCGTTGCCCATGATGACGTCGATTTTATTCTTCTTCATGAGGAACTGGACACCCTTGGACATGCCGTCCGCAACGCCACGGGAGCGGCTGACCATTCCACCGAAATCGACCTTGGGCTTGGCGACTTTGATGCCGTAGTCCTCGGCGTGCTCGATGTATTCGAAGACATTGGCGCTCTTGAGGAGGGCTTTGGTAGGGATGCAGCCCCAATTCAGGCAGATGCCACCGAGGGCTTCGCGTTCGATGACGGCGGTCTTCAGGCCGAGTTGGGAGGCGCGGATGGCGGTGACATACCCGCCGGGCCCGCTGCCGAGTACCACGATATCGTACTTCATCTGTGTTCGTTTCGTCCGCGAAAATAGGGGTCGTATCTTAGGGTATATGTGGGTTGAAACACCTTATTTGGCATTTTCCGGGCTGCCAGTGCGGAACACGACGAAGTTGCGCCATGCCACGTTCATGGGGCTGTTGCTGTTGGTCCCTTTTTTCGCGGGTGCACAGGGGTTGATTCAGAACCCTCCCCAAGGTAGGGCGGATGGCGTGACGGTGTTGTCGCCGGAGCGCGCCCATTTCCAACTCAGAGCGCCGGCCAAGGACCATGTGAACCTACGCGGGGACTTCAATGACTGGGCAATCTCCGCGGACTTCCTGATGAATCGGTCCGTCGACGGCAACACCTGGTGGCTCGAAGTGGAAGGGCTGGATCCGGGAGCGTGGACACGGTTCCATTTCCTGGTAGACGATACGGTGGAAGTGGCCGATCCCTATGCCCCTCTGATCCTAGACCCTTGGAATGATGGCTACATTCCCCCCTCGACCTTCCCCGCTCGGCCTCCTTATCCCTGGCAGCACGCTTCATGGCCCGTGGCGGCATTCCGGACGGTCGAACCCGAATTCAATTGGACCGATGGGGGCTTCCAGAGGCCGGTGCAGGACCGTTTGGTCATTTACGAGTTGCTGATCCGGGACTGGGACGCGGAGCGGGACCTCGGGGATGTTATCGATCGATTGGATTACTTGGAATGGCTGGGAATCAATGCCATTGAATTGATGCCGGTCAGCGAGTTTGATGGCAACACGAGCTGGGGATACAACCCGGGGCCGCGTTTCGCTTTGGACAAAGCCTACGGTACGGCAGAAGCGATGAAGCGCATGGTGGATGAGGCCCATGCCCGCGGTATTGCGGTCATCTTGGATGTGGTCCCCAACCACAGCTTTGGTCTGGACCCACTGTTGCGCCTATACCAGGACGCCGACGGTGGAGCGTCTCCGGGTAATCCGTGGTACAATGAGGACCAGATTCATCCCTATGGGCTGGGCTTTGACTTTGATCACGGAGATCCTTGGACGCGCGATTTCTGGAAGCGCACCTTGTCTTTCTGGATGGATGAATTCCATGTGGATGGGTATCGGATCGATTTGTCCAAGGGGCTGACCCAGAGCTATACCCTGGGGGATGTGGGGGCCTGGAATGCCTACGACCAAGGCAGGGTGGACATCCTGTTTGATTATGCCAACCACATCTGGTCCCAGTACCCTGGAGCTTACATGATTTTGGAGCACCTCGGGGACAACGTAGAGGAGACGGCGCTGGCCAATGGTGGCTTCATGTTGTGGGGAAAGTCGACCTCGGCCTTTGCGCAGGCTACATTGGGATACGGCGGTGACTTCTCTTGGGCGTCCTGGCAATCTCGCGGATGGAATTGGCCCAACCTGGTGTCCTACATGGAAAGCCACGACGAGCAGCGCGTGGCACACGACCTGCTCCTCTATGGCAATGCTTTTTCAGGCTACGACACGAAGCAGCTGGGGACAGCCATGGACCGGTTGGCGATGTCCCACGCCTTTCTCCTGTCGATGCCCGGCCCCAAGATGATGTACCAATGGGGCGAATTCGGCTATGACGTCTCGATCTACGATTGCGGAAACGGCTCCTACGAGGAGGGATGCAAGCTCGATGAGAAGCCCGAGCCTTGGGCTGACCGCGCCCTCGATCCAGAGCGGCAGGAATTGGCCCGAAAGATCAAGAACCTTTGTGAATTAAAGCGTAATGAGGGCGTCTTCGGATCTTATGACTACAACATCGATTTCGGGGGGATGGGCAAGCGGCTGCAGCTGTATTCGTCGGACCAGAATGTGGTGTTATGCGGCAATTTCGACGTGGTCGGCCTGGATATGGTGCCAGGTTTCCCCCACACAGGAATCTGGACGGATGCCTTGACCGGTTCTACCCATGATGTGACCGACCTCGGGGCGACCTTCTACTTTGCACCGGGCCAGTACCACCTGTGGATGGATACGCCGGTCACGCCCGTAGCCCCAGACGACCCGCTCCCGTTGAATCTGGTGTGCAATGATGCGGAGGCCTTGAATTTCGGGGCGGACGGAGCCTGCGCTTACGAGGTGGTCATTGCACTGGATGCCACCGATCTCGTGGAGATGGGTGCCGTGTCTCCTGCGGGATTGCATGTGGCGGGCTCCTTTCAGGGATGGAATCCCGCGGGCACCCCGCTCTTGAGTGCCGGTGACAGCGTTTGGCAGACCACGGTGGTGGCGGATGCGGGTACTTTGCTGGAATTCAAGTTCATCAACGGTACAAGCTGGGATGACGCAGAAACCGTGCCTTTGGGATGTGGAGGAGAGGATGGCTATGGCGGGTACAATCGTCAATTCGTGGTGGATGGCACTTCCATTTTTGTGGGTCCGGTGTGTTTTGGCGCCTGTGCGGCTTGCTCGGGCAACTTGGACTACCCGGGGTGCATGGATCCTGCCGCAGGAAATTTTGACGCCGTTGCCAACGTGGACGACGGCAGCTGCCTGTATCCTGTGTTGTTCCAGGTGGATGCCTCGGCGCTAGATTCAGTACCCGGGGCGATGCACGTTGCGGGTAGTTTTCAAGGGTGGGATGCTTCAGGCACGCCGATGACGGAGATGGAGGATGGACTGTGGACGGTCGAAATGCAATTGACGCTGAACGCTTTTGAGTACAAGTTCCTCTCCGGCCCTGATTGGTTGCTCGCCGAAGGCGTGCCTGCGGATTGTGGAGTTTTCAATGGTTTGGGGGGATTCAATCGGTCTTTTGCGCCCACGGCGGGGGCTAACGTCATTCCAGCGGTGTGTTTCGGCAGCTGCGCTGCCTGCAATACCGTTGTGGATCCGCCCACCGATGGGGCCGGTTTCTGCGGCCCAGGCACGGTTTGGGATGAGCTTCAATCGATGTGCGTGGGCATCACGACCTGCTCAGAAGATGTCGATGGGGACGGACTCATCGGGGTTACGGATGTGCTGGCCCTTCTGTCCGCCTTCGGAACGCTCTGTCCCTGAGGCGTTGATTCCATGTTAAGGGTGGGCGACTGCGTCCTTTTTTAAAAGCGCGTCTCCCTCAGGGAACGGATCAGGCCGTGATTGAATCCTTGGTTTGGATGGAATGGGCAGGTTCTGCACGGACCAATGGACGGTATTTGAGCGCGTAATCTGCGGAACGGATGGGGTGGACGAGAGCGAAACCTGGGGAAGGGGAAGGGGCGGAAAGCAAAAGGCCCACCATATGGCGGGCCTTTTGAAGTAGTTGAGGTCGCGTTGCCCTTATTGGACAATCAGTGGGGTCCGGAAGATGCCGTAATCACTCACGCCTTTCACGAAGTATGTTCCTGCGGCCCACTCTTTTGCATTCAGCATCATTCGGTGCGTGCCCGCGGCGAGTTGGCCGTTGTGCAAAACGGCAACTTCAGCGCCGCGCGCATCGAGCACGCTGATGCGGACTTGGCCGCTTTGGTTGATGTCAAGATTCATCCATGCTTCCGTGCGGGTCGGCACTGGAGCGATGTTGAGGGTGTTCACCCACTCTTGTGAAGCCACTGCGTTGGTTTCCGAACCGAATCGAATGATGGGCTGAACATCCGCACCCTGTCCCATCTCCTCACCTCCGGAAAGGGTCAGTATGTCATTGGAGTGGAGTACAACTCCATCTACCCACAGTTTGAAGGTCACGTCGGATGTCTCCTCCAGCATCACTGCCATTTGGGCTGCAGTACCGTTGTTGAACGGAACTACTGGACGGGCGGCAACGCACCGGTCTCCCACGAATGCGCCGATGTAGGCCTCGCCATCCACAGGAAGCTCGTCGATCAGGATCTCTGCGGCCAGTGCTGTTGCGAGGGGAGCACGCTCCACTTGCCATCCGGTCATGTCCTGGGCGGCTTCTCCGTCAGTACGCAGCCCTGCGATGGCCATTCCGCTGCCATCACCGGCTGCGGCATTGGGGTAGGTGAGCGTGGCCGCTTCCAACATGCGAATCCAGTAGGAACGACCGGGCTCCAAATCGAGCAGTGTGTTGAACTCATTGGGGTTCGCTGGATTCCAGACGGTGCCGGATTGGCCATCGATTACGGTTCCCACGTTGCCGTCGATGGAGGCCAGTGCCTCTTCTACGGGCATTGCGCCTTGTGGCAGGTAACCAATGATGTTCCAGCCTTCGTTCAGGTCCATCGGGGTGTTGGCGGCATCGATGGCCGCACCCGTGCTGCTCCAGATTCCGTCGGCATCCACTTTGATGACGTAGCCGGCTGCATCGGAATGCATCTGTAAGGAATTGAAGACGCTGGGGATACCCGGAGTATAGCTTCCGCCGAGGGCGAAGTTGTCATCACCGAGGACCTTGAGGAGGCTTCCGTCGAGGGCGTCATCGAAGAGGCTGGAGATGGCGTAGTCGGCCGGTATGATGTTGGTCGATACGTAGTTCCATCCCTCCGCAACATCTACATCCAAGCTGATTTCGCTGCAGTTTGCATCGAACATCAGCGGGTCGTCAAAGGAGCCGTATTCACCAAAGCTCATGGCGGTCAACCCTCCGTCCATCGTGCAGGTAGAGCATTCGTCCTGGTTGAAGAAAATGAAGTCCACCATCTCGTCGGTTCCGGTCAGATAGACCGTCATGTTGATGTAGGTGGCACCATCAAATTCGATGATGGATCCTTCACCGCGGAGCTCCCCGTTGACAAAAGCACCCACGGCATCGTCCGGATCGGCGTTCTCACCGTCCACCGTGACGAGCGCCAGTACCGTTGCCGTGCTCGGGAAAACGGTAGGCTCACCCCATTCCGGTGCACAGGGGTAGGTGCAGCTGCCGTCGTCCAACGTGGCGTCGGCGTCGTAGTTCAAGGCCTCAGAATCAGTGCATCCCGCGCAGCTCTCGAAGTCGCAGGATTCATCGTCGAGGGTGGCGTCGGCATCGTAGTTGCAAGCACCCGCATCGGTGCAGCCCGCACAGCTCGTGAATTCACATGAACCATCGTCGAGGGTGGCGTCGGCATCGTAGTTGCAGGCACCGGCATCTGTACAGCCCGCGCAGCTTTCCAAGTCACAAGATCCATCATCGATGGTGGCGTCGGCATTGTAGTTGCAGGCGTCGGCATTGGTGCAGCCGGCGCAGCTGGTGGACTCACAAGAACCGTCGTCGATGGTAGCGCTGTCATCGTAGTTGCACGCCCCGGCATCGGTGCATCCAGCACAGCTGTCAAACTCACATGAGCCATCATCGCTGGTCGCGTTCGGACTGTAGTTGCAAGCGCCTTCGTCGGTACATCCACTGCAGGAAGAGAAGTCACAAGAACCGTCATCGATGGTCGCATCCGGATCGTAGTTACAAGCTCCGGCTTGCGTGCAGCCGGCGCAGGATGTGCTTTCACAGCTTCCGTCGTCCACCACGGCATCCGCATCGTAGTTGCAGGCGGCCGGGTCGGTACAACCACCGCAAGTGCTGTTGTCGCCGCCACAAATGCCGCAGTCATCCAACATCAGGCATGAACCATCATCAATGGTGGCAGTTGCATCGAAGTTGCACGCAGCACTGTCGGTACAACCGGCACAGCTTTCAAAGTCGCAGTTGCCGTCGTCCAGCGTCGCTCCAGCGTCGTAGTTGCAAGCACCTGTATTGGTACAACCGGCGCAGCTTTCGAATTCACAGGAGCCGTCGTCGCTGTTGGCATCGGCATCGTAGTTGCACGCGGTAGCATCGGTACAACCCATCACCACCAGCGTTGAACAGGACCCATCATCGATGGTCGCCGCCGGATCGTATTCAGCATAGGCGGGATCCGTACAACCGAGGCAGCTGAAGTCGCAGTTGCCATCGTCCAAGGTTGCTCCGGCGTCGTAGTTGCAGGCGTCTGCATCCGTGC
>JBDQOI010000016.1:0-55128 GCA_040261275.1 Flavobacteriales bacterium | reverse complement strand
TACATCCTCGGATACTACGGCCAGATCTGCGAATGATGTGACCGACGATTTTTCAGTTGAACATTTGGTTTGGTTCAATGAAGGAGGGCATTCCCAACGGGGTTTGCCCTCCACCTTTTTTACGCACCTTGGTCTTATGAAGTCCGGACCCACCCAAGAGCCCACCCTGCGGGCCGACCGTTCCGTTGATGCTGCGCTGGTGACGGTGGTGCTCGCCTTATTTGTGGCTGCTGCCTTCGGGCTCAATGAGCTCCCAGGAGGTGCGGCGGAATGGGTGCCTGTGGAATGGAAGGGCGTCCACGATTGTGCCAAGGGGCTGATCCTGCCCTTGCTTGCCCTGCGTTTGGGGTTGGCGCTGGCGGATCAGGAAGCCGACCTGTCCCTGCGCAACCGCATCTGGGCGGCCATGGGCCTCTGTTGGGTGGGCGACATTGCCCTGACCTTTTCTGGTGACACGGCTTTCTTGGTGGGCCTCGTTTCGTTCCTCCTGGGGCATGTGATGTTCATCGCAACCTTCCGATACCTGATCAAGTCAGGATGGGGAACGGCTCGGGGCTGGGTTCAGGCTGTGGTGACGGGCTTGTTGTCCGTACAAGCGGTCAGTGTGGTGAGCCGTTTATGGGAGCCTGCCGGGGAGTTGGCTCCAGCGATTGCATTGTATGCGGGGGTCATCACCCTCATGGCCTTGTTGAGTTGGTCCATGAAAACCGGCCCCGGCGTCTGGGCTTTGAGGTTGGGCGCCACCGCGTTTGTGGTCAGCGATATGATCTTGGCGTACGGGAAGTTCGGAGGTGAGCCCATTGCATACGGGCACTTCTGGGTGATGGGCACTTATATCCTGGCCCAATGGGCCCTGACCATCGGATTCACCGAAGTGGCTTTGCACCGAGCAGCCACCCGTCCGTGAGGACGAGACCCACGGCCAGCACCAGGTGAATGGGCTGCGCCGCTGCAGGCATGCCCAGGTTTCCAAAGGCGAACCCCGTGGCAAATTGACCGAAGAGGAGAAGCACCACCACCCATTCCCAGCGGGTGGGCTTACCTGACTTCAACCCCGGCCAGAGCCACACGAGGTGCGCGGCCAGAATGGCCCAGAATGCGGCCCGATGGCCGGTCCACCAACCGGGTAGGTTTGCGATCCAATCTGCGCGGGCCACATCCGCATGAATGAGGTGGTCGACGGCTTCCCGCACCTGCGTTCCGAAGATGAGCTGGGCCAACGTGAGTGCGCAGATGACAAGGAGCCACTTCCGCGGGACGGAGTGGAGAACGGGGGCTTGGGCACCTGCGGACTTGAGGGTGGCGAGCTGAAGGCCCAAGATGGCCAAGGCACCCAGCATGTGCAGGGTGATGGAGCCGGGAATGAGGTTGCCGTCCACTACTTTCTTGCCTAGCCATGCGACAAAACCCAGAGCGAATAGGGCACCGAGAGCGAAAACAAGTGGGCGCCACCGTTGATGTCGGATGCCAAGGAGGGCGGTGAGCGCCACAAGGATGAGGGCGGGTAAGCCGGCAAAGGCACCGAGCAAGCGGTTGATGAATTCCACCCAGGTGTGAAAGGGATTGAATTGGGCGTAGTCGTGGCGGGTGTAGTGGGTCCAAAGGCCGGTCGCGCGGTCGTCGGTAAAGGAGGTGCCGGAACGGTGGTCAACGGGTGCTACCCAGAGCGAGTCCGATTCCAGGATCATCCGACCCGCGCTGTAATCGGCATCGGGTTGCCAGCGGATTTGAGCTTCCTCTGTGGGAGGGATGGTGAGTCCAAAGCACTGGGGCCAATCTGGACACCCCATTCCCGAACCGGTCATGCGGACGATGCTGCCTGCGAGGACGACGAGAAAGGCGGAGACAAAGGCGGCACGGGCGGTACGTCGAATCCACCGGCCCATCCGATCCTCGGCGGGGTCCATCAGCGTCGCGTTTCGGGAGCGTAGTGGACGACTTCAGCCGATTCCACCGCATACAGCCCATCCCCAATCTGTTGCACCGTGGCGATGAGGTCTTCGGGATTGACCAGGTTGGGATCGTAAGCGACGAAGGCGGTATCCACGTTCTGGTTGCTGTCGAAGGCAATGTCGGCGCGGGCGACGCCTTGCACATCGTACAATTCCTTGCGGACCTTGGAGACGCAAGCGATCTCGCACATCATCCCGGAAATTGCGAGTTTAGCGACCGTCTCTTCTGTTTGGCCGGCTCGATCGATGTGAACGACATCGACGGGGCATTGGCTGCAACCTCCGAGCAGTGTTGTGCCGAGCATGATGGCCCAGAAGCCTTGGCCAAACAGGGGAGAGGGAATACCGGATGGGGGGAGCAACATCGCCGACGAAATTCGAAGACAAATTTACCGCCCTGAGACCAACTTGCGGGCGCAAAGGCTGTTAACAAGCGCGATGAACGAACCGGTAATCCGATATGGGGCTTGGCCTTACTTACTTCTGCTTTTTCTGGCCGTCATCTGGGGCAGTTCCTTCATTCTCATGAAGGTGGGCCTTTTCGGCTGGACGGAAACCAGCGGTGCGCCTGTTCTGAATGGCTTGCAGTTGGGGTTGTTGCGCATTTTTCTCGCGGGATTGGTCTTGATGCCTTTGGCGTTGAGACAAGTTCGAGGTCATTCTCCTGCTACGTGGGGGGCGCTGGCGGTCAATGGATTCATCGGAAGCCTGCTCCCGGCCATGCTGTTTGCCTGGGCTCAAATGCGGATGCCCAGTGCGGTTGCAGGGATGCTCAATGCCCTCAGTCCCCTCTGGACCTTGGTGTTGGCGGTGGGATTGTTTGGAACCGTGGTCAAGCGCAAACAAGTGTGGGGTCTGTTGCTTGGTTTTACCGGAGCCATTGGATTGATGTCGCTCAAGGATGCCGAAGGTGCCGTCCATTGGGGGTCCGCTGGTATGCTCGTTGTGGCCACTGCATGTTATGGCCTGAGCATCAACGTAGTCCGTAATCGACTGATGCACCTGCCTGCAGTGGGCATCAGCGCTCTGGCACTGTCCATGACGGCGCTTCCATCTGGGGTGGGCTTTCTGATGGCGGGCGGAGTAGGGGCGCTTGCCCATCATCCTGCTGCCTTGGAGTCGTTTGGGGCCGTGGTGGCCCTGGCGTGGGTGGGAACGGCTGCGGCGCTGATGTTGTTCAATGGGCTGATCCAACGAACGAGCGCACTGTTTGCGAGCTCAGTGACCTACGTGATTCCACTGGTTGCCTTATTCTGGGGCTGGCTGGACGGTGAATGGATCGGGTGGCCACACTTGTTGTTTGGCGCTGTGGTCCTGAGCGGCGTGCGCTTGGTGGCACGGGGTTGAAGGTCTCGAAAGTCTTACTCCAACACGTCGCCGCGCAATTGCCGAAACCGTTTGCGGGCTTCGACCACGTAGAGACTGCCGGGAAACTCGTTGAGCAGCCGCTCATAAAGGCCTTGAGCGGTTTCGGGATCCCCGAGTTGGTTCTCGTGGATGTCGGCCAAACCGAACAGGGCATCGTCGGCCAGGATGTCCATGAAATGCAGTTCAAGGATTTCCTCATAGTGACCGATGGCGGTGTCGAAGTCGCCGCGCTGCATGGCAATCTCGGCCCGGATGAGTAAGATCTCGTCCTCGAGGGTGTGCATGGGGTAGCCCAGCACGAGGGAATCCAGGGTGGTCAAAGCCTCATCCAATCGGTTGCGGTATCGCAAGAGGTCGGCCCGAGCAAACATCTCCATGGGTGCGGTGAGCGTGTCCATGTTGAAGTTGTCGGTGATGAGGAGACTCAGGTCGATGGCGTCGTTGGAGATGAGTTTGGAGGTACTCGCCTTGAGAATGTCGAGTTGGGCTTGTGCCCAGTTGAAGTCGCCGGTGAAGTAGCTCACCCTCGCATTGCGGAATTTGGCCTGCTGCCCGAGCAACCCTTCTTTGTGGTCCAAGTCGACCTGACTGAAGAGCAGCGAAGCGGTCCAAACATCGTCCTGAAATACCAGAACGTCACCCAACATGAGCTTGGCCCGATTGCGTTGGTCCAATTCGAGCCCGGGCATATTGACCGTGCGGTCAAGGATTTCTTCTGCTTGTGCGGGATTGTTGAGGTGAAAGGCCAGCAACTGTGCCCAATCCGTCATGATGCCGCTGGTGCCGGGGGTCTCACCCAAGTCTTGCAGGGTGGTGCGGTACTCATCGGAAAGGACTTTTGCTTCTACCGTGTCCAGGGGAAAGGCCCCGGTTACGGTTTCTTTCCGCACCTGCAGCATGGCCTGGCGGGCTGCGTCATATTGTGTTGCGCCAGGTCCTTTTGCCGCTACGGTGGCATAGCATTCATAGGCGGTTTCCAGATCGCCGTTTTTTGCAGCTACCTCGGCGAGTTCCATGAGCCGGCGGCCATTCTCGTTGTTGCGTTGGTCCAAAGCTTTGACGTGGGCAAGGGCACTGAGGAAGTCGCGTTGCTGATTGAATACCCACACGAGAAGTTCCAGGAAAACAGTGTCTTCTGTCCATTCCTGAGATGCCTTCAACACTTTTCGTCGGACCATATCGGCCTGTCGGACATCACTGGCTACCCTGAGGTTGCGGTTGAAGCTGTTCTGTACCGTCCGCAAATAGGTAGGCCGCTCGTGGAGCAAGCCCATGAAGCTGTCGACCATGCCTTCGTAGTCGCCGCGCAGCCCCTGCAGATTGGCCAGTTCGTAATGGTAACCGTAGGTGTCGCTGCCATTGGCCATGGCTTTTTCATAGGCGGCGAGGGCGAGGTCCAGCTGGTTCAGTTTGATGAAAGCTTCGGCGAGGCGTTTGGTGGGGCCTCGACCCACGGGCAGTTCGTCAAGGGCCCGCTCGAAAGCAGACTGGGCATCATCGTCCCTACCGATTCGCAAGTAGAGAGAACCCAGATCGACTTGGGCCATGGTCTTGTCCCTGCTTTTTTTCAGCCGCGACTTCACGATGTCTTCCGCGCTCTCATATTCTTCGAGCTCCAGCAAGGTGTTCAGGTACATGTCGTACACGGAGGGATCCTTCTTCCAGAGGTTGTCCAAGTACAGTTTGGCCTGTTCAAAGGCACCGGAGTTGTAGTAATAGGTTGCGAGTTCGAGGTCGCTCTGTGCATGGCAGATGCCCGCCCAAGAGAGGAGCAGCAGAAGGGAGGGAACCCTGAATATGTGGGAGAATGCCATCACGGTTTTGCGGGTATGGTGGCAAAGGCGCGCGATGCGGAATCTGCCCGGGAGATGACCCCGTTGAGGTCCCGCGTTCCTCTTGCGAGGAATTCCAAGGCGATGTCGATTTCCTCGAGCAGGTGGGTGGCGATGCGCATTTCATCTGCGACGGCCTGCTCCAGATAGGCAGCGTCGATGATGGTTCCTTCTGCATCGAGTTTGGCGCGGTCCACGATGGTCTCGATGAGGTGGCCGATTTGATTGCGGGTACGTTCGATTTCCTGTTCTATTCGACGGTGTCTGCCCGGCTGGCGCCGGAGCATGCGCCGCCGCTCATCAAGGACAGTAAAGGGCTTGCCTTGTTGCGGGTTGACGATGAGGCCCACCATGCGCTCCTCAACGGCGCGTACGGCGCTGTCCACCCGCGCGTAGGCTGGTTCGGCTGAAGAAAGGGGCGCAGCGAGGAAAACGGCCTCGGCGCTGTCGATCGCGGTTAGGGTGCTCGTGAGGATGGGAAGGTGTTGTGCACCGGGTTGTGGACCACATCCGATCCATGCTCCGCCTAGGGCCAGCATGAGGACGCTGGACCAGATGGGAAGCTGGACATTTCGGGTGGAGCCCCCTCGGTTCTGTCCTTCAGCTGTCATGCGATGGAATCGAAACCTGTGTAGGTCCGCAGGGCGGCCGGGATGCGGATGCCATCCGGCCCTTGGTGGTTCTCTAGGAGAGCGGCCACGATGCGGGGCAAAGCCAAAGCACTGCCGTTGAGTGTATGAACGAGTTCGGGTTTGCCGTCGGCATTTCGGAAACGGCACTGGAGGCGGTTGGCCTGGAAGGTCTCGAAATTGGACACGCTCGAGACCTCCAGCCAACGCTGCTGGGCGGCGGACCAAACTTCCAGGTCAAAGGTCAGGGCAGAGGTGAATCCCAGGTCGCCACCACAGAGGCGCAGGGTGCGGAAGGGCAGTTCCAGATCCCGCAGCAAGCCTTTAACGTGTTCGACCATGCCCTCGAGCGCAGCATAGCTGTTTTCCGGCTTTTCGAAGCGGACGATTTCCACTTTGTCGAACTGGTGTAGACGGTTCAACCCCCTGACATCTTTTCCGTAGGAGCCGGCTTCCCTTCGGAAGCAAGGCGTGTAACCGCAGAGTTGGATGGGCAGGTCGCTCGTGTTGAGGAGGTCGCCCCGGTAGAGATTGGTCAAGGGCACCTCCGCCGTGGGGATGAGGTAGAGGTCATCGGCCGTGCAGTGGTACATCTGGCCCTCCTTGTCGGGCAACTGGCCCGTTCCGCGACCTGAATCGGCATTCACCAGGTGTGGAGGAATGAACTCTTCATAGCCTGCCGCATCTGCGCGGTCCAGGAAGAACTGGATGAGGGCACGCTGGAGCTTGGCGCCTTTGCCCCGATACACGGGGAAACCCGCACCGGAGATTTTCACCCCTGCTTCGAAATCGATCAGTTTGTAGCGGTCGGCAAGTTCCCAATGTGGGAGGGCGGCATCTTTGAGTTCTGGCTTCAAACCCTCTTCGGCTACGACTTCGTTGTCGGCGTCGCTTTGGCCGGAGGGAACGCTGTCGTGCGGCCGATTCGGAAGCTCGAGCAACGCGTCTTCCTGTTTTTTGATGAGCGTCTTCTGGTGTTCGTCGAGGACGTGGACCTTTTCTTTCAGGGCACCCATTTCGGCGCGTCGGGCCTCTGCTTCCTCTTTTCGGCCGGACTTGAAGAGGTCACCGATTTCCCGGCTGGCGGCATTCTGTTGTGCCTTGAGGTCGTCCACTTCCTTTTGGGTGTGTCGGCGCTCCTCATCCAGGGCGAGGATGCGATTGAGCATGGGCGCAGCGTCAATGCCGCGCTTGGATAGGGCCTTTTCCAAGGCGTCGCGCTCGTTGCGTAGAACCTGAAGGGTCAACATGGCTTGTAAAAATACGACGGTGCCCCCTCCTTTTCAGGATGAGGGCACCGCCATTTGCCCTTGTTGGGCTTAAAAAAACCTGAAGGTCAGGCTTCTGCTGCGGGCAACACGGAGACATAGCTCTTGTTGCCCTTGCGGCGGCGGAACTCCACTACCCCATCTGTCAATGCGAAGAGGGTGTGGTCTTTGCCGATGCCGACGTTCAGTCCGGGGTTGTGCTGTGTGCCGCGCTGGCGAACGAGGATGTTCCCTGCGATGCATGTTTGGCCGCCATAAATCTTGACGCCCAGTCGTTTGCTTTCTGATTCGCGGCCGTTCTTGGTAGAGGCCGCCGCCTTTTTGTGAGCCATGGTTCAGGAATTTATTCTTCAGCCTTGTCCTCCGTGGACTTTTTTGCTGCGGGCTTTTTTGCCGCCGGCTTTTTGGCTGCGGGCTGGTCAGCTGCTGCTTTCTTGGCAGCGGGCTTCTTAGCTGCAGGCTTTTTTGCCGCGGGCTTGGCTTCTGCCTTGTCCTCGCCTTCTTCCGCCTTCTTGGCGGCGGCCTTCTTCGGCTTTGCACCGAGTGCAATGCCGTTGATGACCAACTCGGTCAGGGAGGGGCGGAACCCGTTCAACTTCTGGTAACCCTTGCGGCGCTTCTTCTTGAAGACAAGCACCTTGTCACCTTTCAAATGGCGTTCAACCGTGGCTTGGACGGCTGCGCCGCTTACTGCTGGGGCGCCAACGGTCACTTTGGATCCGTCATCGACGAGGAGCACGCGGTCAAAACTGACTTTTGCGCCCTCATCGTCCTTCAGACGGTTCACATAGAGCCGTTGATCTTGCTGTACCTTGTATTGGTGCCCTGCAATTTCTACGATGGCGTACATGATGGCCTCTTTTTTTGAGGGGTGCGAAGATACATGATTTTCGATGGGCATGAAAGCCCTGCGCCTTCGGATGCGTCAGAAGGGGTTGCGGGCCGGAGCATCAGGGCTTGCTTCATCAGAGAGAATGGCCTCCAGAATGCCGAAGTCATCGTGGGACTGGGCGGTGCTGTGTTTCCAGTTCCGTTCGTTCAGGGCTGCAGCGGTGGTGGGGCCTATGGCGATGATTCGCTCGGGTCTCGGTGCTGTCCAAGCTTGGACTGACGAAGGCGAGGTAAAGCACACAACGTCGGCTTTGGGTGGGGATGAGCTGTTTTTTTCGGGAGCGTAGTGCGCCCATGTGCACAAGGATGCAGCGGAAGGGTGCGAAGTCCAACGCGACAGTGATTGTGTGCTGTGGGGAACGGCGATGATTTCGTTCTGGCGCCGAGCAGAGGCAAAAGCGCGCCAGGCTTCGGTGGGTGAGCCGTTCCCAATGAAAGCGAGCTTGGAATGCAATGCCGTGGCAAGGGATTCTGCGGTTCCGTGCCCCGGGGTTGCAATTCGAACCGCAGGATGCGAAATCAGCCAGGATTCAGCTGTTCGTGCCGCCCCGGGACTCCCGATCCAAGCCCATTGAGCATGTGCTGCATCGGCTGGAATGGATGGGGAATCCAAAGGTGTAGGTATGACTGCGGGGTGTTCCTCGATGTGTAATCCGTGTGCAGGACCGAGTCGGCGCAACGGTCCTTCCCGGCGTGGCATGCGGGTGATGAGCACCGTCAGCGTTTTGGAAGGAGGAACCTGAAGGCGTTCCAGCGCTTGAGCAGCGGTCTTCGCATAGGCGCGCTTGGGCCCTGTTGATGTTTGAAGGAAGCAACGGAGTTTACCAGCCTCTCGGTCCCAATGGGAGCCAAAGGGCAGTTGGCAACCTCCTTCAAGGGCGCGAAGGACACTGCGCTCCTCTTCCACTTGCGGCCCTGCATCCGCATCACCGAGTCCGGCGATGAAGGCGGCTCGTGCATCACCTTCACGCATTTGCAGGGCGAGTGCACCTTGTGCTGGGGCGGGAACGAAATGCTTGGGGTCGAGGGCATGCCGATTGAGGTCGCCAAGGTCCAATTCGAGTCGGTCGATTCCCGCTTCAGCCAGGACAATGGCATCGTAAGGGCCGCTCCGCAGTTTTTCGATGCGCGTCGGCACATTTCCCCGGAGCGCTGCGATGTTCAAGTCGGGCCTGAGCAATAGAAGCTGGTCGCGTCTGCGCACGGAGGAAGTGCCGACCTTGGCACCATGGCGCAGGGGCAGCCATGGGGCCACCGCATGTTCGGATGCACGGATGAGCAATACATCCCGTTGCGAGGCCCTGGCGGGAACGGCTGCGATGGAGAGGCCGGCAGGTTGCCGTGTCTCGAGGTCTTTGTGGCTGTGGACAGCGATGTCTATGGCCCCTGACAACAGTGCCTCTTCAATTTCCTTGGTGAAGAACCCTTTGCCCTCGAGCTTTTCGAAAGCCTGGACTTGTTCTCGGTCACCTTGCGTGGAGAGCACCTTGATCTCGACGGTTCCGCCCGCTGCTGTGATGAGGTCGCGGACGTGATGTGCCTGCCAAAGGGCGAGGTCACTACCACGGGTGCCAATGATCAGGTGGGGACGGTCCGGCATGCGCCTCAAGACTTGTCTAAGTGCTCGAGGACAGCCTCGCGGGCGAGTTTCATGGGCACGGACACATATTTCTTTTCGAGGTAGGCGACGATACGGTCCACCAGGTTTCGCGTCTCGCCATCCAGTTCGGCGAGCTCATCCGCAAATACCTCTCCGAGGGCGGTGTTGCGCACCGCAGCCAGCAGTTGGGGCAATTCGCGAAGTGCGAGCTCCACCTCGCGTTGTTGCAATCGCGAGGTCAACTCGGTCATGCCTGATTCAATGATGCGTTGGCAGTCGCCCATGGCCGAGCGGCGTCCTGCCACATTCTGGTCGGCAACGGGCTTGAGCTCGGACATTCCAATCACCGTGGTGTTGTGCCGATTGCGGAATGCGTCGTCTACGCCGCTGGGCACACTGAGGTCGAGGACAAAGCAGGGCCCTTTTGGCAAAAGCGCAGCTTCTTGCGCTCCAAGCAGGGATTGGTCGCTGGCCGTGCAGATGAAAATGGCAGCGGGGCCGCTGGCGAGGGCTTCCGGAAGGGCGTCAAGTGTTCCCCACTCCCAACTGCGAGAAGCAGCAAGGGCTTCTGCTTTGGATGCCGTTCGATTCAAGATTCGCACGGTGCTCTGTCCTCGTTTTTCAAGGAAGCGGGCAATGTTGGCGTTGGTTTGTCCGGCACCGATGACCAGCACGGGAGCGTCGGTCTTCAGGTCCTGTTCCAGGAAAGCTTTCCACCCCAAAGCATTGACCGAAACGCTGCGCTTGGCAATGTCCGTCTCGGTGAAGATCTGCTTGGCGGTTTCCACGGCGATGCGCTCGGTGATGCGCAGTTGGTCACCTGCGAGCTGCCATTCCCTCGATTTTTCAAGGGCGGATCGCATTTGGGTCAGAATTTCGCGCTCTCCCAGCACCATGGACTCCAATCCGGCGCTCACACGGAGCAGGTGACGGGCCGCCTCTTCCCCGTGCATCACCATGGCGGTGCCCATCAGTGAACGGAGTTCGGATTCGTCCGGGTCAAAACATTGGAAGAGCTGTTGGAGCCTACCCATGCAGAAGTAAGCCTCGTCGACGAGGATGAACTCCACGCGGTTGCACGTGGTCAGGTAGGCAATGCCTTGTACTTCGAGCTTGTCCTTCAACCGTGTGAGAAAGGCCTGTTGACGTTCTGCGGGAACGTGCAGTTTTCCGATGCGTTCGATGGGCGCATTGCGGTGGTTGAGGGAGACGATATGGAGATGTTCCTGTCGCACGTTGGCGCAAAGTTCGTACACCGCAGCGTTCCGAGTGTGTCAAATGTCACTTCGGGTCATGATGCGGTTCACGGAAGGGACGGAAGCCATGAAAAAGGGCGACCCTTATGGATCGCCCTTTCGATGTTCGGATGCAATGAGACTCAGCCGCTGCACATTTCGCAGTCGGGTCCATTCTCGACGGAACACGCCGCGACTTGTTCTTCGTGGGTCATTCCGGCCACGTCTTTCGTTTCCTGCACAGGCTGCTCCTTGTACTTCTTGTCCACCGTGAACTTGATGGCATCGGTGGCCGCTTTGGTGCGGAGGTAGTACATGCCGGTCTTGAGCCCGGAGCGCCATGCGTGGAAGTGCATGGACGTCAGCTTAGGAGCGTTGGCGTTCTCCATGAAGACATTGAGCGACTGGGACTGGCAGATGTAAGCTCCGCGGTCCGCGGCCATATCCAGGATGGCGCGCTGGGAGATCTCCCAAGCCGTGCGGTACAGGGTCTTGAGGTTTTCAGGTATCTCGGGAATGTGCTGGATGGAACCGTTGGCGGCAATCAGCTGGTTCTTCATGTCCTCGTTCCAAAGGCCCAACTTGGTCAGGTCGCGGAGGAGGTGGTTATTGACCACGATGAACTCACCGCTCAGTGTCCGGCGGGTATAGATGTTCGAGGTGTAGGGCTCGAAGCACTCGTTGTTGCCGAGGATCTGCGCGGTGGAAGCCGTGGGCATGGGAGCTACGAGCAAACTGTTGCGCATGCCCTTCTCCATGATCTCCTCTTTCAAGACGTCCCACTCCCAGCGGTCGCTCGGGGTGATGTCCCACAAGTCGAACTGCAGTTTTCCTTCTGAAGCGGGTGAACCCTTGAAGCTCTCGTAGGGCCCTTCTTCGATGGCCATGTCCTTGGAGGCGCAGCAGGCCGCGTAGTAAATGGTCTCGAATACGTCCTTGTTCAGCTGGCGGGCCTCCTCGGAATCGAAAGGGAAACGCATCAGGATGAATGCGTCTGCGAGTCCCTGTACGCCGAGGCCGACGGGACGGTGGCGCATGTTGGAGTTGCGGGCCTCCACGATCGGGTAGTAATTCCGATCGATGACGCGGTTGAGGTTCTTGGTCACCTGGTAGGTCACCTCGAACAGTTTGTCGTGGTCGAAGCTGAGGTCCTCCTTGACGAACTTGGGCAGCGCAATGGAGGCCAGGTTGCAGACCGCGACCTCATCCTTTGCCGTGTACTCGATGATCTCGGTGCAGAGATTCGAGGAGCGGATCGTGCCCAAGTTCTGCTGGTTGGACTTGCTGTTGGCTGCGTCCTTGTAAAGCATGTAGGGAACGCCGGTCTCGATCTGACTCTCGACGATCTTGAACCAGAGCTCCTGTGCCTTGATGGTCTTGCGTCCCTTGCCCTCGGCTTCGTACTTCTCGTACAAGGCCTCGAATTCGGGACCCCATGAATCGGACAGGCCTGGGCATTCGTTGGGACACATGAGGGTCCACTCGCCATCGGCTTCGACACGCTTCATGAACAGGTCCGGCACCCAGAGGGCGTAGAACAGGTCGCGGGCGCGCTGCTCTTCCTTTCCGTGGTTTTTCTTCAGGTCTAGGAAATCGAATACGTCGGCGTGCCACGGCTCGATGTAGACGGCAAAGGACCCTTTGCGCTTGCCGCCGCCCTGATCGACGTAACGGGCAGTGTCATTGAAGACGCGCAGCATGGGAACGATACCGTTGGAGGTTCCGTTCGTGCCGCGGATGTAGGATCCAGTTGCGCGCACATCGTGGATGGCCAGGCCTATGCCCCCCGCGTTCTGGCTGATTTTGGCGCACTGCTTCAGCGTGTCGTAGATGCCACTGATGCTGTCCTCTTGCATGGTGAGGAGGAAGCAGCTGGACATCTGAGGTTTGGGCGTTCCGGCGTTGAACAGGGTCGGGGTGGCGTGGGTAAACCAGCCTTCCGACATCATGTTGTACGTCTTGATGGCGCTTTCAATGTCGTCTTTGTGAATCCCGACGGAGACGCGCATGAGCATCTGCTGAGGGCGTTCGGCAACCTTGCCATCGACCTTGAGCAGGTAGGACCGCTCGAGCGTCTTGAACCCGAAGTAGTCGTAGCTGAAGTCCCGATCGTAAATGATGGCGGAGTCGAGGGCTTCTGAATTGGCCTCGATGATCTCCATGACATCACTTGCGATGAGGGCGGCGGGTTCGCCGGTCACGGGATCTTTGTATGTGTGCAGCTTGTGCATGATGTCCGAGAAAGATTTCTCGGTCGTCTTGTGCAGGTTGGATACGGCGATGCGGGAAGCCAGCTGAGCGTAATCCGGGTGGTTGACCGCATTGGTGGCGGCCACTTCCGCGGCCAGGTTGTCCAGTTCGGAGGTGGTCACGCCATCGTACACGCCTTCGATGACGCGCATGGCCACAGAAACAGGGTCTACCCTGTCGTGGAGTCCGTAGCAGAGTTTCTTGACCCTGGCTGTGATCTTGTCGAATTGGACTTGTTCCCGGCGTCCATCCCGCTTGACGACATACATGTGTTGTTTCGGCTGGTTTGCCCCCGTTGGCTGGGGAGAAAGGTTCATACTGCCGGGGCGACAAGACCCCGGTGGATTCATTGATTTTGGAAGAGGTTGGCTACGTGCCGGGAAAGAGGTTTCAAGTGAATGAATTACGTCCCGGTCGCTCGGTCAATATCCGATTTCAGAAGTGTGGTTTTCGACTTGGGTAAGGTTCAGTTTTGAACTTTTTACCCGTGGAAATCAGAAATCCGCGTCCAGATGGAAGCCCGAACTCTCTTCGTCTGACCCGCTTTTGTTGACGCCTGCCTTCTGGTATTCAGCTACGCGCTTTTCGAAAAAGTTGGTCTTGCCCTGTAGCGAGATCATTTCCATGAAATCGAACGGGTTTGTCGTGTTGTAGATTTTCTCATTGCCGAGTTCTACAAGCAAGCGATCCGCCACGAATTCGATGTATTGGCTCATCAGGTCGGAATTCATTCCGATCAGGCGCACCGGAAGGGCATCGCAGATGAACTCCTTCTCGATGGCCACTGCGTCCGTGATGATTTTTTCGATCTTGGACTTGGGCAACTTGTTGACCAAGTGGCGGGTGTAGAGAAGGCAGGCGAAATCGCAGTGCATGCCTTCATCACGTGAAATGAGCTCATTGGAGAAACTCAATCCTGGCATCAGGCCGCGCTTCTTGAGCCAAAAGATGGAACAGAAGCTGCCGCTGAAGAAGATTCCCTCCACCGCGGCAAAGGCAACAATGCGCTCTGCAAAGCTGCCGTTGTCGATCCACTCCAAAGCCCAGTCGGCTTTCTTCTTCACGCAATCGAGCGTTTCGATGGCGTTGAAGAGGTGGTTCTTCTCCTCTTTGTCCTTGATGTAGGTGTCGATCAGCAAGGAGTAGGTCTCCGAGTGGATGTTCTCCATCATGATCTGGAAACCGTAGAAGAACTTGGCTTCGGTGTACTGCACCTCCGCCACGAAGTTCTCAGCTAGGTTTTCATTGACGATGCCGTCGGAGGCGGCGAAGAAGGCGAGGATGTGCTTGATGAAGTATCGTTCGTTGTCGTGGAGCTTTTCGTTCCAGTCCACGATGTCTGCGGCCAGGTCGATTTCCTCAGCGGTCCAGAAGCTGGCCTCCGACTTCTTGTAGAAGTTCCAGATGTCGTCGTGCTGAATCGGAAACAGGACAAACCGGTTGGGATTGTCTTCCAAGATGGGCTCCATAACCTGAGTGTTTTCAGGGAGAACGGCATCAATGGCCATTTGACCCGTGGATTCGGTGTGGGATTTGGTCACCGTTTCGTTTTGGGGGTCCGTTGTGTTTCCGAGTTGTTCGTCGATCATGGGGCGGGTGGATGGAATGGGTGGGCTTGGGTGGACTTTTTGACGCTGCGATTTCCGTTTGCGAAAAGACGGACTTCAAAACTGCAGAGGGGATTCTTCAACGGCAATCAGAATCCATGAACACCTCGATGTAATTGTCAACATGGAACGAAAATCGGGACCTAACGCCTTGTAAGGTAGGGTTTTGACCTGTGGAAAGGGGTCTGGACCGGGTGTCTTCGGGTATGGCTTTGAAGCTGTGCTGACAGGACGACGAACTCCGCGGTGGACTTGGATTTTCAAACATTGTTTGGGAGTGACTACCCCGAACTTGAGCCTTAATTTTGTCCACACCCCTTGCGTCGTTTGATCGTTTTCATCATGACCGAAAAGGGGAGACGCAGCACCCATGATTGGAGCCTTCAATAAGATCGTCAAACGCCTCGTCGGAGACAAGGCGGCAACGGACGTCAAAGCCATTCAGCCCGCCATCGATGCGATTCATGGATTTGCCAGTGACATGGAGGCGCTCTCAGCCGACGGATTGCGCGAGCGCAGCGCTGACTTGAAGGCGCGCATTCTTCAGCATGTGGAAGCCGCAGTGTCGGAGTCTGCGGAATTGAAGGCCCAGGCCGCGACCAATCCGACCATGTCCTTCGAGGCGAAGGAGGTCTTGTATGACAGGGTGGATGCGTTGGAGAAGCAGATCGATGGAGAGCTTGAGGAAGTGTTGGAGGAGCTTTTGCCTGAAGCGTTTGCCCTGCTGAAGGAGACGGCCCGCCGTTTTGCTGAGGACGGAGAAGTGCAGGTTCAGGCCAAGGACTACGACCGGGATTTGGGGGCAGCGCACGATTTCGTGCGCATCGAAGGAGATCGTGCCTTCTGGGCGAGGAGTTGGAAGGCAGCAGGTTCAGAAGTGGAGTGGAACATGGTCCACTACGATGTGCAGCTGATTGGAGGCGTGGCCCTGCACCGGGGAAAGGTGGCCGAGATGCAGACCGGTGAGGGAAAGACCTTGGTCGCCACGTTGCCTGTGTTTTTGAACGCCTTGACCGGGCGTGGAGTGCACCTTGTGACGGTCAACGACTACCTCGCCCGGCGCGACGCCGAATGGATGGGCCCCATTTTCCAGTTCCACGGCCTCACGATCGATTGCATCGATAAGCACCAGCCCAACTCCGAGCAGCGCCGGAACGCTTACCGCTGTGACATCGTGTATGGCACCAACAACGAGTTCGGATTCGACTATCTGCGTGACAACATGGCCATGCGCCCCGACCAGTTGGTTCAGCGCAAGCATCACTACGCCATCGTGGATGAGGTGGACAGCGTCCTCATTGACGAGGCCCGCACGCCGCTGATCATCTCCGGCCCCACACCCAAGGGGGACGAGCACGAATTCGATCAGCTCAAGCCGAAGGTGGTCCAGTTGGTGCAGAAGCAGCGCCAAACGGTCAACGGTTTTATTACCGAGGCCAAAAAGAAACTCGGGGATTCCGGCTCTGACAAAGAGACCATTCGAACCGGGGGACTCGCCCTGTTCCGCGCAAACCGCGGCCTTCCCAAGACCAAATCGCTCATCAAGTTCATGAGCGAGGAAGGCATTCGTCAGCAGATGCTCAAGACCGAGGCTTACTACCTCCAGGACAACAAGAGGATGATGCCGGAGGCCGATGAGGAGTTGTACTTCGTCATCGATGAAAAGCAGAACCAGGTTGAGCTGACCGAGAAGGGCATCGCCACCCTGACGGCCAACATGGAGGACGAGCATTTCTTCACCATGCCGGACGTGCCGTCCACCTTGGTAGAAATCGACGCATCCAGCGATTCCGATGCCGTGAAGCAAGAGAAGCGCGAGACGTTGTTCCGCGAGCAGGCCGTGAAGTCGGCCCGTCTGCACACGATGAATCAGCTGCTCAAGTCCTACGCCCTCTTCGAGAAGGACGTGGACTATGTGCTGATGGACAACAAGGTCAAGATTGTGGACGAGCAGACCGGCCGCATCATGGAAGGCCGTCGCTATTCTGACGGGTTGCACCAGGCCATTGAGGCCAAGGAGGGCGTGCGCATCGAGGCCGCAACCCAGACCTACGCCACCATCACGCTACAGAACTACTTCCGCATGTACCACAAGCTCGCCGGCATGACGGGCACGGCGGAAACCGAGGCGCAGGAGCTGTGGGATATCTACGAGCTCGATGTGATGTCGATTCCCACCAATCGGCCCATTGCCCGTTTGGACGATGATGATTTGGTTTTCAAAACCAAGCGGGAGAAGTTCAATGCGGTCATCGACGATGTGGTGAAGCTGCGCGACGCCGGTCGCCCCGTGCTTGTGGGTACCACCACGGTCGAGGTGAGCGAGCTGCTCAGCCGCATGCTCGACATCCGGAAGATTGAGCATCAGGTGCTCAACGCGAAGCGCCACCAGGCAGAGGCGGAAGTTGTAGCCAAGGCGGGCCAGCCGGGCGCCGTCACCATCGCCACCAACATGGCGGGTCGCGGAACGGACATCAAGCTGAGCGATGAGGTCAAGGCCGCAGGCGGCTTGGCCATCATCGGTACCGAGCGCCACGATAGCCGTCGGGTGGACCGTCAGCTGCGCGGGCGTTCCGGACGTCAGGGCGATCCGGGCAGCAGCCAGTTCTACGTATCGCTCGAGGACGATCTCATGCGCCTGTTCCAGAGCGAGCGGGTCTCCAAGATGATGGACCGCCTGGGCCACCAGGATGGTGAGGTCATCCAGCACAGCATGATCACCAAGTCCATCGAGCGCGCCCAGCGCAAGGTGGAGGAGAACAACTTCGGCATCCGGAAGCGATTGCTCGAGTACGACGACGTGATGAACAGCCAACGGGAGGTGATCTACCGCCGCCGTCGGAATGCGCTGCACGGCGAGCGTTTGAAGTTTGACATCTCGGGCATGTTCTATGAGTTGTCCGACCAGCTCATCACGGAGTTTGCACCGTCCAAGGATTTCGATGGATTGCGCATCCGCAGCCTGGCTGAACTCGGGGTGGATCCGCCTTTCGCCTCCTCGGACTTTGGCATCGGGCCACAGGAGGAACAGGCCCAATCGCTGCACAAGACGGCAGAGAAGTATTACCAGGACCGCATGGTGTCTCTTGCAGCACATGCCCACCCGGTCATCCAAAAAGTCTATGAGGACGACGCCAACCAGTTCGTCAATATCGCGGTGCCCTTTACCGATGGCCGACGGAACATGCAGGTTCTCGCCAACATTGAGCAGGCCGTCTCCACGTCGGGAACCTCCTTGGTGGATGAGCTCGAGAAATCGGTGGTGTTGGCGGTGCTGGACCAACTTTGGAAGGAGCACCTTCGGAACATGGACGACCTCCGCTCCAACGTGCAGCACGCCCGCTTCGAGCAGAAGGACCCCCTGCTGATTTACAAGTTCGAATCTTACGAGCTCTTCAAGGGAATGGTCCAACGGATGAACGCCGATGTGGCGAGCTTCCTTCTCAAGTGCCAGTTGCCAAGTCAGCCCGATCAAGTCAAGCGCGCTCCGGGTGCTCGCCCGGCCCCGGCTCCGAGGGTGCAGACCAGCAAACAGGGCGTCCAGAACCTCAACGAGCAACGCTTGGCCGCCGCCCGCACCCAGGCGGGAGCAGGAGGAGGCGCAGGTGCTCCGGGCATGCCGCCGCCGCCCCAAAAGGCGGAGCCGGTCCGTGTGGAGAAGAAGACGTTGCCCAACGAACCCTGCCCGTGCGGTTCGGGCAAGAAGTACAAGAAGTGTCACGGCCTCTGAGACTGCCACAGGTAGCAGCGGACACCCCGTCGATTGAAGCATTGAAAGCGGCGCTGGACCGGCTTACTCCCGAAACACGGCCAGGTTGGGGGACCCTCGGAGCCGCGGGGATGTTGCGCCATTGCTCCCGGTTTATGGAATTGTACCTCGGCGCCATGGATGTGGGGCCCGTACTCCGCTTTTTTACGCGCTGGTTGGGGCCTTCTTTCCTCAGGAATTTCATGACACGTCCCCTGGGGACCACGCCGCGCAACATGCGCACCATGCAGCCGCTGCGTTCGGATGCGGTATTTGATTTCGGCGAGGAGCGGAGGCTTTTCCTCGAAGCCCTCTCTGCCTTGGAAGCGCTGTCCGGCGTGGTGGAGCACAAGCTGTACGGCACGATGAAAGCGGAAGACGCAAGGGCATTGGTACGACATCATACCGCCCACCACTTTCACCAATTCGGCCTGATCTGAGTTTACTTGGCGGCATCGGCCAGTGTGACGAAGGCCAATGGGCCTGCCCAGTTTTTGCGCAGGGCGCAATGCATGGACTCCAGGGTGCTTCCCGTGGTGACAACGTCGTCCATGACGATCAGTCCTTCGGTTTCCTTTTCGCACACTTGAAGTGGCCCTTGCCATGTGTAGTGGACGTGTGGCCTGCCTATACGCTGCTTGCGGTTGAACCGTGTCGAAGAGGTGCCGGCGCTTGTTCGCGCCAATGCAGGTGCGATTTCCATACCGGTAGCTTCTGACCACCCCAAGGCGAGTTGCATGCTTTGATTGAACCCTCTTCTCCGTTGCCTGCGGCGATGCAGGGGGACGGGAACCACCTTCCACCGTGGAAGGGCCAGCGATGGATTGGACCCTTGTCCGGCTACCCACTCCTCTGCCATGGCTTGCCCGAGGGCCGCTCCCAATTCAGGGACTCCATGGTATTTCATGGCATGGACCAACTGTCTGGTCCCTGTCTGTGCCATGGATAACCAGGACCACCCAAAGGACCAGTCCAATCGACCGCCGAATCGATGGATTCCGGAGGGGCGGATTCTGACCCAAGTGAAGGCGCACAGACAACACCATTGATCTTCCATTGAATCCAATGGGGTTCCGCAAGAGGCACACCGTCTGGGCAGAAGGGTGTGCAGCATGTCCGACAGAAGGGAGCGCATCCGGGGCAAGTTGGGGGCAGGCTGCGTCCGTCGGATGAAGGGGTTGTTCCCGTGCCGTGTTTCTTTGCCGGCGTGAAGTATGGCAAGATTCCGGAAGAGGACCAGGAGGTGATGTTGCCCGATGTGGACTTTCGTTTGCCTCTGGACCATACGGATACGATTTCTGGACTGGCATCAGGTCGGACCGATGGAAAGCCTGGAGCCCTCGAGGTGAGGGCGGGGGGGACCATGTGGACCATCAAGCCATGGAGGGGCAGCATATATCCAGCCAAGGCACCCCAGCGGACTTGGCCCGTGCATTATGGGCAGGCGTTTGGGACCATTGAATTGAACGCGACGCACTATCGCATCCATCCCCCGGAGCGCATGGCGGAATGGGCGGCTGCCATGCCGGATGACTTCAGGTTTTGCCCCAAGTTTCCGGCCATCATTACCCATTACCGCCGGTTCAATGATTGCGTTGGGCCCACAGATGATTTTATTGCGGGGCTGGATGCGCTCGGACACAAAAGGGGCCCGGCCTTCATTCAGCTTCCCCCACATTTTGGGCCGTCACTGGCCGATCGATTGCGCGTGTATCTGGAATCTTGGCCCCGTTCGATGGAGGTTGCGGTGGAGTTCCGTCACCCCCAGTGGTTTGCCCCTGACCCAGAATTTGCCGATGCGGTTGAAGGCGTTTGGCAAGACCTGCGTGAGCTTGGAATCGGAGCGGTCATCAGCGATACGGCCTTGAGAAGGGATGCGGTCCACATGCGGATGACGGCGCCTTTTTTGCTTCTGCGTTTTGGAGGATATGAGGGGCATCCGAGTGATGAGCGCAGGCTGCAGGATTGGTGTGATCGCTTGGTGGAATGGCATCAACTGGGATTGAAGTCTGTGGACTTGCTGGTGCATCAACCCGACAGCGTTCGAACCCCCGATACCTGCAGGCGATTTGCGGAAATCGTCAGAAACAAGCTGGGGACCGAGGTTAGGGCCCCCGTCCCGTCTCTTTTTTGACGATTCTTCCCGCATTCAGGGCTGCATATGACCTTTCACTGTCGAAATTCGAACCATGGGTGCACCTGCGCCATTTGATTCCAATTCCTCTCGTGCTGATCGATACGACCAGCTCGATATGCAGTGTCCTGCTATTATGGTGGACGATGATCCCGTAGCGAACCAGGCGAATTTTGCCGCCCTCGTTCACATGGCATTCGGATGGCATTGGGTGGGATTCTACCGCGTGGAGGGCGAGGAATTGGTCCTCGGGCCCTTCCAGGGTCCGGTGGCGTGCACCCGGCTTCGCAAGGGAAGGGGCGTCTGTGCTGCGGCGTGGGAGCGAAATGTTGCCGTGGTGGTGGGGGATGTTCAGGCATTTCCGGGTCATGTTGCATGCAGTCCATGGAGCAAGAGTGAGTTGGTCTTGCCCGTTCGCGATTCGAACGGGGTGGTACGCGCTGTTTTGGATATCGACAGTGTGGTGCACGGTGATTTTGATGACCATGATGCAGAGCGGTTGCAGGGCTTGATCGATGGTGTATCCGAGGCGCTGATCGGCAAAACCCAAAGGAATCCGGGATGAGCCAGAAATGGGTGTGGTTGTGGATTGTCTGGGCCCTCGTAGGTTGTGCTCAAGTGGGTTCACCAGATGGCGGAGGACGCGATGAACAGGCACCTCGAGTGATCTTTGCGGACCCTCCCTTTGGAAGTACGGGTTTTGATGCGAATTCCTTCGGGTTGGAATTCGACGAGTTCATCCAACTGAAGAATATTCGAGGGCAATTGCTGGTTTCTCCTCCTTTGTCTGAAGCGCCGAGGACCTTGTTGCGCGGTCGCCGTTTGACGGTGGATCTCGGCGATGAATTGCTGCCGGACCGGACTTACATCGTGCAATTTGGTAACGCGGTGAGCGATTTGCGGGAATCCAATGTGGCAGAAGGCCTGCAGTATGTCTTTTCGACCGGATCGGCATTGGATTCCGGCAGGGTTTCCGGCCGTGCCGTCGATGCATGGTCGGGTGAGCCCATCGCTGGAGCGCGTGTCCTTTTGTTCCGCGACACCTTGCCAGATGGCATCTTGGACGCGGCCCTTCCAGACTCCTTGCGGCCTTTGCCGGACTATGTGGGGCTGTTGTCGGATAGTGGTTTTTTTGACGTGGCTTTTTTGCCTGGAGGGCGTTATGGATGCTTGGTGGTGGAGGATGTCAATGGGAATTATCGGGTGGATGAGGGCGAGGCGTTGGCCTGGTCTGCCTCTCCTTTGACAGCGGGCTTGGACAGCGCACAATGGACGGAATTGGCCCTTTCGGAACCCTTGCGCCTGGATGTGCCCCCACCGATTCCCGCTACGTACACTTCCGGGATCAGGCTGGATTCCTCGGGCTACTTGCGCGGCGCCATTGTGGGGTTGGGAGCCTTGAGGGAAGGGCCTGATGGCTTGTCTGATGTCGAGATTGGACTTTCATTGGAAGGGCCGGATGGACCGCTGCCCTTCGAACAGGAGGGGGACAGCCTTTGGGCTTCGCTGACCATGACGGAGGGAGCTCCCCCATCACCACTGGTGGTTGTGCACCCCTCGGGAAGGGACACCTTGGATTTCCGTGCACTGGAGGCGCCACGTCCCCCCACGGAAGTGGGGGTGGCCCCTAGGTCATTGGCTCCCGACGGTGCCTTTGCCCTGCGATTCGCACCTGTCCCCATGACTTTGGATACCGCCCTCTGTCAAGGTGAGATCATCTTGGACGGTGACACCCTTGCCCTGACGTCCGAGACGTTTCGGTGCACAGGGTCCTGGCTGGAAGCGGGTCCTTTTCCTGCGGGATCAAAGGTGGAATTGATGCTGTTGCCCGGCGCTCTGGTTGGAAAAGGAGGAGCGCAGCCTGATACCTTGGCTTGGAAAATGACCGTGAGAAAAGAGTCGGACTACGGGAGCATTGCACTCGTTGGGGACTCCGTGAGCGTGGGCAGTGATTCGGGGATTTGGATGTTGGTGAACGGGTCAGGACAGCCCGTAGGCGATGTTCAGCGCGACGCACAAGGACGATTTGTGCGTTTGCTCCCCGGCAAATACGGAGTGGTCTTCGTGGAGGACCGGGATGGCAACGGGAGGTGGTCGGGTGTCGATCCGGGAACGGGTCAGATGCCGGAACCTTTGGTGCGCTGGGCGGATGAGGTGGATGTCCGTGCCGGATGGGAGGTGGAACTGCAGATTGGCGTTCTTCCACGACCGTGATATGAACATCCGGGTCTATCGGGCCTGTAATGGTCTGTATTACCCCTTAATTTTGAGGTATATGAGGGGTTTCCTTTCCTTTCTCGGTGCGTTGATGCTCGTCCTATGGGGCAATGTGGTGGATGTCGCTGCCCAGGACCCATGTGTTTCAACGGGGGGTGGATTGCCCTACGTGAGCACGAATCCGAATTACGTCTGTGAGGCGCAGGAGACGTTCGTCTACATCAATTTGGCCCAGGGATATTCCGATCCTTCTTTTGCCAGCAATATGGACAATTTCAATCTCAGTTGGTATCCATTTGACCTGTTGGGCGGTACTTCAACGCAGAGTTTCGAGATGGTCTTCGACAGTACCGTGACCATCTGGTGTGTGGCGATGGATGTGGTGAACAATTGCACCTGGGTGGACACCATTTCGGTTCAGGTCGCAGAGGCTGTGAACATTGGATTGCCCGACGACACTTTGGTCTGTGACCTGAATGGATTCACGCTTCAGCCGTCTGCGGAGGCCCAGGCCATGGCAGGAGTGGCTTGGAATTGGGAGCCCTCTCTTTTGCTTTTGGGTTCCAATACCGCGACCCCTCAACTTCTGATTGATGCGGACCAATGGTATTACGCCACGGCGGGTGTGGGTTCTGCGGGACAGTGCCAATACGAGGACAGCATTTTCGTGACGGCCACGGTGCAGCCGATTGACTTGGGACCGGATCAGGAGTTGTGCGAGGATCAAGTGGCCCCTCTCGATTGTGGTTTGGATGCCAGTGTGGAAACCATCGCCTGGAGCACGGGTGAAACCGGGGTGTCTATTGTGGCAGACACCACGGGCACGTACTGGGTGACCGCTGAGAATCTGGCGGGTTGTGAACGCAGCGACACGGTTCACATTCTCATCATGGACAATCCTGTGATTTCCCTGGCGGCGGGCAGTGCGGCCTGTGAAGGTCAGCCGATGACGCTGACGGCAACGGTAACGAGTGATACAACCATCGCTGGAGTGGGTTGGTCTACAGGGGAGGCGGGAAATGAAATCACCGTAACCGGTCCGGGTACTTATGAGGCCATTGCGGTCGACCTTACGGGATGCACAGGAACCGCGGATGTGTCCCCGGACTTCTTGCCTGCACCCGAGCCCGAATTGGTCTCGGATACGGTTTTATGTCTCGAAGAAAATGGGCCGATTTGGCTCGATGTGAGCCAGCCCGATGTGGCGTACTCATGGTCGGATGGTTCCACGGGGCCGGGAATCCTATTGGTGGAGGAAGGGGTGTATACCGTGACCTTGACCTTGCTTGCAAACGGCTGCCAAGACTCAGCCAGCATTTCGTTGATCGACTTCTGTCAGCAGGACAGCGTGTATTTCCCCACGGCTTTTACGCCGGATGGGGACCTGGTCAATGATCGATTCGGCGGATTTGCCGAGGCGGTCACGGCCTATGAATTGGTGGTTTTCAGCCGATGGGGCTCGGAGGTGTTTCGGTCGGAGGTATTGGACGACCGATGGAATGGGCGTCTGGCGAACGGAGAACTGGCCCCGGGTGGGTTGTACGGATTCCGCGCTGTTTGGAAGCCCATCCTCGAGGACGGGGTTACATCGGGTGGATATCGAGAAAAAGTGGGTTCAGTCACCCTTATTCGTTGACCTCCAGGAAACGATTTACGTTTCCCAGCGTGCCAAAGACCACGAGGGTATCTGTTTTTTCAACGGTGGTGTCCGGTCGGGGTATGCCGATCAGGTGCTCTCTGGCCTCTCCTCCTTCATCATAAATCCGACGAATCGTGATCAAACGCAAATCGTAGCGGGCGGTCAGGTCGATGTCACCCAGGCTCCTGCCGATCACACCGGTCGGGGCTTGGATTTCTGCGATTTCGAAATCGTCCGGAAGTTCCAGGAAACCCCGAAGGTTGGGGTTCATCAGGCGCTCCGCAACGATGCTGGCAAACTCGGCCTCGGGGGCGAGGATCTCCTGCACGCCAAGGCTGCGCAGGATGCGTTCCTGGTGGGATCCGGAAGCGCGGACGATGACCCTTGGGATGCCCAGGTCCAGCAGATTCAGGGTGGTCAGTACCGTGGCCTCGAAGTTGTCCCCGATGGCGACGACGGCGGCGTCCATTTCTTCCAGCTTCTGGCTTCGGAGCGCTTTGGGGTCCGTGGAATCCAGGGTGACGGCTAAGGCGATGTCATCCGCGACTTCCTCCACCTTTTCCTCCACGCAGTCCATGGCGAAGACTTCGGCGCCGCGACCGGCCATTTCGAGGGCGATGCGGGATCCGTAATTCCCGATGCCGATGACGACATAACGCATGCTCTTCATGGGGCGCAATCTACGCGTCTCCGCGGAGGCCATCGTGCAGGATGCCGAGGAATTCGGCCACGTCTGCAAATGAATTGTACAAGGGTACAGGTGCCATGCGGATGACGGCCGGCTCGCGCCAATCCACAATGACACCGTGGTCGGTCAGGTGTTGGAAAAGGGCTTTGCCCTGTCCGTGGGCCACCACGGATATCTGACATCCGCGGGCGTTTGGATCCGATGGTGTGAGGATTTCGAGAGGAGCTCCGGTAGATGCGGCCACAGCTTCAATGCCCACTTCGAGAAAGGCAGTGAGCGCCAAGGACTTGGCGTGGAGCCTGTCCATTCCCGCCGCTCGGAATTCGGCCAGGGATGCCAGCAGGGATGCCATGTTCATGACGGGCGCATTGGAAGTTTGCCAGCCCTCCGCACCGTGCATCAATTCGAAATCGGGCTCCATCTTGAAGCGCCGCGCCTCCGAATGGCCCCACCACCCTTCGAGCCTGGGCATGTCCGGTCGCTCGGCGTGGCGCTCATGGACAAAAGCGCCGGCGGTGCAGCCCGGCCCTCCGTTGAGGTATTTGTATCCGCACCAGCAAGCGAAATCGACGTTCCAATCGTGCAATGCCAGGGGCACATTGCCGGCCGCATGGGCGAGGTCGAATCCGCACGTCGCGCCAACCGCGTGGGCGGCCTCGGTGATTTCGGCCATGGGCATCCATTGACCCGTGTAGTACTGCACACCGCACAGCATCACGCAGGCAAGCGCATCTCCCTCTTGGGCGATGCGGTCCGTGATGTCTTCGGTGCGCAAGGTGTGCTCGCCTTTCCGCGGCGTCAATTCGATGAGATGGTCATCGGGGTTGAGGCCGTGAAGGCGCAGTTGGGAGAGGGCGGCATAGCGGTCGCTGGGAAAGGCCCCCGCCTCGATCATAAGCTTGGTCCGTTGCCCTGACGGTCTGTAGAACGAGATCAGGAGCAGGTGCAAATTGACTGTCAGCGCATTCATGGCCACGACCTCCGAAGGCAGGGCACCCACGACGGCGGCCAGATCTTCGGTGGCTTCGCGGTGGTAGGAGACCCAGGGTCGGCGGCCCCGGAAGTGCGCTTCGACACCGAATTTCTGCCAGTCCTCGAGTTCGCCTTCTATGATTTCGCGGGCGCCCACGGGCTGCAATCCGAGGGAGTTACCGGTGAAGTACAGGGACTCACCAGAGCCGTGGGGGGGCATGTGGAATCGCTGGCGGAAGGGGGCCAGGACATCGGCGGCATCCTTCAGGCGCGCAGTGTCCAGAAATTTCCGGTGTTCGGGCCAAGCGGTGTTCTCAGGGGGCATGGGCGGTGGATCGGGGTCGGTCGCCGGAAGGTCCGAGCGCCCGATGGGGGCTAATTTCGCGCGGAATCGCGAGCCATGTCGACTACGTCCACTCCTTCGTCCACGCACACCCGTGTCAAAAGCGCCGAGCTCTTTGAAGAAGCGCAGCGTCGTTTCCCCGGGGGTGTCAATTCTCCTGTACGTGCTTTTGGCGCCGTAGGGGGTACTCCCCTGTTCATGGAACGCGGTGAGGGAGCCCACGTGTGGGATGCGGATGGCCAGCGTTACATCGACTTCTGCTGCTCGTGGGGTCCCCTCATCTTGGGGCATGCCCACCCGGCAGTTCAGGAACGGATCATGAAGGCGGTGGCGGATGGTACATCCTTTGGCACGCCCACACGCCTGGAGAATGAGCTGGGAGGCTTGATCCTGGACCATCATCCATATGCCGAGCGGATTCGCTTCGTTTCCAGCGGAACGGAGGCGGCCATGAGCGCCATCCGTTTGGCTCGAGGAGTGACGGGCCGTTCCAAGATTCTGAAGTTTGACGGCTGCTACCACGGACATGTGGATGCCTTGCTCGTCAAGGCGGGAAGTGGCCTGGCCACTTTGGGTACATCCACCTCTGCCGGAGTTCCCGAAGCCTATGCGAGGGAGACCTTGGTGCTGCCACTGAATGACCTGGACGCTTTGGAGGCCACCATGAAGCAGTATGCCGATGACCTCGCGGTGGTGGCCATTGAGCCCATTCCCGCCAACAATGGCCTGCTCATCCAGGACCCGGCATTCCTCCAAGGGGTGCGTGACCTCTGTGACCGTTACGGTGTGCTTTTGTTGTTCGATGAGGTCATCAGTGGTTTCCGCGTTGCTTTTGGCGGAGCGGCGGAGTACTATGGGATCCGTCCCGACGTCATGGCTTTTGGCAAAATCATTGGAGGCGGCATGCCTGTGGGGGCCTATGCGGCAGCGGCCGACATCATGGACCACGTGGCTCCGGTGGGCCCCGTTTACCAGGCCGGTACCTTGAGCGGCAATCCCGTGGCCATGGCGGCGGGAGCGGGACAACTAACCGAATGTCTCAAGCCCGGCTTCTATGAGGACCAGGAGCGCCGCACCCGATTGATGGTCGACCCGATTCTCGCCCATGCCGAAGCCAACGGCTATCCGCTGCGCATCTTCACTCGGGGCAGCATTTTCTGGTTGGCCTTCAGTGATCAGGTGCACATCCGGAGGAGCAGCGAGATCGACCCCGACAGCATGGCGCACTTCAGCCGGTTGCATGGTGAATTGTTGGAACGCGGCGTTTACCTCGGGCCTTCAGGGTACGAAGTGGGCTTTGTATCCGCTGCCCATGACGAGGCCGTGATCGAGGAGGCGGTTCAAGCTTTCAAGGGAGCACTCGACGCTGTCTTCGGCTGAAGTCTGCCCGAACCATCGGCCATCATACCAAGAAAACGCAGGCGTCGACGATGAGCAGTCCGTCGAGCAGGGCATAGTGGTCAGGGGACTGTTTCTCACGGGCCAACAGAACCGCAACCGCCATGGGCAGCAAGCCCAGGATCACCCCATCCGTCGCAGCGGGGCTGGAGGCCCATCGGAGCCCAGCTGCTGCCAAAAGGAAAGCCAGGGCGAGAACCCGTGTACCCTGCGTACCCAGTAGCTGGGGCCACGTGCGCATCTCAGCAGGGTCCCACGTCCGATCCCGCAAGTCGAAGGGCAGGGTCAAGGCGGCGATGGTGAGGAATCGTTCGCACCCTACGGTGAGCATCAGCACGTTCGAACCGGGGCTGGGTGACCCCCACCACAAAGGCCATCCGGCGGTGATGATGGCCCAGGCCAGACCAATCCACAGCATTTTGATGCCGGGGATGCGGCGAAGCGCCTTGCGCGCTCCCAACTCACCGGGCAGTCCGGCATAGAGCAGGGTGATGCCCATCGCCAGAACGAGAATGAGGGGAAATGCCGCTTCGGGTGGCCTATATCCGTTACCGATGGAGGTGAGGGTCAATGCAACAGGTGTTGCGGCCAAGGGCAGGAAAATGAGGCCGACATTGCGAAGGGTCGGCCAAGCGGAGCGGTGCCAGTCGCGATGTTCAGGACGCAATCCTGTGGTTCGGGTGGATTTGACGTGGCGTTGCCACGTGTAGGCGCACCAAGTGGCGGCCCCGATGCCCCAGGCGAATGCCCATTCCGTATGGGTGAGACTGTCCAAAGGATGCATCCTAGCCAAGGTCTGGGCGACGGTGAAAGCGGCAGCCAGAGAGATGACGGCATTGGACCAAAGCAACCGTGAGCCACGTGCGTGCATGCCCCCCAAATGTAGATTAGCCGACAAGTACAAAACGGTTGTGAACACAGGGCCCTATGGCTTGTTGGACCCTCTTTACTTTTGACCTTCATATTCTCGCGTTATGGCATCAGGAGCATTTGTCCAGCGTCACCTCGGACCTCGGGAGGAAGAACACAAAACCATGTTGGCCGCGATGGGCCACGTCTCCGTGGATGAACTCGTCCGCAGTACGGTTCCAACGGCCATCCTGACGGACCAACCCCTCGACGTGCCTGAGGCGATGTCCGAGTCGGCGTACCTCGACCACATCGATCAGATCGCATCGCGAAACACCTTGTTTCGCAATTACATCGGCATGGGATATCACCCGACGGAGGTGCCCAGCGTCATCCGTCGAAACGTTTTGGAGAACCCCGGTTGGTACACGGCTTACACGCCGTACCAAGCGGAAATCGCGCAGGGCCGACTGGAGGCCTTGATGAACTTCCAGACCGTGGTATGCGACCTCACGGGAATGGAGTTGGCCAACGCGAGTCTGCTCGATGAGGCCACAGCCGCGGCTGAAGCCATGACCATGCTGCTGAATTCGCGCAGTCGGGCCGCGGTCAAAGCAGGTACCCAGCGCTTCCTTGTTTCGGATGCGGTGTTTCCTCAAACGTGGGCGGTGTTGAAGAGCCGTGCCGAGCACCTTGACATGGACATCGAGCAGTGCGCGGAAGCAGACATGAAACTGCAGGACGGAGTATTCGGTGTTTTCCTGCAATACCCGGATGACCGCGGTCGCGTCGAACCCCTCGACGCCTTCATTGAAAAGGCGCATGCCGCCGATGTGAAAGTGGTGGTCGCCACGGATTTGTTGGCCTGTGCGCTCGTTCGTTCTCCAGGTGCCATGGGAGCTGATGTGGTGGTGGGCAGCAGCCAGCGCTTTGGTGTGCCCATGGGGTATGGTGGCCCGCACGCCGCCTTTTTTGCGACGAAGCTCGAGTTCAAGCGCAACGTGCCGGGACGGATGATCGGAGCGTCGGTTGACCGGCGGGGCAAGATGGCCTATCGGATGGCCTTGCAGACCCGAGAGCAGCACATTCGCCGGGACCGTGCGACAAGCAACATTTGCACCGCGCAGAGTTTGTTGGCCGTGATGGCCAGCATGTATGCCGTTTACCACGGTCCCAAGGGTTTGAGGACCATCGCCGAGCGGATCCATGCCATGGCTTGTGCGCTGGCGGATGCAGGCCGGGCGGCAGGTCAAGCGCCCGTGCATTCACACTTCTTTGATACGGTGGTCTTTCCCATGGAGGACATCGGTGCTGTCATGGAACGCGCAGAGCGCAGGCGAATCAACTTGCGCTATTTCCCCGATGGGGTCCATGTAGGGGTTTCCTTTCACGAGTGCACTTTACGGGAGGATTTTCAGGACTTATGCGAGGTTTTGGGCTTCACGAAGATGGTCTTTCCGGAAATCGAGGGGTTCGTATCGCCTTTGGGTGAGCAGCGTCGAGAGGTGGATTTCCTGCATCACCCCGTGTTCAATACGCATCGCTCGGAGACGGCGATGATGCGCTATCTCAAGCACCTGGAAAATAAGGACCTGTCGCTGACCCACGCCATGATTCCGCTGGGTTCGTGCACCATGAAGCTCAATGCTGCAACGGAGTTGCTCCCCATCGGATGGGCGCCCTTTGCGCAACTTCATCCCTTTTGTCCATCGGCCCAGGCCGAGGGTACGCGCAGCATGGTGGCCGATTTGAAGCGGTACCTCTGCGAAATCACGGGCTTTTCCGGGATGAGCTTGCAGCCCAACAGCGGCGCCCAGGGCGAATACACGGGCCTGTTGGTCATTCGGGCTTACCATGCTGCCCGGGGAGAATCCCACCGTGATATCTGCCTGATTCCGTCATCCGCCCACGGCACCAACCCCGCTTCCGCGGTGATGTGCGGTATGAAAGTGGTCGTCATCGGTTGTGACAAGCACGGCAATATCAACCTCGACGAGCTCAAGGAGAAGGCCGAAGAGTACGCGGACCGCTTGGGTGCGCTGATGATCACGTATCCTTCTACCCACGGGGTTTTCGAAGAGCACATCCTCGAAGTCACGAAGGTGGTGCATGACCACGGCGGCCAGATTTACATGGATGGCGCCAACATGAATGCGCAGGTGGGATTGACCAGCCCTGGAAGCATTGGTGCGGATGTCTGCCACCTCAACCTGCACAAGACGTTTGCCATTCCGCATGGCGGTGGAGGACCGGGTGTTGGACCCATCGGGGTGGCCGAGCACCTCGTTCCCTTCCTGCCCGGCCATCCGCTCGATGCCGTGGGGGGTGAGCACGCGATTGATGCGGTGAGTGCTTCGCCTTTTGGAAGTGCTTTGATTCACTTGATTTCTTATGCTTACATCCGATTGTTGGGTCCTGAAGGGCTGCGGCGCAGCACAGAGGTGGCCATCCTCAATGCGAATTACCTGCGGAGCCGTCTGGAAGGGTATTATGACGTGTTGTACAAGGGAAACCGAGGCAATGTGGCCCATGAGATGATCATTGACTGCCGGCCGTTCAAGGCTTCGGCGGGCATAGATGTGACCGACATCGCCAAGCGTTTGATTGACTACGGTTTTCACGCGCCAACTGTGAGCTGGCCGGTGGCGGGTACACTGATGATTGAGCCCACCGAGAGCGAACCGTTGGAGGAATTGGACCGCTTTTGCGAAGCCATGATTGCCATCCGAGAGGAGATCAGGGCAGTGGAAGAAGGCCGATGGGACCGCCAAGACAATCCACTCTTGATGGCGCCGCATACGGCGGCGGAGTTGACCGCGACCGAGTGGTCCCACAGCTACAGCCGTGAAGTGGCGGCCTACCCCTTGCCGGTGCTGACCGAACGGAAGTTTTGGCCGGCAGTTTCCCGAGTGGACAACGCCTACGGAGACCGCAATCTGGTCTGCACCTGCCCGAGTGTCGAACTGTACACGCAACCGGCGAACACTTGAGTTCGTTCTTCTTGTGCGGGAGGCGGCGGTCCGCGGGTTATATTCGCCGCACGAATCCAACACCACACACGTAATGAAGCACCTTTACACTTTGGTCTTCGCGATGCTGATCGTCAGCTTCGCGTTTGCACAGGCTCCGGTTCGGGAATACGCCGGCCGCGCCATCACTGCCCGTCCCGTCCAGGGGGAGCACGTGGACTACAACCGTGAGGTCATCTATACCAATGACTTCTCAGATTGTGGCAACATTTCCTTCACCAACGCCAACGACGCTGGTTACGAGGACTACATCGACGGTATCAACTGGGCATGCACTTCAGCCGGACCCAGCGGACCGTACCCAATTGATGCCATTTCTTCCACTACCGCCGACAACGGTTTTGTGATGGTCGACTCCGACTTGTTCGGTGCTGAGGAGAACTACGCCGCCACCTGGGTGGAGAACTGCTGGTTCACCGTTGACGACCCCGTTGATTTGACCGGCCATCCGTTCGTAACGGTTGAGTTTGAGAACTACTACCGCTGCTGGGACAACACCACGGACATCGAGCGCTGCTACATGGAGATCTCCTTGGACGGTGTGAACTGGCCGAACCCCGAGACCCTCGAAATCGAAGAGGGATATGTTGTAGTTGATGGTGATACCGTGGCTGCGCGCTACGAGGTCTTTCCGACCTACGAGCGCGGTGACGAGTCCAGCAACCCGTATGTGGCTCGTTTTGACATCGGCGAAGTGGCCGGTGACCAGGCAACGGTATACTTCCGTTGGCGTTGGGTGGGCCAGTGGGGCTACGCATGGATGATCGACGACATGATCGTTTTCGATACGCCTGCCAACGACATCCGCATCTCCAATTACGTGAGCTTCACGGACTATCTGACCACCGGACTCTGGGAGGCGCAGGTTTGGCCTGAGAGCCAATTGCCCGCCTTGGATCTGGCGTGCAATGTCACCGGTCTCGGTACCGCGGTGCAGACGAACACCGCCCTCACGGTTTCCGTCAATGGCTCTGCGGCTGACGGTGGTGTCAGTGACGGTATCGATCTCGCTTACGGTGATACCGATACGCTTCGCGTGGTCGGCTGGGAGGCTCCAGGCCAGGGCAGCTACACCTTTGATTACGAGGTGGCTTCCGACAGCACGGACGAGTACCCCTCCGATAACGTGGCCCAGCAGGCCATCGAAGTGGTGGAATTCCAGTACGGTCGTGATAACGGCGACTTCGTGGGCATGACGCCTGCTGACGGAACCGTGGACTACATCGCAGGTGTCCCCTACGACGTGGTTAACGACATGACCATCTACGCCATCGACGTCGCCATCATGGACGGCTCTGACCCCGGTGCTGAGGTGGTATGCCACCTGTTCGATTGGGTGGAGTGGAACAACGGCGGAGGTCAGTACGACGGTCTCGTCTCTACCACCGAAGAAATGACCCTCGACCCCATCTTCTTGAACTCGGGCGATGGTGACATCACCTGGACCACTTTCGTTTTGGAAGAGCCTTATGAGGCGAGCGCAGGTGAGGCTGTAATGGCTTGCTTCGAGCACCTCGGTGGTGACAACGTGCAGATCGGTACGAGCACCCCGCAGTATGCCCAGACAGTGTTCATCTACGGTCCTTTCGGAACGGGTAGTGCTTACGACTGGTACTACACCACGAACTGCCCGATGGTACGTTTGAACCTGAACCCGGACGCTGTGGCTTCCACGCAGAATGTGGAAGGTGAGGGCTTCACCCTCGGCCGTGCCTACCCGAACCCCGCAACGGGCAACACCCGTGTGGACTTCACGTTGGAGGCTGCTGCAGAAGTGACCTTGGAGGTGACCAGCATGACCGGTGCCATCGTGCGCCGCATGGACCTCGGAGTCCAGCCCGCCGGCAACCAGCGCGCCATCCTCGACCTTGAGGGGTTGACCGCAGGTATGTACACCTACACCATCACGGTGGATGGTGCACGCGCCACGCGCAAGCTGATTGTCAAGTAATAGACATCATCAAGAAATCGAGAAAGGGGGTCCCATCGGGCCCCCTTTTTCTTTGGTCATTCCCCGGATAGGTAAGGATTGGCGCGTTGGGGTTATTTTGCCGCCCCATTCACAACTATGAAGCACATTTTTACCTTGGCCGCCTGTGTGTTGGCCTTCCAAGTCTCCGCCCAGCTCGTGGAGCAAGCTCCCCGCAAGGCGAGCGAACAAGAACTGGAGACGAGCCGAATGCTTGGACTCGAGGAAATCATCAAAGCCGAGGCATCCGGACTCCGCGGCGGTGGCTCGACGGTCTTTTTCTACGAGGACTTCTCGAACGGATTTGCTGGAAACAACGGATTCGGACAGTTGACGGTCGAGGATACCAGCCCGGACAACACCATCTGGCAGTACGTCGATGAAATCGGAGACGGTTACTTCCAAGACGCAACGGCTTCCGGTGTGCAGCCTCCAGCGGGCGAATTCAGCACCAACATCGGTGCGCTCAACAGCATGACTTCCGAGAACGGTTGGATGGTGTTCGATTGCGATTACTACAATACGCCCATCGCTTCCGGTGTCGAGGACACGGAGGGTTTCCTGACCCTTCCAACGCTCGACATGACCGAATTGGAAAGTGTGGTCATCAGCTGGGATCAGTATCTCCGTTACTGCTGCTACCCCTTCCTGCCCGTCTTCATCGATGTGAGTACGGACGGATGGGAAACTTTCACTGCCTTCGAGGCAGGGGGTTCCTTCATTCCTTCGGCAAACTCTGCCAGCGCCAATCCGCTCGTGACCAGCTTGGACATCAGTTGTGCTGCTGCGGGTCAGTCCGCAGTGGACATCCGCTTTGCCTACCGCCAAAGCCCGGTGACCGGTGGAGGTTATAGCCACTACTACTGGGGCATTGACGACATTACCATCGAGGCCAACCCCGTGGCCAACGCGTTGGATCTCGTCCAGCTGACAAATGGCGATGTGTACTTCCTCTTCGAGTACCGCGTCACCCCCATGGATCAAGCCATTCCCGAGGCGGACGGCGGCCTCTTGGCCGGTGTGCTTTACCGCAACGGTGGTTACGCCGACCAGGAGAACTGCGTGATCACGGTGGAGGTATTGGATGACGAGGGCTATGTACTCAGCACCACCGCTACGGATCCTTTTACCGCGCCGTCTTTCGCCAACAACGACAATTGTCCGGCCAACCCGCAAGACACGCTGTACATCGCTACCGGCTGGGAGCCAGAAGAAGCCGGTGAGTACACCTTGCGCGCCACGATGGCCAGCGATAGCATCGCTGATGCCGGTTTGCTGGAGATGAGCATCGAGTACACCGATTGTGAATTCGGTCACGACAATCCGACTACGTTGGATGTGGAATTGGGACCTCGTTACGACGATGAGAACGAGTTCTTCGAGCCTACGGGATACGGTAACCGTTACACCTTCCACAATGAGGGATCCACGGTGTACGGACTGGCCGTCGCGTTCGGTCCCAGTTTGGGCGCAGGTATTGACTTCGAGATCCGTTGGATTGACCAGGACCCTGAAGTGGGATTGAGCGACTCCCCCTACGAGTTCGCCGAGTTTGTGACCGATCCCAATTGGGCGGGTACTGCAGACAATCCCGTGTACTACCCGCTTGCCTTCGAAGACGAAATCGAAGTGTCAGTGGAGGGGTTGGCAAGCCCCGGTTTCTATGCGGGTGCGGTCATCACTGAGTTTGACTTCGAAGATATCGAGCTGACCGTGTTGGGCAACGGCAACAGCGACACCGACAACAGCACCATCATCTACCAGCAGGCGGGCAGCGGTGACTACATATGGTTCTCCTCCCAGACGGCGACTCCGGCCATCCGACTGATCACCTGCCCGGTGGTGAGCGTGGACGTGCTCGGTGCGTACAATGGCGTGCACCTGCAGAACAACTACCCGAACCCGACGGCGGGCGAGACGCGGTTCACCTTCACCTCGGATTGGGGCGGTGACTTCATGATCGAGCTCCGTGATCTTCAGGGCCGCATGGTCGATGTCGTGGACCTCGGAGCGCGCCCGGCTGGCGAGCACACGGTGGTGTACGACGCGACACCATTGGCTGACGGCATGTACACTTTCTCGCTGTTGACCGGTGATGTGCGAGTGACCAAGAAGATGCGCGTGCAGCACTGATCTTCTCCGGTCCATCAAAACTCTGGCGGCCCGTTCCCTTCGTGGGGGCGGGCCGCTATCTTTCGGCCCATGGCGAAATCCCCGGGAGGAGGTTGGAAGGGCCGACTGGCTAGGCCTTGGGCTTCGCGGGTCCGCCGCGCGGATTGGCAGCGCAATGCCGATCCCGCCGCCGCACAGGAGCGGGTGCTAAAGCAGCTGCTCGACACCGCTTCCAAAACGGCCTTCGGTCAGGACCATGACTTTGCCCGGATTTCCCGGTTGACTTCGGCCAAGGACAGGGCGGACGCTTTTCGTGCGTCCGTGCCTGTGCGAGACTACGAAGGATTGAGGCCCTACGTTGAGCGGGCGGTGGCCGGCGAGCGCGATGTGCTGTGGCCCGGTCTTCCTCAGTATTTCTGCAAGACCTCTGGCACCACTTCAGGGGCGAAGTACATCCCTTTGACATCCGATAGCCTGCCCAACCACATCGGTTCCGCGCGTCGGGCGCTGCTCCATTACACTGCACGGTCGGGCCGATCGGATTTCGTTGGGGGCAAGATGATTTTCCTGCAGGGCAGTCCTACGTTGACGTCTACGGAAGGGGGCGTGCCCCTCGGTCGATTGAGTGGCATTGTCGCGCATCACATTCCGACCTACTTGCAGCGCAACCGGCTGCCTTCGTGGGAGACCAATACGATGGAGGACTGGGAGGAAAAAGTGGAGGCCATCGTAAGGGAAACGGCGGATCAGGACCTCCGGCTCATCAGCGGCATTCCCTCTTGGGTGCAGATGTATTTTGAGCGCCTCCTGGAGCATACGGGAAAGGCCAATGTGCTGGAGGTATTCCCCAATTTCTCGCTGTTCGTTTTCGGCGGCGTGGCCTTTGCACCTTATGCTGACCGCTTTCGCGAACTCATTGGGGGCGACGTGCCCCGAGTGGAGACGTATCCTGCGAGCGAGGGCTTCATCGCGTATCAGGATGGAGCGCCGGGAGAGGGGCTTCTGGTCAATGCTGACGACGGGCTGTACCTCGAGTTCATCCCCGCGGATGAGTATGGCCAACCCAACGCCGAAAGGCGCGGGCTGGGAGAGGTGGAAATGGGGGTCAACTACGCCGTGGTGGTGACGTCGAATGCAGGCTTGTGGGCATACGACCTTGGAGATACGGTGCGCTTTGTCTCGCTGGCGCCTGCCCGAATATTGGTGACGGGCCGCATCAAACATTTCACGAGCGCTTTTGGAGAGCATGTGATCGCCGAAGAGGTGGAGGGGGCCATGGCCACCGCTGCCGCTGCTTTGGGCGTACAGGTAGTCGAATTCCATGTAGCGCCCCAGGTGAACCCCGAAGAGGGGCTGCCCTACCACGAATGGTTGGTGGAGTTCGCGGAGCCGCTGGGTGATGCGGCGGCTTTGGCGGCGGCCTTGGATCGGGAGCTGCAGCAGCGCAACCCCTATTACCGTGACTTGATCACGGGGTCGGTGTTGCGGCCGGCGATGTTGACGCCGCTGCCAGCCGGGTCCTTTCAAGATGCCATGGCGCGCCGCGGTAAATTAGGAGGGCAGAACAAAGTGCCGCGCTTGGCCAACGACCGGCTGATGGCGGACCAATTGCTGGGCCATGAGTGAACGGAACACCTTGATTGTCGGCGTTGTCGGCGGGAGCGCGTCCGGAAAGGGGACGGTTGTCGGGCGGTTGCTGGCCCATTACGGGGGCCGCGCTGCGGTCTTGCGCATGGACGACTACTATCGGCCCATCGCGGAGGTACCCAAGGATGCCGAAGGGGAGGCGAATTTCGATGAACCGGCTGCATTGGACCTGGAACGGTTGGCCCGGGACCTCGATCGACTCAAGTCCGGTGAGGACCTGCACATCCAGAGCTATACGTTCAATCAGCCCGGTGTCGATCCTGAGCCGTTGCACATTCCCGCCCTTCCTGTGGTTTTCCTCGATGGCCTTTTCATGCTGCACGACGAGGGAGTGAGGGAGAGATTGGACCTGTCCATCTTGATCCACGCGACACCCGAGACGCGTTTTGAACGCCGCCTGGCACGGGACCAGGCCGAGCGCAGCCTGACGCCCGATATCATTCAGTACCAATGGGACCGCCACGTGCGGCCCGGGGACATCCGATTCCTGGAGCCGGTGTCGCATCTTGCCGACGTGGTGGTGGACAACGACCGGGCGGGGGACCCCGATTTGACGCCGGCCTTGAACGCCATTGATGAACGCCTGTTGTAACGCCATGTCCAAGAAGTTCTTTACCCTGCCCACCTGCAAGACCTGCCAGCGGATTGAAGCCGACCTCGACCCCGCGGGTTGCGGCGCTGAGGTGCGCGACATCAAATCCACGGGCGTCACCGCCGAGGAGCTCGACGCCATGCACGCCTACTCTGGCAGCTACGAGGCATTGTTCAGCCGCCGCGCCATGAAGTTCCGTTCCATGGGACTCGGTGATCGCGATTTGTCCGAGGCGGATTACCGCCAGCTCATCCTCGATGAGTACACATTCCTGAAGCGGCCCGTGCTGCTGACCGAGGAGGGAGTGTACGCTGGATCCGCCAAGGCTTCCGTGGAGGCCGCCCGCGTTGCATTGAACGGCTGAACCCACCCCTTGCAACGCCTGATCGCCCACCTGGCCCTGTTGGTCGTGGCCTTCATTTACGGAGGCAATTACCTTGTCGCCAAGGGGTTGATGCCCGACCTGGTGGGGCCGAGCGGCTTCATTGTCTTGCGGGTGACGGGTGCGCTTGCCCTTTTCTCCCTGCTGTTGCCTTTCAACAGGGAAAAGGTGGACCGTCAGGACTTTCCTCGGCTCATCTTTTGCGGACTGACGGGCGTGGGCATCAACATGCTGCTCTTCTTCAACGGTCTCAACGTGACGAGTCCGGTCAATGCCAGCCTGATCATGACGGTCAATCCCATACTGGTGCTGATCGCCAGTGCGGTCGTCTTGGGCCAGCCCATTGTGCGTCGCCGGCTTTTCGGGGTCATCCTCGGCGGAATCGGCGCTGCGGCCATCTTGCTGTGGAGTGGGTCGGAGGCCCGGGTCCACGCATCTTGGCAGGGCGATTTGATGATCCTGATCAATGCGACGAGCTATGCGTTCTATCTCGTGGCGGTGAAGCCGCTTATGTCCAAGTACCGCCCGTTGACGGTCGTGACGTGGGTCTTTCTGTTCGGTTGGCTGTTCACGACGCCCATCGGGTGGAACCAGGCAGTGGCCATTGACTGGTCGGCCTTCGGGCCTTCGGAGTGGGCCGGTGTGGCCTATGTGGTATTGGCCACCACCTTTCTCGTCTACTTGCTCAACATCTTCGCGATGCGGCACCTGCAACCGACAGTGGTCAGCGTTTACATCTACCTGCAGCCTTTGCTCGCCACCTTGTTCAGTCTGCTGCAGGCATGGCGAGGTGGTACGGACTATATGGTCGATACGGGCTGGCCGCTGTGGGTGTTCGGCGCCATGATTTTCCTCGGGGTCTACCTCGTGGGGCGACCGGTGCGTCGGCCGGATGCGAAGACGGCTTAAATTCAGCACATGCCGATTCCCAAGCCTTTCAACCTGACCGCCTGGATCGAGGAGCACCGCGACCTGCTCAAACCCCCGGTGGGCAACAAGAACCTCTATGTCGACAGTGGTGACTACATCGTGATGATCGTAGCGGGCCCCAATGCGCGCAAGGACTACCATTACAACGAGACCGAGGAACTGTTCTACCAATTGGAGGGCAACATCACAGTGCGTATCCAGGAAGACGGGAATGTGGTGGACATGAAATTGGGCCCCGGCGATATGTACCTGCATCCGGCCAAGGTGCCGCACAGCCCCATGCGAGAGGCGGGTTCGCTCGGCTTGGTCATTGAGCGAAAGCGCTCCGGTAGCGGCATGCAGGACGGCTTGCTTTGGTTCTGCGATCACTGCAACCACAAGTTGCACGACACCTATTTTGAACTCAGGGACATCGAGAAGGACTTTCTTCCGAGGTTCAAGGAATTCTACGGCAGCGAGGCGCTGCGGACGTGCAATTCTTGTGGAGAGGTGTTGCCGACCGACCCCCGATTTGTCGAGGATTGATGGCGCAACCCAAAGTCACAAACTCCGGTTTCTCCCCCGGTCGATCACCCCTCATGCGATTCCATTTCTTCTTGGCCGCGGCCCTGCTCTGTCTTTCTACCACACTTCGTGCCCAGCCTGTGTTGGTGGACGGGGATGTGTGCCTTGATATAGAAGCGGTCGCCATCCATGCCGAAGGTGAGCTGGCAGGAATGACGACGTACAGGCTTTACGCGACCCTGCCGGGCCCGGCCGATATCGTCACCACGGTATTCGGGGACGCAGGCAACCCCACGAGTTTGCAGACGACCACGAATTTTTACCAGAGTGTGCTGGGCGGGCAATTTCCCTGTGCGAACAATCCCATCCTGTTTGATGCTTATCCCGAGTTGGAATGGGACAGCTGGTTGACCATCGGAGTGGATGGACCTCCAGACCCTGCGGCGGGAGAGGACTGTCCGCAAGTGGTGATGAGCACGGGGTCGCCCTTCATGACGGAATTTGAGAACGGCAACGGGTTCAGCATCGACGACGTCATCGGCAGTGCCTGGTTCGTCGTACCCAGCTTCAGCAACGGAGTGCCCGATGAGGACGGCCGGGTCTTGCTCGGGCAAGTGACCACGGACGGAGATCTTTCTGGCCTATTCTACATGCAGGTTTTGCCTGGTGGCGTGGGAGCACTCGCAGAAGTAGTGGAACTTGAGTTCTATGGACCGTGCGACAGCATCAGCCCTTCGTTGTGCCCGACCGATATTTTCACGGTGGACAACGGGTGCGAGTGGGGATTCGAGGTTTCGAACTTCCAGCCGGGCGAGGCGGCGACGTGGACGTTTGGCGATGAATTCGTCAATGGTGGGCACTATGCGGAATACACGTTTGTAGGAGATGGTACGTATCCGGTGAGCGTCACGTTTACTTCGGATTACTGCCCAGAAGGGGTCACGTTGGAGACCTTGGTAGAGGTGGAGGAATGCTCAGAGCCGGAATGCAACCTGGAGCTCGTCGTGGAGACGGTCGACTCCGGTCAGGTCATCATGGTGATTCCGGTGGACTATCCCGAGGGCGTGGAGCTGATTTATTCGCTGAATGGAGAGGTAATTCAGGAAGGTGGTGCTGCTGTGACGCTGCCTTTCGGCACCGGCGAGAACCCTTGGCAAGTATGTGTCCAATACATATCGGATGATTGTCCGGAAGGTGTGGTGGCCTGCACCGGAAGTGAGGATTACGAAAACGGCTGTCCCCAGGAGATCTGGGTGGGCGGCGCCGGTTGCGAATACGTTCTGAGCATTTGCGACTACACGCCCGGCGAGGAGGTCTACTGGCTGTTCAGTGACGGCACATCGGCGGAAGGCCATTTTACATGGCACACTTTCCCTGAGGATGGTGAGTACCAGGCCACTGCTTACTATGTGAGTCCCACTTGCCCAGATACGGTTGAGCTCTCCACGCAAGTCATTGTGGAAGGCTGTGGACCCTGTGCTTTGGAAATCGTCGTCACGGGTGGATCATCCGAAGACGGCTTCTGGCTTCTCGAGACGGAAGGAGCTCCGGAGGGAGCCCCCATTGTGTGGTACAACGAGGAAGGTGCGGTGATTTCTGATTCCCCGGAGTTGTATTTCGAAGGAAGTGGCACGGTGTGCGCGTCGTACGAAACACAGGACTGTCCCTCGGGTGTGGAGGCGTGTATTGAATTGGAAGGGGCAGCACCGGATTGCGAGGTTCAATTGGAGTTGACCGAGTTGAGTCTGTGCGGACAGTATCTCGCGGAGTACGACGGAGAGCCAGGGTCGGGAGATGTGGAGTGGTATCTCGATGGAGCATTGATGCAGGCGGGAGGCGGTGCCTTTGATTTCTCTTTGGACAGCGCGGAGGTGGCTGTTTTGTGTGTGGTGGCCACGGGCGAGGCTTGCCCCGAGGGGGAGGAGATTTGCATCGAAGTGGAGAATGCGGGGTGTGACCCTTGTTTGACGGAGGAGGAAGCGGAATTGATGTCGTGGCCTGTGGACGAGGAGGCGCCCTGCTTGGTTTCCCTGTTGCTCGAGATGATGCAGCCGGATGGCTACTCCATCTTCTGGGAGTTTGGTGACGGCATTACCACGACCAATGCTTACTTGTGGACGGAACACCAATATGCGGAGTCCGGGACCTATGAAGTTTGTGCCACGGTGTTCAGCCCAGGGTGTCCGGAAGGCGCCACCTGGTGTATCGAAGTGGTAGTGGAAGGGTGCGATTCCGACTGTGAGCCCGTGGTGGTAACGGTGGAGCCCAATGGGGCGTCTGGGTTCTATTCTTGGACGGGATATGGAGACGAATGGTCGGAGGACGACACGTTCTTGATCCCCGGGGGCACTGTGGAACCGCTGGAGCTGGGCCTGTGCCTGACCGATGGTTGTTATGTCATGGATTTTGTTGGAAGTGGAGACAGTGACCCGGCAGGTGATCTGATCATCAGTGTTTCGGATGAAGATGGAACGATTGAGTGGGAGAGCGAGCCATTTGTGGATGAGAATGGTTGGCAGGTGATCCAATTTGGTGTGGGCGAAGTGGGCTGCGACCTCGACGATGAGCTGTGCACCTTGGAAATCGAGGCGGTTGAGGAAGCGGACGGAAGTTGGACTTTGACGGCCGTTACGGAATCAGAAGAAGAGGTGGATTTTCTGTGGGTCCTATCGGATGGTTCGGCGCTGAATGGAGTGAGCATCAACCACACATTCGTCAATGGTGTGGAGGTGGTGACGGCATGTGTTTCCGCCCTGTTTCCGGAGTGCGGCGAGGTGTTGAGTGCATGCATTGACCTGGAAAATGGGCTTGCGGAGGGTTGTGAAGCCGTGGAGGTTGAGTTGGATGGAGAAACGTTCGTGGAATTGTTGGAGGATTTGGAGTTGACGTGGTCGTTGTTCGGTGAGGATTTTGATTTGTCTGGCAGTGCCTCCTTGGACCCTGCGCAGGGTGGTTTGGACGGTCTCGTTCTCTGTCTGCCGCCGGGTTGTTATGCGCTGTCCATGGACATGGAGGGACTTCCGGGTTTCCAGGGATTGCCGGGGATGACCCTGTCGCTGTCGGTCGGAGAAGAGCAGCAATTGGAGTTGGACCTGATGTTGATTGATGACGTCATCGAACTGGAATTCGGCGTTTTCACCGATTGCGGCTTCTCCGTTGGAAGTCCTTCTGGGCCTGCCATTGAAGGACTTCGGGTATATCCCAATCCCGCTGGGGACGTGGCCCGTGTGGAGTGGGTCGGGGCGCCGAAAAGGGAGGCATTCCAATGGTCATTGTGCGATGGATTGGGACGGGTTGTCGAGCGCGGAACCGCCCGCGGATCCGTTTGGGACCTGCCGATTTCTCGACAGGTTGCAGGAGGATACATTCTCGTTGTGGAAAGCGGCGTGGACGTTCGGAGAAAGCGGGTAATGGTCGCCCGCCGATGAGGCCCTATTTTCGCGGGAGTCCGGCAGTTTGGGTCCCCTGAAATTCGGGGTCGAAAGTCCGGGCAAACTCCGCGCCTGCATGAATTACAAGCGACTTAATGACTTGACGGGATGGGCCGTATGGCTCGTTGCCTCCATTGTCTATCTCCTGACCATCGAACCCACCGCCAGTTTCTGGGACTGTGGTGAGTTTATTGCCTCTGCCTACAAACTGGAGGTGGGCCACCCGCCTGGGGCCCCCATGTTCATGCTGCTGGCGCGTCTGTTCTCCATGTTCGTGCCTGCGGTATACGCGGCCACGGCTGTGAATGTCATGAGTGCGTTGGCGAGTTCCTTCACCATCCTTTTCCTGTTTTGGAGCATTACCCATTTGGCGAGGAAGCTCGCGTTGGGCCGGTTGGCGGAAGGGGTGACCGGGTTGACGGAAGGCCAGCGTATTGCGGTAATGGCCAGTGGTGCCGTAGGTGCGTTGGCTTACACGTTCAGTGACAGCTTCTGGTTCTCGGCTGTGGAGGGTGAGGTCTATGCATTGTCTTCGCTGTTCACCGCATTGGTTTTTTGGGCCATCCTCAAGTGGGAGGCGCGATCGGAGGAGCCGGGCAACCTTCGATGGATTGTATTGATTGCCTATCTCATGGGCCTTTCCATCGGGGTTCACCTCCTGAACCTGTTGGCGATTCCGGCCATTGTGGCGGTGTATTATTTCAAGCGGAATGAATTCAAGTGGCCCACCTTCATTGGGGCCATGGTATTGTCGCTTGCCTTGCTCTTGTTTGTGCAGTTCGGCCTGATCCAAGGGTTCGTCAAGTTCGCGGCTCGCTTTGAATTGGCGTTGGTGAACAGCATGGGACTTCCGTTCAATTCGGGCGTCATTGTTTACCTCACCCTCGTGGCGGGTCTGATTGTCGGCGCGTTGTGGTACAGTCGCAAAAGGGGGTGGTGGCAACTGAATGTCGCGGCCCTTTCCATTGCGATGATCCTCGTCGGGTACAGCACGTTTGCCCTGATTGTTGTGCGCTCTGCGGCCAATCCGCCGATGGACGAAAACAACCCCGAGAACCTCTTCGCCCTGCTTGCCTACCTCAACCGTGAGCAATACGGCGACCGCCCGCTGGGCACCGGGCAGTATTGGAATTCACCGAACGACATGGAGGACCCCTATGAGGATGGTTCCCCTACGTATTTCCCCAGCCACAGCGTTTACAAAAGCCGCGGGGCCACGGAGACGCGCGTGGCCACTTTTCGGGATCGTTTCGCCGCGGAGAAATACATGGACGAGAATGAGGGTTCCTTCTCCGTGAAACAGGAATACGTTGACAGTAAGGAGAAGCGCAATGGGGTTCCACGCTATGACGATCGGTTCACCATGCTGTTTCCTAGGCTGTACAGCAGCCAGGCCAACCACATCCGCGAATACAAGAAGTGGTCGAACTACAAGGGCTGGAATGAGGATGTGGGTTTTGTGAGTCCCTTGGATGACAAGGAGCGGGATGCGGCTTCCTTTGAAATGCACCTCGCCGGGCGCATCCTCGGTGGCAACATGGACAAGAATGAACTGACGAAGACCTTGAACAACCTGTATCGGTCGTTTGGTCAGCGGTTCGGTTCGAGGTTCGAGGTGCGCAGCGCCAATGAGATCATCGTAGGTAAGGGAAATGAGGCCCGGCTGGCTGACATCAGCAATTCGGAAATCCGGCGCACCCTGGCGCAAATGATGATGGAGGATCTGAGTCAAGGCCTCGAGCACGGAAGGACCTATGCCCAGAACTTGCAGCGCACCCTCGACGGGTTGGAGCAGCAGATCCGGGCAGCGACGAACCGTGCCAACCGCTCGCGTTCCTCCGAGGATATCCGCGAGGTGCAGCGGCTCCAAGGTCAAGCTGATCGTTATCACGAGTTGTTGATGCCGAGTCAAGTGGAGAACCTGACCTTCTTCACGCGGTATCAAATCGGTTGGATGTACCTGCGCTATTTCATGTGGAATTTCTCCGGTCGGCAGAACGATGTTCAGGGTCACGGCGACTTCATCGATGGCAATTGGGTCAGCGGAGTCAACTTCTTAGATGCGGAGCGCTTGGGTGATCGGTCCGCCTTGCCCGACCATCGCGAGTCGGATAAGAGCCACAACCGCTTTTACTTCTTGCCGCTGTTGCTCGGCTTGATGGGGGCGGTTTTCCAGGCATTGCGCAGCTGGCGGGACTTTACTGTAGTGGGCCTCTTGTTCCTGCTCACCGGTTTTGCCATCGTGGTGTATTTGAACCAATACCCGCTTCAACCGAGGGAGCGGGACTACGCTTACGTAGGCTCGTTTTATGCGTTTGCCGTTTGGATCGGCCTCGGTGTTTATGCCCTGTTCGATGCAGCTGGACACCTGAAGGGCAAGGACCTTGGGCTTGCTGTGGGTGCGCCACTCGCAGTGGGTGTTCTCTTGCTGGTTCTCGAGTCCGTGGGCGGCGGCGGCCATGCCTTGAGTTATGGCGTGCTCTACCTCGGGGTGCTTTCCGCGGTGCTGCTGGGTCTGGCTTTCGCCCTCGGTCGATCGGGCAATGAGAAGTTGAATGCGATGGTGTTCTCGGGGCTTCTTCTTCTCGTTCCCTTGCAGATGGGAGCGGAAGGTTGGGATGACCACAGCAGGGCAAGGCGAAGCACGGGCGTGGATATGGCCAAGAATTACTTGGACAGCTTGGCGCCCAATGCGATTCTGTTCACCAACGGCGACAACGACACCTTCCCGCTTTGGTATGTGCAGGAAGTGGAGGGTTACCGAACCGATGTGCGCATCGTCAACCTCAGCTTGCTCAATACCGACTGGTATGTGGAGCAGATGAAGCGCAGGGCCTATGATAGTCCCCCTGTTCCGATTCGCATGGGTGAGGAAAAGTACCGCCAGGGCACGCGCGACATCGTGTTGCTCGACCCTCCACCCAATACCAATGCACCCTACGTAGATATCGAGACGGCGATGCGTCAGGCATTGGACGATCGCGATCAGGTAGATTACGGAGCGGGGAGGAAGTATGCGCACTTGCCTTCGAATAGCTTCAGCGTTCCCGTGGACAGTGCTTTTGCGGTCCAGTCCGGACTTGTGCTTCCCGAGGAGCGCAACCGAATGGTGGATGCATTGGAGTGGACCATCACGGATGGAGGGGGAACCCCCAAGCAGTACGTCCTGAAGAACCAGTTCATGGTCATGGAGATTCTGCGCAACAACAACTGGGAGCGGCCCATCTATTTCGCCGTGACGATAGGTCCCGACAGTTATGTGGGCCTGCAGGATTACTTCCGTCTCGAAGGCCTGGCCTGGCGGTTGGTTCCCGTGAATTACGGTTCGCGTGGAGGACAGCCTGTGGGCATTGCCCAAGACATCATGTACACCAATGTGATGGAGAAGTTCCAGTGGGGCGGCGTGGACGCCGAGGGTGAAATCTACATGGACGAGAACAACCGCAGGATGTCCACCAACATTCGCCTTCAATTGACGAACCTCGCTGAGTCCTTTGCTACCACGGGGCAATCGGTCCGGGGATTGGAAGTTTTGGAGAAGCTGATCACCGTGACCCCATCGCGGAATGTTCCGTACGACCGGATCATGCTTCCCGCGGTGGAGCTTCTTTCTGAAATCGTTCAGGATCCCACCTTGACCGACGACCAGCGTGCCTCGGCCGGCGCCTTGGCCAAGCAGGTTGGAAGCGCCCTGTTCGGCAGACTGGCGGATGATGCGCGCTACTATTTCTCATTGGATGACGCCTATTACTCCTCGGCCAGCAGTGAGATTCAATTGGCGATGGCGGTGAATCAGCGGATTTCAGGAGCGCTCTCGGATGCTCTTCCGGAAGACCCTGAAGTGCAGGCCATGGTAGAGGCCATGTCTCAATTGCGGTCGGATCAATCCGCGCGCCAGAGTGGCCCACTTTCAGACCCTCCCGTCTTTGACCCTGACGCCGGTCGCTGATGACGAAAAGCGTGGCGAGGGTGGCCATTTTGGCCAGCGGCGAGGGCACCAATGCCGAGAGGTTGATGCGGGCTGCCCAAAATCGCGGGGATGTGGATGTGGTTTGTGTGTTCTGCAATCGGCCCGATGCCGGTGTTCTCGTGCGCGCTGAACGGCTGGGGATTCCCTCGTGGACCTTCAACCGCCAAGAACTGGTGTCCGGTGAATTGCAACGCAGGTTGGAGGAAGCCCAAATTGATTTTGTGGCGTTGGCGGGCTTTCTTCTCAAAGTGCCGCCCGCCTTGGTTCAGGCATACCCTGGTCGTATGCTCAACCTGCATCCCTCTCTGCTCCCTGCCTTCGGGGGGAAGGGCATGTATGGGCGGCACGTGCACGCCGCCGTAGCAGAGGCGCTCCAACGGGGCGAAGTGGACCGGACGGGCATTACGCTGCATTGGGTGACGGAGGAATTTGATGAAGGTGCCGCCTTTTTTCAGGCCCAGGTCGGCTTGGATGTCGATGCCGACACAGCGGAGGCCATCGCCGGAAAAGTGGCAGATCTCGAGGCGACCCATTACGTACCGCAGGTATTGCGCGCCATTGCGCAAGCCTTATCCTTGTCGCATACTTCTTTGAGCTGACCGCATGGAACACATGGTTTTCAATGGGACCGAGTTGCTGAAATCGGCCATGGTGATGTTCGCGGTGATTGACATCGTCGGATCCATTCCCTTCCTGCTGGACATCAAGCAAAAGGCCGGTGACATACACCCTGAACGGGCGACGTTGGTGGCGCTCGGCATCATGTTGGCCTTCCTTTTCCTGGGCGAAGGCGTGATCAACTTTCTCGGGATCGATGTCAATTCCTTTGCGGTCGCCGGTTCCATCGTGATGTTCTTCATGGCGATGGAGATGATCCTCGGTGTCACCCTGTTCAAACAGAGCGCCCAATCGATGAAGACCGCGACCATCGTGCCGGTGGCCTTCCCGCTTATCGCGGGAGCCGGCAGCATGACCTCGATCATTTCATTGCGCGCAGAGTACGCTGCGGTCAACATCGCGCTCGCCATCCTGATCAACATGGCGCTCGTCTATTTCGTGCTGCGCATGACCGGCCGCATCGAGCGGATGCTTGGAGAGGGAGGCATCGCTGTTTTGCAGAAGGTGTTCGGCATCGTTTTGCTCGCCATTGCGGTGAAGCTGTTCTCAGCGAATGCTGCCCAACTGTTTCAGGCCCATGGCTGACCCGGTGGTCATCCATACCGATGGGGGCGCTTCGGGCAATCCGGGACCCGGTGGCTACGGGGCCATTCTTCAGTGGGGCGGTCACCGCAAGGAATTCACCGCCGGGTACCGCTTGACCACCAACAACCGCATGGAATTGTTGGCCGTGATTGTGGCATTGGAAGCGCTCAAGAATGACGGTACCGAAGCGTGGGTGGTGAGCGACAGCAAATACGTGATTGATTCGGTCCGGAAAGGCTGGGTTTTCAATTGGGAAAAGAAGGGGTTCAAGGGCAAGAAGAACCCGGACTTGTGGATGCGGTTTCTCAAGGTCTATCGCCGCCACAAGGTCCGGTTCGACTGGGTCAAGGGCCATGCCGGCAACCCCATGAATGAGCGCGCGGACCACTTGGCGGTGACGGCCTACCAGAAGAAAGGACTGCTGGTGGACGACGGCTACGAAGCTTCCGTCTCCTGATTGGCAAGGGCCGATTCAACCCATCTGAACCTTTTGAATTTTCTGGGTACGGTGCCGTGCGCTCGGGTGGCGGGGCCATGGCTTCCCTCGGGTATGGTCAAGGCATAGGCACACAGCAAAAGTCCGGATCCGCTGTACCGAGGGGCGGATTGGACGTCCATGCCGGGGGCGCTGTAGAGGTCTTCGCCCACGATGGGGTGGTTCCTTTCGGACAAGTGCCGTCGGATTTGATGGGTGCGACCGGTTTCGATCCGGATGTCGAGCAGGGAGGCGGTTCCATGCACGGGTATCGGACCGTGGGCCAGTGTGGTCCATTGCGTTTTGGCACTTTGGCCTTCGATGGGCGTAGCTGAACTGCCCGATTCGAGGGTGCCCGCAACCAGTGCCAGATATCGCTTCTCCACGGTTCTTTCTGTGAAGGATTGGCCGAGGCTTGCGGAAGCGTTGAGGCTTAGCGCGACGCAGACCCATCCTGATGTCGCTCGATCCAGTCTGTGGACGGGATGGGGATGGGGCAGGGCGTCCCGTTTCGCTGGTCGAAGCATGGTCTGCTCTTCTTCTAACCCGTGGTCGGCCTTGAAGGCCAAGACACGGGCGAGGGTCAACCGGCCGGATCCCGTGGTGGCCAATCCTGCGGGCTTCCATACCAGAACGTAGTCTGCATCGGGGGTGCGGACCATTTTCAAGGAGCGGGGTGCGCCGGGTCCGGGATCGATGGGGATGGCTTTGCGGAGAACAAGTTGGACCTCTTGCCCCGTGCTCACCCAAAGGGCGGTCGTGGCGATGTGCCCATCGCACAGGACTTCACCGCGATCGATGGCCTTGCGACAGGATTTGCGGCTGGGCAACCAATGGGGAAACAGCCCGACCAAGGCTTCCTGCATGCGCATCCCTTCCCTCTTCGCATCGATTCGGGCGGTCGCGGTGGCAAATTCACCGCCGTTTTTCGGGGTGTCTGCAGGGTTCAGGTCCATGGAACTTCAAGTCTACGCACGCGGGCGTTGTATTTTTACACTATGAACATGGGTTCCGTGAAGACCGACCTCTACCAGGGTCACGATTATTACATGATGGATGACCTCCTCACCGAGGAGCACAAGCTGATCCGCGAGGCAGCCCGTGCATGGGTGAAGCAGGAAGTCAGTCCGATCATTGAGGATGCTGCTGAAACGCAGGTGTTCCCCAAGCATCTCCTTCCCGGATTGGGAGAGATCGGTGCCTTTGGTCCCTACATCCCCGAACAATACGGCGGAGCGGGTCTCGACCAGATTTCCTATGGCCTCATCATGCAGGAGCTGGAGCGCTGTGACAGTGGATTGCGCAGCACGGCGTCCGTGCAGAGCTCGCTGGTCATGTACCCCATCTGGAAGTACGGCAGTGAAGAGCAGCGCATGAAGTACTTGCCCAAGCTCGCCACGGGTGAGATGATGGGTTGCTTCGGCCTGACCGAGCCCGACCACGGTTCCAACCCGGGGGGCATGATCACGAACTACAAGGATGCCGGCGACGGCGAGAACGTGATTCTGAACGGCGCCAAGCTCTGGATTTCCAATGCGCCGTTCGCGGACATCGCGGTGGTGTGGGCCAAGAACGAAGAGGGCCGCATCCACGGCATCGTGGTGGAACGCGGTATGGAAGGCTTCTCCACGCCCAAAATGACGGGCAAGTGGAGCCTCCGCGCTTCGGATACAGGCGAGCTCATCTTCGAGGACGTCAAGGTCCCGAAGTCGCATATTCTGCCGGGCCGCTCTGGACTTGGTGCTCCGCTGAGCTGTCTTGACAGTGCGCGTTACGGCATTGCTTGGGGCGCCATCGGTGCGGCCTTGGATTGCTACGATGCAGCCCTTCGTTACTCCAAGCAGCGCGAGCAGTTCGGTCGGCCCATTGCCGGTTTCCAGCTGCAGCAGAAGAAGCTCGCCGAGATGGTTACCGAGATCACCAAGGCCCAGTTGTTGACCTTGCGTCTCGGGCAGCTCCGCAACGAGGGCAAGGCGACGAGCGCACAGATTTCCATGGCCAAGCGGAACAACGTGGAGATTGCCATCAACATCGCCCGCGAGGCCCGTCAGGTGCTCGGCGGTATGGGCATTACCGGCGAGTACCCCATCATGCGCCACATGATGAACCTGGAGTCCGTGATCACCTACGAGGGGACGCACGACATCCACCTGCTCATCACCGGCTTTGACATCACAGGCGAGAACGCCTTTAAGTGAGGCTTTGAAGCTGTGACATGGCAGTGGCTACGGAGGCCCATCACCGCCGCATTGCGGAAATGACGTTTGCTTCCGTCTATCCCCACTACGTGACCAAGGTCCAGAAGAAGGGGAGGACAAGGGCGGAGTTGCACACTGTTCTGACCTGGTTGACGGGGTATTCCGAGAGGGATATTGAGCGCGAAATCGAGCAGAAAAGCACCTTTGCCCAATTTTTTGCTGGTGCCACCTTGAACCCGATGGCATCGGAAGTGAAAGGAGTGATTTGCGGTTATCGCATCGAGGAATTGGATGTCGAATTGACCCGCCAGGCAAGGATTCTGGATAAGCTGGTCGACGAGCTCGCCAAGGGGCGGGCCATGGAAAAAATCCTGCGGTCGGCTTCTTGATCAGGCCTTGCGGTCGGCGTCTTCGAGAAAGGGCAGTTTTTTCCGGAAATCGACCATGTCTGTAAGTGAAAGCGCAGCCTGCAGGGTGGCGGCCTTTCCGTTGCTACCTGCGTCGTCGAGTATGTCACCTGCGAAATTGACGATCATGCTGTCTCCGGCGTATGCATGACCATTCCCATCGGTTCCCGATCGGTTGATGCCCACCACAAAGCATTGGTTTTCGATAGCGCGTGCCTGCAGAAGGGTGCGCCAGGCGGCTGTCCGTTTCTCGGGCCAGTTCGCCACGTAGACGGCCAGGTCGTAGGCAGGGGTGCGGTCGTTGCGCACGAACACGGGAAAGCGCAGGTCGTAGCAGACTTGCAGGAGGATGCGAAATCCTCGGAATTCGACTTCCACGCGTGTTGTGCCCGCCTTGAAATGGTCGTGTTCGCCGGCAAGGGTAAACAGGTGCCGTTTGTCGTAATGGACGGCGGTGCCCTCTGACGATGGCGGCACGAACCAGCAGCGGTTGCGTGCCTCGCCCTCTTCATCGTAGCAGGCGATGCTGCCAATGAGTGCCGCATTCAGTCGGTCGGCCCAATTCTGCATCCAATGCAGGACGGCATCGGAGCCGCTCTTCGGGTCTACCGGCGGCCAGCTGAAGCCCGTGGTGAACATCTCCGGCAAGACGAGGACGTCGCCATGCTCTGCCAATAGCGGTTCGAGGAGATGATCAAAGTGGCGCAGGTTGGCCTCGGGATCGCGCCAGATAAGGTCGGATTGGATTCCGATGATGTGGAGGGATTCAGCCGACATGGTCTGCTGCAATATGGCGCAACCGCTCTACAGCCGCGTCGAGCGTGGCATCTTCCTTGGCGAAGCATAGGCGTACCTGTGGAGTGAGCGGAGCGCAGAAGGCCGACAATGGAATGGTGGCGATACCGTGGGTGCGGGTCCATTCCCGTGCCCATCGTCCGTCGTCACTTTCGATCAAATGAGAGGCGTCCAATACTTGGAAGAATCCGCCTTCCGCCGGAGTGCATTGCCAGGCCGTTCCCCTCAGGCCGTCGAGCAGGCGGTCGCGTTTGGCCTGGTACATCGCGGCAAGGCCGGCGAGGTGGTCAGCGCCTTCACCGGTAGGCAAAAATTCCGCGAGCGCAGCTTGCAGGGGTGCGCCGGTCGAGAAGACGTCGTATTGGTGGACTTTACGGAGCTCAGCGGTCAATGCAGCTGGTCCAACGGCCCAACCGATTTTCCAACCCGTCGCTTGGAGGAGCTTGCCGAAGCTGCCGAAGGCGAGTCCCCGTTCCCGGAGGCCGGGGCAGGCGGCGAGTGAGATTTCGGGTCGGCCATCGTGGACGATGGGGCCGTAGACTTCGTCGGACAGGACCAAGGTGTCCGTGCCTTCGAGGTGGGTAGCCAGTGCCTCCAGGAAACCTTCCGGACAAGCGGTGCCCGTGGGGTTGTGGGGCGTGTTGAGGATGACCATCCGAACCTGTGGAGTGCAGGCCTTGAGCAGGGAATGGAGGTCCCAACGGCCGGTACTGTCCAAAAGTGGGACTTCCAATAGCTGACCTCCCGCAAGTTGCACGGCAGGGCCGTAGAGATCGTAGGCCGGGGATTGGACCACCACGGTGTCACCCGGATGGACGAAGGCCTGAATGGCGGCAAAGAGGAGGGAAGAGGCGCCCGCGCCAATGGTGCACTCGTTTTCTGACGAGTAGCGGTGCCCGTGGCGGTCGTGGTGATGGCCGCAGATCCACTCACGCAGGTCCGGTCGGCCGGCCATGGGTGCGTATTGGTGAACGCCACCCCGCAGGGCGCGGACAGCGGCGTCAACCAAGCCTTCAGGAGGCGGCAAGTCGGGAAAGCCCTGCGCGAGGTTGAGCGCACCGTGGCGGTTTGCCAAGGCGGTCATCTCGGTGAAGATGGTGGTGCCGAGGTCCGGAAGCTTGCTGTGGGGCTTCCCTTCCATGGCCTCAGTCTTCGAGGGTCTGCTTCACTTCGACCTCCTCATAGGCTTCGATCACGTCGCCCACTTTGATGTCGTTGAACTTTTCTACGTTCAAACCGCACTCGAGTCCCTTCTTGACCTCCTTCGCATCGTCCTTGAAACGCTTGAGCGAGCCGAGTTCTCCCGTATACACTACGATGCCGTCGCGGATCACGCGAATGCCGTGGTTCCGGTGGATGGTACCGTCGGTCACGAAGCAACCGGCAATCGTACCCACCTTGGAAATCTTGAAGGTCTCGCGGATTTCGGCCGTACCCACGATGCGCTCCTCGATCTTGGCTGACAGCAAGCCCTCCATGGCCTCCTTCATCTCCTCGATGGCTTGATAGATGATGGAGTACAGGCGGATTTGTATGCCTTCCTTCTCGGCGAGCTTCCGGGCGGTACCGCTCGGGCGGACCTGGAAGCCGATGATGATGGCTTCGGATGCCGATGCCAGCAGGACGTCACTTTCGGAGATCTGTCCCACGGCCTTGTGGATGACGTTGACCTGCACTTTCTCGGTGGTGAGCTTGAGCAGGGAATCTGCCAAGGCTTCGGTGGAACCGTCCACGTCGCCCTTGATGATGAGGTTGAGCTCCTTGAATTCGCCTACCGCAATCCGGCGACCGAGTTCTTCGAGGGTGACCTGCTTCTGCGTCCGGATGCCTTGCTCGCGCTGCAGTTGCTGGCGCTTCTGGGCGATGGTACGCGCTTCCTTCTCTCCTTCGAAGATGTGGAATTCGTCACCGGCGTTCGGGGCGCCATCGAGACCGAGGATGGAAACCGGGGTGGAAGGCCCAGCCTCTTTCAAGGCCTCGCCGCGCTCGTTGGTCATGGCGCGGACCTTACCGCTGAACTGTCCGGCAAGCATGGCGTCGCCTACCCGTAAGGTTCCTGCGGAGACGATGAGGTTGGTCACGTACCCTCGGCCTTTGTCGAGGCTGGATTCGATGATCGTGCCCACCGCGCGCTTCTTGGGATTGGCCTTGAGCTCGAGCAGTTCGGCTTCAAGGGTGACCTTTTCCAGCAGTTCCGGGATGCCCATGCCGGTCTTCGCGGAGATCTCCTGACTTTGCGTCTTTCCTCCCCACTCTTCGACCTGAATGCCCAACTCGGCAAGTTCCGTGCGGATTTTGTCGGGGTTGCTTTCCTCGCGGTCGCATTTGTTGATGGCGATGAGGAAGGGAATTTCGGCGGACTGGGCGTGGCTGATGGCCTCTTTCGTCTGTGGCATGACCGCGTCGTCGGCCGCCACGATGATGATGGCGAGGTCGGTGACTTGTGCACCGCGGGCGCGCATGGCCGTAAAGGCCTCGTGACCCGGAGTGTCAATGAACGTCATCCGTGAGTTGTCCTCCAGCTCCACGCTGTACGATCCGATGTGCTGGGTGATTCCTCCGGCCTCACCGTCGATGACGTTGGTGTTGCGGATGAAGTCGAGCAGCGATGTCTTACCGTGGTCAACGTGGCCCATGACCGTGACGATGGGCGGACGTCCGACAAGATCGTCGTTGCTGTCCTCCTCTACCTCAATGGCCTCCTGCACTTCAGCGGAAACGAAGTCCACGCCATAACCGAATTCCTCGGCGATGATGCCGATGGTTTCCTTGTCGAGGCGCTGGTTGATGGACACCATCATACCGAGTGACATGCACGCCGAAATGACCTCATTGACGGTGATGTCCATGAGGGTGGCCAATTC
>JBDQOI010000015.1:0-55287 GCA_040261275.1 Flavobacteriales bacterium | reverse complement strand
CCGTACTGCAGTTCGATGACCTCGTCAAGAGCCGCTACGAAGGCTTTGCCCTCTATGCGGGAGACGGCGAATGGATCGGATCGTTGGGCACGATGCGGCCCGGCAACGGTTACCGCATGCGCTTAGGTGATCCCACCAGTGCGGAAGCGGCAGCAGCGGCACCGGCCGGCACCCTCGAATGGCCCGTCGTCGGCGCCTTCTACGATGCAGGATGGCGCGCGGACAATCCCTTCGACGGCACGGCGGCACCCGATGCCGCATGGCCAGAACAAGATGTCCGTGGACTCGAAGGCACCATGAACATGGTGGTCCGCCTCGAGTTGCCCCCGACGCAGCCCCAAGGCTTGGGCGATGCGCTCGGTGCCTTCGTGGAAGACGAGCAAGGCTTTGTCCGCTGTGTCGGACAGGCCATCCCGCTCGACAGCGATGCGGGCCTGCTGTATTTCCTCACCGTCTATGGCGAGGTGGGCACCTCGGACCTCCTGCACTTCCGTTGGAAGTCCGGCCTCACCGACCTCGAATACGTCGCCGACGAAGGCACAACGTTCGAAGCCACGCGTTTGCGCGGCGACCTGCAGGCGCCCTTCATTCTGCGCTTCTCAGAAGCAGGCCTCAGCACACCGGATCTGGATGGCGACCTCATCGCCTACCCGAATCCGTTCCGCGATGAACTGACCATCCATTGGCACGGCACCCTGCCCGTACAATCCTTGCGGATCGAGGATGCGAACGGGCGACTGGTCGAATTGCTCGACTGCGACCAGATGCTCAACGGCCCCTGCCGATGGGTCGCTGGCGGCATCGAGAGCGGAGTGTACTTCGTCCGGGCCATGACCGCACAAGGACAGCGCACCGTTCGTGTCATCAAATGATCGTTATCCCCTCCCCTTTGCGGGAGGGGGCAACACCCTCACCATGCATCACTTGATCCCCTTCCTTCACCGCTTGGCCGCCCTCCTCTGGGTGGTGGGCTTGGCCTTGTCCGCATCTGGACAATGTCCAGGTGAAGTCTTCATGGACCATGGCGGGGCCGCCTGCGGATACGGCCTGATGAAAGGCCAAACCTTTACCGTGCCATCCGACGGGAACCTCACTTCCATCCAGCTGACCGTTTGCTCGGGCACGGAAAGCCAACTCGCCATCCGCCAGTACAACGGGGATGGCAGTGACTGGGCGGAAGGCAGCATCATCGGCACCGCCGACGCCACCTTCCCTGCGGTGGGTTCTGTAGCGGACTGCTACGTGAGTGTCCACGGCTTCCAGTACTACACAGAACGCACCTTCACCTTTTCCGACCTCGGACTGCAGGCAGGCACCCCTTATGTGATGCACCTCGTTCAAGGGGCCGCAGCCACTGGATGCAGCGTCGGATATCCTGATGGGCAAGCTTTCCATGGCAACGGACCCCAGGTTGGAACGGACCTTGTCTTCGAATTGACCCATTGCCCGGACCCCACACTGGTGTTTGGATGCACATCCCCGTCGGCCTGCAATTATGATGCTGCCGCCACGTCCGAAGACGGCTCCTGTCTCTCGCTCGACTGCTTGGGGCAATGCGGAGGCAGCGCCTATCTGGACCCCGACTGCGGCTGCCTCACTGCAGCATCCGAGGCGGGCTCCTGCCTGGGCTGCACGGACAGCAGCGCCTGCAACTATGACGCCACCGCGACCGTGGAAGACGGATCGTGCCTTCCGACCGATTGCCACGGCGAATGCGGCGGATCGGCCGTGGTCACCGACTGCGGCTGCATCGGCGGACAAACGGGAATTCCCGCCAACGCGTGCATCGACGGCTGCACCACAGCAGTCATCGCCAGCGACAGCACGGGGTGCAGTCCCGGCTTGATGGAAGGGCAGAGTTTTACGGCCACCACCACAGGCCATGTGAAGCAAATCTGGCTCAAAGTCTGTTGCGCCACGGATGCACAGGTCACCCTCCGGGCCTATCCGGATTCCGACCCTTGCTCACCACCCGCTTGGAATTCAGGTGAAATCATCGGCGTGAGCAACCTGGTTTCCGCCACCTGCTCCAGCCTCAGCAATTGCTTGACAGGCGGTGGCTTGGATGGGTATGCCTGGACCACTTTCCACCTTGATGACCTCCCTGTCCAGTCGGGAATACAGTACGTCATCGAGCTCAATCAAGGCGTCGCCCTCTCCTCCTGCACAGCGGATTACGCAGGAGGAACAGCATTTGACGCCGCAGGCGCCGAACCCGCACGCGACCTCGTCATGGAAGTACACACCTGTGCCGCGAGCCTTGTATTTGGCTGCACCGACCCTTCGGCCTGCAGTGGTTACGATGCATCGGCCACCCATGACGATGGCAGCTGCGTCTACACCGATTGCCACGGCACCTGCGGCGGCACTGCCACCACCGACCCCAATTGCGGATGCTTGGGCGGTGAAACCGGCATACGCCCCGAACAATGCGTCAATGGCGCGCTCCATGAAGTGCTGGCCCACGATGAAGAGACGCCGTGCTCGGCCACACTTACCGGTCAGACCTTCACCATGCCGGCAGACGGGTTCCTGACCTTGACCGCCTTCCACGTCCTCGTTTCCGCCGGACAGACGGTAGAACTCCATCGCGAGGACGGCCCCTTGGCGGGCACCCTTTTGGGTACTGCCAGCCGCGCCGCCAACAGCACACCTTGTCTGGCGGGCTCCCCTGATTGGCAATCCTTCGATTTTGGGGGCATCCCCATGGAAGGGGGTCGCCAATACCGCTTCACCTTCACCTCCGGCAACGCGCGACGCATCTGCTCCTCTGCATACGATGGGGGCCATGGCATCACTGCGGCCGGCGCCGAATCCCTCGAGGACCTCGCCTTCCGCATCGTCCATCTTACCCCCCAACCCGGAGAACTTTTCTGGGGATGCACCGACCCTTCCTTCTGCAACTACGACCCTTTGGTCACCCATGACAATGGCAGTTGTGCCCCCATAGACTGCAATGGCGATTGCGCCGGGGGGGCAACTGTCGTTGCAGGGTGTGGATGCGTGGGGGGCAACACGGGCATCGACCCGGCATCCTGCACCGGATGCATGGACCCCACAGCGTGCAACTATGCACCTGATGCCATGATCGACGACGGTTCATGCGGGGTGTTCGATTGCTTCGGCATTTGCGGAGGAACCGCGGTGGATGACCCGACTTGCGGATGCATTGGCGGTGAAACCGGCATCGACCCTGCACTCTGTCATGCCGCACAGTGTCAAGGCACCACCACCATCAGCACCTATGCCGATGAATTTGACATGAACTTCATCGGGTTCGCCAACAGCGGCCAGACTTTTACTGCCGAGGAAAACACCTTCCTGTCCGCGGTGCGCCTGCGGCAATTGGATGCCCCTGAGAATCCGTTGACAGTCGAACTCCGGGCCATGGACGGCGTCGACGTGCATTCGGGAACACTATTGGCCTCAGCTACCGACATCGTGTGGGAAGACACGCCCGGCGAAGGAGGCGATGTCCTGCTGAACTTCGATGCTCCTGCGCTGATGCAATCCGGGTTGACATACGCCCTGCAGCTCCAAGGAGGCGACTGGAAGGCCATCGGGCCCTACCTCAACCTCATCGCTGGGGGCGGTGCATTTTCAGGACTGGATGCCTCAGCCGCTGCACACGACCTCTATTTCGAACTCATCACCTGTACTGATTTGTTGGGTTGTACCGTCAGCACAGCTTGCAACTATGACAACATCGCCACCATCGACGACGGGACTTGCACCTATCCTGCCCCCGGATTGGACTGTGATGGAAATGCCTGTGTGACGGACGCTGACAATGATGGGATTTGCGCTGTTGTGGACCTCGATGACAGCAACCCTTTCGTTTGCGTGGACAGCGACAATGATGGCTGCGACGATTGTATCCATGGGACCTTCGACCCCAACAACGACGGAGAGGACATCGATGGAGATGGCCGTTGTGACAGTACCGACCTCTGTACCGATGTGACGGCCGACAACTACGCCGACCCGGCCAACGGTGTATGCCAAGGGACATGCGATGCCGCGCCCGTTTTTGAAGGCATTGAGGCGTTCCAACCCGCATCAGGGCCCTCCACCGACGACGGGCTTGTGGCCTTGACACTCTCGACCGGGAGCTTGCCTTACACCCCTCCTACCGCCTTCGTGGCCACGACACTTGTCCTGACGGGAATCAATGGCAGTGCCAATGTGACGTTTACTTTGGACACCGATACGTTGACGGTTCTGCCTGGTTTTTACTCGGCCATGGTGTACAACAGCGAAGGGTGCCCGGGCGTAGCTGCAGCGCCGGGCGGAACGACCTACGGACAACCCGCATTGGAGCGTCTGGTCATTGTAGGCTACGACCAATGCTGTGGCGGAGTGTGTGGCGTTTATGACCGTGACACCGATGGCATCTGCGACAACGAGGACAACTGTACCGATCGCACAGCGCCAAACTTCGACGATCCCGCCAACGGCCCCTGTCAGTGAGCCGGCGCGCCAAACCGTTCCGTGGCCAAATCGGAAGATTTCAACCCGCCCATGAACTGGCGCAGCCCCTGAAAGGCTGAACCAGAGCGAAAGCCCAGGAATTGGGCGTCCTTATATTCAGGGTGTGCGGCATGTACTGAACATCCTCCTTCTTTGTGGTGCTATCCAAGGCCTCCTCCTCTCTGCCAGCGGACAAGAGCAGAGGGCAGAAACGGTCGAACTCACCTTGATGACGGAGGAATTCGACGCCCTGGATGGCATGTCGAGCAACTGCATCTACAACATCGAGCAGGATGGACTGGGGTTCATCTGGTTCGCCACCGCAAAAGGCCTGGACAGATTCGATGGATCGCGGTTTGTCAACCACCTGTATTCCGATCTGGTCCAAGCCGAACAAAGCCTCGCACAGGTCATCATCAACATGTATGCCACCTCGGATACGGCCTTTCGCGTGACTTTGTCCCAGGCCCTGAGGTTTCCCCAAACAGACACCACCTTCCACTTTCTACCGCTCACCCCCGAACGAAAGGCACCTGCACTCGAGCCTGGCCTGACAAGGGGACACGGCAGTCCACTCGGCCATTGGCAATTCACTTCCTCTTCAAGAGAACAAAAAGCCCTCTTCATCGATGGCAAGCAGTCATCGCCCGCATATACGGAGGACAGGCCCTTTTCGCTTTGGGAAGGCGGCCCCAACGACAGCCTCCTTCTGTATCGATCACTGAACAGGAAATCGGAACTGCTTTTCCAATCGACAAACGGAATGAGCACCGCACATTCTGACCGTTTTGTGGATGTACCCACCGCCCAAGGTGAAGCCGACCCGCATATTCTCGGCTTTGATGGAGAGCACCTGTTGTTCTTCAATAAAAAACCTGAGCTCTATCCAAAGGGGACTTTGGTTCAACAATCCGTAACAGGTGGCCATGAAGCCATCGGGCATTGGAACGATTGGTTTCCCATCCCATTCAACCCGGAGATGCACCGCAGCGTGATCCGCATCAATCCTTGGAATGGCGACATCTGGTGTTTTCTCGACAATCAATTGGCCATTGTCACTCCAGACCGGGAAGTGAGGTGGAACGGCATCCTCAGCGAACACTACCAATTCGCGTCTCTCATCAATTGCATCGAATTCACCAACGAACATGAGGTGTGGGTGGGCAGCTGCAAGGGGCTGTTGTATGTCCGAACCGAACCCGACCATTTTGAAGCCATGTTTACGGCCAATGTGACCCTGAATGATAACATCGGTGGGCTGATGGATGGCTTGAACAGCTGCCGGTCAATACAAGAGCTCGGCCCGGATTCCTTTGTCTTTGCCACCAATGGACATGGCGTAAGGCTGTTCACCGGAAAGAAAAGCCGCATGCTGGTCGATGAACATGGAGGTGGGGCCGGATTGTACCTGCGGTCTGACACCGTTTTTTTCGCAAGTCCAGATGGCCTGGCCTCTCTGGACAACAGCGGTTCGGTCGCCTGGGTTTTCCCTGCTCCCTTGCCCGAAACAGAATGGTCACTTTATCCCGGAGACAATGGGAATTGGCTGCTCGGGGCCACCGGGGTATGGGAGGTGGACCTCGCATCGAATCAGGTCTTTCCACATGTGATGCCCGCAGGTGCAGATAATGCATTCATCTATCAATTCACCGACATCCGTGACACCCTCTGGGCGGTGGGTGCCCTGGGAATCTTCGCCAAAAAGCAGGGACAGGCCGAATGGAATGCATGGCATGACATTGCACCCGGCGCACCGGTCATCCAAGAAGCACATCACATCCTCGTCGACAGCCGCGATGTCCAATGGGTCAGCACGGCTACGCGGGGTTTGATCCGGTGGGATCCCGCATCGGCGTCCTTGCAGGAATTCGGACCAGATAACGGACTCCCCTCCAGCACGGTCTATGGAGGATTTGAAGATGAAACCGGAAATCTGTGGTTCAGCACGGACAATGGACTGTTCCGCATGACGCTCGATGCACAGGACCTCACAATATTTGACGAAAGGCACGGACTACACGAGACAGAATTCAACCGCACAGGGGTGCATTTGGGCCCAAGTGGCATGGCATATTTCAGCACCATCGATGGAATCGTCAGGTTCAATCCAATGGCATTTGGTTCGGAAGCAAACGCTCCTGCTCCGCTCGTTCTGACCTCGCTGTTGCATCACCCTTCGAACTCCAACCGGATCGACGAAGTATTGGTCAATTTCCAAGAGACCGGCTCCATCATACTCAGCTCCGAGGACGACTTCCTCTCCGTGCGATTCAGCCTGCTCGAATTCGGCAACATTCCCCAGTACTACCGCTATCGGCTCGACATTGACCGCAATTCCAGCACCGACGACTGGTTTCCTTTGGACCGACCTGAAATCAACCTCAGCGGACTTCCTCCGGGAACCAGCACCCTTGAAATTCAAGCCCGGGTGCGCGGAACCTCCTGGGACACCCCACCCCTGCGCATTCCCATCACAGTTCCCTTTCCATGGTTCCAGGATCCATTCAGGGTCGGATTGCTTCTCGTGCTCGGAGCTGCGGTGGTCTACTCCGTCATCCGCATCAGGCTGCGGAACCTGCGCTGGCGAAACAAAATGCTCGCCGACATGGTGGAAGAGCGCACACAGGATTTGACGGAAGCGCTTCAACTCAAAGAAGTCTACCTCAAAGAAGTCCACCACCGGGTCAAGAACAACCTGCAGATCATCAGCAGCCTCCTCGACTTGCAAGCCGCCGGCGAACCGCTGCAGGAGACGCGCAAAGCCATAGGTTCTGGCCGCGCCCGCATTGAATCCATCTCGCTCATACACAAACACCTCTACCTGGACCCGACTTCACGGAGCATCCACATATCCGACTTCATTCAGGAGTATGTGATCTTGGCCGAAGACGCATTCATTCACGACAAAACCCCTGTGGAATGGCACATCGAAGGGGAAGACATTCTGCTGGGAATCGACGAGGCCCAGCCCTTCGGGCTGCTGTTGAATGAACTGTTGACCAACAGTTTGCAGCACGGAGCTTCCGCATCCGGTCAACTCCGCATTTCCATTGAATGGCGACAAGCAGAAGACAATAGCTTCCAGCTGGAATACGCCGATTCTGGCCCAGGTCTGCCTGAGCACATCGATCCCCAAAACCCACAACGGTTGGGACTCAAGATGATCCATCGACTGACCAAGCAACTCAAAGGTCAATTCGACCTCCAGAAGGAAAATGGGCTCAAATGGGAATTCACCTTCAGGTGCAAATTTCAGAACACGAAGTGAGTCCCGGGGAACATAAACCGTTGATTTCATATCAACGTGCGCATCGGTTTCTGACTTTTGCCAAGAACCATGAACGATCCACTGCGCATACTGATTGTTGAAGACGATGGCATCATCGGAGAGAGCATCCACATGCACCTGATGAGTTTGGGACACCATCCCTATACGCCCATCGACAATATAGCTGAAGCTTTGAGGTTCAGCGATGAGCAACCGGTCGATCTCGCCTTTCTTGACATCCGTTTGAATGACGCCGAGAGCGGCATCTCGTTGGCAAAGCAATGGGACCAGAACCAGGCTTTTCCCTACATCTACCTCACGGCCTACACCGACGACAACACGCTCGATGATGTGAGGAAAACGGAACCATCCGGATTCCTTGTCAAGCCTTTCCGCCGCAATGAGCTCAAGGCGGCCATTGCCGTGGCGAGCGCCATATCAAAGTCCCCGGTGCAAAAAGACGCCGTGGCCTCCAAGGAAAACCGCAAGAATCACATTTTCGTCAATGTGGGCGGAAAATGGGACCGCATCAATGTGGCGGACATCCTATACCTGACAAGCGCCCATGTCTACACCGAAATCCACACGGTAGAAGGCAAGAAGGTGACCCGCAAACCCCTCGGGAAGTTGGTCGAGGAACTGGAAGCGCATGACATCGTCAGGGTGCACCGAAGCTCAGCCATCAACCTGATCCACGTCAGCCATTTCAACCGGCACGTCGTGCATATAGGAGACGTGGTATTCAACATGAGCGCATCATACAAGACCGAACTGTTGAACCGCCTGCAAACAAGGTGATTCAGAGCCAACCTTGCTCCCGCATCCAGTCGTCATTGTACACCTTGCCAACATAGCGGGAACCGTGATCGTGAAACAGAACCACCGCAAGATCTGAAGGCTTGAGCTCATCCTTCAACTGTCGCAATCCCTGGAAAGCTGATCCGCAACTGTAACCGAGGAACAACCCTTCCTCCCGCGCCAGTTCCCGCGCCGCCAGGGCCCCGTCCTTGTCGGTGACCTTCTCGAACCTGTCGATGATCTCGAAGTCGACATTGGCGGGAAGGATGTCCTCGCCTATTCCTTCCGTGATGTAGGGGTAAATCTCGTTGTCGTCGAACTCACCGGTCTCGTGGTACTTCTTGAAAACAGACCCATAGGAGTCAATGCCCCAAATCTGGATGTCGGGATTCTTCTCCTTGAGGAATTGTGCCGTTCCACTGATGGTGCCTCCGGTGCCGACCCCCGTGCAGAAGTGGGTGATCATGCCTCCGGTCTGCTTCCAGATCTCGGGACCGGTGGTCTCGTAGTGGGCCTTGCGGTTGGCGAGGTTGTCGTACTGGTTGCACCAGACACTGTTGGGCGTCTCTTTGTGCAGGCGCTCCGCGACACTGTAGTAACTGTCCGGGTGATCGGGCTCGACATTGGTAGGGCACACATGGACCTCAGCGCCCACCGCCCGCAGGATGTCGATTTTCTCTTTGGACTGTTTGTCGCTGGTGGTACAGATGAGCTTGTATCCCTTCACCGCGCAAGCGAGCGCGAGTCCCATGCCCGTATTGCCACTCGTGCATTCGATGACGGTGCCGCCCGGCTTGAGCTGCCCATTGCGCTCGGCCGCCTCAATCATGCCGAGCGCCATCCTGTCTTTGACACTGTGGCCGGGATTGAAGTACTCCACTTTGGCCAGGACGGGACAAGGGAAATCCGCAGCGACTTTGTTGAGGCGGATCATCGGGGTGTTGCCGATGGCGCCGAGGATGTTTTCGTGGATGATCATGGCAGGTGTTCGGGTCATGTAAAGATACCGCCGGGTTCAATCGAAGCGGAGCGATTCCACCGGGTCGAGACGGGAGATATGACGGGCAGGCAAGAACATGGCCAACGCGCAAACGAAAAGAATGCCAAGCTCCACGGTGCAAATGCGGGCCAAATCCAGCTCGATGGGAACGGTGGAGAGGTAGTAGCTGCGCGCATCCAAGGCGATGACACCGGTGTACTGCTGAATCAGCGCCAAACCGAATCCGAGCAAGTTACCCCAGAACAATCCACGCAACAGGATGCGGACCGCCAGCCTCACAAACACTCCCATGAGGGGGCCATCCGCCATGCCGAGCGCCTTGAGCAACCCTATGGAGCGGGTGCGCTCCAACATGAACAGCAGCAGGGCGGAAGCCATATTCAGGATGGCGATGAGGACCATGAGTCCGATGATGAGTTCCACATTCAAGTCCAGCATGGCCAGCCATTGGAACATCTCTGGATGGTCATCCACCACACTGCGGACATCCAGGTCATAGGGCACGGCAAAGAACACACTGTCGGCCACGGTCCAGATTCCCTCGTAATCGTCGACCCTGAGCTCCACCCCACCGATGTATTGGCGGCTGCTGCCCCCTGCCATTTTCACCTCGGGAATTCCGCCGCTGTCTGCATTCCATTTCACCCATGCCGTATCGGGCAGCGTCTCCCCCCCATCCGAAACCACAACACGCGCCTCCCCTCTGCCCATCAACAGGTGTGGACCCGCTCCCCGCCAATCCGCTCCCTCCCACCGGTACTGCAGCCGGTCCTGTCCTCCCGTGGCCGAAACCTGCACGTACCTCTCGCCCGGTAGGTCGTCCACCACCCGATCGGAGACCCTGATGCGCGCAGTGATGCCCCATCCACTCAAATCCTGCAGATGATGGATGGCGCAAAACACGAATTCCGCATCGAATTCCTGCAATCCCGTTTCATAGGTCCCCACAATGGTGAACACCCGGGGTCTGATCTCCCCCCTGCCATCGGCCAACAGCAACCTTACACGCTGACCGGTTTCCAGAAGCAGCTCACGGAGAAGGGACTCGGAAACCAACAGTTCCAGTACATCCGAAGTCGGCTCGAGGTGGGGCAACCGGCCAGACCGGAGGTTCCGCAACAGGAACGTGGTGTCGGCATCCGGCCCCAACCCCTTTACCACCACACCTTCCACCTCGTCTCGGGTTTCCAGGATCGCCGGTCGTTGTGCAAAGGCCTGCACGTGACGCACACCCGGCACCCTGGACAGAGCCGCCGTATCCACATCCGCCCATGCCACACGGTCCGTGCCCTGCGCGCGGCCTTGGTCCCCTGCCACAACACTGAGGTGGGCCCCGAAACCGACCACCAGATCGCGCACATCGCGCTGAAACCCTTGCACGATGGCCAAGGACAGGATGATGAGCGCCACGCCGATGGCCACGCCTCCCTCCGCCATCCGCACCACGGGACGCGCAATTCCCTGGCCCGTTGGATCCACCGTCATCCTTCGCGAAAGGAACCGAACCGCTTTTCGGGTGCGCTGGGACATGCGATGCAAGGTAGCCGGCGCGTTACTTTGCCACTGTGCGATTTCATCTATTCCTCCCCTTTCTGCTGTGGGTATTCACATCGTGTGCTTCCGCTCAGGTACGCCCGGGCGATATGCGGATGGAATCCTACCTCCCCCTCTTGGAGGGAAAGCGCGTCGGGGTCGTCGCCAATCATACGGCCATGGTCAGCGGCCCAAACCGTTCATCTGTCCACCTCATCGATACGCTCCTGAGCCGAGGGGTTCACGTCTCAGCAGCATTTGGCCCTGAACACGGCTTTCGAGGCGACCTTCCAGACGGTGCCCACGCCGACGATGGAACGGACCCTGCCACTGGCATTCCCGTTCATTCTCTGTACGGTACCCACAAGAAACCCACGGCAGCGCAACTCGAAAACCTGGACATCCTCGTTTTTGACATTCAAGATGTCGGGCTCAGGTGCTACACCTATCTCTCCACACTGATGCTGGTCATGGAAGCCTGCGCGGAACATGGACTGCCCCTGGTTGTACTGGACAGACCCAACCCCAATGGACACCTCGTGGCCGGTCCCATCCTGGACACAGCCCAATTCCGATCATTCGTTGGGTTCCTGCCCATCCCATTGGCCCACGGAATGACCCTGGGCGAACTCGCCGAAATGGCCAATGGCGAAGGTTGGTTGGGGGGTGGGTATTCCGAATCCCCGGATCCGGACCTTCACTGTGAACTGACCGTCATCCCTTGCGAAGGATGGCGTCGGCACGACAATTGGTCTCCTCCCGTTGCCCCCAGCCCCAATCTTCCCCACGCGGAATCCGTGCAACTCTACCCCCACCTCGTATTGCTCGAAGCCACCGTCGCCAGTGTAGGAAGGGGGACACCCTCCCCGTTCACCCTGGTCGGTTTTCCGGGTTTCGTGCGCGGAGCCCATTCCTTTACCCCTCAACCCAACGAAGCTTCCCGGTATCCGAAGCACGCAGGACAAACCTGTCAAGGGTTCAGCCTGCTTCGTCGCCTGGGAGCCTGGCAGGCATCGGGAACAGCTTCCCAGCTTCATCTGGAAGTTTTGGAAGAGTTGCATGAGGGCTGGCTGAATACGCCTGCCGGAAATCAAAGCCCATTCATTGACCGCCCTGAGTTCTTCGATCAACTGCTGGGTGACACCTCCCTGCGGCTCGCACTAGAATCGGAACAACCCCTTCCTCCCCTGCTCAATCGGTGGGCCCAAGGGCGCATCGGCTTCATGGAAGCCCGAAGTTCCTACCTTAGCTATCCCTCCGGTGATTGACCGGTCTTTTCACATCCGTCCATGACCATGAAGCGCATCTCCAGCCTGCTTGTTCCCGCCGCTGCAGTCCTTTTGCTCGTAGCATGCAGTAAAACCGAAGACTACACCCCTCCCGTCCACAAATGCGACTGTGGAAGCCTCATCCTGGATGGAGATTCCCTGGAAGTGCTCGGGGCGGAATTTGTGTACCTCCAGCAGGAGGACAGCCTGTTCTCCCGCCGCTACTTCGTAACGGCAGATGCCCGCACGGAAGAGGAAACGGAAGAACATGCCGTCAGCCTCATCCTCGATGTGCCCAATGTCCAGCAGGGCGCCCTTTTTTATCCCTTCGATGGCCTCCTGACACAAGTGGATGAAACCAACTTCAACGTGGCTTTTGACACCACCCAGACTTACCGGGTAACCAATGGGGTCGCCAATGTTCTGCCCGCACCGCTCGCGGGTGGTGAAGAATCCGTCACTGTGGACTTTCTCATTCGAAGGGAGCAAAACGGCGAACTGGTTGGATTCGAACGCACCCTCAAAGGCAACTTCCGGCTGGAAATCAACTGATTCTCCTGCTTCTGAGCGAAAGGCCGTATCTTGTATAAGATGACCAAACGCTTGTTGCGGCACCTGACCGCATGTGTTGCCTTGCTTTCCTTTCTTCAAGGACCATCTTGGGCCCAGCCATCCGATTGGGTGGTCACCCCCAGCGCCTATGAGTTCAGCATGACCCTGACCTTCACCGTTGCAGTAGACGGCCTGGTCGGTGCGGGAAATGAAAATGCCGCCGGCATCTTCGATGAAAGCGGAAACTGCAGGGGGTGGGGAACGACCGATTTCTTGGGGTCTTCCGGGTTCTACACAGGCCTGATTCTCGTGTATGCCAACACCGCATCCGAACCTGGCCTGGAAGTGCGCATTTGGGATGCGGCCCTGGACAGCCTGCCCCAATGTCTCGATCTGGTCAATTTCACGGCCAACGGCATCCAAGGAAGCTTGTCTGACCCCGTGGTCTTCTACGGGGTTTACGACCCCTTGGTCGGATGCACGGATCCCGAAGCCTGCAACTTCCTGTCCACCGCGTTGACGGACAACGGAAGCTGCATCTATCCCGGGTGCAATGAAGAATCCGCCTGCAATTACGTGTCCTCCTCTCCCTGTTTTGACAATGCCACATGCATCTTTCCGGACCTGTATCTGGACTGCAATGGGAACTGCTTGAATGACTTCGACGGCGATGGAATTTGTGACGAACTCGAAATCGGGGGCTGCACGGATGACCGGGCATGCAACTTCAACCCCCTGGCCACGGATGACGATTGCAGCTGCTCTTTTCCGTTCTACCCGCTCGATTGCGATGGGAATTGCTACATCGACACCGATGGGGACGGCGTCTGCGAAGCCGATGAGGTTCCCGGGTGTAACGATCCGGTTGGATGCAACTACAGCCCCATGGCCACAGATGACGATGGAAGCTGCTTTTACTGTTGTTACAGTATTTACGAGGCAGAAGACGGTTATGGATTGGAAATCGAAAAGTTTGCGGGAGTAGGATCGGACAACCCCGGATTGCCCGGGCTCACCACCTACCGGATCTACCTCACCTGCCCCAACCCAGAAGACCGGGTGATCGCTGTGACAGGCACAGGTGGCAATTCCACCTTCATTGGTTCCGAGAGCAACTTCTATCAATCGCCCAACGGGGCATTGCTCATTACCGATATCGACTCCGCCACATTTGCCAATGATCCCGAAACTGCGCTGGACTCGTGGTTGACCATCGGACTGGACCACCCCACCCCTGGACCGGAGGAATCAGCGGTCAATTCCACTTCCGGCATTTGGGCCACCCTCTTCGAATTGGGCGAGGACCTCTTCATTGGCGGTGTCTCCCAAAATGGATGGAGCGTTCCGGAAACGAGCGCCCAAGCCATCGCCGGCGCAGACTTGCGTGTTCTGCTGGGACAATTCACCTCCAGCGACCCCATCGAAGGCGCCATCAATGCCACGGTCATTCCGGCAGGCGCGACCGAAACCATTCAAATCACCCCGCTCTTTGTAGCTCCCCCTTGTGGCTGCATGGACGCATCGGCTTGCAACTATGATGCGGTCATCACCTACGATGATGGAACCTGTCAGTACCCGGATGAAGGATTGGACTGCGCAGGTTCATGCACATCCGATGGCGATGGCGACGGGGTCTGTGACGAAGCCGAAATCTCCGGTTGCACGGATGCCAATGCGGCCAATTTCAACCCCATCGCCACAGACGATGGCCTGTGCCTCTATCCAGGCTGCACCTATCCCAATGCAGAGAATTACATGACAAACGCCAACGATGACGATGGGTCATGTACGTTCAGCTTGGCCAACGACTGTCCCACCGACATCAATGGAGACGGTGTTACCGCTGCGTCAGACATCCTGGAAATACTGGGCACTTACGGTCAGCCCTGCCAGTAAGAAGGGCGCTGCCCGTCATACTTCCACCACGGAATCCTCCGCCAAGACGAAAACCCGATCCGAACGGCGCGGGGAAATGGCGTGCATCCCTGTGAATGCCCCGTACGCCGGCATGATGGCCTGGTGAGGCGCGAAGTGGAAACAGCGCAGGCGCAGGCCTTGTCGTCCTGCCCCGCGCAACCGAATGCCCGGGTGGATGTGCCCGCACACATGGAAACCAAAATCGGCTGCTCTGTCCTCGGGCGCATGGGTAAAAGTGAATGCGCCGTCGTCCAGCCTGTTCACCTGCTCAATGCCTGACTCCTGCAACAGGACATCTGGAATCATGTCGTGATTGCCTTGCACCAGCACCCATTCGACCCCATCGAACTCTGCGCACAAGCCTGCAAAAGGCTCCCACTCTCGGTTGATGTCACTGTGGAACAGGTCGCCGAGCAGGAGGATTCTGGAAGGACCAAAGCCTTTGATTTGTTCCCGCAAACGGTGCACCGTCTCCAATGTCGGCTCCGAACCGATGGGCACACCGTGCTTGCGGAAATGGGCTGCTTTGCCGAGGTGCAGGTCACTGAGCCAGAGGGTTTGTTTGGCCTCCCACCAGACTGCCCCGTCCGCGAGCAAAGTCAATGACTCGCCTTGGCAATCCAACGTCAGCGCACCGGGAGAGCGCCTTCGATTTACAGCCGCCATCCGAGCAGCATGCCAAATCGAATCCCCGGGATCCAGTCTCCTTCTCCGTAAGCGAAATGGTCCCCGTAAACGGATGTAACGGACTTCATCTGAGGTCCGATGAACAGGTCGCCACAGATGCGTTCAGTGACATTGAACTGCCCCCCGAGCACCATGCCTGCTCCCACAGCCGTCCTGCGCTGTATACCGGTAAAGTTGGTCACCATGATCCGGCGAATGGCCCGCACCCGAGCGAACGCACCGAGATACATGCCCTTGCCCGATTGGGCGGAAAGGTACCTGCGCACTTCAGGCTGCACGACAAAACCTTGCCAATCCACTGAATTCAGGGAAGTTCGCACCCCCAATAGGCTCTCGAGGTCCGAAGTATTCAACTCGAGGTTGGAACGTACGAATCCCCCCGTGAGCTGGACGGAACTTCGGTCGGATAGGTCCTGCTCAATGCCCCCCTGGAACTGTCCGGCGAACAGACCGAACGGATTGGCCTTGACCCGATGGCCCGACTGACAGAATGCTTCTGCCGGAGAAACAAGAGCCATGACCAACCCCACAAGCGCGCAGGCCAAAACCCCGAATCTCCTTGAAGAGCAGCTTCCCATCCCTTGTCAAATGCCCAGACCGATGTTCAACCCGAACCGAATCCCCGTGCCATCTGACTCTCCCAGATCCAGGTCATCATATTGCTGATAGGCACCAGTGAAGGTGGTGTTGATGGACTTGAACTGAGGGCCAAGAAAGACTTCACCCGTCAGACCGTTGGCCAACTTGTACTGGTAGCCCAAAACGAATCCTCCTCCCATGATTTCGCGGCGACGGGTACTTTGAGGATCCTCATCCACCGTGGCCGTCACCGTTCTGAATCGGCCAAAAGGTGCGATGTACAGTCCCTCCGGCGCCTCATCGGCCAAATAATACCGGAATTCCGGAATCACGATAAAGCCCGAACGCGTCACGCTGTATGACTCAAAAAATCCCACAATGGAATCCGGGATACTGACCGTTCCAGTCGAGTAAATGGCACCAGGGAGCAGCTGAACCGACATCTTTTCCGAAAGGAAATGCTCGTACCCGAACTGGAATTGACCCGCAAACCCCCCCCAAGGGTTGGTCTTGATGACACCCGAACCATCCTGCGCCTGCGCTTTGACGGCACCGGCAAGCACCAAGAGAATCAGCAACCGTTTCATCCGTTCTGCTGCTTGATGAGGTTGAGTGCAGAACCGGCTCTGAACCAGTGGATCTGCTGGTCGTTATAGGTGTGATTGCACACGATGGTGTCCTCGCTTCCATCGGCATGTTGTGCCACGATGGTCAGCGGCTTACCAGGCGCGAAGTCCTTGAGGTCCACCATGTCGAAGGTGTCGTCCTCTCGAATCACATCGTAATCGGCCTCGTTGGCGAAGGTCAATCCGAGCATGCCCTGCTTCTTCAGGTTGGTCTCGTGGATGCGGGCAAAGGACTTCACCAACACCACACGGACGCCGAGGTGGCGCGGCTGCATGGCAGCGTGCTCGCGAGAGCTCCCCTCTCCGTAGTTGGAGTCACCCACCACCAGTGTCGGCACACCCGCCGCCTTGTAGGCGCGGGCTACCGCCGGCACCTCACCCGTAGAACCGTCGAGCTGGTTCACCACCGCATTGGTCGCACCGCCGAAGGCATTGACCGCTCCGGTCAGCGTGTTGTTGGCGATGTTGTCCAAGTGGCCACGGAAACGCAACCAAGGTCCCGCCATGGAGATGTGGTCAGTGGTGCATTTGCCCTCCGCCTTGATGAGAAGACGCATGCCTGTCAGGTTCTCTCCATCCCATGGCTGGAAAGGTGTCAGCAGCTGCAAACGCTCGCTCTCGCCGTTGACCACCACTTGCACACCGCTGCCGTCCTCGGCCGGAGCGAGGTAGCCCGCGTCCTCCACATCGAATCCCTTCTCCGGGAGCTCGTGGCCTGTGGGTTCCGGCAGCTTGACAGGACCGTCCGCTCCCTCCAGGGTGTCGGTCATCGGATTGAAGGTCAAATCGCCGGCCAGCGCGATGGCGGTCACCACCTCCGGTGACCCTACGAAGGCGTGCGTATTCGGGTTGCCGTCAGCCCGCTTGGCGAAGTTGCGGTTGAAGCTGTGAACGATGCTGTTCTTCTCTTTCTTCTCGGCACCGCTCCGCGCCCACTGGCCAATGCAGGGGCCGCAAGCGTTGGCAAAGACGTCCGCCCCCATCTCCTCAAAGGTGTCGAGCACACCGTCGCGCTCGAGGGTGTAGCGTACGAGCTCGGAACCCGGGGTGATGGTCAGCTTGCCCTTGGACTTCACACCGGCCGTATTGGCCGCTGCCGCGAGGGAGGCGCTCCGCGTAATGTCCTCGTAACTCGAATTGGTACAAGAACCGATCAGACCATACTCGATCTGGGTCGGGTAGCCCTTTTCGGCGCAGAGCTCAGCCATCTTGCTGACCGGTGTGGCGAGATCTGGGCTGAAGGGCCCGTTAAGGTGCGGCTCGAGGGTGCTCAGGTCAATTTCAATCACCTGGTCGAAGTACTGCTCCGGGTTGGCGTAAACCTCGGCATCACCTGTAAGGTGCTCCGCAATGCCGTCGGCCAATTGCGCCACATCTGCGCGACCCGTGGCCCGCAGGTAGCGCGCCATCGTCTCGTCGTATCCAAATGTGGACGTGGTGGCCCCAATCTCTGCACCCATGTTGCAAATGGTGCCCTTTCCGGTGCAGCTCATGGCGTCGGCGCCCTCGCCGAAGTACTCTACGATGCAGCCGGTGCCGCCCTTCACGGTCAGGATACCCGCCACCTTGAGGATGACATCCTTGGGACTGGTCCAACCGCTCATCTTGCCCGTCAGCTTCACACCGATCAACTTCGGAAACTTGAGCTCCCAAGGCATGCCGGCCATGACGTCCACCGCATCCGCACCACCGACACCGATGGCAACCATGCCGAGGCCGCCCGCATTCACGGTGTGGCTGTCCGTTCCGATCATCATGCCGCCGGGGAAGGCATAATTCTCAAGCACAACCTGGTGGATGATCCCCGCCCCGGGCTTCCAGAATCCGATGCCGTATTTGTCGGACACCGACTCGAGAAAGTTATAGACCTCGTTGTTGCGGTTGATGGCCTCCTGCAAATCCGTATCCGCGCCGACCTTGGCCTGGATGAGGTGGTCGCAGTGCACCGTGGAGGGCACCGCGGTCTTGGCCTTGCCCGCCTGCATGAACTGCAGCAACGCCATCTGCGCAGTCGCGTCCTGCATGGCCACACGGTCTGGCGAGAAATCCACGTAATCCGCCCCCCGCGCGAAAGCCGTGGACGCCTCACCGTCCCAAAGGTGGGTATACAAGATTTTTTCAGCCAGCGTCAGGGGTTTGCCGGTGACTTTCCGGGCCGCTTCCACGCGGTTGGGGAAACGGTCGTAGACGGCGCGAATCATATCGAGATCGAACATGGCTCTGTATTTGATGCGTTTGGGGGCGGCGAAGATACGGGTGAGCGTAGCTTTGAACCATGACGCTGGCGGTGCTCCGGGAACAGACGACAGTAGCCTTGCGGTCCATTCGGGCGCAGTGGCTTCGAACGCTGTTGACCATCACCATCATCGGCACCGGCATCATGGCCCTCATGTCCATGATCACCGCCACAGAAGCCTTGAGGAGCAGCTTGCTCGAGCAGTTCATCGGCCTCGGTGCGGGCACCCTACAGATCAGCCAAAAATCCGATCGCGGTTCTTTCGGCGGACGGCGATTGGGCGACACGGACCCGCTTGATTTCAGCCAGGCCATGGCGCTGAAAAAAGCGATGGCAGGTCAGGCCGAGACCGCAGTTTCAGCACGCGGCACCATGATGGGCCGGCTTTCAGCCGGTGACAAGGAAACCGACCCCAATGTCATGGTCGTCGGCGGAGACGAGGGCTTCATCCCCATGAGCGCCTACGACCTCTCGTCCGGCCGCAACTTCACTGCTGAAGAAATCCGGCGCAACGCTCCTGTGGTCATTTTGGGGCAAGATGTGGTCGACAAGCTGTACGCTCCATCGGAAGACCCCATCGATCAAGACATCCGCATCCGCAATCGACGCTACCGCGTATTGGGCGTGCTGGCCTCTCAAGGCGCCTCATTCGGAATGTCCCAAGACAACCAGGCCATCCTGCCGGTGGGCGAAATCCGGGCGCGCTTCAGCGGACGGAGGACCAGCTATTCCGTTCAGGTGCGGGCCGCAGATCCCGAAGCCATCGCCGTCCTATCCGAGACGGTGACAGGAGAAATGCGGGCCATCCGCGGCGACCTCCCCGGCGACCCGGACAGTTTTAGGATCAGCAGGTCCGACGCCCTCATCGCCCAATTCAACGAAAGCCTCGGCAGCGTCACCATGGCCGCCCTCTTCCTCGGCCTCATCACCCTGCTCGGCTCCTCCATTGGCCTCACCAACATCATGCTGGTCACCGTGACCGAACGCACCCGAGAAATCGGACTGCGCAAGGCGCTCGGCGCATCCGCAAAAACCATACGTGCGCAATTTTTGGTAGAAGTGGTGATCATCGGAATGCTCGGCGGACTGTTCGGCGTGCTGCTCGGCATAGGGGTCGGAAACGTGGTCGCCAGTTATCTGGAGGCCCCCTTCGCCCTACCATGGGGCTGGGTCGCGATCGCCTTGGTCCTCAGCGGCGCCGTGAGCCTGGGCAGCGGCTATTATCCTGCCCGCAAAGCCGCTCAACTCGACCCCATCGACGCATTGCGCCACGCCTGAGACCAAAGTCCTCCCCCTCACCTTCCTATTTTTGTAACATGTCTCCAGAGGGAAACAGCAAAGTCTGTTGGGTCATGCGCAAGCCGCGCAGCCTCGGCAACTTCAGCATCGAAACCTCTTATCGGACCATGCATGCCGCCTGGCCCGCAGGTTCGATGCCGCCTGACATCCACGTGGCGAGCCGTTTCACTGCGGGATTTTCAGACCGGCTCCGCATCCGAAATGAGGTCCGTGACCTTCGACATCCTGTGATCCACATCACCGGTGACATCCACTTCGCTGCCATAGGACTGGGAGGGCGCCCGACCATCCTCACCATCCACGACCTGGGCATGCTCGATGAGGGGAATGCTTTGGCGCGCTGGGTGAAAAGGAAGTTCTGGCTGGATTGGCCCCTGCGCTCCTGCGACCGACTTATCGCCGTATCAGAACGGACCAAGGAGGACATTCTGGCCCGCACCCCATATCCTTCGGACCGCATTACCGTCATCCCCAGCGTGATCTCCCCCACTTTTCGGGCCCGAGCAGTGGAACCCCGGAATGAAGTGCCCCGCATTCTGCACATCGGATTGGCCGAAAACAAGAACTTGGACCGCCACGCCGAAGCACTGGCAGGACTGAACGTTCACCTGCGCATCATCGGCGAACCCTCCATGGAGCAGCATGCCATGCTCAAGAACCACGGACTGGAATACAGCCATGCCTCCAAACTCAGTGAGGAGGAAATCCAAGCCGAATACGCCGCCGCAGACCTGCTGCTTTTCTGCTCCACACTGGAAGGCTATGGCATGCCCATCATTGAGGCGCAAACCGTAGGTGTGCCTGTAGTCACCAGCCTTCGCGCTCCCATGGACGAGACCGCAGGTGAAGGAGCACTGCTGGCCGACCCTGAAAAAGTCGAGCACATACGGTTGGCGGTGGAACGCGGCCTGAACAGCCGCGAGCTCCGCCGGGAGCTCATCACAAAAGGAAAGGCCAACGCCGAACGGTGTTCAGCAGCCGCTTCCGCGCGAAAGCACGCTTCGCTGTATGCGGAGGTGCTCCGGGAGGCCGACTGATCAGATCCGGGACTGCAGGAAACGCTGCACCTCGAACCAACGCTCCGGCTTCAACACAATCTTACCTTCCTTGTCCAGCAGGAAGTACGTGGGTGTCTGCGTGATCTTGTAGTCATCTGTGATGGGGGCATCCCATCCCTTGAGCTGACTGACATTCGGCCAGGGAATCTGATTGTCGGCGATGGCCTTTGTCCAAGCCATCTTCTGCTGGTCCACGGAAATACCAATGACGCCGAAACCGCGGGGGTTGAAGTCACCGTACATCGGCACCAGGTTCGGAATTTCCTGCTCACACTTGTGGCACCAACTCGCCCAGAACATGATCAGCGTGTACTCGTGCTTGGCCACTTCTTCCTTGAGGTCAATCACCTTTCCGGAGGGGTCAGCAATGGTAAAATTGGGCGGTGTATTTCCCACCCGCAGGTTGATGATGCCCTGCGCACGTTGGCGGATGACGTCCGAAAGGTTGGCCCCACAGTCCTCGTCGAAGATGTAGTTGTCCAGGATGTACTGACAGATGGTCTCCTTGCCCGTATTGTAGAACCCGTCGAGCATGTTGTACAGCGCGAATTCCAGAACAATGGGGTTGTCTTCACAGGCTGCTTTTACCAAGTCGATGCAACTGAGGAATCCTGCATCCTTACCGCCACTGAAGGTGCGCATCATGGACTGAATGCGATCGGGCAAGGCCATGGAGCGGATCAAACTGTTGTCGCTCACATCGAGGTCACTCAGAAAGGTGCCCTTGTCTCCAATGAAACGGGGCTGCTTCCAAGTCAGGAACTTGGCGAGGTAGGTGCCGGGGTAATCGTTGATGAACTGGCGCTGAACACCCGCGAGCTCATCTTCCTTGGTTTTGACCAGACGCTTGGTCTCCTCTTCCTTCCCCTTTCCGTTTTTGTAGAGCTGTCGAATCTTGTTTTTGTTGGCCCCCTCCTGTCCGCGGTAGGCAAACCAACCCTGGTTCTCGCGGCTATCCGTGCCACCTCCTACGAGTCGCGCATTCTGGAAAGCAATTTTCAACACCGGCTCATCCGGGTTCATGATGATGTCGCCTGTCTTCTTGGAAGGCTCAAACCCAATGCCGTAGAAACCGCGCCCTACTTCCACCTCACCAAAATCGAAAGCCCCGTTCACCATTTGAGTGGAGTCGATGGGCGCCACATTGCGACCTTCCGTCTCGAAGAGGTAGAGCTTGCCCGTCTTGTTCGGGATGGAGCCCGAGAATTTGACCTTTCCCACTTGATCACCGCGGTTTCGGTCGTCAATGCCGTTGGTGTACAAAGGGTTTTCCTGTCCTCCACCGGACACCTGCTGCACTGTCTCCGCGGCGGCGGCAGATTCGGAGGCCGCCGCTTCGGCGGCATCCTGCTTGACCTGAGCGGTCAATGCTGCGGTGGGGTCCACCTTGCGAGGTGCCTTGCCCGCAGGGGCCTCATTGGCACAGGAAGTAAACAGGAACAAGGAGAGGCTGAGCGAAATCCACATGGCGTTCAAAGTCTGCATATGCATGCCGAAAGTTAATTCCGGGCGGCCCCTGCCGCCAAGCCATTCCGTCCCTACACCAACGAAATAACGTGAATTATGCAGCGAGAAATTCCAATATCGCCTGATGGCGTGTCGTAATTTGGAACTATGGATCGTCAGACTGCCCTGCTTGTCCTTCAACTTCCGGAGTCTCCAACACCGGAGGAAATTCAAGATGCTTTCGAGACCCATGTTTTTGAATTGAGGGATTTCTTGTTCCGTCAAACGGTCATTCCCCAGGTATTTCGAGCCAAGGTTGACCGCCTGTTGGCCGCGTCCGAAATCGGCGAGACGCTCGGGGTCGAACTCCCTTGCCTGGATGGCACCGTCCCAGAGATGGAAGGGTTGGAAGGCCCCGCCGACCAAGTGGTCCGCATTCATCAGGAAAATGTGGGCCGCTTGAGAACCGCGATGGCCGCCACGCTGGACCCCACCTGCCTCACCCGCCTCGGTGAATGCCTCGTCAGAATGCAACAGCAGTACATACTGTGGATGTCAAATTGGGCTTCGGAACGCCAACTTGAAGAGGTTCACTCCCGGCCGATGCGCGACGAATGGTCCCCGCATGACCTCGCTTCCGCTTTGGAGTGTGAGCGCAAGGGACTGCCCATGGACAAGGACCGGGACCGTCGCCTTTCTGAAGAGCTGCTCCGCCTGCGGACGCTGGGCCAAGCCGCTCTGGTCAGTTGACATCGACTTTCGCGGGTTACCCCTCATTCAAGGCGGCGTAAAGGCCCAGGATGATTCCGTCGGCCAAACCCACTTTGGGAACGAGCATACTTCTGGCGCCCACCATTTCCATGGCACGCAGGTAGATGCTGCCCGCCGGCACGACCACATCCGCGCGATCCGGCTTGAGTTGAAATCTGGCCAATCGATCCTCATAGGAACAACGTTCCAGGACCGCCACAACCGAAGCCAGCTTTTCATAAGTCAGCTCATCGCCTGTAAGGCATCCGGCGAGCTTGAACAATCGGTTGATGTTGCCTCCGGCGCCAATGGCCATCGGCGCTGCCACGTGATGCTCAGCAGCCAGTTCTTGACACCAACGCTCCATCTTCCCCCACACCGCAGGGTCCACCTTTTTCTTCAACAGTCGAACCGACCCCACTTTGAAGCTGCGCCCGGCGGCGCGTTCGCCCTTTCGGATCAATGTGAGTTCCGTGGATCCTCCTCCCACATCGATGTAGAGGTAGTCCCGGTCTCGGTCAAACAGACTGACCTCGAAATTGGAAAAAATGAAATCGGCTTCCGTCTGACCATCAATCAGCTCCACTTCCACTCCCGTCCGGGCCTGAAGACGCTCCGCGATCACTTTTCCGTTTTTCGCTTCGCGCATGGCGCTGGTCGCACATGCCCGAAATCCCTTGACTTGCATGGCGCGAATCAGAAGTGAAAAAGCCTCCAATGCGTCACCCAGACGCTCCTCCTTGTCCGGGAGAATCGACCCCTTCGCGAATACGTCTTCCCCCAGGCGAATGGGCACCCGCATATGGGCCACTTTACTGATTTTCAGAGCACCGAGGGGGCCAGAAATCTCCTTGACAATGAGGCGAACCGCATTGGATCCTATGTCAATCGCCGCCAACCTCATTCGCCTTCCCTTGATTTTCGTAAAACGCATAGATCGCCTGGTGCGCTTCGATAGAGGCATCATCTGCACCCGCTAAGACATAACGGTTGCGCTGCTTCCTGTCCACTTTCCGCCGCTTGACATTGTCGCGCATCTGGAATTCCAACATGGCCGAAATCTCCGCTTGCAATGCCGGATCATAGATGGGTACGCTAACCTCAATCCTGCGGTCGAGGTTCCGGGTCATCCAATCCGCACTCGAGATGTAGAATTCGGGTTTGCCTCCGGCGCCGAAAGCAATGACCCTCGCATGCTCCAAGTGTCTACCTACGAGACTGAACGCCTTGATGTTATCGCTCAACCCCTTGACACCCGACCGCAGGGCGCAGGCACCCCGCACCAACAATGTCACCTTCACTCCCGCCTGACCCGCATCGTACAGCTTGCGGATCATTCCGGCGTCCGTGAGGTTGTTGCACTTCAGAATCATCCACGCGTCCCGACCTGCCTTGGCCTCCGCAATCTCGCGATCGATCATCTGTACGAACCGCCGCCGGGTGCTGTAGGGCGAGACAATCAGGTGACGGTAAACTCCGCGTTGGTAGTTGTGCTCGAAGAACTGGAAGAGCCTCTCGACCTCTGACGCAATCCGCCGGTCGGCCGTCAGCAAGGACAGATCGCTGAACACCCCCGCCGTGGCTTCGTTGAAATTGCCGGTGCCCACGTGCGCGTAATGACGAAGGCTCCTTCCCTCCTTTCGGGTAATCAGCATGAGTTTGCTGTGCGTCTTCAAGCCCGCTACCCCGAAGATGACCTGGATGCCCACCTCCTGCAGCTCGCGGGTCACATTGATGTTGTTGCGCTCGTCAAAGCGGGCCTGCAACTCGATGACCACCAGCACGGACTTGCCATTGAGTGCCGCACTGGTCAGGGCATTGATGATGTGCGAATGACGGGCCACCCGGTACAGGTTGATACGGATGGCAGACACTTTGGGGTCGATGGCCGCCTCGCGCAGGAGGTCCACCAACTGCGTAAAGTCGTGATAGGGATAGTGCAGGAGGATGTCCCGCTTTGCGATCTGATCGAGGATGCTCCGGCGGTTCGCCAAATGCCGATGGGGCAAGGGCTGCAACTTCCGGTAAACGAGGTCCGGACGGTCCAGGTCGGGAAAGTCCATGAGGTCGCGCCGGTTGTGGTAACGCCCGCCGGGGATCACATTGGCTTGCTCCACTACCCCCAACCTCTTGATGAGGAACCGGAGCAATTCCTCGGGCATTTCACCGTCGTAGAGAAAGCGAACATAATCGCCGTGCTTGCGCTTGGCGATCCCCTTTTTCATCTTCTCGAAAAGCGACTTGGAGAGGTCGTCGTCCATATCGATTTCCGCATCCCGTGTGACCTTGATCGCATACGCCGAAACCCGATCGGGCTGGAAGGTGGCAAACAGGCGCGGCAATCCGACCCGCACCACATCGTCCAGGAAAATGAGGCCCTTGCGCCCCTCTTTCTCAGGCAAAGCCAAAAAACGATCCAAGTAGTCGGGCAACTCGAGCAGGGCAAAACGGGCGCGCTTGGATACATCGCCCTCCAGAGAGATCGCGAGGTAAACGCGACCATCCTTGAGCTCGGGTACGCCCACCCCAGAAATGAGGATGGGCACCAAATGGGGACGCACGTTTCTGTGGAAGTAATCCTGTGCAAAGGCGGACTGGCCTTCGTCCAATTGCTTCTCGGTCAGAATGTCGATGCCTTCTTCCGCCAGCCCGTTCTCTGCAACAGCAAAGGCCGCGTCATAGCGAACTTGAAGTTCGATCACCCGCTCCGCAATCCAGTCCAAGGTCTGCGCCACGCCGAAACCGAGGGTCGTGGTCGTGCGTTTCCCGAGGGCGTCCATCCGCTGCAGAGCCGCCACCCTGACACGAAAAAACTCGTCGAGGTTATTGGAGAAGATGCCGAGGAAACGCATCCGTTCAATCAAGGGCACCCGCTCATCCTCCGCCTCCTGAAGCACGCGCTCATTGAAAGCCAACCAGCTCAACTCCCGATTGAAGAACTCCTCTTCGGGGGGAAGCGCCTGTCTGCCGCGCCTTTTCACCACGTTGGTCTTCTTGGACGTCACAGGTGCTAAGATACCTTCGCCCCCAGCCTATACCCTGCGCGTCAAAAGAACAATTCCCTGCCTTTCCCACTTCTCCCCGCAACCCTGACCACATGAACATCCTCAGCCAAACTGCCCCCTCTTTCACCGCCTCCGCTGTTGTAGAGGGTGCCTCCATCAACGACTTCTCCCTCGCACAGTTCCGCGGTCAATACGTGGTTCTTTTCTTCTACCCGGCCGATTTCACTTCCGTCTGCGGTTCGGAGGCCCTCGCCTTCCAAGAGCGCCTCGCCGACTTCGCTGCCCGCGACGCGGTGGTCATCGGCTGCAGCACCGACACCCCTGAACGCCACGTCGAATTCCTCTCGACCCCTCCATCCGAGGACGGTGCCCAAGGCGTGACCTACCCCCTCATCGCCGATCCCGACCGCAACGTCTCGTCCCTGTTCGGCACCCTCGACGGTCCGGTATCGGCAGAGCCCGCCCCGGTCTGCCAGCGCGGCCTCTTCATCCTGGACAAGGAAGGCGTCGTTTGGTTCCAATCCTACCACTTCAAGCCGATCGGCCGCGACCTCGACGGCATCCTCCGCGAGCTCGACGCCATCCGCCGCCTCCAAATCGACGGCCAAATCTGCATGGCCGGCTGGAAGGGCTGAAAACTTTGGCCGAATGCGGATATTGGGTGCATGCAATCCATTCACACAAAATCCGCCCTGTTGGGCTTTTCGTTTGCCCTCGTTCTTGCCAGTCTGTGCGCATTTGCAAACCCTGAGACCGAAGCTTCACCGGCTACGGCCTTATCGAACCGCGCCGTGGAGTTGCCTGCAGGAGGTTGGACCGATCTAGGTGGAGCCATTTACAGCCCGTCCGAAGGCATTTACCAAGTGGTGTATGGCGATTTCGGCAACGGAAGCGAGTTCTCCATCGTAGAGGTCGTCGGGTTCGATTGATCCGGGTCAATCCAACAGCCACTTTCGGATGTAGGTCTCGAGTCGTTCGGCCGTGGCGCGGGCACAGCGCATTTCGACGCTGCCCGACTGCATGGTGCCTTCCCCATCGGTCCAGCCGCACCATAATGTCACGCGGTCCTGTGCTCCTTCGGGGACGCGGGTGATGCCACTGACGTCACCGCGCTGCAAGGGTGCGCCAAACACCTCGAGTCGACTGCGGAAGTAAAGGATGGCGCCACGCTCCGTACGCTCGAAGTTGCAGGCCGTGCGTGCGGATTCCGCACCCACGAGCTGTGCCACTTCGTCCGAACCGCCTACGAGCTCAGCGCGCGGCGAACCTGTGCCCCCGGCCTTCACCGACGCCCAAAAGCCCAGCGGCATGCCGGAAATGGCGTGGACCTCGGACCAGCGTCCGGGGTCATTGTAGGTCAAGTTCCAAAGTCGCATGGCTCCAGTGTCGGCGGTATTTGCCGTCCGCGTCGTAGCGTTCGGCTTGACCGGTTGTGTTGAATTTTCGGTTGGGACGGGGGTCGTTGCCTACGCCCGCCACGTAAATCCAGTTGCCATAATTGCTCGCCGGATCGTGATCGAGGAGCATGTGCTCAAACCAACTGGCCCCCATGCGCCAATCGACGCCCAAGTCGTGCACGAGGTAGCTGGCCACGTTTTGGCGGCCGCGGTTGGACATGAAGCCCGTCGCCGCCAGCTCCCGCATGTTGGCATTGACAAAATCGCACTTCGTCCGGCCCTCGCACCATGCCTCGAACACGCGGCGGTCCTGTCGCCACTTGGGCGACTCGGGCTTGATGCCACGCTTGTGGAAGATGCGGTTGCCGTAGCGCATGGCCACGTAGCGGAAATAGTCCCGCCAGATCAATTCGAAGATGAGCCAATAGGTATCCTCGTTCTTCTCGACTTCCTTCTCGAAAGCGCGCACCTGGGCGTGGATCTCCCGCGGACTGATGCAGCCGAGCGCGAGCCAAGGAGAGAACTTGGAACTGTAGTCGGCCCCGAGGAGTCCGTTGCGGGTCTTCTTGTAGACGCGCAGCTTCTTGGTCTCCCAGAAATAGTGGTCGAGACGGTCCCAAGCCGCCTTGGCCCCACCCTTGAATGGCAACACGCCACGGGCATCGGCCACCTTGGCCTCCACGCCAAGGCCTTCCATCGTGGGCACGGCATCGCTTTGCAGCCCATTGGGAACCTTCAGGGATTCCGGCTCAGCCAAAGGACCGCGGACCTCGGACCGCTTCTCCATTTTGCCCCGGAAACGCGTGAAGACATCGGGCAACTGCTCCAGCGCGAATGGCAAGTCGTCCGGATGGTACATGGTCAATTGCTCCTCGAGTCGGAGGTCGAGCACTGCCCCCACCTGAGCCTCGCGGTGCAGCTCCTCGCGGGTGTGTTCGGCAGTGGCGAACACCGCCTTCGCACCGTATTCGTCAGCCAACGACTTCAATACCGAAGCGGGATCCCCCTTGCGGATCACCAACGCTCCCCCCATGTCTTCCAGGTCCGCCTTCAGGTCGGCCAACGATTCCAACAGGAACTGTGTCCGGAACGGGCCGGTCTTGACTTGGCCCCAACGGTCTTCCGCCCAGTATTGCGGGTCCATCACAAAGACGGGAATGACCTCTGTAGAGGCCTTCACGGCCGCATTGAGGGTGGCGTTGTCGGTGACCCTCAGGTCGTTTCGGAACCAGATCAGGCTGCGCATGGTCAGAGGTTTTCGATGTTGGCCAGCACGGCGTCACCGCGCTCCAAAAGGGCGTCGCGCTTCTCAGCGGGCATCTTGTCCCAGGTGCGGTAGGCCATGCCAATCCGTGGGTTGCGCTCCAGCTTGGCCCGGTTGCGGGCGTGGAAATGCCAATACAAACTGTTCAAGGGACAACTGTTGGGACCGGTCTTGTCGGCCGCATCATAGCTGCACCCGCTGCAATACGGCCCCATCTTCTTCATGTAGTTGGCCGAGGCGGCATAAGGCTTGGTCCCGACGATGCCACCATCGGCGAATTGGCTCATCCCCCTCGTGTTGGTGATCTCCACCCACTCGATGGCGTCGAGATAGATGCCCAAGTACCACTGGTCCACCTCATCGGGGTGGATGCCCGCCAGCAGCGTGAAGTTGCCGGTTACCATCAGGCGCTGGATGTGATGGGCGTAGCCGTATTCCAGGCTTTGGCCAATGGCGTGGCGCAGGCACGCCATCTTGGTCTCCCCGGTCCAAAACCATTGGGGCAGCGCCTTGTCCGCCTCGAAAAAATTGAGGTCCGCGTATTCGGGCATGTGGGCCCAATAGACCCCGCGCATGTACTCACGCCAACCCAGAACCTGGCGGATGAAGCCCTCGACTTGGGTGATATCGGCATGGTCCGGATCCGTGCGCCATTTGTCTTCCACTGCGCGAATGACCTCCATCGGCGAAATCAACTTGGCGTTCATGCAAAACGAAATGCGGGCATGGTACATCGACCAGTACTCCGGATGCATGGCATCCTGAAAATCGCCGAAGCGCGGCAGGCATTCCTCCACAAAGAATTCCAGCAATTCCAACCCCTCCTCTCGGGTGACCGGCCACAGAAAATGAGCGGCATCCACCGATCCTATGGTCTCCACGCCACATTCCTTGAGCATGGCCTGCAGGCCGGTCAAGTCATGCTCGAAGAGCAATGGTTCCACAGGACGATGGCCCTTGGGCAATTTCTTGCGGTTGGTGGCGTCGTAATTCCACTTGCCCCCTGCCGGCTCCTGCCCGTCACTTCCAGCCTCCATAAGCACCCCATGGGCCTTGCGCATCCTCCGGTAAAATGACTCCATCAAGTAGGTCTTCTTGCCCTTGAATTGCTCGGCGAGATCGCCTCTGGCGGTGAGGAAATGATGGGTATCACACGCTTCAGACCTGTCGCCCAGCTCCGAGGCAAATGTCCTCAACTGCTCATCGAGGCGCCACTCATCGGGAAGCTGGTACGCAAAGCGTTCACAGCCCTCCTCGGCCATCACCATCCGCACATTGGCCTCCAAACCTTGGGTGTTGCGCCCCTCGTCCAGCGCGAGGTACACCACACGGTGCCCTTCCGCCTGCCGGGCAGCTGCGAAGGCCCGCATGGCCGCGAAAAAAGCCAGCACCTTCTGGATGTGGTGGGGCGCATAATCCGTCTCCTGCCGCATCTCCGCCATCAGGTAGACCGCGTCATCGGACACCGTTTCAAACCAAGGATGGGACGCGTTCAATTGGTCGCCCAGGATGAGACGCAGCGTTTTCATGCAGCAGGGGAAGATGTGGACGAACGGCGGCACCGCTCGCTGCAGTACTTCACCTCGTCCCAGCAGCGCGCCCACTTCTTGCGCCAATCAAACGGACGTCCACATCGGACACAATCCTTGGAGGGCAGATGCGGCTTGCGGTGCATGTGGATAGAACACCACCTCGTGCCGGCGGTTCATCCGCTCATGCCCCTAAATTGAGCGCAGCAAATCACGACACCATGTTCTCCAACCGCATCGGTTTTGGCCCCCGCTTGGGCGCCGCCCTCCTCGACATCGTCTTTATCGTCCTTATGCTGGGACCGATTTCTCTGCTGGGGATTGGCGCGGGTCTTGCTACTGCCTTGGGGCTCGAAGCAGCCGTAGGCAACGAAGAAGCGGAGGCGCTCGCCCTGATCGGCATGGGAGCAGGTGCCATTGCCATGGCAATCATCGCAGGCGTCGTCGCCTTGGCTTACACGTTGATCGAGGCCTTCACCGGTGCTTCACCAGGCAAGCGGGTAATGGGGTTGCAGGTTGTGCGTGAAGATGGGAGCCCGGGGGATGTCCAGCTGTACCTGTTGCGCTGGGCCCTCAAAAACAGCGGCAGCCTGCTTCAGTTTGTCCTCCCATTGATTTCCAGCTTGGTCAGCCTCGTCTTCTTCTTCGGATGCTTCGCCGCACTGGGCGAAAAGCGACAGGCCCTGCACGACATCATCGCCAAAACAGCGGTCTACAAGAAAGCCGACATCACCGGCTGAACCCTCCGTTCATCCAGCCACTTCCTTGACTGATTCCGCGAGCCTTCAACGGTTGGGCAAGACCAACCAGCTGAAACCAATCGCAGTGTAGTTCATGCTGTGGTTCAGGCCCGTTCCGTAGCTGATGTCCCACTGCCAGGTGTCGCTCGCCAGCAGCGTCAAGCCGGCATCAAAACTGGCGAAATGATTGCCGTTGAATCCATCGATCTCTCCGTAGGGCTCGAAATACAAGCCGAGCTTGTCGTTGATGGCCTTGCCCACCGCAAGCGCATAGGTGGCGGTGCCCCGTCCGTTGGCCAGGTCGTAGCCGAGGTTGTATCCCAAAGCCCAATCCGGCCCCACATCGTGGCTGATGCAGAGCTTGTTGACCATGCCCCAATCGAATCCCGTCAATCCTCCATCGCCCGTGGGTGCCACTGCGTGTCCCAAATAGGCAATTTCCGTCTTGCTCCCCTCCTTCTGGAACAACTGGATCTTGGTCCCGATCTGCACGTCACTGGTCCCCTCTGCCAGAACGTCGTCATTGCCAAAAGAATGTTGACTGACGCGGTCCAATTGATGCACCACACGCAGCTCGAATCCGTCGAGAATGCTTACCCGAAACAGCGAATTGGGCAGGGCCATACTGCGGATATTGCCGCTAAACCCAGGCTGCCAAGTGCTGGAAAAGCCACACTCCCACTGGAACGAGCCCAAAGGCACGACGGCTGAGCTTTCGGTTTGATCGGGGCGGTCCGTGTTAATGACCTGCGCTGTAGCCCAAGCGGGCGCACAGAGAAGAAAGAAAAACAGCAGTTTTCGCATGGCGCAAAGATGCGCCCTGGCGAATCAGCCTTTCAAGGCCTTGAGTTCAGCCCAAGTGGAAGGGATAGGTGTGGCCGTAACACGGGCCGGAACATCCTTTCCCGCAAGGAATTTCAGCACCAAATCATTGAACAGCTCCGGGGCCTCGATGGAACACACATGCCCACAGTTCTCGATGACCGCGAGCCGCATGTTCTTTTGGACACGGGCAAACTTCTCAGCAGCACTGAAGAAAATATGGTCTTGCGAACCCATCACCACGAGACCCCGCTTGTCGACCTTTCGGTTCACATAGGCCTTGATCAACTGGAAAAAGGGCTTGTAGAGCTCTACCCATTTCAGGTACTCCCCGGGCGTCAGGCGACGGCTCTGGCGACGGAAAATCCATCGGCTCATGCGGTGGTTCCGCCGCGGAAGAACAATGAAGCTGAACAGCCAGTAGATCGCACGATACGGCAGGATGTAGTTGAGCACCTTTCCGCTGTGCACGAACAGGTGCATCAGGCGCGAACCGTCGAAGATGGCACCGGCCATGACCATGCGGTCGATGAGCTCGGGACGCTCGATGTCCAACTTCTGCAGGATCACGCTGCCAATACTCAGGCTCACGAAATGTGCGCGTTCGATTCCCAGATGATCGATGACCGCCAGGATGTCCTCCGCCACGATGTCAAAATCGTACTGCGGGAATTCCGGCAGGATGTCCTTGCTGTAGCCGTGATCACGGAGATCAATGAGCAGCAGGCGATAGTGGGGCCGGAAGGCCTCGATCTGGTATTTCCAGGTCTGTATGCTGCCTCCAGCTCCATGGACGAACACCATCCAAGGCGCTTCGACACCCGCGTCCACAATGGTCTCGTGGTAAAGCAAGGTGCGGCCATCGGCACTGTGGAGGACGGGGCGGCTTTCTTTCATCGCGTACCGCTAATTTCGGTCAACTCTTCCATCTATCCTCAATCCATGGGACGGGCCCCAGGAACCACATGCCGGCGCAGGATCCTCAACCCTTCCTTCCTGACTTCCGGGTGTTTGCGATGGGCCCACAGCCGCTCTCGCGCCTGGCGGGAAGCCTGCTCTAAAGAGACGATGGGCGCGGGGTAGGTTTCTCCGCATCGAAATCCCGACCATTCTGCCTCAATCGGCGGCAGGGTCCAAGGCGCAAACACATACGGGGCCTCGAGCCCTGCCAACTCCGGCACCCATTTGCGGATGAAGTCACCCTGGGGGTCATGGTCCTCCGCCTGCTTGACCGGGTTGTAGATGCGCACCGTATTGATTCCGGTCACGCCCGCTTGCATCTGGAATTGTGGGTAATGGATGCCCGGCTCAAAGTCCAAAAACTGGCGGGCCAAGTGGTGCACCCCCGCCTGCCAAGGTTGCCAGAGGTGGTGGGTCAAAAAACTCACCAACATGGCCCGCATCCTGAAATTGAGGTATCCGGTTTCGGTCACGCTGCGCATGCACGCATCGACCAAGGGAAAACCTGTACGCCCCTCTGCCCATGCCGCCACCTTGGCCTCATCGACGGGCTTTTCCAACAGATCGTGCGCGCGGTTGACGTTGTGGAATTCCATCCTGTCCTCCATCTCGAACTTCTGGATGAAGTGACAATGCCAGCGCAGCCGGCTGTCAAACGCGGAGAAGTTCCGCCCCTGCCCGGCCGGAGCATCCCCTCCCCTGCGCCGCGCTGCAGCTTGCCGCTGGTGCACCTGCCGAATGCTCAAGTTGCCCCAGGCCAGGTGCGCGCTCAAACGGCTGCACCCTTCGCGGCTGCCTTCCGGCTTGGATATCGTCCGGGCGTAGCGGCGGATCCGGTCCGTCACGAAAGTCTCGAGGTAGGCGTGGGCCTTGCGCTCTCCACCCGGTTGAAAGCGCTTCGGGTCCTCATTCGGCATCGGCAACCGGCGCCAAGCCTCAGGCCAAGCCAACTGCCGCGCATCCACCGGGTCAAACCGCGACCATTCCGGTTGTTCCTGAGGTGCCTCCATGTGGGCAAACCATCCTTCCCGCCATCCCGTCCGGTCCTGCCTGCCCCGCTTCACCCCATCGCGCTGATGCTCGTGCCAGGGCACTCCGGCCTCTTCAAAAAACCGAGCCAGTGCCAAATCCCGATCGTAGGTATGCCTCAATCCCGACTCGCAATAACTGTGCACGCCAAGCAATCGAAACCCCTCGTTCAGGTGCCGAAACACCTCCACTGCATCGGCATGCACCGGAGAGGTGGAAGCTCCCGGCCGGATCTGGCCCTTCTCGACCCATGCGCCCCATTGCGCATCCATGTCGGCCAGCCCCTGCTGCACGAATGCGACGTGACGGCCACTCGTAGATGGGTGAGCCAAATCTGTAGGCTCAAAACAATAGAGCAACAAATGCGGCCCCCCGAGGCGCATGGCCTCCGCCAAAGGCGCGTGGTCCCTCAGACGCAGATCGCGCTTCAACCAAATGACGCGAAGGGGCGGACGCTCTGCCATCAATGTCTCACGTCAGTCCCAACCTTCGAAAAAGTCCTGCCTCGACTCCAAGGGTTGGTCCGGCTTGGCATAACTCAAACGCGCTTTCCGCTCAACGGTATGGTAGGCATCGAGCCCACCAATGCACACGGTTTCCGCTGCGCACAGGTCCAGAAAACCGTCCTCTGCCTGCATCTCCGAAGCAAAATCCACCCATTGGATGGCACCGATGACAAAGCGACAGCCATTGGGCAGGGGCATGTCCTCTTGCACCGCCAATCCCATGCGCACAGGAGACTCTGCCACCGCAGGTGCCCCAAATCGCTCATCTCCTGCCCCATGCCAATGCGGGGTCAATCCCACAGCTTCGAATTCCGATCGTCCGGCCGGGTAACGAGCGCTGGTCTGATGGGCTGCCTCGTAGAAACCGGCCGTGACATGACTCAATGTGAAGACCCCCGTCCGCACCAGATTCTTGTAGTTGTGCGCGTCCTCACCTGGCGGCCTGAACACCACGCCCATCCATGCCGGATTGGAACCGAGGTGTACCGTACTCGAGACGATGCAGCAGGTCGGTGTTCCATCCGCATTGGCCGTACCGACCAGGTTGGCCGATTTGAAGCCACTCAACGAGTTGACCAGTCGAGCGCGCTGTCGCTGGGGCAAACCCTGGAGAGCCTCCACGTCAAGTAGGGTGCGTGAGCAACTCATCGGACGGCGCTCATGCCGTTGTCCACCTGCATCACCTGGCCCGTGATCGCCGCCGCTGCCGGCGAAAGCAAAAAAGCGGCCATACCCGCCACATCATCGGCTGTAGCCACGCGCTTGAGTGGATGGCGGTCCGCGCTGGCCTCACGCTTGGCATCATTGGAAAGCAGGGACGCGGCCAGCGGCGTGTCGGTCAAGGTCGGCGCCACCGCATTGACGCGGATATCCGGCGCAAACTCAGCGGCCATGGTCCGCACCAATCCTTCCACCGCTCCCTTGGCCATGGCAATTGACGCGTGGAATCCCATGCCGGTCTGCACCGCCACGGTACTGAAACCCACAATCGATGGCGCCCCCTGAACAGGGTCCGCAGCCGCCGCCTTCAGCAACTTGAGGTTGGCCTGTACCGTCTGCAGCAGCCCCATCGCATTGACCTTGAAATCCTCCAACACCAACTCGGGCTTGACACCACGCACAGGCTTCAAAGTGATGGTACCCGGACAGTAGACCAGCCCGTCCAGCCGGTCGGTAAAAGACGACAAGTCGCAGGGGTGCGCCACGGCATCGAAGACAAGACCCGTGTAGTTCCCGCCAGCCTGCGCTCCCGAGCGCGAAACGCCAATGACCTGGTCTCCCCGCGCCAGAAGCTGATCGCGCAAGGCCAGACCAATGCCCTTGCTGTCTCCAATGACCGCAATCGTCCTCATGCCTTGCCTCCGTTTTGCAACGCCACCAACTCCGCCTCCACGGCTGCAGCCTTGGCGGTCATCTCATCGCTTCGCGCGCGGTCCACGGTACTCAGCCTGTGGGCCTCTGCCAACAACCGCGCATGCTCCTTGCGAAGCTTCTCCACGGGATCCTTCTTGAATAATCCGAACATGTCCTCACAACACCCCTGACCCGGCTGAGGTTCGGGCAAAAAGAAAGCCGCCCCGAGATTCCGGAGCGGCTTTCCTGTGGCGCAAGGCGCCCAATGATTATTGCTTGTTGGTAGGGCCGGCAGCTTCCTTCACGGGAGCACCCACCTGCTGGGCAACGGCTTCCACCTTACCCTTGATGCGGATCACCTTGGTCGGCTCGTTGGAGGCGTTGGAGGTAATGGTCACGCTCTTGTTGATCGGGCCCACGCGCTTGGTGTCATACTTGACCTTGATCGCGCTCGTCGTGCCGGGCATGATGGGGTCTTTGTCGCACTGAGGCACCGTGCAACCGCAGGAACCCTTGCAGCGGGAGATGATGAGGGGGTCAGTACCGTCGTTGGTCACGGTGAAGACGCAGTTGCCGTCAGCACCCTGATCGATGGTACCGTAATCGTGCACTTCCTTGTCGATGCTGAGGACGGGGCCATTGACCACTTCCTGTGCTCCGGCAATGATGAATCCGCCGAAAACCACGGCGAGGGTGAGGAGAACCTTCTTCATAATGGGGATTGATTGTATTCCGGTTTGAAGATAAAGCGGTCTTTCTCGTTCCTCCGTTAGGGTTAACGCGATTTTAACAGGCTAAATTTGGCGCCGCATCTGTTCCATTCGCCTGCGCCATGGCCCAAGAGATCCCCTCACAATACGATCCTACCACCGTCGAAGACCGGTGGAACCAAACCTGGGAAGACGCCAAGGCGTTCCGCAGCGTCCCCGATGAAAGGGAGCCCTACACCATCGTGATCCCCCCGCCCAACGTCACCGGCGTGCTCCACATGGGCCATATGCTCAACAATACCATCCAGGACGTCTTGGTACGCCGGGCAAGGATGCAGGGCAAGAATGCCTGCTGGGTGCCCGGCACGGACCACGCTTCCATCGCTACGGAGGCCAAGGTCGTCCGCAAACTCCGCGACCAAGGCATCAAGAAATCCGACCTCAGCCGCGACGCCTTCCTCGAGCACGCCTGGGATTGGACCCGCGAACACGGCGGCATCATCCTCAAGCAACTCCGGAAACTCGGCGCGAGTTGCGACTGGGAACGCACCAACTTCACGCTGGACGAGCACTACAGCCGCAGCGTCATCGACACCTTTCTGGACCTCCATGCCAAAGGCCACATCTACCGGGGACTGCGCATGGTCAATTGGGACCCCCAGGCCCTGACCGCCGTTTCCGATGAGGAGGTCATCCACACCGAGGAGCAATCCAAGCTGCACCACGTCCGCTACCAAGTAGAAGGGACCGACGACTGGCTGACCATCGCCACCACCCGTCCGGAGACCATTCTCGCCGACACGGCCATCTGCATTCACCCTGAAGACGAGCGGTACACCCACCTTCACGGTCAACGCGCTGTTGTGCCCATCGCAGGGCGGAGCATCCCCATCATTCTCGATGAGTACGTGGATCGCGAATTCGGAACGGGTTGCTTGAAGGTGACCCCCGCCCACGACCCCAACGACCACGAGCTCGGTCAAAAGCACGGGCTGGAGGTCATTGACATGCTCAACCCCAACGGCACGGTCAATGCCGTCGGCGGTGAATTCGAGGGTCAGGACCGCTTCGAGGCGCGCAAGACATTTACCGCTGCCTTGGAAGCCGCCGGTCACCTCCTCAAGGTGGAGGAGCACCCCAACAAAGTGGGCCGCTCCGAGCGCACCGGCGCCATCATCGAGCCGCGCCTGTCCATGCAGTGGTTCGTTGCCATGGAGGAGCTGGCCAAGCCGGCCCTCGACCGCGTGATGGACGACACCATCCAATTCCATCCGGCCAAATTCAAGAACAGCTACCGGAATTGGATGGAAAACGTCAAGGACTGGTGCATCTCGCGCCAGCTCTGGTGGGGCCATCGGATTCCAGCCTGGTATTACGAAGGCGAACCCACCTCAGCAGAGGCCAAGTTTGTGGTCGCAGCCGATGCAGACACCGCAGCCCAACTGGCCACAAAGGCGGCCGGTCGCGACATCACACCCGCCGACCTGCGGCAGGATGAAGACGTTCTGGACACATGGTTCAGCTCCTGGCTCTGGCCGATCAGTGTCTTCGACGGCTTCTACACCAAGGAAGAGGTCGATTATTACTACCCCACCAACGACCTGGTGACCGCCCCGGAAATCATGTTCTTCTGGGTGGCACGAATGATCATCGCCGGCTATGAGTACCGCCAAGCCCCGCCGTTCCGCAACGTGTACTACACGGGCATCGTTCGGGACAAGCAGGGACGGAAAATGTCCAAGTCGCTGGGCAACAGCCCCGACCCCATCGAGCTGATGAAGCAATACGGAGCCGACGGCGTCCGGGTGGGCATGCTCCTGACCTCTCCTGCGGGCAACGACCTTCCCTTTGACGAAGCGCTCTGCGAACAAGGACGCAACTTCTCGAACAAGATCTGGAACGCTTTCCGCCTCGTGAAAGGTTGGGAAGTCAGCGAAACCGCGCCGCAACCCGATCATGCCGCCGCCGGCATCCGATGGTTCGAAACGCGGTCGGAGCAAGTGCTCTCCGACATCGATCAAGCCTTCGCCGAATTCCGCCTGAGCGAGGCCTTGATGGCCACCTACAAGCACATTTGGGACGACTTCTGTTCCTGGTACCTCGAGCTGGCCAAGCCCACCTATGGTGAGGCATGCGACCGAGCCACCTATGACGCTACGGTTCGTCTGTTCGAGCGGATGCTGTCTCTGCTGCATCCCTTCATGCCCTTCCTCACTGAGGAGGTGTACAGCCTTTTGCAGGGTCGTCCCGAAGGCACGTTGCTCTGCCAGTCCTCCTTCCCCACCCGCACAGAAAGCCCGGTCGATGACGCCCTCCTCGCCAATTTCGACCTCACCACCCGTATCGTGGCGGAAGTCCGCGGCATTCGGCAGAAAGGCCACATCCCCAACAAGCAGGCGCTGGACCTCAAGGTCATCGTCGACGGAAGCGGAAAGCCCTACCCTGCCGATCTCGAATGCGTGGTCTGTCACCTGTGCAACGTGACGGCCGTTGAGCACATCGAAGAGAAGGTCACGGGTGCTTTCGGATTTGTATTGGAGACCCACGAGTTTTTCATTCCTGCCGGCGATGCCGTCGACCTCGATGCCGAAAAAGAGAAAATCCAAAAGGACCTCCAGTACCAAGAAGGCTTCTTGAACATCGTTCGAAAAAAACTGGGCAACGAAAAATTCGTCAGCGGCGCACCGGAACAGGTGGTTGCCTCTGAACGCGCCAAGGAAGCAGATGCCCTAGCCAAAATCGAAGTACTCAAGGCCCAGCTCACCTCGCTTGGCTGAGGGAACATTCAGCGCTTTGCCGCGCTCTACAACACGACAATAATGAGCCTCACTTGGGTCGCTTCTGTGCCCAATCGAGGCTGTATTTCCCACCCCCCATCAACGTCAGAATGACGAAGGGAATCAGGAACAACAGCGCATGCTCCTTGTCGCTGATGGGATCTCCTGCATGCGCGCCAAATGCGGCCACAGCCATGGTAATAGCCGCGGGAACCGACATCCAGCGCGTAAACAAACCGAGCACCAGGAATGCGGGTGCAACGAGCTCTCCAAAAACCGCGAGCCCCAAGGACACTTCCGTTCCGAGTCCCATCCAATCATAAAATTGGACCTCCCCCGCTGCCAAGCCTTCACGCAGACGCCCCAGCTTGCCCCATCCGTGGGGCACCATCAATCCACCGGCGCCCAAGCGAAGCAATAAAAGAGACACATCTTCTTGCCATTTCATACGGGCAAATTAGAGGCTCTCTCGTCAAGTTTTGAGGAGGCCATCCGACGTTTCGAACGGCCTCCCGTAACCAAAACCTAGAAGCTGTCGGCGGCACCTCCGCGACCGGCCGACGGGATGAATGTGCGTAGACATCTCCCCGCTCCAACCCGAGGTTCGCAAACGTCGGCCTTCCGTTTACCCGTGAAAAAAGAAAGGCGCCCGTCGGGGCGCCTTTCCAATTCTCTTAAAGTCTATTGCAATCAGTCACAGTTGCCACCGAAACTTCCGAGCAAGAGGAGCAAGTCACCCACAGCCGTAGCACCGTCTCCATCGAGGTCGGTCGGGCAAGGGTTGGCACCGCTTACTTCACAGGAACCATCATCGATGGTCGCTGCAGCATTGTAGTTGCTGGCGTCGGGGTAGGTACATCCGTACACAATGGCCGTGGCACAGCTTCCATCATCGGAACCAGCGAACGGGTTGTACTCTGCACTGAACGGATCAGTACATCCAGCACAAGCGTCGCATTCAGCATAGCATGCAGCCTCCAAAACCATGGGGCTATCCACCACGCTCAACTGGCGGTCACTGTATCCCCCCGCGGTGCAGTCACCTGAGAGGTCCTCCCAGTCACCGCCATTGCGGTACTTGAACGCGTAGTCACCTACACCCAGAATCAAGGAAGCCTCCCAAACGCCATAGCCCATCTCGGTCATCGGTGTGGCAGGGGCACCCCATCCATTGAATGATCCAGCGATGTCTATTCCGCCGTTCACTGTGATGTTCGATGCGTTCACACGGAACACGATTTCGAATTGGCAGCTGCCGTCATCGGTGTTCGCACCCGCGTCGTAGTTGGTAGCGGCAGCGTTGGTACAACCGTTGTAGTTACAAGGACCTTCATCCGTAGCGTCGGGGTTGTAGTTGTCCGCATTGGGGTCGCCACAACCGGGAACCTCCTGACAATCGAGGATCTGGTCACCATCTGTATCCGTGTAGTCACAGAGCAAGCTCAGATCACAAGGGTTCGTGAATCCACAAGCAGTGGGGTCACCACAACCCGGAGTGAAGCTGGAAGCGGGAGCAGCCCACAGGTACTGGGGTCCTAGCACCGGAACAATCGTGCGCCAGATGCCATTCTGCTCAGCCAAAGTGAGGATATTGCCCTGCAGGTTGACTGTGAATTGACCTCCGCACATGCCCACAGGCGTGGTGCTGGCGATGGCCACCAATTCAAAGAGGAGACCTCCCGTCGGATCGGTCACGTTGGACATGACAAGCGGACCACCGGTTCCGTCACCAAGGAAGACACCGTTCACAGAAATATTGGGGTTGACACCTCCGCCGAGTTCGCAACCACCCGCCAAAGGCTCGTTATCCGTGCCAGTCAGGGTGAGACCCACCAACCAGACATTCGTTGCTCCTGTCGGCAGCGTGGTGTCCATATAGTCACATGAACCATCGTCTTCGGTTGCGAAACCGTCGTAGTTACATGCAATGACGTCCGTACATCCTGGCACATTCAAGGGGTTGCCATCACAATCGAAGTCCTCTGCAGCGTACTCACAAGAACCGTCGTCCGTCGTCGCGAGTGCACTGTAATTACAGGCAGTCTCGTCATTACAACCTGGGCCGAGGGCAGCGACACCGAGGCTCACCGCCAAACGGGGAGCCGTGTAGTTGGTCACCTCGTTGATCCAGTAAGCGGCTTCAGCCGGACCCATGGTCGGGTTCAAGGTCAACTGCGTAGCGGCAATGTTCGTTCCATTCTGAGAGTCCACGAATTCGGTCGTGGCCACATCCCACCACTGCCATGGAGCACCGTCGAAGGGCTCGGTGGGAGCACCATCCACGTAGTTATTGAGGACAGGGAAAAGTCCGTCCCAACCTTGGTTACCGTAAGCTACAGCGGGGTCAGGCAAGCCGATATCGGCAAACACCGCGTTGTTGTTGGTGGCGTAACCATTGATCTCATCATGAACATCATAAGCACCGCTCACCTCCACCACGGGCTCGTTGGTGGTAGGAACGATCAGCACACCCGTCGTGTAAGGAGCGAACTGGTCATGGGGGCCCTGGAAAGAGACCATGGGCACATCGCCCTCGTCCAACCAGTTCAAGTCACCCAATGCACCACCGAGGTTCATCTGGAAGTCGAAGTCAGAGCTGTAACCCACGTGGTTCGCCATGCAAAGCTGGAAACCACCGACAGATGCAGGCGCATAGGCATCATTCGTCGCATCGGGGTTACCGTGGATGTCCTCCACGACCATCGGAATGTTGGACCCGTCGCCTGGATCGTACCAGAACTTGGAAATCGGCACTCCTGCGTCATCGAGGATGATGTCATTGTAGCTGGAGATGCCTGCGGAAGCGAGGGTGATGTATCCACCGGTTCCCTCGCCGAACATGGCAATCTTGTTATCGGCCACACCCCATGGGTTGCCGTCCTCTGCAATGGTCTTACGGAAGAAACGAACGGCCGTACGGCTGTCCTGTACTCCCCGGTAGGCAGCTTGAATCAACTGGAGGGTACGCTCATCCTGAGTGGCGGCCAGAGGGTTCCAACCGAGGCGGTAGTCACAGCTCGCGACGACATATCCCTTTTTGGCGAATTCTGTACAGATGGCCACGGCGCAGCTGTCGTCCTTGTTACCCACGGCACTTCCGTTCACGTACTGGGGCAGGAAGTTTCCGGTGTGGAAGTACAAGATGAGGGGGCGGTCCGTCAGGATGTCGCCTGCTGGCTCGTAAATATCACACACCAGCGGCTGTGCAGCGGGAGGAAGCTCCTCCAGAGCAGTGATGACCGTGATGTTGGTTCCATAAACCACATCCGTGGTCACATTGACCTCGTCAAAGACCTCGTCGATGTAGCGCACACCGCTGTTGTTGACCTCTCCTTCAGTGACGAGCCCGAGTGAAAGGCCCATGCGGGGAGAGTTGTAATCCACGATCTCTCCGATCCAAAACTGAGCTTCAGCCTCACTCATGGTGGGGTTCAGGCTCAATTGGGTCGCAAGAATGTTGGTGCCATTGGCGTCATCATAAGCCTGCACAGCAGCCTCACTGTACCACTGCCAAGGAGAGCTGTCAAACGGCTCGGTAGCTACACCGTCCACATAGCTGTTGAAAACCGGGAAGAGACCGTCCCAACCGTTGTTCACAGCGGACGCAGCATCGTCGATGTCGGCATCCGCGAAAGACGCATTGTTGTTGGTGGCATAGCCATTGATTTCCTGATGGATGTCATAGGCACCACTCACTTCAACTACCGGCTCGTTGGTCGTCGGGACAATCAACACTGCCGTCTCATAGGGAGCAAATGGGTCGTGTGGACATTGGAAACTGACCATGGGAATGTCTCCCTCATCAAGCCAATTCAAATCACCCAAAGCGCCTCCGAGGTTGAACTGGTAGTCGAAGTCGGAATCGTAGCCTACGTGGTTGGCCATGCACAACTGGAAACCACCGACAGAGGCGGGAGCGTAGGCATCGTTGGTGGCATCGGGATTACCGTGAATGTCCTCCACGACCATCGGAATGTTGGATCCGTCGCCCGGATCATACCAGAACTTGGAAATCGGCACACCCGTATCGTCGAGGATGATGTCATTATAACTGGAGATTCCTGCGCTGGCGAGGGTGATGTATCCACCCGTTCCGTCACCGCCAAGGGCAATCTTGCTGTCGTCAATTCCGTAAGGATTGCCACTCTCGGCCACAGACTTCCGGAAGAAGCGAACGGCTGTACGGCTGTCCTGTACACCGCGGTATGCAGCCTGAATCAACTGCAGGGTGCGCTCCTCCTGCGTAGCGGCGAGCGGGTTCCAACCAAGGCGGTAATCGACACTGGCGACGACATAGCCCATCTTGGCATAACGGGTGCAAATCTCAACAATCGCACTGTCGGTTTTTGTACCCTGTGCACCTCCATTCAAGTAAGGAGGCAGAAAGTTTCCTGTGTGGAACATCATCAACAGCGGACGATCGGTCTCTGTATCGCCCGTAGGCTCATAGAGGTCGAGCACCAGCGGTTGAGGAGCAGGCGGGAGCTCCTGCAATGCAGTGATGACAGTAATGTTGGTTCCGTATTGGATATCGGAGGTCACCGTGACGTCGCTGAACACCTCGTCGAGGTAGCGGGTCTGGGCTCCGGCGGTCAGGCAGACAAAGAAGGCTGCCAGGAGGAGACAAGTTTGCTTCATGGTTTGGTCCCTAAGTTGAGGGTGAAAGATAGGCAAGTCGAATTACAGTGTGTACGAATTACACAGTGTATTCCACGCAAAGGTCAACGACCAATTTGTAAGCGTCGATAATCAGTTCCGCGTATCGACCTCGTAGAGCAAGCTCAAGTAAGCCAAACGCCCCACAGAAGGCCCTCCATAAGCCTCTATATGCCAGTTTTTCAGCACGTTGGACGCACCAGCTTTAATGGTCATGTTGAGCTGGTCGATGTGGGCATTGGCTTGCACATCCAGCAAGTCGAAGGTGGGTACATAACCGGTGAATTGAGGCGAACCTTCAAAAACAAACCCCTGAACCCACTTATAATTCACGCCGAAACCCCATGTACTTGCTTCGCGCAAGCGAAGATCTCGCGTGCTGATGCCGAGATTGTACTTGTGTTCAGGTGTATTGAATGCCGGAATGATGGGATCGTCCTCGTCGGTCTTCACCAATCGATTCCAACTGTAGTTACCCGACAACATCCAATTGTCACCCACATACCAATTGGCCCCAATGGAGGCTCCGGTGGTCCGAACCTCGTTGATGGAATTGGCCGCATATCGGTAGACATCGATTCCCGTGACGGCACTGGGGAAAGCCGGGTTCTGGAAAAGGACATCCAGACCGATGTTGTAGCCGATGAAATAATCGTACTGGCTGTAATACCAACTGCCGTCGAGGTACAGCTTGTCCCACAGCGTCGTGCGATAGCCCAATTCTACCGACCGGACCTGCTCCGGACGCAAAGGCGCAATGTTGAAGTACTGCATGGTGTCCAGGTTGCCGAAGGGCAATCCGGCCGCACTCGAAATGCTGTTCCGGTAATCGACGAAACTCGCGATCGTCACCAGGCTGTCCCGACCTTCGAGGTTACCGACCAAGGTAGCCGGTCCCACATCCAGGTAGAGGTATTGATCCGCAAGCGTTGGATTGCGCAAGGCACTGGAAAAGCTCACGCGCAGGTAATCCTGCTCCCTTGGCTTCCAAACAAGCGAAGCAGCAGGTGAGAAAACCCAATCGAAATTTTGGTTCTTGTCGGCCCTGATGGTCGCAGTAGTGATCACCTTGTCTTCGGCAAATCGCTTGCGGGCACCGGCGTAGAATCCCATTTCCTGATTGGTGATGACCACACCCGCGGTATCGCTGAAAATGGTACCATCGCTGTTCGGCGTGTAGCGACGGAAATTGCCGCCTATCCGGATTTCGTCAAATCCTGCAGGGCTGAAAATCCGTTCTCCGTGGACATGAACAAGGCTGGAACGGTCGTAGAACCGGGTGCCTCCCTCTCCCTCGTTGTTCTTGAGGGAGGTGATCCGGTCAAACGCCTCTTGATACTCCGGAGTACCGGGCTCGAGGTGACCCACAGGCTCCAGTGATACGTCACTCAAATTGGCGTAACCATTGTTGGTCCAATCCTCTACAAGGGAATGCCAGGCCGTAAGGTTGTCCCCATTGTTGGCATACCAGGCCGAGATGCTGTCCGGCGGAATGGTAAATACGGGGAAAGGCCCAGTGGTATCCAGAATCCCGGAGGGCCAGGTGCCCGAAATCTGGGGGGCAATGCTGTCCACCCAATAGCGGTAATACACTTTGGAATAGCTGTAGTCCGAGCGGGTCTCGTCCTGCATGCGCAAGGCCGTTGCGTACGGATCGTAACTGTCACCGGCATCCTCACTGGTGCGGTAGGCGCGCAAGAACCACTTGCCGGGCTTGGAAAGCTCCAGCTTGTGTTGATAGAATTCAATGTTGCGCAAGGAGAACCGGTTGTCTCCCTGATACACCGTGGTTCCGAATCCGCTGCTGAATCCATACACCAATTCAGGCGACTCGTAGGTCTTCTCAGGCTGAAGACGCAAATGCAGTGCGGTCGAGACCTTCAGGTTCTTGGTGCCGTAATCGACGAGGTCAATCTCCTTGTATCCCGTCCGAAAAAAGGAACCGAGGCCGCGGGCATTGGCACTGTTGTCCCCGCTGTAGTCGAATACGGTCTTGTACTCGTCGCCGTAGATGTTCACCGCATCGAAACGGCCAGGATTACCGGCGTCCACCTGCGAGGCGTCTACGGGATTGTAGTTGTCGGCCACCCAATCGTCGGCGCTGAAACGGAAGGCATTGACCTTGAATCCGAGCACGGGATTGCCCTCCGCATCCTCTACGTAATCGGCATAACGGAATCCAGTTTCTGTCAGGTTCCGCTCCCCCACTTTGGCACTCACGGAAACCCCAGGGAACCGAAACGGCGACTTGGTCTCCATGGCGACGACACCATTGAAGGCACCCGGGCCGTAAAAGGCACTGCTCGCACCCGCCACGATGTCCACCTTCATCACATCGAGTTCAGGGGCCCCGAGGAAATTGCCGAGGGAGAAGTTCAATCCGGGGCTCTGATTGTCGACCCCATCGATGAGTTGCAAGGACCGCACGGGAGAGGTGCTATTGAATCCGCGCGTATTGATGATCTTGAATCCGAGCGAGGCACTGGTCAGATCCACCCCTTTCAGGTTACCCAACCCTTCGTAAAAGTTGCCACTCGGCGCCTCCTTGATGGCGAGCACATCCATGCTCTCCACCGTCAATGGCCCCTGCTTCTGGCGCTCGTCGATGCGGGAACCCACTACTTCCGCCTCCTCCATGAGGACGGCATCGGGCTGCAAAACGGCCTTGACCTCCTCCGAAGCGCTTCTCACGTCAACAGCCAATGTGGCGTATCCGATAAAGCTCACGTTCAGTCGAACCGGCAAAGAGGGCACCTCCAATCGAAAGCGGCCATCAAAATCGGTGGACGTTCCTATGGAACTGCCCTCGACGAGCACCCCGGCTGCAAAAACCGGATCTCCCGTCTCCCCGTCCAATACCTGGCCACGAATGACCTCCTGCGCAGCAGCGGGCAGGGTTAGAAAGCTCAAAAACAAGCTACAAGCCCAAAGAATACGAGGCAGACGGCACATGGATTTCAGAATCGCGGTTTCAATTGTGCCCTATCCAAGGACACGAAGGGGAGCAATATGCGACGAAATCACGATTCCGGAGGCCGCATGATGTGCACGAGATATTGACCATCCATCACCACCTCATCGCCCACTTTCAACTTTCGGCGCCGACGCGATTCAGGTTCACCATTCACAATCAACCTGCCCTCGTCCACCGCCCACTTGGCTTCGCCGCCTGTGACACAGAGCCCCGTCGCCTTCAACAATTGAAGGAGATCGATGTAGGGCGTGCGCAACGCGAATTCAATGCGCTCCAAAACTCAGACGAGATCGGGGTAAGCGCCGGGGTCCGCCTCGGCCATCATAGCGTGGACCCGCTCCACTACATCCTCCACGGAAGGCTTGGAGAAGTAGTCTCCGTCGCTGCCGTAGGGAGGCAGGTGAGGAGCAGCAGACAACGTCTGCGGCGCAGAATCCAGGTGCATCCACAATTCGCCGGACGCCATGGCCCGGTCCATCATGTAGGCCGTGGCACCTCCGGGAACATCCTCGTCCACGAAGAGGACGCGGTGGGTCCGTGCGACGCTGTTGACAATGGCGCCGTTCAGGTCAAACGGCAGCAGGGTCCTGACGTCCACCAGCTCCACATCGATGTCCATGTCCGCGAGACGTTCAGCCGCCTCTTCACAGACGTTGAACGTACTCCCGTAAGAGACGACCGTGACATCATTTCCCTTTCGCACGACCTCAGGAATCCCGAGGGGTACCCGGAATTCGCCGAGGTTCTTGGGAAGGCGCTCCTTGGACCGATAGCCGTTCAAGCACTCCACCATGAGGGCGGGCTCGCCCGCCGCCATCAAAGTATTGTACATGCCAGCGGCTTCGGTCATGTTCCGCGGCACACAAACGTGCATCCCCCGTAAGCTGTGCACGACCGCCCCCATGGGACTTCCAGCATGCCAAATGCCCTCCAGTCGATGGCCACGGGTCCGCACGATGAGCGGCGCACGCTGGGCCCCAGCACTCCGGTAGTGCACCGTCGCGAGGTCATCCCTCATGATCTGCAAGGCGTAGTAGAGATAGTCGAGGTATTGAATCTCGGCGATGGGTCGAAGGCCGCGCATGGCGAGACCAATGCCTTGACCGATGATGGTGCACTCGCGGATTCCAGTATCGGAAACCCGTTCTTCACCAAAGGCCTCCTGCATTCCTTCCATGGCCTGGTTGACACCACCGATCTTGCCGGTGTCCTCGCCAAAAGTGAGCAATTCGGGATGGCGCTCGAAAAGCGCCTTGAAATTGTCGCGCAGGACCACACGTCCGTCGACCTCTTCATCGCCATACTCGGCTGCAACCGGTGCGACCTGAGTCGCATCGTAGACCCCTTCGGCATGAAGGTTCCCCCCATACAATCCGCCGCATCGCGCTTGTTGGACCTCCAGCCAACGAAGCAGCGCTGTCCTCTGTTCCGAGGGCTGCCCGGAAGTGGCATGCAGCGCCTGACGCACGGCGGAATGCACATCCTTTCGGATGGGATCCATCACCGCCGCCAAAGCATCGGCACGATCGCCGGAACCCGGCATGGCGCGGAGCAATTCCAAAGCCGTATCGCGCTCTCCATCCAAGGATGCCCGCACGGCTTGCCAAGCGACCTTCTGCTCACTGCGGACCCAAGTCTTGGCCTCGTTGCGGATGGCCTCCAACTCCTCCGTTGTAGCGGCACCCTCCATCTCGAGGAAGCGTCCCAGCTGGCGAATGCAATCGAATTCCTCCGCCCACGCGAGGCGCTCCGGCGTCTTGTAGCGCTCGTGGGATCCACTGGTGCTGTGTCCTTGAGGCTGGGTGCACTCTTCGACATGCACCAATACCGGTACGTGCTTTTCGCGACAGATTTTGACGGCCCGTTCGTAGGTCAACAACAAGGCGGGGTAATCCCACGCGCGGACCTTGAAAATCACAATGCCGCCTCCGGGCAGTTCGGCCTCCGATTCCGCCACAGAAATCCCGCCATCGCCGGGACCTCCCGGTTCGGAACCGTAGGCCATTCCAGCCAATGCCTGCGAGATGCTTTCGCGTGCGGTCTGGTATTTCTTGGGAACGGAAATGCCGTAACCATCGTCCCACACGCTCATACACAGCGGTACTCCAAGCACAGCCGCCGCGTTCATGGTCTCCCAGAACATGCCCTCGGATGTGGACGCGTCTCCTATGGTACCAAAGGCCACTTCATTTCCATCCTTCGAAAATCCCTTGACCTTGAAACCCTCCTTCTTCATCTCCTTGCTGCGGGCGCGGAAATGTTTGCTCGCATGCGCCAGCCCCAAAAGACGCGGCATCTGGCTCGCGGTTGGAGACAGGTCTACCGAACTGTTGGGCTGCTTGGTCAAGGACAGGAAATGACCTTCATCATCCACGGTCCGCGAACTGAAATGCCCGTTCATCTGACGCCCCGACGTCATGGGCTCGCGCTCTGGGTGGGTGTCGGCGTAAAGTTGAGCGAAGTACTGCTCGACGTTCATGAGCCCCAGCGCCATCATCAAGGTCTGGTCGCGGTAGTATCCACTGCGGAAGTCCCCACCTTGGAACTGGCGGGCCAAGGCGAGCTGCGCCACCTCCTTGCCATCTCCGAAGATGCCAAATTTGGCCTTTCCCGTTAGCACTTCCTTCCTTCCGAGCAGGGATGCCTCACGGCTGATGCACGCAAGTCTGTAATCGTGGAGCGCGACCTTTCTCAGGTCCTCTCCGGTCTCTAGCGCGAGTGTTTCTCCCATGGGCGTTGATGGTACAGCGCGAAGTTACCGCGGACGGCGTGTTCAGCCCGAACCGCCTGCAATGGCCTGCCACAGCAGGTCCTTCAGTCGATCCACCCCCTCACCTGTAACCGCACTGAAATAATGGTGGGCCAAGCCGCCGAGCTCGGCAGTAACCTCTTCCCGCAATTCATCATCGAGCAGGTCGCATTTGCTGATGGTCAAGATGCGGTCCTTGGACAGCAACTCGGGATTGTACTGCTCCAATTCGCGCAGCAGAATCCTGTAAGCTTCCGCAATGTCATCTGCATCGCCCGGAACCAGGAAAAGCAACACGGCATTGCGTTCGATGTGGCGCAGGAACCTCAATCCCAATCCTCTGCCCTCGTGGGCACCCTCGATGATTCCCGGTATGTCCGCCATCACGAAACTGCGGTCGCCCCGGTAAGCCACCATACCCAGGTTGGGCCTCAACGTGGTAAAAGGGTAATCGGCGATTTCAGGTTTGGCCGCACTGACGACGCTGAGCAGGGTCGATTTTCCCGCATTGGGAAAGCCCACCAGCCCTACATCCGCCAACAATTTCAGCTCCAGAATGCGCCATACCTCTTGACCGTCCTCCCCCGGCTGAGCATAGCGGGGGGTCTGGTTCGTAGGGGATTTGAAGTGATCGTTGCCCAGTCCGCCGCGTCCGCCCGGAACCGTGACCCATTGCTGACCATCCTCTGTGATTTCTCCCACCACTTCCTGCGTTTCCGCATCCCGTATCACGGTTCCTATGGGGACGTCCAGGAATTCGTCTTGACCATCCGCTCCATGCCTTCTATTGGCACCTCCCGACTCACCATGACCCGCTGAAATGTGCTTTCGGTACTTCAAATGAAGCAACGTCCACATCTGCTCATTCCCCCGCAGAATGACGTGGCCCCCTCGCCCCCCATCGCCGCCATCAGGTCCCCCTTTTGCCGTAGTGCGATCCCGGTGCATGTGCGTGCTGCCCGGACCTCCTTTGCCCGAGCGGCAACAGAGCTTGACGTAATCAACAAAATTCTCGCTAGCCATAGGCGCTCGAGCACTCAGCCCAATGCTTCAATGGCCGTTTTCAAGCGACCAAAAATGTCTTCAATCGAGCCCAAGCCCTCTATGCCCGCGTACTTGTCCTGGGCACGATAGTGATCAGCCACAGGCGCCGTCTCTGCATTGTACACGTCAATTCGCTTCTGGATGACATCAGGATTCGCATCATCTGCGCGACCGCTGATCTCGGCACGCTTGGTCAAACGCACCTTCAATTCGTCTTCTGGAACCTCCAAAGCGAGCATGCCGCTGATCGATTGTCCCTTTTCACTGAGGAAGGTGTCGAGCGCCTGCGCCTGCGCGGTGGTTCGCGGAAAACCATCAAAAATGAAGCCCTTCACCTTCGGGTGGGCATTGGCAGAATCCTCGAGCATGCGAATGGTCACATCATCGGGGACAAGCTGCCCCTTCTCCATAAAAGACTTGGCGAGCTGACCCAGCTCAGTCTCCCCTTTGATGTTGGCTCGGAAGATGTCACCGGTTGACAAATGGACAAAACCGAAATGATCGACAAGCAATGCACTCTGGGTGCCTTTACCTGCCCCTGGAGGGCCGAAGAGGACGATGTTGCGCATGAGGCGCGAAGATAACGTGCAGGGACCCGGCGTAAATTCACGGCAACCGAGTTCCGATCACCCTCTTGGAATGACCTTCCTGCGCTGCTTGACCGTCCTATCGCTGCTCGCGATTCACCCTGCCTTCGGACGCCTCCAACCTTCTCATATACAAGAGGATGAAGTCAGCGTAGAGGTCGCATCCGTACCCGGTGAATGGTTGCTGATACCCGAACCACACGCTTCGCCCAAAGCGTTGCTTAAAGACTTCGGTTTCCGGGAGATCCAACCGGGAATTCGCCCTTTTGGAGTGATGCGTGTCTACGCAGACAAAACGCCCTCCAACGAAAACAAAACGGCAGATTGGGTGCGTCGGGTAGAATCTGACCCCAGGGTCAGGGCCTTCCAAAAGAACCACAGGGTGAGCAAAAGAGGGTGGCCCTCCGATCCGGATGTCACTTCACAGTGGCAGCACTATCACCCAAACGACAAGGATTTGGACAGCGACAGTGTCTGGCCCATTTCCAAGGGAGGACTCAACCCCCTTGGGTTCCAGCCTGTGATCGCCATCATTGAAGGGTTCGATCCTGACCATCCGGACCTTGCGGGAAACACATTCTTCAACACCGCCGAAATCCCGAACAACCTCGTGGACGATGATGACAACGGCTACACGGACGACTACGCCGGATGGAATCCATGGACGCAAACAGATGTCATTTCACAAGACGATCACGGCACGGCGGTAGCGGGAATGGCGGGTGCCCTGTCCGGCAATGCCTTTCAAGGGGCAGGAGTAGCCCCAGGTGCCTCCTTGCTTCGCATTGATATTGGTCCCCTCACAGAAGCCGACGTCGTTGCTGCATACAGCTATGCCCATGACCTCAGAAGTCAGTTCAACAACTCTGGGGGCACAACCGGAGCCTTCATCGTATCCACCAACGCATCCTGGGGAATCGACTACGCCGACCCTGCCGATCACCCCATTTGGTGTGCGGTATATGACTCCCTTCTGGAGGTGGGCATTCTCAATTGTGCCGCCACAGCCAACCTCTCCATCGATGTGGACCTCGTGGGTGACATGCCCACGGGCTGCACATCGGAAGGTCTCATCTCCGTCACCGCTGTGGATTCCACCGGGACACGCAGCCAAGCAGCTTACGGCCAGAACACCATTGATTTGGGCGCACCGGGCAAGAACCTGCTCTTGCCCACTGCGTGGGACACTCCGGCCGACAGCAGCATGTCCATGTGGAACGGCACGTCTTTCGCAAGTCCTGCAGCTGCAGGTGTCATTGCGCTGCTCTATGGCGCCCCTTGCCCAGAATTTGCCGGACAAGCCCTCTCACAGCCTGCCACTGCCGCTCTGCGCGCAAGAGAAGCCCTGTTGACAGGCACGGTCAGCGAGCCCAATTTGGATGGCATCACGACATCCGGTGGGAGGTTGCATTCGATGAATGCCGTTCTCGCGCTGATGGAAACTTGCACGGACATCGATACCGTCGGATGCACTCTACCCGGTGCGTGCAATTTCAACTGGTTTGCAACGACGGACGACGGGTCCTGCGATACTTCGACCTGCATCGGCTGCACCGACGAAACGGCATGCAACTTCGCCCCGTTGGCCCTACAAAATGATGGCAGTTGCGCATATCCATCCTTGGGGTTGGACTGCGAAGGTCAATGCCTATGGAACGAATCCCGAACAGCCGCACTCGAGGCGGGAACCCACGAGTATATGCTGTTCAGCGGAGAATCCAATGGGGGCAACCTTTCCGTCACCATGAGCTTCAACAGTGGAGGCGGGGCTTGGGCAGCAGACCAGGTACTCATTCTATTGTCACCTCAAGGGGTCGCCCGTCAATTGGGCGGGTTTGCGCCCCTACCCCAGTCGCTGTTACCCGACGCGATTCAAGCCGACCAACTGCAATGGTCAGGCTCCATTCCCTTCTCCTGGGGCACCAATGCCCCCGGCAACTTCACGGCATCCTTCAACCTCTCCGATTTAACGGGATCCGGCATTTGGCGTTGCTACTTCATCAATGCCTTTTCAGGAAGTGGCATCAGTACTTCCGAGTGGACGTTCTCTTGGAATCTCTGGTGCGCGCAAGGATGGACTTCATGCCCTCAAGATGTAGACGGAAACTCCTTCGTGACCTCTAGCGACCTCCTATGGCTCCTGTCCCATTGGGGGTGCCAGAATCTGTGCATAGGAGATGTCGACATGAACGGTCAAGTGGGCGCCTCCGATTTGGTGTTGCTTTTGTCCATCTTCGGCGAAGCCTGCCAAATCGTCGACTAACAAAATTATACAGCATGTAACTGCCGTGTAAAATTTGTCTGCGGTAGTTATGAGGGGATGAATAATGTAGATTTTTGGACAGAATGCGCTTGACCTACTTGACCATGTCCAAATTATGTCGCTTTGCTCTTGTTCTTATTATCCTGTCGGGGGGCCGGATGTTCAGCCAAGATTTGGACGGCTTGCTGTCCGCCTCCTCCAATCAGTTGACCTCGGCTCAGCTGGCTGCCATGAACAACTTCAGCATCGAAATTGACACGGTGTACACCGACATTGGTATCGTCGGAGGGAGCGACTTGACAGGATACAACACGTATCGCCTTTACGTGGCAACGGACGACACCGCTGATGTCGTGAACGCCATTTACGGCAACATTGGATTGCCACTTTATCTCTCCACCACAGGTAACTTCTTCCAGGATCCACTAGGCGCGATCACTCCTGACGGAATCAACCCTTTTCTCTATGATATCAGCTCTTCCCTCATTTACGACAGTTGGCTGACCATCGGCATAGACAGTGTGCCTGTTGATTCCCTCGGTCAAGGGACACTCACGGTCATTGAATCGAGTAATTCCAATTGGCAAGACGATTTTGAATCGGGCAACAGTTTCTTCCTGAACGACCTCGCGGGTGGTGGTATTTTCCAATTGCCCAGTATGACCAATGGAACTGCTGGCGCTGACAAGCGGGTCCTCATTGCTCAACTCACCACCAATGGGGAGATTACAGGCACCATTCAAACCCAAGTCTTTCTGCTCGGGGACAACCAAGAGAATACTCTTTACCTATCGCTCTGCGTGAATGATGTGGATTCCGACGGAGACGGCATCTGTGATGGAGATGAAGTTGTAGGCTGTCAAGACAGCTTGGCCTGCAATTTTGACGTCCTGGCTACAGACAATGATCTACTCCTCTGCAACTTCATTACCGACTCGCTCTGCGAAGAATGTGTGGACGGAGTTATTGAATTAATCGACGAGAATAATAATGACATCTGCGACAGTAACGACATCGCTGGCTGCACGGATTCCTTGGCTTGCAACTACGACGACACAGCTACAGTGAATGACGGTTCCTGTGAATTAACAAGCTGCGCTGGTTGTACCGATGATTCGGCGTGCAACTTCGATACCGATGCCTCCATCGACGACGGCTCCTGCACCTTCCCCGCTGCAGACAACCTCGACTGCGACGGAAACTGCTTGAATGACGCCGATTCAGACAGCATTTGCGATGAGGACGAGATCACTGGTTGTACCAACGCTGCGGCATGCAACTACAGTGCCGACGCTACCGACGATGATGGCTCCTGCACCTTTGCGGACGCCGGACTCGATTGCGACGGAAACTGCTTGAATGACGCCGATTCAGACGGCACTTGCGATGAGGACGAGATCACCGGTTGTACCGACGCTGCGGCATGCAACTACAG
>JBDQOI010000014.1:0-61415 GCA_040261275.1 Flavobacteriales bacterium | reverse complement strand
GTGCATGACCCCGGGGCGGCCATGATGGGTGGGGTAGCGGGGCATGCCGGACTGTTTTCGGATGCGCACGACCTGGCTTTGCTCATGGAACTGATGCGTAAGGGCGGAGAATGGGGCCAAGTGGGTCTTGTCGAAGCCTCGACTTTGGCTGACTTTTCACGGAGGGCTTATCCTGAGGAGGACAACCGAAGGGGAACCGGATGGGACAAGCCGGGCCTCAACCCCGATACCGGCGCCAGCGGAAACGCAGGCTCTTGGGATAGCTTCGGACACAGTGGATTCACGGGAACATTGGCTTGGACAGACCCAGAACGGGAATGGACGGTCGTCATACTGGGCAACCGCATTTGCCCCGACGCGGAAAACCGGACCTACATAGAGGAGGACATTCGCACCAAGGCACTTGTGATTGTGGAACAAGCCTTGGGATTCTCGGATCGATTCACTCCTGAGCAGGATGGCGGTCGACCGAGACCTTAATTTGCATTCATGAGGATAGGTATGGTGTGCTACCCCACCTTCGGCGGTAGCGGTGTAGTAGCGACTGAGCTCGGCAAGGCTTTGGCCGAGCAGGGACACGAGGTTCACTTCATCACCTATGACCAACCGGTCCGCCTTGGGAGTTTCAGACCCAACGTCTTCTATCACGAAGTCCGGATCTCCCAGTATCCCCTCTTCGACTACCCCCCTTATGAGCTGGTTCTGGCCTCCAAGATGGTGGAGGTCGTCAGGCAGCAGAACCTGGACCTGCTCCATGTCCACTACGCCATTCCACATGCATCGAGTGCATACATGGCCAAGCGCATCCTCGCCGACGAAGGCCGCAACCTTCCCGTCGTAACGACGCTCCACGGCACGGACATCACGCTGCTCGGGAAGGACCCTGGTTTCGAGCCTGTCATTTCCTTTGCCATCAACCAAAGCGATGCCGTCACCGCGGTGAGCACGAGTCTCCGCAGCGATACGTACAAGCTCTTCGGCATTAACAAGGACATCGAGGTCGTTCCCAATTTTATTTGTCCCAGCCATTTCGAGGGATTATCGGGGCGGGACCGCCAAGATTTTGCTCCCGACGGGGAACCTCTCCTTTGTCACATCTCCAATTTCAGGCCCGTCAAGCGGGTCCATGACGTAGTCCGCGCCTTCGCCCTGCTGATTGCTCGCACCCCGGCGAAACTGCTCATGGTGGGCGACGGTCCCGATCGGTCTGCAGCCGAACGTCAGGCGCGTGAATTGGGGGTTTCCGAAAAGGTCTTCTTTCTCGGGAAACTCAAGAATCCCCTCGAGGCCCTGGCCATTTCCGACCTGTTCCTGCTTCCCTCTGAGAGCGAGAGCTTCGGATTGGCTGCACTGGAAGCCATGGCTTGTGGAGTGCCGGTGGTGGCGACGGAGGCCGGTGGACTTCCCGAAGTCATTCGGCACGGGGTAAGTGGGATGCTCTCCCCCGTAAGTGATGTTCAGAAAATGGCCGAACACGCCGAATTCCTGCTGAAAAAAGAGAACCATGGGCGGTTCAAGGCGCAGGCCAAGGAAAGGGCATTGAGCTTTGGCATTGACCGCATCCTGCCTCAATACCTGCGCATTTACAACGAAGTGCTGTCTACCGAAGCCGTAAACTGATGGGGACGCGAAAGGAAAGAGCGGAAGGAAAAATCGGCGAGCGCATCCGCTTCCGGTGGAAGAACAAAGGCACGCCTGAAGAACAGCTTGGGGTGGACATTCGACAAGGCATTGCGCCTTCACAAATGGCATTGCTCTGTCTTTGGCTTGTGTTGTGGGGAGCGCTGGAGGCCATCGTCCTTTACTTCTGGACACAAGAGCCGACACAAGGAAATGCGGGGATGGGATATGCCATCTACAGTGCCTTCTGGGCGTTTTTCGCTTTTCGCATCGGCAAGGTGGTCCTGTGGCGACTCCGGGGGCGCGAGGTCATTGTCGTGGACAAAAGAGGGATTTCCGTCGCCATGGCCTTCGGACAGCGGGGACTGCCCGACTTCTTCGCGCACGGAGCCTACAGGGGATTGCAGCGCATTGAAGAGAATCCGACCCAAATCCTGCGGACCTTTGAGCGCGCCTTCTGGTCCATGGGCGGTGAGACCCTTCAGTTCTCCGCAGGACGACGAACCCTGATTTTCGGCAAACAATTGAGCGACAAGGATGCAGATGGCCTTTTGCGGTTACTCCGCCCTGCGCTGGATCGCCTGGCCCGGAAGGCGGGATCAGACGAGGGTTAAAGCCCGAATGGCAGCGGAATAACCTTCTAGACCGAGGCCGCAAATGACCCCCTTGCATACAGGACTCAACAGGCTCACGTGTCGGAATTCCTCACGAGCGTGAATGTTGGTGATGTGCACCTCCATGACGGGTGATGCAATGGCAGCTACCGCATCGCGCAGGGCCACGGACGTATGGGTATACCCTCCTGCATTGAGGATGATTCCCGCAGAATGGAATCCCACCTCGTGCAGGTAATTGATGAGCTCTCCCTCCACATTGGACTGGAAATATTCGATTTCACAATCGGGGAACGTCCGCCTCAATCCTTCGAGAAACTCCCCGAAAGAAGCATTTCCATATTGATCGGGTTCCCGCTTTCCGAGCAGGTTGAGATTGGGGCCGTTCAGGATATGCAGGGCAGTGCTCATTCTTGTTGGATTCAATTCAGGGCGACCTCATCATGGGCATCGACGAAGAGAATGTTGCCGATGCCGTGATGGGCTTCAAACACCTTTATCCCTTCCTTGCGGATGTCCGTATCATTGAATCCGATGAAGGTCAAATCAGCGAATTTGCTGCGCCCATCAATCAATTCTTCCTTCACATCCCCCGGCATCTCCTCGACCATTTCGATGTTCTGCTCGCTCACGGGAATGCGACCCGCCTGAATCTGGTCGCGGAGGGCCTGCTCCCTCTTTGCCCGATCTCCATCTCGATAAATGGAAAATACTTGGATATGGGATTCCCTCCAATCCGGATGCCCCTGCAGCACATAGGCCATGAGAATCATAAGATTGGCATTGGCCGAGTCCTCGGGTGTGATCCAGATGTGAATAGTCCTGCGCTCACCGAAACCGCGAAAACTCGAGCGCAAGAGACAGAGGTCGAGGTTGGAACCCCGCAGCAGATCATAATTGGCCACCAATTCCTCCGCGCTCTGTGGCTGCTCATCAATGTACTCGAGGAGGATGGCGTTGTTGCCCTGACCACTGATGCCGGGCAACTGAACGCATTGGGCGATGGCTGAGGTGTAGGACGGTGACACGATGGTAGACATGCTCACCCGGCTGCGGGCGGCCTTGGCCAAATCCGACAGCCCCTGCTTGGCCCGAATGGAGCTCCGAAAGGTCCTCGCGTCCAATCGTCCTTCGATCAGGTGGACATAGGTTCCAAAGCCTTGCCGGTGTGCAATCCAGCGCACCATGTCGAAGGCGCCCGGACGGCGGAAGGTGTCCTTGCTGACGGCGAGCATGAGGGGGCGCCAATCCTTCCGATCCAGTTCGGCCTTGTCCCTGCGTTGCAAAGTGATTTGGAGGTATCGGCTCAATTGAAACAGCATGCCCCGGAACAAAGCGACCATGCCCCGCTCGCCCCGACGTGCCAACCCGGCATATATGGCGCCCATGATGATCAGGCTTCCCAACGCATAGCTGAAGTTCATCAAGAACATCAGGTAAAAGCACGTGACCGCCCCCACGAGGCTCAACGACCAATGGGACCTGAAGGTCGGCCGGTAACCGGGACTGGCCGCGAAGTGCTCGAACAGGCTCACCAGACAGATGGCCCCGTAGGTCACCATGAAAAACATGGAGATGATTTCGGCCACCGCATTGATGTCACCGAGTGAAACAAAGATGAAGCCTATGCAGCAGGTGATGATGCTCGCGACGACAGGCTCATTGTCCGTCTTGCGCCCGCGTTTGAGCCGGATCCCGATGGCTTTGGGGAAGATGCGATCTATGGCCAATGCCTGAAGCGTCCTTGGGGCGATGATGACGCTGCCCAATGCACTCGAGACCGCAGCCGCGGCCAAGCCGAGCGGAATCAGAGGGGGCCATACTGCGATGGCCTCCATGTACAGTTCGTCGGAGGCCAGCTGCTCGGGACTGGCGCTGACCCAGAATTTCAATGCGACGATGATGTAAACGATGATTCCTGCCACCGTGGCCCAAAGGGTTCCGCGGGGAATGGCGCGGGCGGGTTCCTTGAGGTCTCCACTCAACCCGAGCCCTGCCGCTATCCCGGTGAACGCGGGAAAAATGAAGGTGAAGACTTCGATGAAGGAATAGCGCCTGATGGTCTCCCCGCTTTCCGTGACGAAAATGGGGTCGATGGTCCGCAGGATGTCCAATTCCTCCTGAGGTTCACCGGTGCCGAAGAAGAAACTGAGCAGGGCCACCACGAGTACGGCCACCACCCCGTACAGTGCCTTGACTCCAACCTGCGCTCCTTTCGTCAGCATCAGCAAGGTCAAAAGCCCCATGAAGCCATAATTCACCTGCCATGGGTGGACCAGAAGGCCTTGCTCAACTTCCAGCCATTGCAGCAGGTCACGGGTGGACACCGTGAAAGCGATGATGTAGAATGCCACGCTGATGGCCTGGCTCAAGAACAGCGCAATGCCGATGGCACCGCCGATGGACAGTCCGAATGACCGGCTGATCATGTAATAGGCTCCCCCCCCTTCCACCTTCTGGTTGGTGGCGATTTCGGCCACAGCCAGTGCTGTTGGAATGGTGACGAGGTGACCCAGGAAGATGATGGCCATGGTCCAGGCCAACCCTATGTGGGCGACAGCGAAACCAAACCTCAGAAACAGGATGGCACCGAGAATGGTCGAGATGGCCGTCATAAAGACAGCAAACGTCCCAAGTCCCTTTTCCTGCATGGGGTGAAAATAGCCCGCGCTCCTTTTGTACCCGCACGGAAACGCTTTGGGTGTGCAGACCCGGGATCTTCATCCTTGCTCCATCCTTGTTGGAACCGGCATTTCCGGCCCATGCAATCTGCTCTCCCATGAAAAACCCACTTCTTCTCACGACGCGTATCCGCCTGCTTTGCATCGTCTTGCCCATGGTCTCATGCCTTGCCTCCTCGGATTGTATCGCCCAAGGTTGTCCCGCCTCTCCACCCGTTTCTCCACCTTGGCTGACCTTTCCCGCCCAGCCTTTTCATCACGAAGCCGCCACGCCTTTCGGCCCACAATCGGCTCATGTTTACGTTATGGACCTCGGTGGTGAGCTGGGCAGGCCCTTTGTCTTTGTGGAGGGCATTGATTTTGGTCTCAGCAATGAAGAGGGGCCGCATCGCCTCGGGGATTTCGGATGGCAGGCTTTTCAAGGTTGCGACTTGCAGCGTTACCCCATGCTCCAGGCCATGCCTGATCTGCTGGATTCACTGATCGACAGGGGCTATCATCCCGTTCTGATCGACTTTCATCAAGGAGCCGGCAACATCCTGCGCAACGCCGCATTGCTCGTCGACATCCTCATACACCTGCGGGAATACCGCTCTGACCCGAGGCCCATGGTGGTCAGCGGGGCCAGCATGGGCGGACAGGTGGCACGCATCGCATTGGCACAAATGGAAGCGCAAGGTGAGCCCCATTGTGCTCAGGTCTACTTGAGCTTGGACAGTCCGCATTCAGGCGCCAATGTCCCCTTGGGGTTGCAACAATTGATCGCTTCGCTGACCACAGGTGACGCCGGCCTCAACGGCCTTGCAGAAGCGCTGATGGCCCCAGCAGCGCGCCAGCTTTTGTTGGAACATCAAACCCCGGGCTCCACAAGGCCCTTCTACCAGCAATACCTCGACAGCATTGGATGGCCGCAGCATTGTCGAAATGTGGCCATCGCGAACGGCGGACTCCAAAGTCTAGGCAGCGCGGATACACCCCTTTTGGATTACGAGTATGCCCTTTTGCCTTCCGATGTTTTTGGGGACATCGGGGGGCTGCTCGACCTCGAAATCCACGCCTTCCCCGGGGACTTCAATCACGCCTCTGCCGCTCCTCTTGCCCCGGTGACGAGCTGGGCCGAGACACCACAAGGTTCAGGCTGGCCCTGGCCCTTGCTCCTGGATGCCGGATTTGGCATTCCCTCCTCCCAATACGGCCCCTGGTCTTTGGATTTGATGCCCGGTGGAACACGGCCGTCCTTGCAGCAATTCGCAGATGCCTTCAATGTCGCATTGGAAGACATCGACCTTCCCTGGCCCTTGACCATGCCCCCCCTGGGCTCCGATCAATTTCAAACCCATCACAGCTTCATACCTACCCACAGTGCGCTCGGCATTGCGCTTCCCTGGACGGCCTCCATGTTGAACGATCTCGACAATTTCAGCCCGTTCAACGCCATTCACACAGGGAATGGCAATGAGCCACACAGTGAGATCAATGTCGAGAATTCAGCATTCGTCATGACCCAATTGGATTTGACCGAATGCCCCCTGTCTCCGGGCGCCCTGACGGGGGAATCGGTTCTCAATGACCACGGCGATTGGAACCTGCCCGCCCTGGACATTACAGGCCGTCTTTGCCTTCAATCCTCCGACACCGCTTTCGGAATCCAAGCCGCTCCTCCTTCCTCAGTCGGGCACTTCACCTTGGAAGGATGCAGCGGGACCTTGCATGTGGCGGCGTCGGGGCACCTTGAACTCGGGGGTGGGGCTGCTCCCACGACTTCAATTGCACATCTGACCCTTGCGAAAGGGAGTCGACTCGAAATCCTGGGTAAGCTGACCCTTCATGAAAACAGCCAATTGACCATTGAGCAGGGAGCTGAACTCGTTCTCAGACAAGGAACTTTGGACCAACGACCCGGGTCACATGTGGCGGCCCAACCCGGGTCCGTCATCCAGGTCGACGGCGCCGTAACCTGGATTCAATCCACAGGCAGCACCTTCTTGCTGAACGGGCATTGTTCGGTCCAGGCCGGAGCGGAATGGACCCATCATCATTCCCCTGCCTCGCGCATACACGTCCCCGGGTCGACGTCCCTGATCATGGGAACAGGTGCCCAAATGGTCCAAAAAGCGCTCACTGCCGAGACCCATTGGATTCTCTCGAATCAAGCGGAAATCCACATCAGCGGCTACGGGAAATGGCGGCACGAAAAGGTGGGAATCCGAATGATGGGAAACAGCATCTGGCACTCCCAACTCACGGAGCCTCTGGAATTCGAGTCCGCCCAATGGTGGGGAATGGAAGGTGACTCTCTGCTCGTGATGGGGCCTCTTCACCTTCGGCATCACCATGCACATGCCGTCCACCTCGGGCATGAGAATGGAACCTACAGACTTCAGGAATCCACCTTTTCCGGTGGGACAACAACGGTTTCGAACAATCGGATCCGATGGTCGGACAGTTCCTTCCTGGACCATCCGGTGGAACACCACGGGCTGGAATCGAGCCCATCCCACCTGATCGAGTCGTGCCATTTCGAATCTGCTCCAACAGCCATACTGCTCCAAGGTCCCGGCCGCATCCGCATCGAGGATTCTCGGTTTCCCAACAATGGGGTTGCGCTCTCATCGCGGCACGCACGTGTCGAAATCCAATGTTGCACATGGAATTCCAATGATGTAGGGATCTCCACCGACCGAGGTCTGTTGGTCATGTGTCCCGAAGGGGGCGGGGGCTGGAACACCTTCGAAAACAACGATGTTCACATGACCTTTCAGCAAGCGGCCCCTCCAGCCATTCAAGACGGAGCCAACCATTTCGGTAACTTCTATTCGGGTTGGGCGTGGGGCAGCTTAGACATTCCTTGTGCAGGCAGCCCCATCAACTGGGACATCAGCGGTCAAAGCTGGAATTGGCCCTCTGGGTGGCAACAAATTCAAGGAGGGCTGTGGGCGATGGGGGGCAGTGGCGCAGAGAACTGCCCCATCTCCGCCGTGGACCTTATGCCCATTGAAGCCCAGGCCTGCCGGGAAGGCGACAAAAAAGAGGAATGAGCGTCGTCTCAGTCGGTCACCCGAAAGGTCTCCAACAACCAAATGTCCCGCGTGATGGAGTGGTTGTTCTTGAAATAATAGACGCCGTGTTTGGTCACCGTCTTTCGAAAAACATTGACCTCGTTGTCCACCCTTACCGTTCGTTCGATCACCAATGAATTGCCCTCTTCATAGCTACGCTCCTCGATCCCCTCCCGAATGCCCTCCTTGGCTGGAACATCCCTGTAATCCTCGGTAGAAAGAGGCTCGCCGCTTTTTTTGCTTTGGACTTGTCTCAAAGCGGTGGTGGAGCGAATGCTCGCCTCTCCGGCTGCAAGTTGTTTGGATTGTTGGTCTTCTCGAGCGGTTTTCCGCACCCCTCGGAGCCGCTCCAACCTTCTGATTTCTTCCCCCTCTCCAAGCTTGGCATACTGTGCTGCATTCCGCTCAATCTCCTCGTATTTCATGATGCGCGCGTCGATGGAAGCCCGGCGCAAATCGCGATTGAAATCCGCATAGGCATCCAACATTCGGTCCAACGAATCGACAAACACATCATATCGACGGGTCCTGTCTTGAAGCTCCTTGCGCTGTTTTTCCGACTTGAGGTTGAGTGACAGCATACGGTCCCTTCTGTCGGCCTTCTCCCTGGCCTCTCCATCTCTGCGAAACTCCCCTTGGACTGTGGTTCTGGCCTCGAAATCCACCAGACGGTCGTTCCGGTAATCCGAGGCAGACATCAAGGCGGCGGTCTGCTGTTCCTCACGGGACGTCAGCGAACGGAAGGAAGACTGCCTGCGGGTATCGCTCCTTGAAAGCCAGACGGATTCCAGTTCTTCCTGGGCATCCATTTTGTCGTTAATGGCTTGGGCCCTCGCGCGAATTTCAGATTGCAAGGCATCGCGGTAGTAGGCCTCCGCCTCATCCTCGTCGGCATTTTCCAGGGCCAACAGGTAATTCAGGCTGCGGTCTCGACCTTGTTCTGCCCGAGCGGCGGCCTCGGACGCTTGACGCCGCTCCTCCTCTTCTGCCGCCATGCGTTCTTCTTCCATCATTCGCGCCTGCTCCTCTTGCATTGCAGCTGTGGCCGCCGCCGAAGCCGCTGCTTCTGAAGCTTCCTCTTCCAACAAGGCGGTACGATCCAATTCCAAATTGGCATCCAATCCTTCTTCCCCTCCACTCGTCAAGGATTCGATGCGCTTCAAACGGTTTCTGGGATACCGCTCATCGGGACGCAGCTCCAAAGCCACCTCGTAAGCCGACCGTGCCGAATTCCAATCCTCGGCATCAAACGCCAGATCACCCTCCCGAATCCTGTCCTCGTACTCGCGGTTGGCTTCATCTTCAGCGCCCTCATCCGCCTGGGGCTCTGAATCTGCAATGTCTCCCCCCAAGGGAACGATGCGGCCGGCGGCCTCCACGGCCCGGGTGCGCGGATAGACCTCGTCAGGCAATACTCCCGTGGCCTGTTCGTAAAGGGATTTGGCCCGAACAAAATCCTGCTCATCAAAGGCGCGATCGGCCCTTTCCACCAAGTCCTCATATTCCTTTCGGCGCCGCTCCATCGCGTCGGCTTCCCGATCTTCTGCCTTTCGCAATTGGCGGATTTCCGCCAGCTTTTCCCTCGGAAGGCGCTCTGATGGCTTCAACTCGGAAGCCTCGTTAAAGGCAGACTCCGCCGCATCCAGGTCACCATTGGAAAGGGCACTTGTTCCCGCGTCGATGGCCGCGCTGTAATCTTCGTCAACGGTATCCTCTACCTCACTCGACATGGCGTCCAATTCCGCGAGGAGTTCGCGGGGTTCTGCTTCTGAAGGAATCAATTCCGATGCAGTCGTGAAAGCGGTGCGGGCGACGGCCCAATCTTCCTTGCGCATCGCCAACTTCCCCTCGCGCATTTGAACCTCATAATCCCTTCGCGCGGCTTCAGCGGCTTCTGACTCCTCCTGTTTGACCTGTGCCTCAGCGAGCATGTTTTCCGCACGCGCATCTCCGGGCACTGCCGTCAACGCCCTCTCCAACCAGTTGATGCTCTGCTCCCAGCGCTCGCGTCCGAACTCGACTTCGGCCTTTCGCATGTGCTCCTCGTATTCCTCATTGATTCCGGAATCCGCATCTTCCGCTGCAGCATTGGAATCGCTCAATTCCGCCTCAATTCGCGCCTGTATTTCAGCCGTGTAATCCAGATCCCATGCAAGCTGTTCTTTGGATGGATCAAAGGAAACCTTGCCGATGGGCAGGTCCAACAAATCCCGGTCGAAACCCGGCGGAACGTCGAAGACGCTCATCTCCACCGTGAGATAGAAGGGCCGTTCCCGGAATTCAGCGGGAATGGATGAGGTGTTGAGCTCTACCGTCCTCGGGCTCATGTCCTCGAAAGTGAACTTCAATTCATAATCGGCACCGTGCTCGAGAGAGAGAGAGTACTTGCCATTCGACAGGGTGGAAACAGCATCATATGCGCTTCCTGCGCGCAACACTTGAACGTCCACCCCGGCCATTTTTCGGTTGCTGTCCTTGTCCCGAACCGTGCCATCGACTTCAATTCCTACCTGACCCCACAGGGCAGAAGAGAATACCCACAAAAGGGATAGGCAGTATGCCCTGAACCCGAATCTGATATGGGACGGCTTTGCCTCCATTTTCGTTCCTTGCGTGTTGAACTTATTCCCGAAGAACGGAAAATCAGCCGATTGCTGATGTACCTCCGGGTCATCACTTACGCAAAAGTATGCCCATTGGATACTGGGAAAGAGAATATTTGCTCCCCCCTGCCGACCTGACGGTAGTGGGAGCAGGCATTGTCGGCATGAGCACTGCCTTGCATTTCAAGGCGATTCACCCCAATTCCAGTGTCCGGATTGTGGAACGCGACATCCTCGGCGAAGGAGGAACCACGCGAAACGCGGGTTTTGCCTGCTTCGGAGGGCCTGGGGAATGGCTCGATGACATCGCGCAACTGGGCGAAGAGGCTTGGTTGAGGCTCATTCGAATGAGGGCCCAGGGGCTCCGCGAACTGATTCAACTGCTCGGAGCCGAAGCGATCGGGCTGGAATGGTCGGGAGGTTGGGAGCTTTTTCCAGGGCATGATCGCGGCGCGAAACGGGACGCAGAGGTCCGCTCCATGATGGACCTCATGAACGGGCGGGTAACGCCCATTCTGCGAGAAGAATTGAGCGAATTCCACCCTGCCGGAGCCGACACCCCCGCCGTGGCTTGGGACGACGAGAAAGCCGCTCACTTTGGAGCCCACTCGGCCGTGCACCTCTGTTGGGAAGGCATGCTCAATACCGGCCGCATGGTTCAGTCCTTTCACAAGGCATTGGACCGGTTGGGTGTTCAGAGGTTGCACGGATTTGATGTTCAAGGGCTGGACAAGACCCATGGCCCGCGCGAGGGCTGGAGCTTGACCGACGGACGCAGGTCCTTGCCAAGCCGTCATGTTGCCATCTGCACCAATGGATTTGCCGAAAGTCTGATGCCCGGCACCCCCGCTGTGGCTGTTCCCAACCGCGTTCTTGTTCTGCGGCCGCGCAAACCTCTTCCGAACGGCACCTATCACGCCGCAGATGGCTATTTGTATTTCCGCACCCTGCAGGAAGGGCGGGTTTTGTTCGGAGGCGGGCGGCATTTCAACCTCTCTCTCCCGCCCCACCCTCAACGCGATCCTTCGGCAGAAGCAGAATGGGACCAGCGACTGCTGGAGTCTGCGGAAAGCTGGTTGGGACCGATCGAAGCGGTCGAAGACCGATGGACGGGATGGTTGGGAGTGGGCCAAGACCGGATGCCCCTTCTGGGATCTTCACAGCCCGGACTCCATCACGCGGTTCGCCTCGGCGGCATGGGGGTTGCGATTGGGTGCGGCATCGGCCGGCAACTGGCCGTGAAGATCGGCGACCATTAAAAGGTCATGGCGGTGCAACACTGTAACCCCAAGGGGGAAGCGGTCGTATGGGCGGTGAATACCCCATCATGTCGGCCACATCAACCTCCATGTCATCTCCAGCCTTCCGCACGGTTCTTTCCACACTGTGCTGGGCTTTGTCGACGTCCTCGCTGATCTGGGGTCAAGCCTCAGATCCATCGATTCATGCGGGCTGGCAAACAGGTCCGGTCGCACTCAAATCAGAGCGCACCGCCGCATTGGGCGTTCACGACCTCGGCAATGCAGGATACGGTCAGGCCCTGACCATACAGTCCGAACTGAGCGGTCCTTGGGAAATCGAGTGGAAAGCAGAGCGCGCCGTGATCGTGATGGACGATGGAGCGCTCAACGGAATCAGCACCCAAGTGCAATCGGGAAGTGTCATGGCGAATTGGGTATGGCAGGCGGCGGGTACCCGCCGAGACGCGCACACGCGAAATGCCTCCATCACACAAGGCTTCCAACCGTTCGTCGGATTGGGCATCGGCCATGTGGACTACTTGATGACCCGGGATTTGGAGGACGACTTGGGACGACGCTATCACCTCTGGTCCGATGGCACTTTGCGCGACAGGGACGAGGCAGGAGACCACGGAGGAGATGCGCCCATCCTCAAGCGAGATTTTAGTTACGAAAGCGAAGTGTCCCCTGAAGCCGTCGGAGGGGGTCGAGCCCTTTCCATCCCCGCTCAGGTGGGTGTCCGAATGGATGTTTCACCGCGAATCCGGGCCCGAATGGGAATCGGCGGATGGCTGGGGTTGTCGGACCAAGTCGATGGAATTCAATCGGGCAGAATCCTCTCCGGAGATGCCTTGGCCAGCGGTTTTTTTGGATTGGGCATTCGATTGGGCAAACTGGGCAAACGCAATGAGAAGGTGACGGTGCCCGCGGGCATGACATCGGAAGATGCTGCCCTTCTCGCCGCCATGGACACGGATGGGGATGGCGTGAGCAATTTGTACGACCGTTGCCCGGGCACAAGGGGAATGACGGTGGACGCGTGGGGCTGCCCCCTCGACTCAGACGGTGATGGCTACGCCAATGACCGGGACGATGAGCCATTTTCAGAGACGCGCGACGTGGATGCGCAGGGTGTATCCCTCCACGGCGGATCAGAGGGTGACGGCGGTTCCCGCATTGGCCTTCCCCGGTCGGAATGGGACGTGATTACCGGCACCGTTACATCGGATGACAGAACTTCCTATGCCCTGCGCATCACCCAGCCGGCAAAAGGTTGGACGGCAGCAGAACAGCAAATGGTCATGGCTTTCGACAAGGTGAAGAACGCCGATGGAGACGTTCTGGTCGATCTAGGGGCTGACCCCCTCGAAGCGGGACGCGCTGCCCACAAGGTGCGCTCGGCGGGCCTCACTGCCGACCTGATTGCCCCTGTCGAGGATGCGGGGCCAAATCCAGCGGTCTCTGAAGAAGAGGTGGGAACTACAGGAGCGCATTATCGGGTCCAGTTGGGTGCATACCGAACCCCGGATTCCGAAACCTTGACCACATTGTTCCGCGGAATGGAGGTGGTTCGGTTCACCGGCGATGACGGTTTGACCCGAGTGGTCTCTCAAGGTTTCGAATCCCGTCAAGCCGCCGCGGAATTCAAGGTCCGCATGGTCATGCTCGGCTTCTCAGGTGCGTTCATCACCTCTCACGCTCCCGCGATCATGCTTCCAGCGGTTGTGGAATCCAGCGCCCAGGAGGAACGCGAAGCCCTTGAGAGCGCTCCTCAATTTGATACTTCCAAAATCTCCTTTCGCGTGCAGGTCGGCGCATTGCGCAGCCGGATGGGTGTGGAAGCCATGGACGGATTGCTCCAGTTGGGGGCCATCGAACACCGCAGTTCTACCGGATGGCACCGCTATCTCCACGGCCCCTTCGATTCCGTTGAGGACGCACGCGAAGCACTTTCCACCATTCAGGCACAGGGGTTCCCCGACGCGTTTGTGGTGGGGGACGTCGCAGGAAAGGTGGTTCCCGTGGCCGAAGCGCTCATCCTGATCAATGCCGACTGACGGACCCACGTGACGCGATGGCATCGGCCACGCGCAATCCATCCACTGCGGCGGATACGATGCCCCCGGCATAGCCTGCCCCTTCCCCGCAGGGATACAAACCGGGGACTCCTGAGGATTGCAAGGATTCCTTGTCACGGGGCATCCGCACCGGGCTGGAAGTCCGGCTTTCCGGAGCCACCACGATGGCGTTCGGATTCAGGTACCCCTTCATCTTGCGGTCAAAATCACGGATGCCGACGATCAAACGGTCCACGATGAAATCGGGGAGAACCTGGGTCAAGTCAACCGACGTCAAACCCGCGAGGTAGCTGCAATCGGGAAGTGTACTTGACTTTTCTCGTCGCACGAAATCCACAAGTCGCTGCGCCGGTGCCTTCTGACCACCCCCCGCCGCCTTGTGGCAGGACCGCTCCACAGCCCGTTGGAACTCCATGGCACCCAGCGGCCCGGTAAATCCCATGGCCTCCAATTCCTTTTCCTCCACGGTCGTGACGATGCCGCTATTGGCCCAAGGATTGTTGCGCCGTGAAGGGCTCCAACCGTTGGTCACCACTTCTCCGTTCTCTGTGGCACAGGGTGCAATGACCCCTCCCGGGCACATACAAAACGAAAAAACACCTCCACCCTCCACCTGGGTGACAAGCGAATAGGATGCAGGCGGAAGTCCCAGGCTTGCCGCAGCTTTTGCTTCCCGACCCAATCGGTATTGCCTTCGGTCCAGCCATTCCTGGGCATGCTCGATGCGAACGCCCAGAGCGAAGGGCTTTCGCTCCAACGGCACCCCCTCTTCCCTCATCCACCGGAAAACATCGCGTGCCCCGTGTCCGGTAGCCAAGACTACCGCTTCTCCCAAGTGACTTTCGACTTGGGTCCTCACGCCCGTTACGGCTCCATCCCCTGAGCGCATTAGTCCCATCACACGTCGATTGAAATGAACCTCGCCGCCGCATTGGAGAATGCGCTCCCGCATGGCCTCGATGATGGCCGGCAATTTGTTGGTTCCTATGTGCGGATGGGTATCCACCAGGATATTGACGTCCGCCCCGTGCTCCACGAACCATCCCAGCACCTTTCGCCAACTGCCGCGTTTCCGGGAGCGGGTGTACAGTTTGCCGTCGGAATAGGTGCCGGCCCCTCCTTCGCCGAAGCAGTAATTCGAATCCGGGTCGACTTCCCCCTCCCTGATGAGCTTCACCAAGTCCCGCCTCCTCGCCTTGACTTCCTTCCCGCGTTCAATCAGGATGGGCTTCAAACCTCGTTCGATCAACCGCAAAGCGCAGAACAGACCGGCAGGTCCGGCGCCCACCACCACGATGGGACGACCATCCGACACGTCCTGCCAATCACCGCGTTCCACGGGCACCTCCGCCACATCCAATCCCACAACGATTTCCATCGCAGCTGGACTCCTTCGGGCGTCAAGACTGCGCTTTAGGACCGTGAAATGCTTGAACGACAGGCCTTGAAGTTGCAGTGCCTCCGAAATGGCCGCCGGATCCTTTGCGCGCAGAGGGGGCAACCGGATCACGGCTGTCAACGCCGGATTTTCCGGTCTCTGTTCTTCGCGATCCGTGATGTTCATTACTCGGCGGCAAAATACGTTCGAGGGTCGGGGCGAAGGGGATTCGCCGCCCTTTAGCTTTGTCTTGATGGCTTCAGACATGGTTTCCGCCCTGCGCATCAAAGACCGAGGTATGGATCCCGAGGTGATGCTTGAATTGCTCGACCACCTGCTCCTTCCGCGGTTGATTGAGGAGAAAATGCTGAGTCTGCTTCGACAAGGAAGGATCAGCAAGTGGTTTTCCGGTATGGGGCAAGAGGCCATATCCGTGGGGTGTGCTGCCGCCATGGAGGCGGATGAGTTCATCCTACCCATGCACCGAAACCTCGGGGTTTTCACCACGCGAGGGGTAGAACTCGAGCGGCTCTTTGCGCAATTCCAAGGCAAGGAATCCGGTTTCACGCAAGGCCATGACCGCAGTTTCCACTTCGGCTCCAAGGAGCACCACATCGTGGGCATGATCAGCCACCTGGGGCCGCAGTTGGGCATCGCGGACGGCATCGCCCTGGCCTCGTTGAATCGGAAAGAAGGCAAAGCCACCCTTGTTTTCACCGGGGATGGCGCCACCAGTGAAGGCGATTTTCACGAAGCGCTCAATGTGGCCAGTGTTTGGCAATTGCCCGTCATCTTCTGCATCGAGAGCAACCATTGGGGATTGTCGACGCCGAGCAGCCAGCAATTCCGGTGCGCCCAATTCATCGATAAGGCTGCAGGCTATGGGATTCCAGAGGAGGACGCGCTTCGCGTTGAGGGCAATGACATTCTCACCGTATTTCAGACGGTTCAGAATGCAGCCCGTTCCATTCGCAAGAAACCCCGCCCCATCCTCATCGAATTCGACACGTTCCGCAGACGGGGACACGAAGAGGCCAGCGGAACGAAATACTATCCGGAGGGCCTCATCGAAGCCTGGGAGAAGCGGGATCCCGTGGAAGCCTACATCGACTTCCTGACGCAGGAAGGACACATCAGCAGTGAACGGGTCGATCAGCGCAAGACCCTATTGAAACAGCAAATTTCGGATGCGCTCAAGAAAGCCGAAGCTGAGCCGGAGGTTCAAGCAGACGAGAACCGAGAAATGGCCCGGCTTTTTCAACCCGAGGCGTTGGAATTGCGCGCAGCCTCGGAAACGACCGAAGAACTGAGGTTCATTGACGCGATCACCGCAGGATTGCGCGCAGCCATGGAACGCCATGACAACCTCGTCCTGATGGGGCAGGACATTGGAACCTATGGAGGCGTCTTCAAGGTGACCGATGGATTTATAGATCAGTTCGGTGAAGAACGGGTGCGAAACACACCGCTCTGCGAGAGCGCCATCATCGGCTCGGGCTTGGGGCTTTCCATTGCCGGAATGAAGGCTATGGTGGAAATGCAATTCGCGGACTTCGTGACTTGCGGCTTCAATCAAATCGTGAACAACCTCGCCAAGCTTCACTGGCGATGGGGACAGAACGCAGACGTCGTTGTTCGCATGCCCACGGGTGCCGGAGTGGCGGCAGGCCCCTTCCACAGTCAATCCAACGAAGCGTGGTTCTTTCATGTTCCGGGGTTGATGATCGCCTATCCCGCTTTCCCCGATGATGCGAAAGGATTGCTGGCTCGGGCCTTCGACACCCCCAATCCGGTGCTGTTCTTCGAACACAAGGCATTGTACCGCAGCCTTTCGGGCGAAGTGCCCACCAATGATTACTCCCTGCCGTTTGGCCAGGCGCGTCTTCACGGCATGGCCCGGGACGCGGTCATCGTCACCTACGGAATGGGCGTGCATTGGGCGCTGGCCGAGCAGGAGCGGCTTCGGGAGTCCGGAACGGAAATCGGGGTATTGGACCTCCGCACCCTGTCTCCTTTGGACTGGCCGTCCGTATTTGATGCCGCCAACACGGCGGGTCGTGTCCTGGTCCTGCACGAAGACAACCTCACGGGCGGAATCGGAGGAGAGTTGGTCGCGCGCATACAAGCCGATTGCTTTGAGCAACTCGATGCACCCGTGATGCGCGTCGCTTCCTTGGACACCCCCATTCCTTTTGCCCCCAACCTCGAGGAAGGCTACTTGCCCAAGAATCGCCTGCCGGGGGCATTGGATGCGCTTTTGGAGTATTGAGCTCCATTTATACACAAGAGATGCACATACGTCCCGAGGGCAAGATGTGCTTCTAACTTGGGCGCATGTCCCATCCGGAATTGCACCGCTCCATACGGCATTTGTTGCTCGAAGTGCTCGATGAATGCGCACGCCACATGGAAGCCATGCCCGGCCAGCGCCAGCAATTCCAGCCCATCGCCTACGCTGTGCACGCCGCGCTGGAAGACTTCGAAAAGCAGTGTGGCGCCCGCGGCTCGGAGAACCCCACACGCGACCGAATGCTCTTGATTCGGGCACAGGACATGTCACTGGAATGGAGACAGACCATGCTGGAAATGAAAGGTGAATCTGTGTCCGCGCAAGGCATGGAAATTTTGCCTTCGTGGAACCAAGCCGGGAGGGAACCGGCGCCCAACGCGGGCTGAAAACTCAACGTCTCCGCAATACTTGCTGGGGATTCTTGATGGCCTGCTCGATGGTTCGGATATCCGCCTTGAGCATGCCCTTCTTGTCCAATCGTTTCGCCTGGGCAATGAGGGCCTTCGCCTCTTTTGGGCGGCGCTTGGAACTTTGAATGGCCGCGAGATTCAACATCACGGCGGCCTTTTCCTCATCCCGTTTCATCCCTACATCCAAGGCCGTCCTGAATGCCTTCTCCGCCTCCGTCAGGCTGGTTTCCAACAGGAGGTTCCCCTGGAGAAACCAGTATTGACCGCGGTTGCCAGGCCACAAGTGCTTGGGGTTGATTCCCGCCAAAGTTTGGCGCGCCTTGTCTAGCTTCTGCTGCTGGATGCGAAACGCCACCACGATCATGCGGATGCTGCGCAAAGCCGTCAGACCCAAGATGATGCCGAGCAGGGTCATGCCGACCCCGCTGCCCGTGTAGCCGGACATGAACAGTTTTACGGCATAGGCGATGGCACCTGCCGCGAGGGCAATCTTGAGAATGCGCGAATCGATGGGAAGATTCATGGTTTCGGGGCTTGCGTGGGAATGAACCCGGGCGCGAAACTAACCCGCCCGACGGAGAGATGGCATAAATTCGCTTGACCCGAGCCCATCCGCCATGAACCTCATCCGTTTCCGCGTCATCATCGACATCGAAGAGGACGTATTCCGAGACATCCTCATCGGTCGCAATGCCCCCCTGGAGGACCTGCACCGCGGGATCTTGGCGGCCTTTGACTTCGGTGAAGGAGAGATGGCTTCTTTCTTTCAATCCGACGAGGATTGGAACCGCGGGCGCGAGGTGCCGCTCATGGACATGGGCATGGACGATGCCGGAAACCCTTACCCCTCCATGCGAACCGTGCAGGTGGAGGAGATGGCCTTAGGAATGAACGACAGGATGGTCTACGTCTATGACTTCCTGCGAATGTGGTGCTTCTATGTGGAAGTCATGGCCATCGAAGAAGGAGAAACCCCGGAGTACCCATTGCTCGCGCATGAATTCGGTGCTGCTCCGGACCAATATTCCAAGGAAGTGGACCTCTCCGATCTCGATGATGGCCCCGCACCAGAAGACGATGGTCCGCTGAGAACCGGGGACCCTGAGCTCGATGCCTATCTGAACGATGAGGAGGAGGAAGAAGACGGGCCGAGTTTCACTTCTCTCGACGATTTCGACGAAGCGGCCCTTTGAAGTCTCCTCTTGAATCCCGCAGACCCGGGGATCGCCCGTTGCTCATTTCCGTCGTGGGTCCCACGGCCATAGGGAAGACCGGGCTGGCCATCGCCCTGGCGCAAGTGTTGGAAACGGAAATCCTGTCGGCGGACAGCCGCCAGTTTTATCGGGGCATCCCCATCGGAACCGCTGCCCCTACCCCCGAGGAACGTGCGATGGCCCCCCATCACTTTGTCGAATTCCTGGAATTGCAGACCGAATACAGCTCGGGAAAGTTCGCGGAGAACGCGGTTGACTGGCTCCAAGCGTTCTACTCCCGAAGGCGTGCTGAGGGCCTGGGGCAAATCGCCATCATGGTCGGCGGCAGCGGACTTTATACGCAGGCCGTTCAAGAGGGGTTCGACCCCGTACCCGCCCAATCCGAAGTCCGTTCCGAACTGAATGCCTGGCACGCGCAGGCTGGATTGGCCCCTTTGCTCGAGGAATTGCAGCAGCGCGATCCTGAACATTTCGGGGCGGTGGACCGGTCGAATCCCCACCGTGTCATACGCGCTCTGGAAGTCTGCCGGATAACCGGTGAAACCTACACCCAATACCGCAAGCTCAGTCAGAACAGGAGCAACCTGCATGCCGGAGGATGGACCTCGTGTGCGGAAAGACCTTGGGACACTCTGACCATTGGGCTCAATGCCCCGCGGCACCTTCTCCATGCCCGCATCAACGAACGCACCATCGCGATGATGCGAGCAGGGTGGCTGGATGAGGCGCGGCAGGTCCTGCACATGCGCGAAGCCAACGCCCTGAGAACCGTGGGATACCCGCAACTGTTCGATGTGCTGGAGAAGCGCATGGAAATGGATACCGCGATCACCCGCATACAAGAGGCCACCCGTCAATTCGCCCGGCGACAATTGACCTGGTTTCATCGTCAGCCCGGCGTGCATTGGGTGGATGCGCGGCAGGTGGAAAAGGGCGTCGCATTGGTCCGGCAATTCGTTGAAAATGGCAGAGTCTAGTCCCCAACAGAAGGCCGAAAGGGGATTGGCTGGCTTTGACGACCAGACCATAGAGGACCTCGGGTTTGATGAAATTCGGGGCCTGTTGGAGGGACATTGCTCAACGGATTCCGCCCGTCGCCGCGCTCGGACCACGGAGCCCACCTTCCATCGCCCGACGGTGATCTCCGCGTTGGAATCAACCGACGAGTTGAGGCGCATCCGGGTGGAAGGGTACACCTTTCCAACCTTGGCCTTCGAAGAAATCAGAGGGGAAATCAAATTGCTTGAAGTCTCGGGGTCGGCTCTGACGGAGGAGGGATTCATGCGTGTCCTGCAATGCACCCGCCTGGTCAATGACATCGTTGGCGCCTTGCACGGGCGAGAGAGGATGTTCCCTCGGTTGTGCAGCATGCTGGGGTCGGTAGAGGAGAATCGGGAGATCGTAAAAGAAATAGAGGCTGTATTCGACCCAAAAGGCGGGGTTCGGAACAACGCATCTGACGCATTGGGGCGCATCCGCATTGACATGCAGACCGCCCGACGTCAGGTGAATCGACTCTTCGAAAAGGCCCTCCGCAATAGCGTCAAACAAGGCTGGCTGGCGGACATCCAAGAAGGCTACCTCAATGAACGGCGGGTACTCGCCGTGGCCAGCACACACAAACGGAAGGTCCGCGGCACGGCCCTCGGCACCTCCAAGACCGGTTCAGTGACCTTCATTGAGCCGGCCGATTGCCACCAGGTCAATCACGAATTGGAAATGCTGCGGGACGATGAGCGACGGGAAATCGTTCGCATCCTTCGGGCCCTGACGCAGCGCATCCGGAAGCACACCCCTCTGATCAAGGCGCAGCAGCGGCTCCTGGTGAAGTTGGACTTCATCCAGGCCAAGGTCAAGCTCGCGCTTTCCATGGATGCATGTCGGCCCCATATCGTCAAGGACCTCCGCATCGAATTGCTCAAGGCGCATCACCCACTGCTCCTGCTGTCACATCGGGATAAAGGCGCTTCGGTAGAACCGCAGAACCTGACCTTGCACCGAGGACGTCGCATCCTCGTCATCAGCGGCCCGAATGCCGGGGGAAAGTCCATCACCCTGAAAATGGTGGGACTTCTCCAGACCATGGTGCAAAGCGGGATGCTTGTCCCCGTGCATCCCGACAGTGCCTTCGGTCTCTTCAAGTCCTTGCTCACCGACATCGGAGACAACCAGAGTATTGAAAACCAGCTCTCTACATACAGTTATCGACTGAAACGGATGAAGGGCTTTCTCGCCGTGGCGGGACAGAACAGCCTGATTCTGTTGGATGAATTCGGCACGGGGAGCGATCCAGAGCTCGGTGGTGCACTTGCGGAGGTCTTCTTCGAGGAATTGTACGGCAATGGCACGTTTGGCGTCATCACCACCCATTACGCCAACATCAAAACCCGGGCCACCCAAATGCCGGAAGCCGTGAACGGCAGTATGCTGTTCGACGCCGATACGCTTTCTCCTACCTACCAGTTGGACCTGGGGCAACCCGGCAGCTCCTTCACTTTCGAGGTCGCAGAGATGAACGGCATCGATTCGGCCCTCATCGCAAGGGCGAAGAAAAAGCTCAACCCGAAAAAAGTCAAGCTGGACGAACTCATTGCCTCCCTTCAAAAGGAAAAGGCGCGTCACGCCAAACTCACAGATCGCCAATTGAGAGCGGAACACGCTGCAGAAGAGGTGCGCCGGGAATTCGAGCAGAAATCCGCCCGCCTTGAAGACAGGGAGGAGTCCGTGCAACGGTTGGGTAGCGACCAGAATTCCGCTTTGCTGCGCGGAAAGAAGCTGCAGCAGTTCGTCGACCGGTTCAAGTCGGGACAAGCGAACAAGACCTTACTGGAGGACATTCGAAAATACCTCTCTGTAGAGGCGGCCAAAAAGGCGGAACGGGCCGAGGCGGCTGCACGGAAAAAAGAGGCAGCCGAACGCAAGAGAAAGACCGCGCGGCCCAAGCAAAGGATCGACCGCATTGTGGTGGGCAGTACCGTCCGCTTGAAAGAAGGTCGACAGCGCGGAGAAGTCCTTTCGGTCAAAGGGAAACGCGCCACGGTCGCATTCGGGGAATTCCGGACGCGGGTCGAGCTTGAGGACCTGGTCTGGGTCCGCTGATCAGTCCAGGATGACCCTGCGCGTCACTTGGGCACCTTGGGGGAGTTCCACCGTCAACAGCACCCATCCGCGTGGCCAATCCGCCACGTCCACAGCGGCTGCTCCGCCCCACCAATCCTCCGTGTGTAAGATCCGTCCCGTTGCATCGCGAAAGACCAATCGCGCAATCCCGCTCCAATCCCCTCGATCCCAGCGCACGTGAATGCGGTCATCGGCGGGATTCGGTTGCACCTGAACGTCTCGGGCCAAGTCCATCTGGGCAATGTCTGCGACGGCCTCGCAAGCCTGAGCCGGGCCGCACGGCAGGGCCGCTTCATCATCAGGATAGGCACCGTGCAACAGGGTCGATCCCGTTTCGGACGGATCGAGCCAGAGGTAGAGCTTTTCATCTGACGGGTTCGGGTTGTCATCCCAGTGGAAAGACATCTTGCCGTAGTAATCCGGCTCGTCCGGCCCGGTGCCCCCTCCTGCACTTCCATTGGAACATGCTGAAAGTCCTGCGGAGAGTGTTCCTATGGAAAGTCCCTGTTGATTGAACAGGTGAGAGCCCGAAGAGCCCCCCTCCGTCACGCCGTGGTTGGTCTCGGTCTCCACCCAATAGACCCTCCAATGCGAGCCAAAATCCCCCAGACTGATACTCGAAGTGTTCTGCGCGAAGGTGCTGACCTTTTTTACGTCTCCTGAAGGGTGGTGGATTCCCACTCCACTGCTGGCCCCGGTGCCACTGGCGTTCCATCCGGCGAAGTAGACATCCCAACTCGATGGGATTTCGTCTTCCACCTCCACCAGAAGGAAATCTGACCCGTCGAAGTTGTTGCCTTGGATGTCATCGCTGTCCGCCAAACGAATGACCCCCGTCCTTCGGCGATTGAGAAAGCCGTTCCCCTCCCCACACTCGGGGCGCTCGTAGTTGTAATAAACCTTGAGCAATGCGAACTCATCGTCTGTGACCTCACTGGCACAGTGAAGGGCCGTCAGCATGTACTGTCGGCAATCCAAGGCGGTGGTATTGACCATGGCCCCCGAGCAGAGGTAGGAACCGCCACTCTCGATGATGGACAGCCGGACCGTGGCGTCACGTTGGCATTCCCATCCCACAATCTCAGGACAGGCCACGTCCACCTGGCACGGCTCACTCCCTCCCCGGGCGCCGTTCACATCGCGAAACAACCCAGCCACACCTTCCATGTGCAAGTGCACCTCACCACTCATGCCTTGCGGAATCTGCAAGCGCACCACGGCAACTTCCCCGGGAACATCACCCGTAGCGATGCGCCCGTGTTCGTCGTTGTCCCTGAAATCGTAAGGGCCCTCTTGCCAATCGCCTTCTGCATCGGTCACCCACATCTCAGCGCCTGTCGGCAAATGGAAGTCATCAAAATGAAGGGCGAGACCCTCCACGCCGGGGTAGCGCACCGAAAACACGTGGACTTCCACCCCCTCCGAAGGGGCGAGGTCCGCAGAGGCAGATGCGACGATACCGTAGAGGTATTTCCCGTTGAGCTCGGCCTCTTTGTGGGCCCGGCTCCATGCCGAGACATCATCAAAGGCGGGCAGTTCAAAGCTTTCGCCAACCGCCGATAGCAGTGCGTCGGGGCAAGGACGGTGGGTCGTCTGGGCCGAAATCGTTCCGGCCACCATGAGGACCAAGAGGCCCATGGCGCCCTTCCGATTCATAGGTAACATCATCATTTTGCAGGTGTGCCCTGTTCCCTCCGGGAATCAGGGCACGGCAAGATAACCCGAGACCCGGCGACTTCCTTTTTTTGGCAATTGACAAACGCGGGGGGCTTCTCCCCCCTTTTCCCTCACCCTATCTTTCGGGCATGTCCGCATCTTCGTTGAAGCCCCTCCTTTTCCAAGTGTTCAGCCTCATGGTCATGTGCCTTTGTACAGGGCACATGACAGCACAGGAGAACGTGCAGGAACAAGGAGAGAAATTCAATACGCTGCTCTACTACATGAACCGCATGTACGTGGACTCCGTGGACTTGGATGGTCTTGTTGAGACGGCCATTCGAGGTATGCTCGAGGAATTGGACCCCCACTCGGTCTACATTCCGTCGGAAGATCTCCAGCAAGCCGATGAACCCCTGAACGGCAACTTCGAAGGCATTGGAGTTCGGTTCAACATCATGAAAGACACCATCATGGTGGTCTCGACCATTGCTGGAGGGCCCAGCGAGAAGCTCGGCATCATGTCCGGAGACCGCATCGTAGAGGTGGACGGAGAGAACGTGGCGGGCATTGGAATTCGAAACAAAGGGGTCATGGAGCGGCTCAAGGGGCCCAAAGGCACCCATGTCGACGTCGGCATCAAGCGGAGCAAAGTGCTTGAGCTCATCCACTTCGATATCGAGCGAGACAAGATCCCCATCTACAGTGTCGACGCGCATTACATGGTCGACAACCGCATCGGATACATCAAGGTGAACCGATTCTCCAAGGAGACCATGGGCGAGTTGACCACCGCACTGGACGAGCTTGCAGGCGAGGGAATGAAGGACCTCATTTTGGACCTCCAAGGCAACGGTGGCGGAATGCTCAATACCGCAATCGCCATGGGAGACGAATTCCTTTCCGATGACCGGTTGATTGTCTACACGGATGGCCGCTCCTTTCCACGCGAGGACCGCATCGCCCAGGAAGAAGGTCGATTCGAGAAGGGCAGGTTGGTCGTTCTCGTGGACGAATCGAGTGCCTCCGCCAGCGAGATCGTGAGCGGCGCGGTGCAGGATTGGGACCGCGGACTCATCGTAGGACGAAGGACATTCGGCAAGGGTTTGGTGCAACGACCGGTTCGCTTGCCGGATGGAAGCGCCGTCCGGTTGACGGTACAGCAGTACTTCACCCCATCGGGACGTTGCATTCAGAAGCCCTACGACGAGGGGGTAGACGCCTACCGAAGGGAGAAATACGAGCGTTTCGAGAAAGGGGAGCTCATGTCCCTGGACAGCCTCGAACTTCCCGACAGCTTGAAGTACAGCACACTGGTAAAGGGTCGAACGATGTACGGTGGAGGCGGTATTCTACCCGATGTCTTCGTGCCGATTGATACGTCCATGAACAGCACGTATTTCACTGACCTCCTGCGCAAGGGGCTCTTCAACCGGGCCGTCTTGGAGTTCATGGATGCAGACCGGAAAAAGTTGGAGCAGACGTTATCCGACCGCGAAGAGTACATCCGCGCGTACAGCGTGCCCCAAGCCTTGCTGGACAAGCTGATTGCTTTGGGTGAGGATGAGGAAATCGCCTTCGTGGAGGAGGATTGGAACACGAGCCTTCCCGCCATCGAGCTTCGCCTCAAGGCCATTCTGGCCCGCAATCTTTTTGATACGGCCGCATTCTACGAGGTGTTCAACCCGATCAACCCCATTTTCAGGCGTGGCATTGAAGTTCTGAATGACGGAACCTACCGGGACGCCGACATCGACGGACGGTAATTCACGCCCCGATGGGAAAGAACCCTGCCGCATGCCCTTCTGCAGCTTTGGAAGGCGACTTAATTTTGAAACACAATTCGACAACCCATACCATGAAATTCCAACGCAACCTGGCCTTGTTGGCCCTTCCCCTGTTGCTCATCGCCTGTGCCAGCGAAAGTGGTGGAAGTGACGCTGCAGACAGCGCAGCCACCACCACGACCGAAACCGAGGCCCAGCCTGAAGCGGCTGCCGATAACAAGATGGATCTTGCCAAGGACGGTGCGGACGCCCCCACTGCGCCAGAGCCGGCAGGACCTACGACCTCCATCACATTCGCTGAGAACGCATGGGACTTCGGGACCATCGATGAAGGCGATGCTGTGACCCATGTGTTCAAATTCACCAACACGGGCGACAACCCACTGATCATCGATCGCTGCAAAGGATCTTGCGGCTGCACCGTTCCCCAGTGTCCAAAGGAGCCCGTCGCGCCGGGTGAAGAAGGTGAAATCGAGGTCAAGTTCAATTCCAAGGGAAAGAAGAACAAGCAGACCAAGACGGTCACCATCAATGCCAATACGGTCCCCGAGCAGACCCGAATCACCATTTCTGCCAACGTGACTCCGGCACCTGCTGCCGATGCGGGCAAGTAATCACTCCGCACATCCTATCGAAAAAGGCCTCCATTCGGGGGCCTTTTTTCATGGGAACAACATCACTGCTCCCCGCTATTGCGGTCATGCCGCTGCCTATTTCTACTGCAACAAGCCGTCAATGGCCACTGCCAAATCCCGGTCTTTTTCCGTCACTACCCTTCCGGCATCATGGGTGTGCAGTTCAATGCGCACATAGCTGTGCTCATTGTGAAACGTAGGATGATGGGCCTTCTGCTCCGCGAGAAATGCCACGCGGGTCATAAATGTGAAGGCTTCCTGGAAATCCTTAAAACGGAATTCCCTGACGAGGCGATTGTCCTTTTCAAGCCACATGGGTCGTGCTTTCGGCGGTGAATGTAGCCCTATCGAATGGGAATTGGCTGCCTTGGGCGAATTTCGCATCCATGTCTGCCGATTGCGAGCGTCCCCATTCTCCTCAAGCCGAGCCGCCCATCGGCTTTGCCCCTCCCTTCATTGACGAAGAGACCATCGCTGCCGTAGAGCGAGTGCTCCGTTCAGGATGGATCACCACAGGCCCGGAAACGGCTGCATTCGAGCGTGAACTGGCGGCCTATGTCAGGGTGAACCACGTGGTATGTGGTGGATCCTGGACGGGATTGGCTGGGGTTGTCCTGGACTGGCTGGGGGTGGGGCCCGGTGACGAAGTCATCCTGCCGGCCTACACCTACTGCGCCACGGCCAATGTGGTACTTCACCGCGGTGCGACTCCGGTTTTGGTGGACCTGCCGGAAGACGGCAGGAAGGATGGCTTGAACATTGCGTGGGAACAGGTCGCCCCACTTCTTTCTCCCCGGACCAAGGTGGTCATGCCCGTAGACATCGGTGGATGGCCAGTGGATGGCGCCCACTGGAAAGCCAAACTCGAATCCTGGACGGACGCCCATGGATTTCAGGCGAGCAACGAAATCCAAAAAACCTTGGGTCGCCCCCTCCTGCTGAGCGATGCCGCTCACTCGCTGGGCGCCCGGGTGGCTGATCGTCCCGTGGGAGGGGATGCGGACATTACGATCTTCTCCTTCCACGCCGTGAAGAACCTCACCACGGCAGAAGGAGGGGCGGCGGCATTGGCCCTTCCCGATGCATTCTCATCAGAAGAAGTGTATCGCACCCTTCGCTCCCATGGCCTCCATGGCCAAACCAAGGATGCCGCTGCCAAATTCAAGCAGGGCGGAAAAGGCCAGTGGCGCTATGACGTCACCCATCCCGGATTCAAGTGCAACATGACGGACATACAAGCCGCCATGGGAAGGGTGGCATTGAGCCGATACGATCAGGACCAGGATCATCGAAAGCAATTGGCCGATGCCTATGACCGGGCCTTGGTCGGAAGAGGTCTCTCCTTGCCCGTTCGAAAGGACGGTACCCGCACCAGTGCGGACCATTTGTACGTCATCTTGTTGGAGGAGCAACACGCCCACCATCGGGATGAGATCATGGGCAGAATGGCCGAAGACGGGATTGCGACCAATGTTCACTTCCCCCCCTTGCCCCTGCTGACAGCCTATGCGCAAATAGGGTACGACATAAAGGCCTTTCCGCATGCGCACCAATTGTATTTGCGCGCCATCAGCCTGCCCTTGCACCTGAGCATAAGCGAAGCGGATGTGGCCCGCGTAGTCCGCTCCTTGGAACGCGCCATGCACGACCTCACAAGCGCCAACATCCCATGAAGCGGATGGGCGACGTCTTCGCGTCAGGTGTGCTGATCCTGTTGCTCGGGGTGCCCATGCTCTGCATGGTCATGATCATTCTGATCGGAAGCGGCCGTCCTGCGCTGTTCCGTCAAACCCGCATGGGCCGCAATGGTCACCCATTCACCATTTTTAAATTCCGTACGATGCGCGCTCCGAACCACGGGGACGCCGCCGTTACCGCGGGCGATGGTGACTTTCGAATCACCCGTGTAGGCGCTGTATTGCGGCGATATCGCATGGACGAATGGCCCCAGCTGTGGAATGTGCTTCAGGGGACCATGAGCATGGTGGGACCTCGACCGGAAGTTCCCGAATTCGTGGATCTCAATAATCCCGACTGGTGCTGCGTCCTCTCCGTCCGCCCCGGCATCACAGGACCGGATGCGCTTGCCTTTCGAAACGAAGGAGAACGATTGGCACAGGCGAAAAATGCGGAACAGTTCTACCGGAAGGAAATCCTTCCAGAAAAACTCAGGATTCAAATGGACTACGCCCAGAACCGAAGTTTGAGCGGGGACCTCGTGATTCTATTCCGTACGCTCGGTGCGTTGCGGGGCTGAGCATCCCTCAACAAAGAAGAGCAACTCCCGCATGCGTTCGCCCTGCTCCAGTTCTTCCTGTCTTTCGAAGGCGTAGGCCAGGTTTCCTATGAGCCGCCGTATGACATCAATGGGATGGCAGGGGCCACAATTCCTCTGGTCCACGGGCAGATCAAGATGTCCAAGAAAGGCATTGACTTCTTCCGGGTGGATGATGCCCCCCTTGTTGTAGGGGTTGATGTAGAACAAGACACCGCCGGGGCCGTCATTGTCGTTGAACTCCCCCAAGTGACCTCCATCGCAGTACGCCAAGATGAAGTGATTGGGAAGATTGACACCGTGTATGGGCAAGCCCAGTTCTTGAACCATGGCGAGATAGAGGGCGCCCAGTGCGAGTGAATTGCCCTTTCTCTGCTCCACCACCTCCCTGGGCAATGCGTCCGCAGGTTTAGCAGCGCCCCCTCGGGTCCCAGAGAATTCGTGGTGCTCGAAGAAAATCCGATTGATGACCTTGACCTGTTCCAAGGCGGTCATCTCATCGTTCAATTCCAACCAAATGTCCTGACGGATGCGGTGCATGGCCTTGGCCAATTCCTCTTGGTCTCTCGCGGGATCCACGTAACGGTCCAATAGACGCAATGCCTCCCCCACTTGATGGTCCTCGGATCCTATCCAATCTGCAAACCCACTGCGCACCTCATCGGTGCCCAAATGGTCCAGCAGGGCCTTTGCCCTGTTCAGGAATACTTCTCCATGTCCGTCCGCGGCAATGGCATCACGCAAGGGCATGAGAGCGGCTTCCCCAATCTGCTCCAATTCTTGCCGTACGGTCTGGTAGACTCCGTCGTCAGGGTCTTCCAAAAGAGAAATCAACGCATTCAGTTCGGTGACGCCCATTGTCTTCAGGTTGTGGTGGCAAAGTAGTTCTGTCCTTTGCGGCGTATTTTCATGTCGTGGCTTCTTATTCAAACCGACGTGTGGATGTTACGCCCATACCCACGTATGGCGCGGCCTCTACGGCGAGTAACGCATCTGCGGGGCGCCCAGCAGCAGAAGCGCAACCCGCAGAAAGTCAGGTCCACGCTGCCGAAAATACCGGAGCGCAGCCCGTGCGCATCGCCCCCGGAGCCCGGCCTTGGAGGCCCGTGCACCGCCCTGGTGGAGGTTTTTCCCGTGGATCAGGCCCCAGCGATCAGGAACTCGCGGTGGACCGTTTGCATATCCGATTCGCCCTGCTCCTGACCTTCGCGGTGCTCATCGTGGTTTGGGGTGTATTCCTCATCGATGAACAGTTTCAACTGGGTCTCAACCGCTTCGGCAACCGCCCGCTTCGCTGGAATGGTATCATCGGTATCGTCAGCATGCCCTTCCTTCACGGGGGATGGGAGCACATCTCGGGCAACACCTTCTCCTTCTTCACCCTGTCCTCCATGCTCGTCTACTTCTACAGAGGGACGGGCATCCGGGTGTTGGCCTGGTCATGGTTCGGCAGCGGTCTTCTGCTCTGGATGAGCGGCGCTTCGGGCAACCACATTGGTCTCAGCGGGGTGATTTACGCGCTCGCCGCCTTTCTCTTCATGAGTGGAATCGTCAGAAAACAACCGCACTTGATGCGGGTAGCCCTCGTCGTCGTGTTTCTCTACGGGAGCATTGTTTGGGGCGTCCTGCCCATAGAAGTCGGCGTGAGTTGGCAAGGGCATCTCGCCGGCGCTTGCACGGGCTCGTTCCTGGCCTTGGCCCTTCGGAAGGAAGGGCCTCAAGCGCCTTTTGTCGATGAGGCCGATGGAGAGGGCCCAGATGATGTCCATTCTCTCCAGGCCGATGTTGCTGTGCCCGCCTCGGACCGTTCGTTTCAAGGGGAGCACCCTCCAAGGGTTCCCAACCCAAGGCAAGGCCTCATTTGGAAAGGGAACCGCCCGGCCACCATGAAACTCCGCCCCCTTTCGCAACGGGGCGTGAGAAAACCGAGAAAGGGGCCCCACCTCAAATCCAAAGGGGGATCGAATCCTTCCCTCTGATCAGGCGTTGAGCATTACCGGCATGACAAGCATGAGGATGTCCTCGCCATTTCCTTCACCCTCCTTTTGAGGACGGATGATGCCGGCGCGATTCGGGGCGCTCAGCTCCAAGGTGATCTGCTGGGCATCCAGGTTGTTCAGCATGTCAAGCAGGAAGCGGCTGTTGAAGCCAATCTCCATATCGTCTCCCTGATAGCTGCATACGAGCGTCTCGTGGGCCTCATTGGCAAAGTCCACATCTTCTGCGCTGATCTTCAAGCTGCTTCCCGCCAGTGAAAGTCGCACTTGATGCGTGGTCTTATTGGCGAAAATGGCCACCCTCCGAATGCTCCGCTGGAAGTCCTTCCGGTCAATGGTCATGCAATTGGGGTTCTCCTTCGGAATGACCGCTTCGTAGTTGGGATACTTCCCTTCGATCAGCCGGCAGACGAGGTCCATCTCTCCATACTTGAAATGGGCATTGGCCTCGTTGAAGGAAACCACGACCTCGTCGGTCATCGGCAGCGTCCCCTTCAGCAAGTTGAGTGGCTTCTTCGGGACAATCATTTCGGCATTTTCCGGAGCGGAGGCATCTGTCCGGGCGTACCGCACGAGGCGGTGGGCGTCGGTGGCCACGAAGCTGAGGTGGTCGCTGCGCAATTCGAAAAATATCCCGCTCATGACCGGACGGAGATCATCGCTGCCCGCTGCGAAGAGGGTGCGTGAAATGGCATCCGCAAGGGTGTCGGAGTTCAAGGTGACCGCCGAAGCCCCCTCCAACTCCGGGGTGCGGGGGAATTCATCCGCGTGCGCTCCGGCCAGCTTGTATTTGCCTGCTTCACTGGTCATCTCAACGCCGCAGGTCTTGGCGTCCACCTTGAAGGTGAGCGGCAGATCCTCGAAAGTTTTGAGGATGTCGAGCAACATCTTCGCGGGAATGGCGATGGCGCCTTCCTCCTCCGCGGTCACCTCGACCGTTGTGGTCATGGTGGTTTCGAGGTCGCTCGCACTGATGGCGGCCTTGCCCGGCTTGATGTCGAACAAGAAATTGTCGAGGATGGGCAGGGTATTGCTGCTGTTGAGCACGCCGCTGATGGCCTGAAGTTGACGGAGCAGGGCGGTGCTGGAAACGATGAACTGCATGCGTTGTTTATGGGAAGTCGAAAATACCGAGTGGGCTTCGGGAGCATCACAACCGAAGCCTTCACTTTTTCACAACCGATGCACCGCTTTGCATTCCGCGCGCGTCGGCTGCCTGTTTTTACCGCTCCACTCTTAACTTGGGGGCATGAACCGCCACGCATTCTTTCTTCCTCTCATCTTGACCCTGATTGCTGGAGTCTGCTCCCCGCAGCATGTGGCCGCGCAAACTGAAGCACCGGGTGCTGCAGAGACCATCCTGGCCACCATCGAAGGTGAGCTGACACGGGAGAACCTCAACGAAACCCGAATCGCCCTTCAGGAGCAGGGAATCCGGTTCCAATATGGAAATTTCCAATTCGAGCCGGGCACGACCAATATGGTCGGCGCCGAGATCCACGTGGTCATTGACGGAGTGGAATACCACGAATTCTTCGAATTCGATTCCCCGACCTGTAAGCTTCAGGTCATCAAGGAGTCGGGCTTCAGGATGGAGGGTTGCTGACCCGAGCCACCGCCTCGACCACCCTTTCCACCCCCAGTTCTTCACCGCACCGAAAGTGCCGTTGCGGGCATTTGCTGTGACCGTGCCTTCCGCACGGCTTGCAGTCGAGTTGACCCTCCACAACTTCCACGTTTTCCGCCCTGCCCTGAGCGCGCATGGCAGGCAGAACGCCGAACCCGAAGCGCGGCGTGGTACTACAAAACACGCCGACCGTGGGAACATCCATCGCCCCGGCGATGTGCAACGGGGCGCTGTCATTGCTCACGACAGTGCAAGACCTGGCCATCAGGGCCGCGGAACCCAAAAGATTCAATCCTCCGGCGCAAGACAAGGGCTGGGCGCGCTGGCATTCTCCTCGTATTTCTTCAAAACCCGGTTCATCACCACGGCCTCCCAGCAAAATAATCGCGCGATCCGGATCCACTCCGCACAGGACATCCGCCAGACGCGCCCAGTGTTTCGCTGGCCACCGCTTGGTCGCCCAAACGCTGCCCGGACAGAGAACGATCGCATTCGCAGGCCAAGCTGAGGCAGCTTTCACATCTTCAGGACCGGGATACAATCGAGGTCGATCCTCTGCCGCATCCCACGCTCCCAAGAAGGAGGCAACCAGCCCGTGATTCCGTTCGGTCTCGTGTCTGCCATCGCCAAAGGCATGCGGCGCTCTTGGGTGAAAATCATTTCCTTCATAGGTCGCCCCTGTGGCAAACCCCAGTGTTCTGTGTGCTCCGCTGCACATTGAAACCGCCGCCATACTGGTGAACCGATGAAAATTGACCACGACTTCCGGGCGACGTCGACGCGCCTCAGCTGCCAATCCGACGAGACGGGGGTATTTGCCCCAACCGCTTCGGTCCCAGGCCAGCACCCCTTCCAGAAAGGGGTGACCCGAAAAAAAACCCGCTGCCTCCTTGCGCACCAAGATGCTCAATCTGTCTTTGGGGCGATGTCGATGCCAGGACTCCAAAAGCGCGGTGGACAGTACCACATCCCCAAGAAAGGCCGGCTGCAGAAGCAGGACGTCAGCACCCGCCTCCAGCGCTGCAGGGGATGTGGCAAGCGGGTCGCTCATACAGCCACAGCGTGGGTGCGCAAAGCCTCATTCAATGAGGTCTTCCGATCGGTACTCTCCTTTCTTTGACCCACGATCAAAGCGCAGGGCACACCGTACTCTCCCGCCGGAAAGGCCTTGAGCCGGGACCCTGGAATGACCACGGACCGAGGGGGTATCCACCCCCTGTGCTCCGCGGGTTCCGGCCCCGTTACGTCGATAATGGGCGTGCTGGATGTGAGGACCACACCAGCGCCCAAAACGGCTTCCTGGCCCACCCTTACCCCCTCTACAACGATGGCGCGAGAGCCAATGAAAGCTCCATCTTCGATGATGACCGGAGCGGCCTGAAGTGGCTCCAATACCCCTCCTATTCCAACGCCTCCACTCAAGTGGACATCCGCCCCAATCTGCGCGCAGGACCCCACAGTGGCCCACGTATCGACCATGGTTCCCTCTCCCACATAGGCACCGATGTTCACATAGCTGGGCATCATGACCACCCCTTTGCCCAAAAAGGCACCGTAGCGTGCAATCGCGTGGGGGACGACCCGGACACCTGCTTCGGCGTGGTTTTGTTTCAGGGCCATCTTATCGTGGAATTGGAAGGGGCCGACCTCCATGACCTCCATCTGCCGCATGGGGAAATACAGAACCACGGCCTTCTTCACCCACTCATTGACCTTCCACGCCGTTCCCCCGGGATCCGCACAACGCAATGCCCCTGTATCGAGTCCCGCAATGACCTCATCCACAGCTTTCCGCACCTCCGCTGAATCCCTCAATGTGGCGTCCTCCCAAGCCGCCTCAACCCTCTTGCGGACCTCGTTCCAATCTGTCTTGACGTTTCCAACTACTCCCATGGCGTGTTCCATGAAGCGAAGATACCCGCCCCCCATCAGGTACCTTCGCTTCATGGCGCGTTTCATCGCTTTTGATTACGGAACACGGCGGGTCGGCATCGCGGTCACAGACTCCGGAGCGATGATCGCCTCGCCCGAGGGCACTTGTTCGCCCGAGGAATGCGAGGCGGTGATTCGGCGCCTCATTGCCTCCGAACCCTGTGCCGGGTTCGTGGTAGGAAAGCCTGGCTTCATCTCAAAGCGAGTGGCGGACAGCTCTGGGGACATTGAGCGATTCGCGGCGCAGCTCCAAAGGACATTTCCGGAAATCCCCCTTCATTTTGTGGACGAAGACCATACGAGCAGGGAGGCCTCCGCTGCCCTCGTGCAAGGAGGGATGCGCAAATCCCGACGAAGAGAGAAGGGACAACTGGACCGCGTGGCAGCGGCGATTATCCTTCAGCGATTTCTGGATACCCAGCGTTGAATGCGCGGGTTAGTCTGACTCGTTCCCCTTGAACACTTCAATTTCCCGGGTCGTCTTCACGAGCTCGGTGAAGCGGTCTACGTAGCGGGTGGCGCGGACCACGTGATTGTCGATCCAGTGGTAATTCCCACCCCGGGGCTTCCCCATCAATAGACCGTGGTATTTGAAGCCGTGCTCCTTCAACCACGCTTCCGTGACCGTGCGATGGTCTTCGGTCCTGCTGGTGAAGAACGTAATGACATGACCTTCATCAAACCACCCATTCAATGTGGCCAATGCGTCCGGAAAGGGAGCACAGGTGGCCATACGTTCAGGCTCTTCGTTGGGGACGTCCTCTGTGATGGTGCCATCGATGTCGATCAAGAAATTCTTGACTTCTTCTGGCAGCTGGGGCGATGCCGCGCGTCCCTCGGCATCTTTGGCTTCGTGAAGGGGGCGATTGCTCGCGTTCGGAGTGTTCATGGTCCTGGATCTATTGCAGATGGAAGGAAAGGACCATTACCTCTCCAGTAGAAGATACGAAATTACAACGGAGCCTGCACGAGAAAGTGCATCAACGGACTCCAATCCTCCGACCCGTGCCCTTGGTCCATGCACCGATCAATGGCTACCTCCAGGCCCTCGCTCTCTCTTTCCGGTTGGCCCCACTCTTTTTGCAAGTGGTCAAAATGAACCACCCTTTCCTGCTTCTTTCCGTCGGGATGGACCCAGGCATCAAGTTTGGCCAAGCGCCCCAAAGATTCTTCTTCTTTGCGCCTCACCGCCCTTCTCGCTTGCGCCTCCAACTTGTCCAGCAAACCGGACACTTTCGCTAACGTCGCCTTCACACTGCCTTCCAAAGAGCCATCGAGTGCAGCGAATTCTGCTGCGGCGCTTTCCGCCTCCCGGTCCGTTGCGTGTCGCCAGGATTTCAATTCGGGAACGGGCTGGTCTTTCATGAATTCACTCTCCCAGGCGGACAAATCGAGTTCCAGCTGATCCAAGGAAAGTTTACAACGGAGCATCAGGGCCGTCCATTTTCTGGGCAGAACCAAGAAGGCATCGCGCGGGACAAGTGCGGGTTGTGTCCTGCCCAAGTGGGCAAAGACCCCGGGAAGTTGGAGCCAATAGGCCACTTCGGCCAAACCGCCGACAACGGCCACATCCGGCAAAATCCACGACTGGTATACCGGTCGAAGCAGGGCGTTGGGTGAAAAAGCCTCCGGATGGGCTGCGATGTCGTCCAAAAGACTGGGCTCATCGACCCAAGACTTCCCAGCCAGGGATGCCCACTTCCCATCCTCGCATACCAAACGCGTTCGAGCTTCGCCCTCCAAATGAAATAGGTTGCAATCGCGGACGAACACCTGAGGTTCAATCCCGACCGAGCGCAGTGCCGCGTTGCAATCCTCGACATGTTTCCGGACAAAGCCCTGGGTCACTTCTTCCTGCATGACATCAGCAAAAGCGGCCTTCATCGCCGGGTCATCTCCGTCCACCACCACCACTCCGTGGTGGTCGAAATGAGCATGAACCCAGCGCCGCATTGCATGGGACAAGGTGCGCCCCACCCCCATTCCAGCTGGACCTTTGCCGGGTGCGAGGCCAATGGCATCTGACCACAACTCGAGGAAGGGCTGCAATCCCTCCGTGCCCATACGTCCCACTGCTCCTGACCATGGGGATGGAGGTGTCCAATCCCTCCACCCGTTGCCGTCCCATGTGCGCCGCACCTCCTCGAAATCATGGTCCTCGGAGGCCAGCCAAAACACGGGAACAACCGGAACACCCCATCGCAGTTCACAGCGACGGGCCAGTTCCACTGCTGTCCGGATTTTGAAATAAGTGTAAGCCGGACCTCCGGCCAGGCACAGTTGGTGCCCCGTCGTCACCGTACGGGATGTGGGATCACCAAGAGCCGAAATGCGAGAAGGCTTGGACAGGCCGGCTTTGTCATACTGCTGCTCGACGCTCAGAACGAGACGCTCCCGATCCATGCCGGGTCGGATGGTCTTACGCTTGGCATCCAAGGAAAGGGAGTCCGGCCTATCGGGCCAATCCAATCCTTCCGATTCAGGCAGTTGTCCCGTCCACCACCGTCGGACGACATGCTCCGGCGAAAGAGATGAGATGAGCGACCTCGATGATGATTCCATTGCAGGCCCTAAGCTCGAAGGCTTGGTCACGCCCTTTTGCCCCTCCATCAGCGGATCAACATCACCGCTCCCTGCTGGCTCCTGTCCTCTTCTCGGACATCGCGGGGCCATTCCAGTCTCCAGATGTAGACCCCTGACTCCATCCATTCGCCGTTCGGGGTGCGGCCATCCCACTGAGGCGTTACGGGATCGAGCACAGCGATCCGCTCTCCCCATCGACTGAAAATCTCAAAGGAGATTGGCTGCACTTGACCCACCTCAGGCTTGAACCAATCATTGAGACCGTCTCCATTCGGAGAGAATGCATTGGGCACGAACATTCCAAAACCTGGAGAAGCCCCTTGTTCGGGTTCTGGCCCCTTTACCCCATCTTCTGCGGAGAGAGGTCCATCCCCAGGCTGCATCTCTTCCAGGCTGAATGCATCGAAGAAGTAATAGGCAAGACTGGGGTTCTCACCCGCCTGAATCTCCGCCTCGATATCCTCATCCGGGAGAAAGACACCCAACGTCATGAATCGATAAGGAGCGTCCGCGACAAAAGAGAACGTCACTTGTTCCCATTCCTCCTCATAACGCGCATAGGGAAATTGAAAAACCGGAACGAGATCGAGGGCTCCGCTTCCAAATTGAGCCGGTTGATTCTCGGAGAGGGCGACCCCTACCCCATTCACGGCGAGTCCGGACAATGAGGTCATCAATCGATTCCCATTGGTCATCATGAAAGAAAACGAATAGGACTGCCCCACCACCAAAGGCGCACTGAAGGACTGAACGAGATATTCCCTGGAAAGAGGTTGCCCTGCGCCATTGCGCTTGATGACCGCCAAGCCCGCAATGCCACGCCCTTCTGGAGGGTTCACCAGGGCCAGAGGGGTCTCGGGCAAATCACCGCCCAATGTGCCGTCCAAATGAAAGAAGTCGGGGGTGGCTAGACCGCTGAGTGCATTGTTCCATCCCGGCAGAAGGTGCCACATGCCCGGAGCTGTTGGAAAAGCGGTGGACTCCTCAAATCCGGGGTTCACCAGCTGGGAGAAGGCCGTTGCGGGGAGCAAGAGCAGGAACAAGAATCCCCTTGTAATCCAGGGAATTGTCACTCGCGTTAAGACTTGGTGTACCCCACTCATGTCTGCAAAATAGCCAATCATGTCCAGTTTAAACGAGAAGGAGCCCCGCGTTCGGAGCTCCTTCACCTTAACCAAAACAACTTGAACCAAATCTTCTCGCTGTGATTGCAGGTCGCTTGAGCCTGCATCTATATGACGCAGGAGAGGCCGTTATTGTTGTTTGACCATTAGCCAACAGGTGTCAACGGCGGTTGCGGGTCCATCTATATTGTACGCCCAACATGCACGAAAACCGCGGCAGAGGGCCTGCAACGAGCTGTCCCGAAGCCATCCATTCCCAGGGACTCTTGCGGATTCCTTTTGACATGCCGAACTGAAGTCCCCAAATGAAGGACTGGTTGGCTTCCCAATCATTTCGAGCAGGCCCTGTGACCTGAGCAGATGACGGCAACATATTATCGGGAATGCGATTCACATGGCTATCCGCGCGGTTATCCCATATCCAACGCCCGTGAAATCCCGCCCACCAGTGCAAGGGGGCCACTGAACCTGCATAGCTCCTTCTTCGCCCCGCGCTTCCCAATGACACGGCCATCATCGCCGAAGAGGTTGAATAGGTAAATGTGGGCAGTGGGAGCGTGTCCAATTCAATTCCCAACTCCCCTACATTCACCGCCACCCACTGCTCAACTCCGCCATTATCATCCGGAGCGAGTTGAAAAAGTTGGTCGTCGAGAACAGCGCTGTCATAGGCCCAATCGCGATAATTTTCCAGTCCCAACTCCATTCGAATCAGTCGCGAATCCACCTGCCATTCTGCAGCCAATGGAACATGGGTGCTCCACCTGCCCCACTTTCCCGTGTATTGGGACAACCGATTCCCCAACGCATTGGAAGGGTGAAAAATCCAACCCGCGCCCAGCCCGAGGCAGAAATCCGCCCTTCCTGGCCCCAATCGCCTCACCTTGCCTCTGTCATTGTCATTGACACCCGCGCCAGCGGCATCGGAATTGCGGATATCCAATTCCAACTCCAGCGCTACACCATCCACAGTGATGGTATCCCTTCCTGCCGACCATAGCTGGGTAGGAGAAATGAGCAACAGGACCAGAATGAGGGGAGCCCTTCCAAACACCCAAGCGACACAACGCGTCAAGGGTGAACAGGCCTCACCCCTGAACGCGTTTAAATTGTGAATCGCAGCCTCCACGCGGAGCCGCTCAATTATTGCCTCCTCCCGTTGGCAAGGTCAATGGAAGGCGCAAAACGGGCGCCTCCGTTTCCGAGTTGGGTTCCTCGGGCTCTGCCTGCTCCTGAACCGGAATCGTCTGGTCGTTCTCCAACAATGCATCTTCCAAAGCGCCTTCCGCATCATCGGAAGAAATTTCGCTGTTCTCCAGGTTGCCGGGGTGAGCATCGACATCCATGACGCCCTCTTCCTGCGCATCGAGGCTCAACGGATCTAGACCTTCTTCATTTGAAGCGGGCGCGGCCGATTCGAGTTTGGGATTTGTCGGGCTGCTTTTTGCTGTGGCTTCGGCGGCGGATGGTTCAGCGGGAAGGGATGGAACTTCTGTGGATTCCATTGAAATCTCCGCTGGGACTTCCGATGCCTCCGGCTCGGCGAGGATGGCCTCCCTCTCCACAGTCTGATCATTGGCCGATGGGTCCATCACGGTCTCGGCTTCTCGGGTGGCGGCTTCTCCGTCTGGAAGGGTTAGAAACACCCCCGTCGCCATCAACAACACCGCAGCCACACCCACCAACCTCAGCCCCAAAGGCCGGCGGTTGGATGCAAATAATTCGTCTGAAGGGGCGGGCGCTTCCAATGCCCTTCCCTCCAAAAGAGAACGGCAACGTTCATCGAACGCTGCATCACTTTCAAGACCGTGGACTTCGTATTCCTTCATTTGTGTAGACCTTCGGTTTCCGATGGCTTGCTTGGTATGGACTGCGCTCGGGTCGAAAGGGTTGCAAGAACCCTTTGCAAATATTTCCTCGCGCGGCTCAATTGACTTTTCGAGGTGTTGACATCCACACCCAATTGCTCTGCGATTTCTTGGTGTTTGTAGCCTTCGATGACGTACAAGCAAAAAACGGTACGGTACCCCAAGGGAAGCTGAGCGATGGCAAATTCAAGTTCGTCCGCCGTGAATTCAGGATCCTGTCGGTTCTCAAGATCGCGGGGGGTGGCGGGAATACCGTCGATGTCCTGGTGATGGCTGTGCTTCAGGTTCTTGCGGTAGTGGGTAATGGCCGTATTGACAACGATCCTGCGCATCCAACCTTCGAAAGAGAAATCCTCCCTGTAGCTTTTGATGTGCTTGAAAATCTTGACAAAACTGTCCTGCAATACGTCCTCCGCGTCTTCACGGCTGTTGGTATGGCGAATGGCCGTGGCGAAAAGCTGACCGCTGAATCGGTCGTAAAGGCGCCGCTGAGCCGAAGGCTTCTGCGCTTTGCACAGATCAATCAACTCTACCAATTCCACTGAAGACGCCATCCCGTCAATGAACGATTTTCTGTCCCATCAAGTTGCTCCGGCACTCAACACTTATCTCGAACCGCATGGACTTCACGATGCAAATCGCTCTATTCCGAGGCCCAACCACTCCAGTGCTGCCCCGTGGAAAATTGCTGCGCGTTGTGCTTCAGACAAGGACATCTCCGTTTCCATGTAACGTCCAAATTCAAGATCTCCTAGCGGGAAGGGATAATCCGACCCCATGACGATGCGCTCGGCGCCCTGCAGTTCGAGCACGTATTCCAGCATTCTCGCATCGTGGGTAATGCTGTCCACCCAGAACTTACCCAAATAATCGCGTGGACTGTTTGGATTGTCCACTGCCACAAGGTCCGGGCGGCAGCGCCAACCGTGTTCAATGCGTCCCAATGTGGCCAGGAAAGCCCCGGAGGCGTGGCTGAACATGACGCGCAACCCCGGATAACGATCAAACACACCTGCAAAGACCATGGAGCAGGCGGCGCGGGAGGTCTCGGCGGGCATTCCTACGAGCCAAGGCAGCCAATACTTGGTCATCATCTCCTTGCCCATCATGTCCCATGGGTGGATCATGATGCACATGCCCAGCCGCTCACAGGCTTCCCACAGCGGTTCGAATCTTGGCTCAGACAGGTTGTACCCGTTGATGTTTGAACCGATTTGGATTCCTGAGAAACCGATGGACTTGCAACGTTCCAATTCTCGGAGGGCCAAATCCACGTCCTGCATGGGGAGGGTGGCCAGACCGACATAATGCTCGGGGTCATCGGTCACAGTTCTGGCGAGGTCATCGTTGAGGAACGCTGCGATATCCGCGGTATCGCGAGGTTTGGCCCAATAGGCGAAGAGCACCGGAATGGTGCAGACGACCTGCACCTGAACACCGGCCGCGGCGTATTCCTCCACGCGCACTGCCGGATCCCAGCAGTTGGACATGACTTCGCGAAAGAAACGGTCTCCCTGCATCATGCGCGCCGCTCCTTCTCTGTGGTGCTCCAAATGGATGAAGGATCCGTACCCCAATTTCGCACTCCAATCCGGCAGGTTCCGGGGCATGATGTGGGTATGGGTGTCGATCTTCAGCATTGGTGACAAGTTAGGGTCCTGCGCGGCGAACGCGGCGCAAATCGAGTCGATTGGTGGGGCTGACTTGCCATCCTTCCCATTCTGAGGACACGAGATGAACCACCTCATCGTGCCAGAGAGGAATGACCGGCATGGCATCCAGCATCGCGAATTCGGCGCCCCTGAGTATTTCATTGCGCTCTTCACCCGGAACCATGGCCGCTGCCTGCTCCAGGAGCGCCGTCACTTCTGCATCCTCGAAATGCGTGTAGTTCGGCCCATTGGGGCACCAGCGTCCGGGATGGAAAAGCGAGAGGAAATTCTCTGCATCCGGGTAGTCTGCCAGCCAGGATTTCCGGAAAAGCGGCACTTGACTTCGGGCCACCCTTTCCGCATCGATGGCATTGGGTGCGATGTCGATTTCAATGTCGATTCCAAAACGGGACCATGTGTACTGCAGTGCCGCGGCCAAATCCGCCATGCCGGGTTTGGTTCCCAAGGTCAATCCCTCGAGCCTCTGCAGTGGAGGCTCTGGACCAATTCCGTGGGCCGCCAAAAGTTCCCGTGCCGAGTCCGGCTGCCACGAGAGGTCCGTTCTGGGCGGGCGATGCAAAGCGTCAAATCCCGGCATGCCCGGGGGAACGAACCCCATGGCGGACTCGGCTTCACCCGCCCTCAATTCACGCACCAGGGATTGGCGGTCCAAGGCCATGCTCATGGCGCGTCGAATGCCTGAATTCACCGGTGGGCAATCCAGCGCATCCCACGCGACGGAATCGACCAGGAACCCCACATAATCGGTCTTCAGATAAGGCACCCTGTGCTCGACGAATCGACCTTCCCACTCCGCCTTCCAAATGCCCTCACTCCCCTTCATCGCCGCCACCCACTCCGGATCCAGTGCCGATACAAAATCGTACTTGCCGTGCTGGAAACCCATGAATTCGGCGCCGGGCTCCCGGTTGAACTCAATGCGCACACCGGATAAATGAGGAAGCTGATGGCCCCGCTCATCCCGCATCCAATAATCGGGCGAGCGGTGCAACACCATGGCGGTTTCGGGCAGCCACCCCTTGAGGACAAATGGACCGCTGCCCATGTCCTCCGTATCGGGATGTCCGCCGAGTCCGCCCGCGAAAAGGACGCTCGCCTGAGGGGTAGCGATCAGGCCGGGAAAGACCGGCTGGGGTCGCCTCAAATGCAACTGTAGACTGTCCTTCGAAATGACCTCCACCCCGCCATCGGGCTTCAAGTCCGATAGGACCCACCTCCCCGGCAGGGCGTTGGCAGGATCCAGTAGCCGCGCGAAACTGGCCGCCACATCCGAAGCTGTGACGGGAGCACCGTTGTGAAAGCGCGCTCCGGACCGCAGGCGAAACGCATACGTCAATCCGTCAGGCGTCATGCTCCAATCCTCCGCCAATGCCGGTCGCGCATTGAGCTGGACATCCATCTCGAGCAAGCCTTCGTACAGCTGATCTACCACCCACATTGTCTCGAGATCCGTCGCTTTTCCGGGATCGAGCGACCTCACTCCATCGGAAGCATTGTAGCAGAACAAATCTTTCTCTTGAACGGATGACGATGTGCCACAAGCCGTGAAGAGAGAGAGGCCAAGCCAGGGGAATGTCCAATGAAAGGGACGATATGCCCGCTTCAAAACTCGATTTGTAATGCCCTTGCCCATGCGCTCCAAAAAGAAGGTCTGCGAAAAGTAAACCTCAGCGCGCGACTGTGGTTTTACTTTCATCCGACCTCATGAGCCTCTTGTCCTTCCGCTCCCTTTTCCTTCTTTCCCTGATGGGAATCGCTTGCACCGCCCCTCTTTCCGGCCAAACCCACACCCTCAGCGGTCGTGTAGTGGACGGCATTACAGGGGAGTACATCCTCGGGGCTACCGCCACCGTGGACGGAACCACGATCGGCACAACGACCAACCCCTACGGATTCTACAGCTTATCCGTGCCTTCCGGGCAGTACGACCTGACCTGGTCTTTCATCGGCTATACTCCGTTTCGACAGTCCATTGCACTCGCCGCCGATGAAGTGCTGGATGTAGAGCTTTCCCCCATGGTCATCGCAGTGGGCGCGGCAGAAGTGGAGGCTGAGCGGTCAGCCCATACTGAAAGCACAGAATTGGGCAAGGCATCGGTCGGTGTGGAAACCATCAAGTCCCTGCCCGCCCTGCTCGGTGAGGTGGACGTTCTCAAGGTCATCCAATTCCTGCCCGGCATCCAAAGTGCAGGTGAAGGCAACAGCGGCTTCTACGTCCGTGGTGGGGGGCCGGACCAGAACCTCGTAATCGTGGATGATGCGGTGGTCTACAACGCTTCCCACCTCTTCGGTTTCTTCAGCGTCTTCAACCCCGACGCCGTCAAGGACATCGAGGTGACCAAGGGCACGATGCCGGCCCGTTTTGGCGGCAGGATATCCTCGGTACTGGACATCGGTCTGAAAGAAGGCAATGCCCGCAAAACCACATTGAGCGGGGGTCTGGGCCTCATCAGCAGCCGCCTCACTTTGGAGGGCCCCATTGTGGAAGACACGGTGAGCTACATCATCAGCGGAAGGCGCACTTACATTGATATGTTGGCGCGGCCTTTTGTCAATCCGGAAGGCGCCTTTGCTGGAAGTGGTTATTACTTCTACGACCTCAATGCCAAGGTCAATTGGCGGGCATCCCGCAGAGACCAATTTTACCTCAGCGGGTATTTCGGCGAAGACGTCTTCGATTTTCGTTCTCAAGCTGCGGACTTCGGTAGCCGCATCCCTTGGGGCAACGCTACCGTGACAGCGAGATGGAATCACCTCATCAGTGACAAGGCATTCATTACCACCACCGCCACGTATAGCGATTATGCCTTTGCCTTCGAGGCCCGTCAGGACAGCTTCACCTTCGGGTTTCGCAGCGGAATTGACGACCGGGGCCTCAAGACCCGATTGACGCTCTATCCCAACCCGCGCCATACCGTGCGCACGGGAGTCGAATACACCTATCACACCTTCCTGCCCACTGAATTTTACGCCTCATCGGACGGGGTCGACTTTGACCTCGGGGAAGCCATCCGCACCCGAAGCCACGAAGTGGCGGGATACCTGGAGGACGATTTCGATGTGACCGACGCTTTGAGGGTCAACGCCGGCATACGTTGGAGCCACTTCATCCAAACGGGCCCCTTTACACGGTATGTACCGTCAGGGGATCAGGACCCCTTGGGCGGTTCCGCTCCACCTGAGGAAATCCGTTATGAACGAGGCGACCGGGTGGCGGCCTACAACGGTTGGGAGCCTCGGCTCTCCCTGCGTTTGCGCACCGGACCGCGCAGCTCCTTGAAGGCGGGCATCGGACGGAATCTCCAGTACATCCATTTGGCCTCGCTCAGCCCGACCTCCTTGCCCGGCGACATCTGGCTGCCGAGTTCCGATGTGGTGCGCCCCCAGGACGGCACTCAGTTATCGGCAGGCTGGTTCCGCGACTTCGGAAAAGACCGCAATGTGGAAGGTTCCATTGAGCTCTACCACAAATGGCTCTCCAACCTGGTGGCCTATGGTGAGGGCAGCCAACCGGAGGACAACATCCGCAACAATGTCGACAACAACCTGGTCTTCGGCACGGGCACCAGCTATGGCGCCGAGTTCTTCCTGAAACGTCGGCGCGGTGCTTGGACAGGATGGCTCGGCTATACTTGGAGCAAGACGGACCGGGTCTTTGCCGATCTCAACGGCGGGCTTCCGTTCCCCTCCCGATACGACCGCCGGCACGACCTCAGCATCGTTCTCGAATGGACCCTGAATGACCGATGGAAATTGGGGGGAACCTTCATCTACGGGACAGGAAATGCCATTACGGTCCCCTCCCAGCGTTATTTCGTGGACGGCAATCTTCTGGATGTGTACGGCCCGCGAAATGGGTTCAGAATGCCGGCCTACCACCGAGCAGACTTCGGTGCCACGCACAACCCGGCTCCCAAAGCCGGGAAGAAGCGCCATGGACAGTGGGTGTTCTCCGTGTACAACCTCTACAACCGGATGAATCCGTACTTCATTTATTTCGCCAATGAAGGCGCCATCGAAGAAGGGACCTTGGACATACAGGCCTACCAAATCAGCCTGTTTCCCATCCTGCCATCGGTGACCTGGAACTTCCGGTTCTAACTTCGCCGCATGGGCCCACTCGCCGCACTGAACCCGTTTTTCTGGAAGTACCGCGGCAGACTCGCCCTCGGCATCCTCTTCGTTTTCCTGACCAACGCCTTCTCGGTGTTTGCACCCGTTGTCATCGGAGAGGGAATCAATCTCCTTCAGGAAGCCTACACCCGATTCCTCAGTCCACTGGATGCGGGGACGGACCCGGCGACGGTCTTTGCCGAGCCTCCTTTGAGTGCGCCACCTACGCTTGAATTTCTCAGCCGATGGGCAGGGGGAATGGGAGGCAATTGGGCCCCTCCTTCCTCGCGTGATGAGCTCATACGGTTCGTGGGGTGGATCGCAGGTCTGCAGGCGCTGCTGTACATGCTGGCCTACTTGATGAAAGGTGTTTTCTCCTTCATGACCCGCCAGACCATCATCGTGATGAGCCGTCTCATCGAATACGACTTGAAGGAGGCCATCTACGATCAATACCAGCGGTTGCCGATGTCATTCTACAAGCAACACGCCACAGGGGACTTGATGAACAGGATCTCCGAGGACGTCTCGAAAGTCAGGATGTACCTCGGGCCAGCGGTCATGTACGGCTTGACCTTGGTCACCATGATGCTGCTTACCGTGGGTGTGATGCTCAAGATCGACGTCACCCTGACCCTTTGGTCACTGGCTCCGTTGCCGTTGATGAGCTACGGGGTCTACAAGGTCAGCAGCCGCATCCATACCAAGAGCGACGCGGTTCAATCGCAGCAAAGCCTGCTCAGCGCCAATGTCCAGCAGTATTTCTCTGGCATCCGGATCCTCGCTGCCCACAACCGCGAGCAACGGGCGTTTGAGCGATTCCGCGATGCTGCGGATGAATACAAGTTCAGAACGCTTGACCTCGTCAAGATCGATGCCATGTTCATGCCCATCATCGTGATGCTGGTGGGACTCAGCACCATCCTCACGATTTACGTTGGAGGTCTGCGCGTTTTTTCCGGAGACCTGCAATTGGGCCACATTTTTCAATTCGTGTTCTATGTCAACCTTCTGACCTGGCCCTTTGCCTCGGTGGGCTGGGTCACCTCCCTCGTGCAAAAAGCCGCAGCGAGCCAGGGCCGAATCAACGCCTTCCTCGATGTCGTCCCCGACATCCGAAACACCGCTCCCCGTCCGCATCCGGTGGAGGGGCGCATCACATTCAAAGAGGTCGGATTGACCTATCCCGATTCCGGGATTCGGGCTTTGCATGACATCTCCTTCGAGCTCATGCCCGGTCAAACGATGGCTGTCATTGGTCGAACAGGAAGTGGCAAAACCACCTTGGCTCAGCTGATTGCGCGGCTTCATGACCCCTCAACAGGATCGGTGGAAATCGACGGGCACGATCTGGTTGACATCCACCTGCCCAGCCTCAGGAGGGCCATAGGCTATGTACCCCAGGACGTATTTCTTTTCTCGGACACCATCGCCGCGAACATCGCATTTGGCGTCGATGATGTCACGGAAGATGAGATCGAGCAAGCCGCCCGAGATGCGGATGTGCACGACAATATCGCTGAATTTCCTGCGGGTTATCAGACCCTGCTCGGGGAGCGCGGCGTCAATCTCAGCGGAGGCCAGAAGCAACGCATTTCGATCGCCAGGGCCATCATAAAACAGCCTCAGATTCTGATTTTTGACGACTGCTTGAGTGCGGTGGATACGGAAACCGAAACGGTCATCCTCGGCAATCTGAAACGCCTGATGGAGGGGCGTACCGCCATTTTGGTGTCCCACCGCGTTTCCACCGTGAGGGGGGCTGACCTCATCCTTGTGCTCGATGAAGGCAAAATCGTGGAAAGGGGCACCCACGAAGCACTGCTGGATCAGGGTGGGCTCTACGCTGAGTTGAACCGCAGACAGCAAATGCCGTCCGCCGGCTGATCGAACGTTAGCAGTCGTTGCCCAAAAGCCCGAGCATCAGCAGGAGGTCAGCCACGCCCACGTGCTGGTCAAAATTGAGGTCGGCCGCATAGAATCCGCTTTCACCGAAGACGTTGAGGAAAGTCAAGAGGTCTTGTATCGTGACCGATCCATCTTCATTGAGGTCGCCGGTGCACCCCCCTCCCAGTTGCTCCAACCCCAAAATGTAGCCATTGCAATCGTTGTCTACCCCCGCCAAGGTGGGAGGAGCACCCGGATAGATGGTCGGGTCTAGGTCATTGCAATCGCCGCCTGCCCCATCAAAGGCAGTGGGGGGTGGTGTACACGAGGAAAACACCGTATTGCCTGCGATGCCATCGCCGTCGATGTCCAGGTAGAAGGGAATGGAAATGCCGTTCTCATCGATGGCCTGGTCACAGTCATTGTCCACTCCATCGCAAGGGTCGGGCATCCCCGGGTGGACATCGGAATCCGTATCGTCACAATCTCCCCCGACGTGAGCATAGCCCGGTCCTGGACTGCATCCAGATACGGAGCCGATAAAGGTTCCATAACCGTCGGCATCGGCATCGGGATAGTGCATGGCGTCTGATGTCACATCCACAAAAATTCGGTAGGCATGTACCCATCCCTGTCCCGAAACCCGCACGGTCAGTCCCCACATCTCCGACCAGTCAAATCCCACCATCTCCAATGTCCAAACCCCCGGGCCGGGAAGGCTGTCCACGGAAATCCAATCCACGCCATCGGGAAGATGCACCGCCACTGGTCCTGAAATGCAGGAATCGAGCTCCATTTGAATCCGCAGTGTATCCTCAGGGCACACGGACACCCATTCCGGCCAAAGCCTCATGAAGTTGGTCCGAACGAGGAAAAGACCATTGGACTGATCGGAGACGGCAATGGTGCCCGATTCGAAAAAGGGGTAGTTGCTCCAACTTCCTGAAAAGCCCGGTTCGTCGATGTCGGGCTGAGTATCGAAGAACGCCTTCTCCTCCAAGATATTGGTGCTGTCGGGCTCCGTGCGTTGTAGGCGAAGACCATCGGCATAATTGCTCTGGCACAACCAATCTCCGCGGACGTACATGTTGTGGTCCGTCCCCGAGGTTCCGAGGTTCTCTGCAGAAATCAACACGGGGTTCTCGAGGTCCTGGACATCCCAGACGTAGGTGTGCGTGCTGTCGACCCATTCCATAGTCTCATCGGTCTCGTCTCCCAAGTAGAAATATCGATGGTCCGGTGAGAACCAGCCTTGATGGATATAGCCATGCGGCTGATGGGCGGCGGAGGACAGTTCCATCATGTCCGATGGGTCAGTGACGTCCAGCATTCGGAAGTTCGTGGCGCAGCTGACTGCGGCAATGAGCTTGCCCGTGTGGCTGCTGTCGGGGCCATCGTAGCGAATGACATGGGCATCGTGGACATAGGCTTCATTCCAACTCCCGGTGAGCACGGGGTCAACCGGGTCACTCAAGTCAAAGGCCAACAATCCACCGGCACCGTTCGCCCCGCATACGTAGGCGATGGGCTCATCGGGAGCCACCGCCAGGTTGTGGGCCTTGGAAAACTCACCGACCAAGGTGTCCGTGGAGAAGGTCACCAAGGGGCCCACATTGGTATGGTCCCGCAAGCGGGTGAGATCGAAGACTTGGAGACGGGAATTGACGACTTCGCTCACCACGACCATGTGGTCGTTCACGACCTTGATGTCGCGCCACAGGCTGTTGGCCAGACCCGTTGTCGCCAGCTTGCCCACCACGCGCGGGGCATAGGGCTCGCTAACCTCGATGAACCATGTGCCATTTCGCTTGCCGAGAAGAACGTACTCTCTGCCGTCCAGTGGGTCTGTCCAACCCCAGAGGTCATTGGCCGTCATGTCACCGGTCATGACATTGGGAACCTGGGCGAGCAATTCAACCTTGTGACAGGGCCAGGTCTCATTCACAAAGCCTGCCATGCACTTTCCCTGGGCTCCTGCTGAGAGGGCCAACAGCCAAACGAATCCTGCAGCAAGCGATCCGGCAACTCGGGAAACCAATGGATTTGACACGATCTCAGTTGTACCTGTAAAAATACAAATTCGTCTTGATTTTTACACGTTTAGTGAGTTTATTTTATTTTTTAGTCGAATTCACGCCTGAGCAGTATTGAACTTGAAGTCATGGGAATTGGTTCTGTGTGCACGCCCTCCCCTCCATGTCTTCTGCCCGCCCTTCTTCCACCATTCTCATCACGGGTGCCACTGGCTTGGTGGGACGCGCATTGGTGACCCGGTTGCATCGCTTGGAGCCGAATAGGCGGATTCACATCCTGACCCGGGACGTATCCCGGGCTCCTTTCGCAGAATCATCCGTCAGGGCATTCGCGTGGCGGCCCAACCTCGGTGAAATGGACCCTGAGGCATTGAAAAACGTAGGCCAAATCGTGCACCTAGCGGGGGAAACGGTGGCCCAACGCTGGGGCACGAAGGCACGAGAACGAATTTTGGCCAGCCGGTTGTCCACCCTTGCGCTGCTTCAGCGCGAGTGCGCATCCCGGGGCATGGCCCCACGGCTGGTATCGGCGAGCGCCGTCGGCTGGTATGAACAAGGCGATGCGTGGCGTTCGGAATCCGACCCTCCCGGACATGGGTTTCTCACCGAAGTGGTTCAGCGCTGGGAAGAGGCTGCCATCCGCTTTGGCCAATTGGGCGGAGGAGAAGTTCGCCTCCGAATCGGACTGGTGCTCGCTCCGGATGGTGGGGTGCTGAAGCAGCTTGTCCCACTCTACCGCTGGGGCCTCGGGGCTGCCCTGGCCCCGGGCACGCAATGGCAGAGCTGGATCCATCGGGAGGATCTAGTATCCATCATCGTCAAGGCACTGGAAACGCCCGAATGGCGAGGTGCGTTCAATGCAGTTTCACCCAATCCCGTCAGGCAGAGGGAATTCAGCCAGGTGCTGGCTCGGGTGTTACGCCGTCCTCATTTCCTACCTCCCGTTCCCCGTTGGGCCATCCGGCTCCGTTTCGGGGAAGCGGCTTCGGCCTTGCTCGCATCGCATCGCATTCAATCGCACAAGCTGATCGCTTCCGGTTTTGATCCGGCCTACCCTCATTTGGAAGGAGCCCTCGCTTCCTACTGGCCGAGCGAATAAGGCGAATGCCGCCTCGCTCCCCCATTATTTTATGTTCCACTGAACATTCGATACCTCCTCATGTTCCTTTCATGTCCCCGAACGAGGGGCTCTTGATCAGTAAGGTGTTAATGATCACGTTTGATTTGCTGGCGGCCTGGAGGGAACTCCAGGCTGCCTCTTTTTCGCCCTTTTCATGACTGAAGTCTCCCTTTTCTGGCACCGCCGGGATTTGCGCACCCATGACAACCGCGGACTTGCCGCAGCGTGTGGTTCGGGATTGCCTGTGGTTCCCTTTTTCTGTTTTGATCGACACATCCTGGAACGGTTGCCAGCATTGGACCACCGGGTCGGTTTTATCCATCACCACATCACGGGTTTGTCCGAGCAATATGCAGCACAGGAAGGTGCATTACATGCCGCCTACGGCCACCCGGCCAGCGCACTCAAGAAAACCGTGGAGCGGCTTCGAAAAGAAGGGCTTCGCGTCGTTCAAATCCACACCAACCGTGACTACGCTCCCTATCCCGTCAAGCGGGATGGAGAAATCGCGTCGTGGGCTGCCGAAGAGGGCATTCGATTTGAACAGCATGAGGACCACGTGATTCTGCCACCAGAGGCCGTACTGAAGGACGACGGTACGCCCTACACCGTATTTACCCCTTATTCCAAGAAATGGCACAAGGTCTTGGCATCCTTGGACCAAGCGCCGCTGAAGACTGTGGAAATGCCCTCGTCTTCACGCTGGGCGAAATGTCCTGCACCTGCCATTCCCGCGCTGAAGGAAATGGGTTTCGACGCTCAGAGTGGGGACTCCACCGGATGGTCGGCATTTGAAGTGGCGCTTGAAAATGACGTCCTCGCGCAATACGCCGAACGGAGAGACACCCCCTCGATTGTGGGAACCTCGCGGATGAGTCTGCAATTGCGGTTTGGTACCGTATCGATTCGCCACTTGGCCCAACGGGGCATGCAACACAGCGAAAAATGGCTGACGGAGCTCATTTGGCGCGAATTCTATCAGGCCATCCTGCACCATTTTCCCCACAGCGCGAGCGATGCTTTCAGGGCCAAATACGACCGCATCCCCTGGCGACAGGATGAGGACGGATTTGATGCCTGGTGCAAAGGGGAAACGGGCTACCCCCTCGTGGATGCAGGCATGCGCGAGCTGAATGCCACCGGGTTCATGCACAACCGGGTCCGCATGGTCGTCGCCAGTTTCCTCTGCAAGCACTTGCTCGTGGACTGGCGTTGGGGAGAGCGCTACTTCGCCGAAAAATTGCTGGACTACGAATTGGCTTCCAATGTGGGCGGCTGGCAGTGGGCTTCCGGCAGTGGCTGCGATGCTGCTCCGTATTTCCGGGTTTTCAACCCTGAAAGCCAGATGAAAAAATTTGATCCGCAGGGGATCTATGTGAAGCGTTGGGTCCCCGAATGGGGGACGCCGGATTATGCGTCCCCCATTGTGGAGCACAAGTTCGCCCGACAAAGGGCCATCGACACCTACAAAGCCGCATTGGCTGAGGCCTAAATTGGCGGCATGGATCTTCCCCCTTCACCTCTGGGCGACCACCGCCCGCTCCTAGGGCTCAAGGTGGTCGAGCTGGCATCCGTCCTCGCGGGGCCCTTGGTGGGCACCTTTCTGGCCGAACTTGGAGCGGATGTCATTAAAGTGGAACATCCCGCAACCGGAGGAGATGTGACCCGGAACTGGCGATCCGCTGGTGAGTCCTCGGATGGCCTCAGCGCATACTATGCAGCGGCGAATGGCCCAAAGAGGGGCATCATGCTCGACCTCGCAACGGAGCCAGGCCGCGAGGCTCTTGAAGGAATGTTGGGTACGACAGACTTTCTCATCCAGAATTTCAAAGCCTCCAGCTTGGCGAAATTGGGATTGGACCCCACTGTGCTATCCCATCGATTTCCTGAACTCATTCACCTGCACCTTCAAGGGTTCCTGAGCGATCCGGACCGGCCGGGCTACGACATGGTGGTTCAAGCCGAAACCGGGCTGATGCACATGAACGGCGAACCTGACCGGTCTCCTTTCCGGATGCCCGTGGCCATGATGGACATCCTGGCCGCCCATCAGATGCGGTCGGCGGCCCTGCTTGCCTTGTGGGAAAGAGAAAAAGACCAACGGGGCAGCTACGCGGAAATCTGGTTGGACGCCTCCGGAATGAGCGCCCTGGTCAACCGCGGAACCGAATTCCTCGTGGCGGGGAACGATCCTCAGCCCTTGGGCGCTGAGCACCCGCAAATCGCGCCCTATGGGGAGACGTTTGTCTGTGCTTGCGGTGGAAAGGTGGTAATGGCCGTCGGCAACGACCGGCAATTTCTGTCCTTGTGTCAGTTGCTCGATGCAAACGAATGGGCAGAAGACGCGCGCTTTTCGACGAATCCCATGCGGGTCCGGTACCGGCGGGAATTGGCAGAAAGATTGACCGTTGCAATCGGCCGTATGAACAGGGACCCCCTCCTTCGAGCGGCACGCGAACGCGGCATTCCCATTGGGCGATTGAATCGGGTATCCGAAGCTCTTGCAGAACCTACGGGAAAGGCCATGACCGCCGAATTCGATGCGCAAGACCAAACCATTCGGCACGTCCGGCAGGTCGCCTTCCGCATTCAGCGCAACGGCAACCTCACGACATAGTACTGGTCGTCCGCAATGGGCAGCCGGGTGGAGCGCATCCACGGATTCAGGGTCTTCAAGGCATTGTAGCTGACCCCCTGCCCAGCGGCAAATTCAACGAGGTCATCGATGGCGTCGACCACGACGGTATCTCTGCTCTGAAGTGGTGCATACCAGTCCTCTGCATCAAGCTGGAATCCATGGGCCTCAGGGTTTTCCATGACCTGCTTGGTCGCATACAAGCGATAGACGTAGCGGGCGGTCTCGTCGTTCAGGACCAGGTCCCAATACGCCTGACCGGCCTGCTCTTCCATGCGGCGGGACAACCCCGACATGCCCATGTTGTAACTCGCCGCGGCCAGAATCCAATCTCCGTAACGTTCTCGGGCTTCATTGAGGTAAGCGCACGCTGCGCGCGTGGCTTTTTCAACGTGGTACCGCTCGTCCACATCCCGGTCTACGCGCAAGCCAAACTCTTCTGCTGCAGGCTCCATGAATTGCCAGAAGCCTCGGGCATTCGAAGGAGATACCGCCTGAGACAATCCCGACTCGATCACGCTGAGATATTTGAAATCCACGGGAATGCCTGAATCCACCAAAATGGGCTCAATGATGGGGAACCAACGGCCGGACCGCTTCAATGTCAGCAACGTACTGCTGTGGCGAAAGGTTCCCACCAAGAGCTCGCGTTCCATGCGCTCCCTTACGCCCACCCGTTCGATGGGCAGCGGGATACCGGCAAAATCCAACCCCGCTTGAATGCGCGGAGGCCGAACGTTCTGTATGCCGGAATCCTGGATGAGGGGCCTCGCCCTGTCCTCTTCCTCAGGGTAGGCTGAGACTTGCCATGCCCCCATGGCCGCGACGCCGAGTGCCACCGCCCACATCCCCATTTGCTTGACACCTCGATTCATTTAGAAAGGAGAGTCAAATTCAGCAAACGAGGGGGCCCGGCTGTCCTTCTCGGAAAGAAGGGGGGCTTCTGTGCCCCAGTCTATGGCGAGCAACGGGTCGTCCCAGCGCAGGGCGCGCTCGTGTTCGGGACTGTAAATGTCCGTGCACTTGTAGCAGAATACCGTATTCGGTTCGAGGGTGAGGAAACCGTGGGCAAACCCCTCGGGCACCCAAAATTGCCAGCGGTTCTCTTCGGTCAACAATGCCGATTGGTACCTCCCAAATGTCGGGGACCCCTTGCGTAGGTCTACGGCCACATCCAGTGCAGCTCCCCGCGCTACCCGAATCAGCTTGCCTTGGGCGCGGTCCGGCACTTGAAAATGCAACCCCCTCAAGACGCCGACTCCTGAAACCGACTCATTGTCTTGAACAAAATGAACTTCCCTCCCTATGGCTTCTTCAAAGTGGACTTGGCGCCAGGTCTCCGAGAAGTGACCTCGGTCGTCACCAAACCGCTTGGGCCGCAGCATGACCGGGCCATCGAGCACGCCGGTTTGGATTTCCAATGGATGCGGCATGAACTCTTGACTTAGTTTCCGTTGACTACACTGACCAGCGCGATAAAACTGCTGATGGTCGTAATCAAACTCAAGATGGGGCTGATGTCGGCCAGGGCCTCCCTCGCGTATTGCGGCAGAGGCTCCACATAAATGATGTCTCCTGCTTGCACCGTGGTATTGGCAAACTTGAGCCCATCGATGGTGGACAAATCGAATTGATGAATGGTCTGGCGTTCGGCACCGCGCCGAATCAGCTTGACATTTTTGGCGTCCCCGCGCGCCCGAATCCCACCGCTCAGTGCGAGCACCTCAAGCAGGCTGGTGTTCGGATTCACAAGGGGAACCACGGAAGCCACGCCAGCTTCTCCCGGGAAGACCAACACCCTCTGGTTGGTCACCTCGATGAAGACGAGGGGATCGTTGTAGTTCTCGCTGTACAGCGCCTCGAGGTGGGTTTCCGCCTCGTCGATGTTCATCCCCTTCAAACTCACCAACCCTACCTCTGGAAGATCCACTGTGCCGTCCGGGCGCACTTCGTAGGAGAAGCGGTTGTTGTTGTTCATTAACTGCTGGTTCATTCCCCCACCACCGGCGCCGTTGACGCCGCCAGCTGTAGACCCTGCCGTCATTGTGAGCAGGCGCTCGCCCTTGTTGGAATAGAGCTGAAAGCTGATCAGATCGTTGGGAGCAATGCGGTAGTTCACGTCCAGGATGGGATCGAATGCGTCGAATTCAAAATCCGCCGGCGTCCGGAACATGATGTTCCGGTTGATGGTACATCCACTCACAAGAATGGCCACCAAGACCCAAGGAAAAACACGAACGGACAGCTTTTGCAAGGACATGGTGCGAAAATACGCCCGCGCGGCAGGCTATTCGATGGCGAGGAACCGGTTTGTCCAAGTATTTTCACCGACGATGGCGATTTCCCACGATCTCTTGCGCAATGGTCCCACGCGGCTTCGCACCCTTGAGCCCGGCGACGCGGATTGGCTCTTGCGGTGGGAAAATGACCCCGTGCAATGGGCGGTCAGCGGCACGACCATTCCCTTCTCCCGATCTGTTCTGGAGACCCTGTGCGAGGGCCACCAGGACCTGTATACGGCAGGTCAACTCCGATGGGTGATTGAGGAATTGGGAAAGCCTGTAGGGGCCATCGACCTCTATGACCACTCCAACCTCCACCAGAGAGCGGGCATCGGCATCCTCGTGGATGCGGCACATCGGGGACAGGGCACCGGTGGGCGGGCCCTTTCCATCGCCATTCGACACGCCCAGGACATCCTGATGCTCAAAGGTTTGCATGCAGAGGTCCAAGCAGACAATGCCGCCAGCATCCAACTGTTCACCTCCTGCGGTTTCGAAGAGGCAGGTCGGTATTCCGATTGGACCCGAAAAACCGAGGGTTGGGTGGACGCCGTGCTCTTTCAAATCATCCTCAACCCCGGATCGGCATGACCCGCAGGACTGCTTGGCTTCTCATTGTGCTGCTGGGACTTTCGGGATGCACGGCCGCCGCATGGGGCTGGAATACCGTCCTCAGAGCCAACTCCCTCGATCGGGATGGCCGGTTTGTCATCGCCGAGGGAACCTCCCTGGACAGCGCCCTCGCACATTTGGTCTCGGAGGAGCGCATTCGGGACGCCGAGAGCCTGAAACGATACCTCGATTGGCGAGGCTGGAATGCCCAGGACTCCTTTCGGGCAGGTCGATACATCATTCCCGGAGGACTTGATAACCGGGCACTGGCGCGCTTGTTGCGTTCCGGGTCCCGGGAGGCCGTGCGCGTTCGACTCAATGCTGCACGTCTATCGAAAGACTTGGCGGAAAAGGTCGCGGATCAATTGGCTTTCGAAGAAGAAGAACTGCTCGAAGCGATGACCGACCCCCTCGTGGCGGCACGCAACGGGACCAATGTGGACGGACTTCGCACCCGCTTCATCCCCAACACCTATGAACTGTGGTACGACCTATCGGCCGCCGATTTCGTGGAGCGAATGATCCTCGAATGGACCCACTGGTGGTCTTTGGAACGCAGGGCGGAAGCAGAATCACTGGGATTCACCCCGGAAGAAGTGGGCATTCTCGCCTCCATCGTAAAGTCGGAAACATCCCGGATGGACGAGGCACCCACCGTGGCGGGGCTTTACCTCAACCGCCTTCGGCGCGGAATGCGCCTTCAGGCCGACCCGACCCTGATTTATGCCCTGGGCGACTTTTCCATCCGGCGCGTTTTGAATGTGCACCGGGAAATCGACAGTCCCTACAACACCTATATCCACAAAGGGCTCCCGCCTGGGCCCATCAACTTTCCGGAACCGGCCTACCTCGAAGCGGTACTGAACGCGGAGAAGCACGAATACATCTTCATGTGCGCCAAGGAAGATTTCAGCGGCTACCACGCCTTCGCAAGGACGAACCGGGAACATGAACGCAACGCGCGTCGTTATAGAAGAGCGCTGGACGCGCAAGGCGTTTACAAATAGAACCGGGCCTTGCAGAAAGGCGCCTCGTACTTTTGCGCCCCCATGGTCCCGACCTGCCCCAATCGAAATCACACAATAGCGTTGCTTCTATGCGCGATGGCATGGGCTGCCTCGCCGCTTTGGGGGCAGGAATGGCCGGCCGACCTGCCTCGAAATCCAGAAGCCTGGGCCCAACGGGTTCCCGAACAGTCCATCGTCGTGGACGGCGACTTGAGCGATCGGGCTTGGCAAGATATTCCGGCCGAGTCGCAGCTGAGGGAATTCAAGCCCACCCCCTTTGCACATCCCAAGCATGAGACGGATGTACGGTTTGCCTACGACGATCGGGCCCTCTATATCGCAGCCCGCATGTGGGACACGGCACCGGACAGCATCCTCCACCAGCTCGTTCAGCGCGATGGCGGAGGAAACACGGACGTATTCGGCATCTGGTTCAATTGCTTCAACGACGGAGTGAACGGGGTCCGCTTTTCGGTCACGCCCGACGGGGTGCAGTCCGATGAACTGCTCACCACCGACGGTTCGGACGAAAGCTGGAATGCAGTCTGGGTATCCGAATGCCGCATTGACGACCAGGGCTGGACGGCCGAATTCGCCCTGCCCTGGTCCGTGTTTCGATTTGCCGAAGATGGAGACCAAGGGCAGCGCTGGGGGATGAATTTCTACCGCTACATCCGGCGCTACCGCTCGGATTACGTGTGGCGGGCCATGGACCCAAACCAAGAAGGCCTGATGAACCAGGGAGGAATCCTGGCGGGCATTCAAGGGATTACACCGCCTCCGCGTTTGAGCCTGTATCCATACGCCAGTAGCTATCTCGACTCGGAGAACGGAGAGACGACCAACCGCATCAATGGGGGCCTCGACATGAAGGTGGGCATAGGCGATGCCTTCACCTTTGACATGACCCTGGTGCCCGATTTCGGACAGGTCGTGGCCGACAACCTCGTCTTGAACCTGTCGCCGTACGAGGTGAGGTTCAATGAGAACCGTCAGTTCTTTACCGAGGGCACCGAGCTGTTCAATAAGACCGGCAATTTCTACAGCCGCAGGGCGGGCGACGGAGAACAGCTGCTCAACGCTTCCAAGGTGACGGGACGCACAAGTGGCGGGACGGGACTGGGACTGCTCAATGCCGTCTCCCGAGATGGCATTGGCTCCCTCACCGACTTCTCGGTCGCTGTCGTGGACCAGAACCTACCCAACAATGGATACGTGTCCGTGCAAAGCGGTCAGGTACTCCGGGAAGGTGGCCGGATGGACGATTGGGTGGGCAGTGCGGCATTCGAGGTGCGAGACTCGCTCCAGCGTTGGTCATTGTCGGGTACGGGGGGGGTGAACCGTCGCTTCGGAGCCACGGTGGCCGGCGGAGAAGGACACACTTGGGGCATGGAACTGTCCCGATTGAAGGGGCGCCTGCAATGGTCGATCGGCCACTACACGGAAACACCGGAATACGATCCGAATGCCATCGGCTTCCTCACCGCGCCGAATACGGTGGCCGAGTATGCCAATGTGGAATACAGCATCCCCACCCCCTTCACTGCCATGGGGATTGGGTTCAACAGCATGTCCTGGGAGCTGGAAGTCAACCGGGAAATGCTCCACACGCCGCGTTCCTTCATCAGCCAGACCTATGACCTGGACTGGCGATTGCTGCTGGAGAGCTTCGACTTTCTGAAAATCGGTGTAGCTGCCATGCCTTATGACGGTCGGGACTACTTTGCCCCCCGGCTGAATGACCGTTATTGGCAGGTGCCCAAGTGGTGGTCCTGGGAGACGTTCATGAGCACCGACTACCGGAGGGAATTTGCCATCGACATCGGCACATGGAACGCGGGAGGTCAACTCTATCCGGACTGGAAGGAGCGCAACTTCCGCATTGAACCCATATGGCGGCCCAACGATCATTTTCGGATCAGCCACGTCTACAGCCACCAGGACAAATTCAACGAACGCGGTTGGTCGGACTTGGTGGACTCCCTCCCCAATGGAACGCCGCTGGCTCAGACACAAAGCCTGTGGGCCAAACGCAACAACTACTCGCGCACCCATGTGCTCAATGCCTCCTATGTGCTCGACAACCGCAAGGGCATCACCTTCCGATTGCGCCACTACTGGAGTCGGGTGGAGAATGACCGTTTCTTTTTCCTGCGCGACGACGGCCTAATGGAGCCCACCGATGACATCAGCTTGGATGATGATGGAACGTCCGAGTACGACATCAGCTACAACGCCTGGTCCATTGACTGCGTTTTCCGCTGGATTTTCGCGCCCGGCAGCGAACTTTCTGTGGTCTGGAAGAATCTCCTCGAAAGCCAGGGCGACATGCTTCCCGACACCTATGCCGAAAACCTGGAGGATGTACTGCGTGTGCCCCACCGCAACAGCATCTCCATCAAGGCCATTTACTTCCTCGATTACGCCGACCTGAGCGGGCGCCGCTGAACTCCGGTTCAGCGCTTCAGATCGCGAAGCCGGAAAGCGGTGTGGCTGATGTTGCCTGCGTTGTCGATGGCCCAGACCTTGACTTCCTGGTCTTCCCTCCCTTCGAGCATGCCGTCGGCCAATCGGTAGCGCAAAATGCCCTTGTCCATGGACCAGCGCAACCACTGTTCCCCGCATCTGCCCTCCCATCGTGCGATACCGGACAATTCGTCCATGACGGAGATGATGACATCGCCGCCCTGGAAAGCAGGTGTGCCCAATACGGGCGCCGCCGTGTCCTGTCGAACCTCGAACACCCCAAAGCGGTTCAAACGAACCGAAAGCTGACCGTTGCGCTCGTCGGCCACCCAGGTCCCTGACACTTCCCCCTCCGCATCCAGCGCACACAAAACAAGCGCTTGCCCTGACCCCGACACGACCTCAGGTGCTGGAACCGTCAACGCATAGTCGGAACGCGTGATGCGCGCCTCGGATTCTACCCGAAACAGCACCGAATCCATGGTCTCCACTTCAATGACCGCATCACCGTACAAGGCATTGGCCGGCAAGTCGACGATGACTTCTCCCACGCTCAATCTGTGGGGCTCGCGGCGATCCAAACGGACCGGGTGGAGCGCCACACCGTCTGCAGAAACAATGGAATCGCCCCAAATCCACAGAGCGACATCGGTTGCATTCCCCGCCATATCCAGCAATTTCACGCGGACCTCTGCCGAATCGCCCGGAGCCACTTCAAAAGGGGCCTCTGATGCTGCGTTCCGGTATATGTTGAGGCGGTTTCCCGGCAGCCGCTGCACCCGATGGACCCGTGCCTTTCTATCCTGCCATGCGGGCAGGTCGATGTGGGCGGAGACGTCACCGTTGGTGGAGAAGTCCAGGGTGTCCATGCGGTGACTGTGCACGAGGCTGTCCTGGAACCACACGTCCACGCCGTAGGGCCCGTGTATGTAAGCATCTTCTGCGAGTCGATCGAAACCCTCCACACCGAGGGTAAAAGGACCGCTGGCCCTGACTCCTTCCGCGTATGCCGCCGTCCAACGGAACCGCTCAGGCGCTCCTTCTACTTGCCCTCCCGGCTCGGGAATCACCCAAACCCCCCGGAATTCGGGAGGTACCGGATCCGCCACCCTGCCTTTGCCAGAAAACGACCAGTGCAACGGATTGATGGGGTGCTGATTGCGAGCGTCCCTTACCTCGAAGTGCAAGTGGGGACCAAAGCTGCCTCCGGTGTTGCCGGACCAACCGATGGTGTCCCCTGCACTGAACCGAAAAGTGCTGTCCGGCATGCCGTCAAACCGCCATTTCTCATCCCGGTATTGTCGGCGCATCAACCACGACTCGATCTCAGGGTGGAAAGCGGACAGGTGGGCATAAACGGTGGTGAGTCCACCTCCATTGAGATAGAGCGCTAGGCCATAACCCCGATGCGAGACCTTGATGCGGGAAAGCCTTCCATCCTGTGCGGCCAAAACAGGAATCCCCTCCCTGCCGTCGGTTCGGATGTCCAATCCCGTGTGAAAATGACCCGTTCGGATTTCGCCAAAGTTGCCACTGAACTGAAGGGGAATGGTCAATGGAGAGTGCAGTGTATCCTGGGCTTTCACCCCGAAAGACCACAAGGCCATCATCGCCATGGCTCCGCTCATTTTCCGAATCTGCCGCTTCATTCCCGTTCGCATGTTCGCAAATTACCCTCGGCACGTCATCCCCTCGCTCCCCCTGATTAAATTTGATTTCGTGGAAGAGAAGCGGCACCCCGACCTCGCCCTTATGGGCGAAGTGCTTGAAGACATCAAGAAGAGAACTTCAGGAC
>JBDQOI010000139.1:0-503 GCA_040261275.1 Flavobacteriales bacterium | reverse complement strand
GCTTGGGCGTCAATCGAAGGTGCTGTCGTATCCACGATGGTGAACGTGCCCTGCGTAGTTGAGCTATTGCCTTCATCGTCGGTGACGGTGAATACCACATTAACGGATGAGGTAGAGCCGCATGTATAGGCGAGTGTTGTGAAATCATTCGACCAGTCATCAGCATCAATCACGGTGCAATTGTCTGATGCGGAAGCTCCAGCTTGGCTGTTCAGCCAGTTCAGCAATTCAGTGTTGTTGTCAACCTGCGCGGCCGTGAAGGATCCCGCACCGCTGGCGTCGAGCTGAACCGTCAGGTTCTGGCAGCTCGCCGTGGGGTTGATGTTGTCCTGAACCGTAATCGTGGAAGTGCACGTAGCGGTGTTGCCACCGTCATCGGTCACCGTCAAAGTCACCGTATTCGCACCAACGTCCGTGCAATCAAAGTTGGTCTGACTCAAAGCCATTGTGAAGTCACAGTTGTCTGTTGAGCCGTTGTCAACCTGAGCAGCCGTGATGGAAGC
>JBDQOI010000013.1:0-68734 GCA_040261275.1 Flavobacteriales bacterium | reverse complement strand
TCATTGGGCTTGGACAGTCAAGTGGCAGGAGCAAAAAGTGGGAAAGGGGGCCTGGCTTTCTGGCTTGAATGGAAAGGCAGCCCAGGGTGGCTGGAGCATGCGCTGGGCTTTGGCTGTGTTTGAAGCGGGGTGGGAGGGCAGGATCAGCGTCCTTCGCACGTGGTCAGAGCGCTGGGAGGGTCATGTCGCTTGGGAGCGGACGCATCCATACCATCCCCGTTGGGGGTCGGGTGAGATGCGATCGACATTGCCCCAGTTGGACGCCCTTCCTGGGGCACATTGGACCTGCGGGCTCGCCTTCAGGGAGAGCAGATACCGCAGCGGTTGGGCGAGGTGGTCCGTTCGATGGGATGGCCCACCCCCTTTCCGGATGCAGAGGCGAAGCCATTTTCGGTGGAAGGGCCGGAGCCTTCGGTTGGATTTCCGCTCGGATACGGGACCGTTTCGGTGGGCTCAAGACATGGATGCCAGCGCGACGGAATCCGCATCGTGGACCTTGGCATTCAGGAAGGAAATGGAGGGGCGTGCCGATCGTGTCTGCAGGGTTCATTTGATCCTGGCGGGTCAATCCGGTGCCATGGGGGGCGCACTGGCCATGACCCTGGGCTGGAAAGACGCAGCGGGTCATGCCTTTCGATGCGGGATGGGCCAGGCATTCGGTTCGGTGGATGCGCCATTGCGGTATGTTACAGGTTGGGATGGCCGTCCTGCTGAGCCTTTCGGTCGGTTGAACTTCAAGGGGTATTTCCGGTGGCGTTCACCGGATGGAACTTGGCGTTTAGGTGTGCAATTCAGATGGCAGGAGGGCACCGTTTCCGAAGAGCACAATGCAGTCCAGCATGGAATCCACGCCATGCGGGTGGAATTCCGGCCCAAGTGGTCATCACTCCGGCGCGGGTAGCGGCTATATTGCCGTGCTACGATTTTGGACCTAAGCTTCTGAAAGACCATCATACCATCGCAACATGGCCACTACATCTGACATCAAGAACGGACTTTGTCTCCGCCATCAAGGGGGGCTGTATCAGGTCCTTGAGTTCCTACACAAAAAGACAGCCCGCGGGTCCGGGAACGTTTGGACCAAGATGAAAAATCTCGAGAACGGAAAGATCATTGAGCACTCCTACAACACGGGGGCCAAGATTGACGTCATCCGGGTCGAGACCAGAGAGTACACCTTCCTGTATGAGGACGACATGGGGTACAACTTCATGAATTCCGAGACGTTCGAACAGCTCTTGCTCGAGAAGCATCTGATTGACAACCCGCAGTTCCTTCAGGACGAGATGAAGTGCCTGATCGTCTTCCACGCCGAGGAGGAGAGGCCCTTGAGTGCCACGTTGCCGAGTCACATCGAGGCCGAGGTGACCTACACGGAACCGGGTGTCAAGGGAGATACTGCAACCAACACATTCAAGCCCGCCACCATTGATACCGGAGCCGAGGTGCGCGTTCCATTGTTCATCAATACCGGGGACAAAATCAAGGTGGATACCCGCACCGGCGATTACTCCGAGCGCGTCAAGAAGTAAGGCGGATGGCGCCGGACCTGCGGATACGAAAACGCCTGGATCGTCTCAGGCAGCAGGCGGATGCCTTGCTGGAGTTGACGCAGGCCATCAACCGGAATGTGGCGGATGAGGATCTCTTTGCCCTCTACCGCAAGAGTCTGGCCGCCATGGGTGTGGGCAAATTGGCTTTGTTCAGTCGGCGCGAAAAAGACGCACCGTGGGGGTGTCTGATTGAATGGGGGTACCCGACCCGGTTGCCCGAACTGTCGAATGCCCACGAGGCCCTGTCTGGAAAGGCGCACGCCATCGTTGATGGAGACACCGAAGTGGAATTCGACTTGGCCATCCCGGTAGAGCATGACGGCAACGTCATAGCCTATGTCGTCATGGGAGACCGGGAGGAGGGCCGTGGCATGAGCCCTTCGATTCGACACGTTCGGTTCATCACCACATTGACCAATGTGCTGGTCGTGGCCCTTCAGAACCGGGATTTGACCGCACAGCGGATCCGCAGCGCGGGCCTGGAACGGGAGCTCGCCTTGGCGGGCGATATGCAGTCAATGTTGCTGCCGAGCATCCTGCCGAATGACGCGCACAGGACATTTTCTGCGCGATATCGACCCCATCATCACGTGGGGGGCGACTACTACGATGCCGTGGGTTTATCCGATGGACGAATGGCCATCGCCATGGCCGACGTAAGCGGCAAGGGCATGCCGGCGGCCTTTTTGATGTCCAATTTCCAGGCACATCTGCACGCTCAGCTGGAGCGAAACGACAACGGCCTCGAGAATTTGGTTCGTTCCCTCAACGATCGCGTTTTCAGCAGCGCCAGAGGGGAGAGGTTCATCACCTTGTTTTTGGCCATTCACGATCCCAACCAAGGCCTGCTTCACTATGTCAATTGCGGCCACAATCCCCCGCTTTACGTGCCAAAGGAGGGCATGGGCACTTTCCTCGGTGAAGGGTGCCCGGGGTTGGGCATGCTGGACGATATGCCCGAAGTTGGTGTCGGAACCCTTCCCGCAGGCCCTTCATCCACATTGGTGTGCTTCACGGATGGCTTGGTTGAACAGGAAAACCCGGAGGGTGTGGCCTACGGTGAGCATCAGCTTCAGTATCTCGTCGAGGAAGAGCGTCATTCCGCCGTAGAAACCTTGAACACTTCCATCATCGTAGACTGGGAGCTGCACAGGGGAACGGCGCTGCCAGCCGACGACACCGCGCTGCTCACGATTCGCTTCTCCTGATCAGCAAGTCTTGTGCGACCAGGATGGCCAGGAATCCCCAAAAAGGAGCGCTCGCCTTATCGGTGTCCAAGTAGTTGTTGAGAACGCCGTGGATGAAATAGGTCAGCAGCCCGAGGTAGATCGACAGCGACCAATAGGCCTTCCACTCCCCCTGCCCGCGCTGCAGTCGCCACAAGCGGAAGCCCAAGCTGCTCGAACCCAACAACAGGCCCAGTACAATCAGCATACCGGGTATCCCTTGCTCTGCCAGGGGACCGAGGTATTCGCTGTGGGCATTGCCTCGATCGGCATTGTTGGTGGATATGATGGTACGGTGCTCTGATCGCTGGTGGGGCGCATAGACGAATTGATAGGTTCCGGGCCCCCATCCCGTGAGGGGACGGTCCTTCCACAGGCTCAAGGCGCAACTCCAGCGGTTGATGCGTTCGAGGTTGGATGCGTCGCTCGACACGTTGCTGATCGACTCTACGTGTTCCGTAAGGTCATCGGATGAATCCTGGTCATTCCGTTCCAGGGAAATGAGCAGTTGATCCCACGACAGCACGAGGAATACCGCGGCCAGACCCCCTGTAACGACCAAGGTCCGCAGCCGCACACCCAACATCATGAGGGCACCCACGACTGCCGCGGCGGCAACCGATACCCAGGCCGCTCGGGTAAAGGACAGAATGAGGCCCAAGGTCAGGATCGCGAATGCGGCCCCCATGCCCAATTTCCCAAGGGGAGACCTCCCAGGCTTGGCCACCAAGGCAAGGGTGGGGAACCAGAACATGGCGAGCACCGCCCCGTAGCTTGTGTGGTCCTTGAAGAAGGGGTCCATTACCCAGTGTCCTGCCTGTTTCTCAAAGCCGTAGCCGGCGTGGCGAATCACGGTGTAGATGATGACACCCAGCAAGGGGAGCAGATACAGGAGGAGAAATTGCTGCTGCTTTTCGCGCTTGACAAAAAGGGGCACCAGGAGGAAGAAGAATCCGACGACAAACCAAGCCCTCGCGATGGTGAATTTCAGTGATACCAGCGGATCCCATGACAGCAGTGTCGTTATCAGCAACCACACGAGCATGGCTTGTATCCAACGCGTGATGGGATGCCGGTCCAGTTCGGGCATCAGCCCTTTGCCGTGCAGGCGATCCAAAACGAACAAAAGGAGCAGGCCGAACAAGATGGGCTCCGTCGGCAAATAGAGCCCTATGCCTCCAATCTCAAGTTGCTCGAGGTTCAGGCTGAGGGGCACAGTCGCAATCAACCCCAAGGTGAGAAGGTCCCTTCGGCCCAATGCCAGTACCACTACTCCAAAAACCAAGGGGAGTGCCGCCAGGGCAAAGTGCTCCATCGCGATGGCCACGCCGAGTGCGGCGGAAAATCCAATCGCCACGGCCATCTCGGAAGCCCCCATCCTCAGCCCTTTCCGGGTGTCGGAATCCGCTTGGACCACCGGGGTTTTTCTCATCTCAAAGCCTGACGTGTCAGCAGGAATACCAGAGAAGCGAGCGCAACGGAGACGGCTCCCATGACCGTAATGAGCCAACGCACAGGGCGGGACTTCTTATCGGCTGAGGCGGCCCGGTCCACAACAAAGGCGGCTGGCAATTGGGATTCAGAATCCAACTTATTGAGGTCGAATCGCTTCTTCAGGACGGCCTCTTGTTCATAAGCGTCTTCCAGCTTCGTGGTGAGCTGATTGTACTCATTGGCGAAGGGAGCAAGGCGTTCCATTTTGGCCATGATATCGTTGGCCCTGCCCTGCTTTCCTTCCCCCAAGGCTGTGGCGTATTGCTCGTTCAGTCCTTCGATTTGAATGGGGAAATCGTAGACCCCCTCCTGTCTCAACTCTCCAAGGCGACGCTCCATTTCCTCGATTTCGCGCTGGTTCTTCCGAAGAGAGCGCTCGGCATAACGGAACGCTTCCAAGGCCCGGTCGTTCCTCAATTGGTTGGCGACGGAGTCGGTCAACTGGGCGATGTCATTGGCCATATCGCGCGCCATTTCAGGTGCGGTGTCAAACACGTCGATGCGAATGGAGCCATAACGCGTGAGGTCTGCGCCGACCTTGCCCGCGTATACCTTGGCCATCGCGGCCTGTGCCCCCGGCTCATCCCGTTCGATGTCATAATGCGACCAGAGATCGTACTTCTCGATGATGCGCCGGCGGATCCGGTCCGAATTCAGGATTTGGAGCAAACGCTCAGCATCTTCCGCCTCCCCGTATGCAAGGATGTCCTCGCGCTTCACCTCCTCGTAGAATTGAGCGCCGATGGACTGCTGGGGTAAAGCGAACAGGACTACGGAGGACTGGAACTCAGGCTCAATGAGAAAAGAGGCGGCGGCACTGACAATGGCACCAATCAGTCCTGATGCAATTAAAGGGGTCCTCCAGCCCCAAACCTGTTTGAGCAAAGTGGTTTCGTTACCGTTTCCGGTAGGCAGGGAATCGTCCATGAATCTTCGTGTGGGTGTTCCGGGACGCAAGATGCACCGGACAATCCGACCAACGCCAACTTCTTGTGATGAGTATGTGGATGTGAAAAGAAATGTCCATGGTTCAGGTCGTAGTTTCGCCCGCATGGCGGTGGTGGCGATCAATACGCGTCTCGTGGTGCCCGGGAAGTTGGACGGCATCGGCTGGTTCACATTGGAAACGGTGCAGCGCATGACGGCAAACCACCCGGAGCACGATTTCCACTTGTTTTTCGACCGCAGACCGCCCGAGGACTTGTTCCCGGGAGGCAATGTGACCTGCCATTGGCTTTTTCCACCTGCCCGGCGCCCCTTCCTGCAAGACCTCTGGTTTGATTACGCCGTTCCGCGCAGGCTCGCTCGGATCAAAGCCGACTTGTTCCTGTCGCCGGATGGGTTCTTGAGCAACCGCACCGACGTTCCACAGGTGGCCGTGCAGCACGACTTGAATTTCGAACACCACCCCGAGTGGCTGCCTCCTCGCATTGCCCGGCATTACCGGAGGCGGTTCCCGGATGCCGCCCAGCGCGCCGTGCGCATGGCGACCGTGAGTCGATTCAGCGCGGAAGACATTCATCGTCGCTACGGCGTTCCCCTTGATGAGATTGATGTGGTCTACAACGGAGCGGGTTCGGCTTATCAAGTGACCCCCCTCGGCCTGGACCGTCAGGCTTCGGAGAAGTTGGTTCGCAGCCGCTATACCTCAGGTCAACCCTATTTCGTTTTCATTGGAACCCAGCATCCGAGAAAGAACCTGGAAGGATTGTTGAAGGCATTTCAGCAATACCGTGAAGGCGGAGGGCAGTGGGATTTGTTGATGGTGGGAACCGCTTTGTGGCGACGAAGGCGGTTTGATGCGAGCAGGGCATTGGAAGCCCTTCCCCGGGAAGTGATGGAGCACGTTCATCTGACTGGTTGGCTGCCCCAAAAGGAGTTGGCACAGGTATTGGCGGGTGCGGGTGCCCTGACTTTCATTCCGTGGTTTGAAGGGTTTGGCATTCCCCTCATCGAAGCTTTTTCTGCGGGAACCCCTGTCATTCACAGCAATCGAACCTCTCTCCCGGAGGTGGCAGCCGGAGCGGGCTTGGAGGTCGATCCCGACGACCTGGGTCAAGTGGCAGATGCCATGTTGAGGATAGAGCGGGAACCCGCTTTGAGAGAGGCCCTTCGGGAAAAAGGAAAAGAGCGCGCAGAGGACTTTGGCTGGGACAAGACAGCGGGCTTGCTTTGGAATTGCCTCGCAATTGCCGGCAGAGAAGCCGGGTTGATCATGGAGGACACCGTTCCCGATACCACCGCGGTCTGATGGCGTTGAAGCCATTCCTGGAATCGGGCCGCATGGAAGCCGGAGTGGACGAGGCCGGTCGCGGTTGCCTCGCAGGTCCTGTGACCGCTGCTGCCGTGATACCGGGTCCTGCTGGAAAGGGTTGGCTGAAGGTGGGCTTGGACGACAGCAAAAAACTTTCTCTCAAGGACAGAAACGTGCTGAGGGCGCTCATTGAGCGAGAAGCTCATGCGTGGGCCGTGGGTTGGGCCTCAGTCGAGGAGATTGAGGAGCTCAATATTCTCAATGCCACGCACTTGGCCATGCACCGAGCCGTGGATGCACTGACCACAAGACCAGAATTCCTCCTCATCGATGGCAACCGGTTCAAGCCCCATGAGATTCCGCACAGCTGTGAAATCAAGGGGGACGGGCGATTTCTGTCGATCGCGGCGGCCAGCATCCTGGCCAAGACGCATCGGGACGCCCATATGCACGCTCTTTCGGAGAAACACCCCCAATTCGGGTGGCCTCAAAACAAGGGCTACCCGACGCGTTCGCACCGGGAAGCCATTTTGCGGTGGGGCCCCACACCATTGCATCGGCGAACTTTCCGTGGTACGCAAGGGAGGTTATTTACAGACTGAGGTCCGTTTATTGTCACCCATCGATTTATAGCGTTACGCTTCGGTTAATGCTGATTGGAATACCTGTTTATGGAGGCTGACCGGTCTAATTTCGCTCCACCAACCCATCATGCAATTCACCATGAGGAAAACCCTCTCCCTTTTGAGCACCTTGCTGCTGCTCAGCTCATTTGCCACTGCTCAGGACTGCTCGTTGTTCTTCAGCGAATACGCTGAAGGATCCTCCAACAACAAGTACCTCGAGGTCTACAACCCCACACCTTCGCCGGTGGACCTGGCCAGCTTTGCGTTCCCCAACGTCAGCAACGCACCAGCCGTCGTGGGTGAATACGAGTTCTGGAACACCTTTCCCGCAGGCGCGTCCATCGATGCCTTCGGAACCTACCTCATTGTCCACGGCAGTGCGGATTCACTGCTCCTCCTTTCGGCGGACCACACGTTCAACTTCCTCTCCAACGGTGACGATGGCTTCATGCTCGTCTCCGGTACGGAAGCCAGTTTCACACAAATCGACGCCATCGGCGATTGGAACGGTGACCCCGGAACCGCGTGGGATGTGGCAGGCGTTCCCAATGGCACGCAGAACCACACCTTGCGCCGCAAGTCCACCATCTCCTCCGGAAACGGTGGGGATTGGATCACGTCTGCCGGAGACTCACTCAACAGCGAGTGGATTGTCCTGGAGAACGATTACGCGCTCAACAACGCCCTCGAAGGCTACGGTACCCACGATTACACGGGAGATCCCTGTCCAGTGGTTGAGACAACGGGTTGCACCGACCCCGCGGCAACGAACTATGACCCCAACGCGGCCTCTGATGACGGCAGCTGTGCCTACCCCGCTGATGTGACCATCAGTGACATCCAGCAGGACATGGGTGCTGAGGACAATGGCACATTTAACGGACAGGTGGTCAACGTCCGTGGCATTGTGACCGGTGTATACGGAAGCAACACCTCGATTCAGGACGGAACGGGCGCTTGGAGCGGCATTTTCGTCTACGTGAGTGGCGGTCTTTTGGACGACACCACGCAGGTGGCCATCGGCGACAGTGTCATCGTCAACGGTACGGTGGGCAGTTTCAGTGGAGGTACCCAGCTGACCTCCGCTTCGGCGACCATACTCAACAGCGGTAACGCATTGCCCGCACCTACAGTTCTCTCCACGGCGGATGCCAACCTCGAAGAATACGAGGGCGTGCTTTGCCAGGTAACCGGCGCCATTACGGGTGAGCTCAACGGCTTTGGCGAATTCACCATCGACGATGGCAGTGGGAACCACACGGTCGACGACCTCGGCTACGATGGCTACACTGACCAAAGCGCCATGCTCGGCGACACCTACCGCGTAACCGGTGCCATCAACGGTGGCTTCGGCAACAGCATAGAGCCGCGCGATGCCAACGATTTCCAGAAGCTCGGTTGCACCAACGCCGCTGCCGACAACTACGACGCGGCCGCAGTAATCGACGACGACAGTTGCAACATTGTGGACGGCGCGATTGCCATTGCGACCATCCAACAGGGGCAGGCGCTGGATCCACCGGTGTTCACAGACTCGCTGGTTACCATCAGCGGCATCGTGACCGGTGTTTACGGCAGCTTATTCAGCGTTCAACAAGGACAAGGGGCCTACAGCGGCATCTTCGGTTTCAATCCGGAAGTGGCCGTTGCTGAAGGCGACTTCGTCAGCCTGACCGGCGTCATTTCTGAGTACTTCGACCTCACACAGATTGAAGGTGTGGGCGGAAACCCTGTAGCCACGAGCATTTTGAGCCAGGGCAACGACCTTCCGATGGCAGAAGTGCTCGGAACCGCTGCCGTCAACATGGAAGAGTGGGAAGGCGTTCTGGTGCAGGCCACGGGTGCGGTGTCTTCTCCCGACCTCGGAAACGGCGAGTGGGGCATCGACGATGCTTCCGGTGAAGTACGCGTGGACGACCGCGGCTGGGACCACCAGGGCACCGGCGAGGTCGTGATCAACGCCCTATTCCAGGTTACGGCTCCGCTTCACTACAGTTTCGGAAACTTCAAGTTGATTCCGCGCTCTGAGGCGGATGTGCTGCTCTACGGATGTACTTTGCCCAACGCCGACAACTACACCCCGGGTTCCGACATCGACGACGGATCCTGCACGGGCAGTGAGCCTTGCGACCTCTTCTTCAGTGAGGCGGCGGAAGGTTCCTCCAACAACAAGTACATCGAGGTCTACAACCCGACCAACAGCCCGGTCAGCCTGGCGCTGTATACCATTGCCAACCAGAGCAACGGCGCCAACAACAGCGACCCGGCTGCAGCGGAGTGGGACTATTGGAACGACATCTTCCCAACCGGCGGCTCCATCGCCGCGGGCGAGACCTTCCTCATCGTGCACCCCTCGGCCGCACCGGAATTGCTGGACAGTGCTGACGCCACCTGGGCCTTCATGTCCAACGGTGACGATGCCGTCGGCCTCATCTACAGCGCTACCGCTTCCTTCGGAAACGGAGGAGACTGGACCCTCATCGACGCCATCGGTGAGCCCTACGGTCTTGACCCCGGTTCCGCATGGGATGTGGCCGGTACCACCAACGGAACACAGAACCACACCATCCGCAGGAAGTCCGATGTATCCTACGGAAATGGCGGCGACTGGGCGGCCTCCGCGGGTACCACTCCCGAGGACAGTGAGTGGATCGTGCTCGACAACGACTACGCATTGAACAACGCCCTCGAAGGCTACAACAGCCACGAGTTCACAGGACTTTGTGCCGTAAACTCAGAAGGTTGTACCGACCCGCTGGCTTTGAACTACGATCCCAACGCCACGGTGGACGACGGCAGCTGTCTGTTCATCCCCAACGTGACGATACAGGAGATCAATGAAGGCCTCACTTCAGGGATCGTCACCACTTCCGGTATTGTGACGGGCGTATACCTCACGGACGACGGTTCCTTCGGCAACCAGGCGGCCTTCACCATCCAGAACGGAACCGGTGCCTTTTCCGGTTACTGGGTCCGCGGATCAGGGTCCACCCTCGAGTCCATCGGCAACGTCATGGTGGGCGATGAGGTGGAAATCACCGGATCTCCCGACAGCTGGTTCGGCAACGACTACTTCCCCAACCCGACGATCAACATCATCTCCTCTGGCAACCCGCTTCCAGCGGCGGAGGTACTCGCTTCGGGTGATGTCAACCTCGAGGAGTGGGAGGCCGTACTCGTTTCTGTCACCGCGGATTGCGACAACCCCGACCTCGGTTTTGCCGAGTGGTCCATCAACGATGGCAGCGGCGGCGCTCGCGTGAACGACCGTGCCTACGACGCCTTTGGCGCAGGTGTGGTCGAGGCGGGACGGACCTACCGAGTGACCGCACCTACCGGTTACGCTTATGGCAACTGGAAGATCGAGCCGCGCGATTCCACGGACGTCGTGCGCCTCGGTTGTACCGATCCCACCTTCCCGAACTACTGGTCCTTGGCCAACGAGGACGATGGCAGCTGTGCCAACATCCCAGGTTGCACGGATCCCGCCGCGGACAACTACAACCCCGATGCGACCTCCGACGACGGCAGCTGCGTGATCACGGGCTGCACAGACGCTACGGCATTGAACTACAACCCCAGCGCCACGGTAGAGGACAACACCACTTGCTACTACACGCTGCCCAACATCATCGTCAACGAGATCCACTACAACCCCTGTGACAACCAGGGCGGTGATTTCGATTGGGAGTTTGTGGAGTTCTACAATGCAGATGCCGAAGTGGACATCAGTGGATACGAAGTGTGGTTCGCCTTCTCTGACCCCACTTCCATCTCCCTGGCGATGACCTTCCCTGAAGGCACCATCATCCCGGCGGACAGCTACTTCCTCGTGGTGCCGGGCCTCGTGGCCCAGGCCAACTATGAGGGGTTGGGCATCACCACCTTCCTCATGGACAATGGAAACTGGGGCAACAGCGCAGGAACGGCTCAGCTCCAGGACGCCTTCGGCAACATCGTGGATGCCGTCACATATGACGACGCCGCTCCTTGGCCCTCTCAGGAAATCAGCGTGCTCGGCAACGTGCTTGCCGCGAGCCCCGATGGAGGTTGTGCCTCCCTCGAGCTCATCATGACCGACCTGAACAACGACGACCCCGACAACTGGCAGGCCAGCTGGGTGGACAATGGCACCCCGGGCGCGGCCAACAGCTCAGCCTTCGGTTGTACCGACGGTACCGCATGCAACTACGATGCGGTCGCCCTCTTCGACGACGAGAGCTGCACATACGACTGCTACGGTTGCACTTACCCCGAGGCCGCGAACTATGACGAGACGGCAACCTTTGACGATGGCACCTGCGAGGTGGCGATCGTAGACAACTGCCCGACCGATCTCAACGGCGACGGCACGACTTCGGTGAGCGACCTGCTCATCCTGCTCGGTGCCTTTGCCACGGATTGCGTCGAATAATCGAAATCAGCCCAGAATTGAGAAAGGCGGTGCACTGTGCACCGCCTTTCTTTTTTCGCAAATTCGCGCCCACGTCAACCTCTCATGATCAGCCTTCTCCAAGTCTTGAACCTCTTGGGTGCATTGGGCCTCTTCATCTACGGCATGGTCGTGATGAGCGAGGCCATACAGCGCCTCACGGGAGATCGCATGCGAAGGGCGGTGGGAAGGGTGACCCGACGACCGGAACGCGCCTATCTCGCGGGTCTTTCGTTGACGGGTATCCTGCAGTCGAGCAGCGCCATATCGGTCATTGCCGTGAGCTTTGCGCAGGTGGGGCTCTTGCGCCTCTCAGAGGCCTATTTTTTTCTTTTGGGTGCCAATGTGGGCACTACGGTCACCGGATGGCTCGTCGCCTTGACGTTGAGCAAACCCTCGCTCGGGAATCTGGCGCTTCCGCTGTTGACGTTGGCGCTGCCCTTGTTGTTCTTTCGCCGTCGCCGAACGCGGTCCATGGGCGAAGCCATCATCGGATTTGCCCTGATGTTCGTAGGCCTTGGCCTGCTCAAAGCGGGCGTTCCCCCCATCACAGAGGCCGGACTTGCGGAATCGCTGGATTTCATCAACGTCGGGGGCATGGCCTCCATCTTCGGTGCGGTCTTCATCGGTTTGGTCGCCACAGCGGCGCTCCAGAGTTCCTCTGCGGTTTTAGCGCTCATCATCACCTTGGCGGCGGGTGGCGTAGTGTCTGAGATTACCGGTGCAGCCGTGGTTCTGGGGGCCAACATCGGAACGACTTCCACTGCTGTCCTCGCCGCACTGGTTTCCGGTCGCGAAGCGCGAAGGGTGGCCGCCGCCCATGTCCTGCTGAATGTATTGGGGGCGGTCTTGTTCTTGCCGCTGCTGGGTGCCGCCTTGAGGGTGGTCCATTGGTTTTTGGAACCCGGCGGGACTTCTGTAGCGGATATCGCCATCGTACTCGCCCTCTTCCACACCCTGTTCAATGTGATCATCACGAGCGTCTTCGGCCTGTTTCCCCGTCCAATTCTATGGATGTCCCGCAAGTTGATTCCGGGTGAGGGGGTCAGGGATTTTCGCACCCCGTTGGTTTCTGCAAGTCCCATGGATGCCCCTGAACTTCAGGTACTGGAAGCCCAACGAGAGGCAGAACATCACCATGAGCTGGCCGTCCGGATGATGCAGGAAATGGTGACCCTGATGGGTACGTCCGATATGGCCAAGCGCCAAAAGGCAGAAGACCGACTCTCGGAATTCAAAATGTTGAGTGGGCGCTATGAGTCGGAAGTGAAGGCCTTTCTTGAGCGTTTGGCTCGGAGTAAAATTTCAGGGTCGACGTATCGACAGGTCCAATTCTTGCTGGAATGGGCAACCGATATCGGTCAGATTGTCGAGTTGATGCACAGCTTTCTCGAAATGCAGATGGACCGAGAGCGCAACGAGATTTTCTTCCCCCCCAAGCAGCGGAGCCGCATGGTATCCATGCTAGAGGAACTGACCGCCGCTCTCGAGTCCATGGGTAGCTTGAACAGCCCCTCACCCCTCGGACCGCTGGCCATTCGGGAGGTCTTCGGACGGGTGGAGCGGCACCTGGCCAGTGCACACGTGTATCGGGATCAGATGCGCACCAGGTACCTCGAAGATTCGCGCAAGGGCAGGTATTCCGTGCAAAGTGGGATGGTCTTCAATGAAATGGCCAACCGTCTCGAAGAAGTAGGCCTGCGGTTGGGCATCCTGATCTCCAAATACGAGGAGATCTTCACGGCTTCGTAACCACCTCCGTCATCACGGTGTCGCTGGACTGCAGGTCCCGGTCAATGATGTGCACAGCGAAGCGAAGGGTGTCCCAAGCGGAAGTCAAGTAATAACGAGGCTCCAGTTCCACTGTGATGGTGCCGCGCTGGGCCTTGTTTTGTCCGGTAGGTACGATGAGCGGGGCGCGGTAGTGAAAGGGCACTTGACCGATCTCGGGATTCAGTTCGATGGGGGTCCAAATTCCATCGCGCAATTCCTGATATTGACAGAATACATTGTGATGGAACGGGCATTCCGGGCAGAAGGCATCCGTTGTGTCGGCCTGCTCCAAACCAAAGTTTCCATCTCCGTCCTCGAATCCGAGAATGAGCGTTCCGGTCTCACCTTCAGTGAAGAGCTCCACTGAATTCAATACGGGCTCTGGCGGAAGGGAAACAGGCAATTCGCACCCCACAACGCTGATCAGGCCAAGCACCCCGACACATCGGTGCAGAAAAGAAAACTTACGCTGGCATGGAGAACGCACGGTGGGAAATTAAGCCGCAATTTGCAGCCGATGTCAGAGCCCATCTGCCCTTTGGATGAAGTTGTGAATCCCATGGGTTCTGAAGAGGGAAATGCGCTTTGGCGCCGCGTGGCCGGCTTCATACGCGGCAAAGGTGAAGAGGACTTCGAGGCCTTGGCTTGGGATGTATTCGCATACCAATTCCGTTTCAATCCAACCTATCGCGCGTGGTGCGCCCATTTGGGTTGGCGTGAAGATCCTCATGGCGGTTCCGGGGATTGGAGGTGCATTCCAGCACTTCCGGTAGACGCTTTCAAATGGACGGATGTCCAGACACATGGGATCGAGGAACCTATCGCTTCCTTGTCTTTCAGAACCAGTGGAACGACAGGCGCCGCACAGGGCGTGCATCAGGTCCGCACGCCCCATCTGTATCGACTTTCCGCCACCGAGGGGTTTCGCGCCCGTTTCGGGCCGCCCGGGAGAAACGGTGCAGTGGTGTTGGGATTGCTGCCCGGCTATCTGGAGCGTTCTGACAGCAGCCTCGTCCACATGGTCCACATGCTTCGGACAGAAGGGTGGATGGAATCGGGCGGATCCCCGGAAGGCGGGTTTCATCTCGATGATTTCGAGGCCCTGTTCAAGTCCATGGAAGGGGCGATGCAGGATGGGCAGAAACCCGTTTTGATCGGAGTGACCTGGGCCTTGGTGGATGCCGCCGAGTTGTGGCGCAAGTCCGGAAGGCCGCCATTGGGGGATAGAGCGGAGATCGCCGTTACGGGGGGCATGAAGGGCAGGCGCGAGGAATGGGTGGCCGAGCGGGTCCGAGCCGCGTTGAAGGAGGGTTTTGGTATCCACGAGGTCGGCGGGGAATATGGGATGACGGAGCTGCTGAGCCAAGCTTGGTCCAAGGCGGATGGGGCCTTTCGCACACCTCCTTGGATGCGCATTCGATTGCGTCGGACGGACGACCCTCTTTCCTTGCAGGCTGCCGGTTCCACAGGCGGAGTGGATGTGATTGACCTCGCCAACCTTGGCAGTTGCGCTTTTCTTTCCACCCAAGACCTCGCTCGTACCCGCGCTTTGGAAGGTGGGGGATTGACCTTTGATCTTCTCGGTCGATTTGACCATTCGGAAGTACGGGGTTGTAATCTCATGGTTCAGTGAGTCGAATTCTTGGCAACGTTCAAGTCGGGAACTAGCTTCGCGCCACGATGGAAGCCGCCATTGCCTTAATCGGGTTCAGCATCGCTGCCTATTCGGTGGTAGGCAATGACAGCATCCAAACATTGGGCACCTTCCTGACCTCCAATGAGGACAAGCCTTGGTGGTTGTTGTGGATCTTTGCAGGCGGCATCATGGCCGTCGTGGTCACCATGGGCTACATGGGGCTCGGAGAATACCTCGGAGGCAAAGGCGGGGACCTGACATTCGGCAAGTATGCGGGACTGTTTCAGGATCCGGACAAGCCCATTGACTTTCCCACCCTGACCATCTGGTACATCATGCCTCCATTGGTGCTCCTGGGCATTACTCGGTTGGGCATACCGGTCAGTACTACCTTTTTGGTCCTCACTTTTTTTGCTCCCAAAGCCCTGCCCAAAATGCTGGTGAAGAGTTTGGGAGGCTACGGTGTGGCTTTCCTGTTCGCCATCATCGCCTTTGTCGCATTGAGCCGATTGACGGAGCGTTTTTTCCTCCGTCATCCCATGGAGGAGGGCAAGGGTCTGCTACGCAGCAAACAGTTCTGGACGGTAACCCAGTGGTTGGCCACGGGTTTCTTATGGAGCCAATGGCTGACCCAAGACTTGGTCAACATCCTGGTTTACCTCGGAGATCCCGCCGAAGTGTCCGTTTGGAAGTTTGCCTTTGCGCTGCTCGTATTGGTGGGGATGCTCGGTTACATCTTCCACCAGAGGGGCGGAGAAATCCAGAAAATCGTCCGGGTCAAGACCAATACCGCCGACATTCGGTCTGCCACCTTCATCGACCTCTTTTACGGTCTGGTTTTGCTGATTTTCAAGTTCGACACCTTTGGCATCGGAGCCAAGGTGCCGATGAGCACCACCTGGGTTTTCCTGGGCATGCTGGCGGGTCGAGAAGTGGCTTTGCGCCTTCGGTTGAATGAGCTGGACGGCGAGAAGCTTTGGCCCATGGTCTTCAGTGATCTGGGGAAAGCCACATTGGGCCTCGTGATCAGCGTGCTCCTCGTGGTATTCCTCTATTTTATCGAGGGCAGGGAATTGACCGCTTTGTTTGGTTGATCAACCCGTGACGCGGACCAGGAAATAGTTCTTCTTTCCCCGTTGGAGAAGGACAATTCCGCTGCCGATGCAGTCGTCCAAAACGACCACCTTGTCTGCGGCAATCTTGTTCCGGTTGACGCTGATTGAATTCTCCTTCAAGGCGCGGCGCGCTTCACCTCCCGAGGAAAGAAAAGGCGCTTCTCCGCCGGCCAGCAGGTCGATGATGCCCACGCCCTGTGCCAGTTCGTCCCTGCTGATTTCGCGTTGAGGCACCCCCTCGAATACGCTGAGCAGCTCGGACTCCGGCAGGGCGCGCAGGTCGGCCTCGGTGCTCTTTCCAAAGAGCAGAGCGGTGGCCGCCATGGCCGTCTGGAGGTCCGCCTCTCCGTGGATGCGGCGGGTCACATCGGCGGCGAGCTCCTTCTGCAACAGGCGCGCTCCAGGGTTTTCGGCATGGGCGGCTTCAATTTCCTCGATGCGCTCCCGAGCGAGAAGGGTGAAGATCCGGATGAAGCGAGCGGCATCCTCGTCCGCGGCATTGATCCAATACTGGTAGAATTTGTAGGCACTGGTGCGGGCTTTGTCAATCCAGACATTGCCGCCTTCGCTTTTCCCAAATTTGGACCCATCGGCTTTCGTGATGAGCGGGGCGGTGAGGGCAAATGCCTGTCCCTGTCCCTTACGGCGGATCAATTCGGTTCCCGTCGTCATGTTGCCCCATTGGTCGCTTCCCCCCATCTGGAGCATGCAATCGCGCTCCTTCCAAAGGTGGTAGAAGTCATAGCCCTGCACCAATTGATAGCTGAACTCCGTAAAACTCATGCCCCCCTCGAGGCGGTTCTTGACGGAATCCTTCGCCATCATGTAATTCACGGTGATGTGCTTTCCCACATCTCGAATGAACTCGAGGAAGCCCAAATCCTTGAACCAATCGAAGTTGTTGACCACCTCTGCTGCCGCTTCCCCTTCAAAGTCCAGAAACCTCTCCAGTTGCGCCTTCTGGCAGGCGAGGTTGTGCTGCAGGGTGTCCATGTCAAGCAGTTGACGCTCAGCCGCCTTGCCCGAGGGGTCACCCACCATACCGGTTGCACCTCCCACCAGCGCAATGGGTTTGTGTCCAGCCCTTTGCAGATGAACCAGCAACATGACCGGAACCAGATTGCCAATGTGCAAAGAGTCGGCCGTCGGGTCGAACCCCACATATCCAGTGGTCTGCTCCTTGGCGAGTTGCTCCTCGAGTCCAGGCATGGCGTCGTGGAGAAGCCCGCGCCATTTCAGTTCGGCAATGAAATCCATGGGGCCGAAAGATAAGCCGCCCCCCCTGCCCGAACAGGGGGTCAGAGGACTTGAACCAACGCCTCCATGCGCATGGAGCGCGATCCCTTGAGCAGGATGGTCCGGTTTTGGATGGCTTCCGTTTCAAGAGCGGCCTCCAATGTCCCCATGTCAGCATAAGACCGGTCTGCCGGGGCATAACGGTTGAAATCGCTTCCGACCACCCAGCATTCCAGACCGCATTCTCGGGCTACATCCCGGACCCATTGATGCCCTTCTTCGGCATGGTCGCCCAGTTCCTTCATGTCGCCCAGAATGGCCAGTGGCGAGGGATGGGCTGCAGCGGCAAACGCGCGCAAGGTGGAAACGACGGAGCTCGGGTTGGCATTGTAGCAGTCTACAATGATTCGGTTTCGATCGGTATTTACCGTTTCTCCACGTTGGTCCACGGGCAGGAACGAGGCAAGGGCAACATTGATCTCCTCTGGCGCCACGCCCATGTAAAGGCCCACTGCGATCGCAGCCTGCATGTTGGCCAACTGGTGCGCGCCCGGCAATTGGACGCGGAGGGGGCCCATTGCACGGTGCCAGGGCCCCGGTTCCATGCCGGTGGAGCGGTTCCAGAACAATGGGGCATTGACGCTCTCATCCATTCTCCATGCATGGGGTGGATGATGAGAAGTTCCGTAGCACTGCCTTTCGAGTCCGGTCAATTCTGAAAGTGCAAGAAGGTCCGAATCAGCAGCGGGCACAAAGGCAATGCCGTCGTGGGCGGCCAAGTACCGGTAGAGTTCCTGCTTCCCCTTCTTGACGCCTTCCACGCCGCCAAATCCTTCGAGGTGGGCAAGCCCCACATTGGTGATCATACCGAGCGTGGGTTCGGCGATTCGGCACAACGCAGCGATTTCTCCCTGATGATTGGCGCCCATTTCCACCAGGGCGAATTCGGCATCCAGCGGCATGGCCAGCAGTGTCAAGGGGACCCCAATGTGGTTGTTCAGATTGCCGCGCGTGGCATGCACGACGAGATGTCTTTCGAGCACCGCTTTGATGAGCTCCTTCGTGGTGGTTTTACCATTGCTTCCCGTCAGACCGAAAACGGGCCCTTTGAACCTGCGGCGGTGCGCGGAAGCCAGGGACTGAAGGGCTTCCAGGCCATCGGGAACGTGCAAGATGCCTTCGCCTGTTATGGTGGGGTCATCGACAACGGCCGCGATGCATCCTTTTTGCAGGGCTTCAAGCGCAAATTGGTTTCCATCAAAACGCTCTCCCTTGAGGGCGAAGTACATCTTTCCAGGCCCGCATTCGCGTGAATCCGTGGTTACGCCTTGAGACCGGTCAAACCACCCCAATACATCGTGAGTCGACGAAAACTCCATGGGTGCAAGAAACAGCGAACCCCGCGAGGTCGATGGACCGCACGGGGTTCGCAATGAACAATGGACAGTGCTTACTGTCCCCCTGCCATGTTGCCACGCGGCGATCCGACGCGGGTCATCGCGCAACGGAAACCGATGGTGGCTGAGCTCTGGTCCTCCTCGAGGAAGCGGCGGGTTCCGGGAATGATCCAGTACACGCGGTCATTCCAGCTGCCCCCTTTGTAAACGCGAACATTATCGTTGATGAGGGAGGTGCCTCCGAAGTCGTAGACCGTTCCTTCTTCTTCTTCACTGTAGTAGATGGAGCTTTCCTTGTCACCATCGAGGTAGTCGATGTTGTCGGCCACGCGGTAGTTCCTGCGGTTGAGGTTCTCTTCCAGCGAAACTTCCCGGTAGCGCATTTCACCTGGCTTTCCTGTGATGTTCGCCGCCCACGCGCGTCGCAAGTCCGGAGCAGCCGGAGACTCACTTTCCTCAATCAGGTCAAGGGCTTCGTCCATCTTCGTCATGGCCTCCTCGACGCGCTTTACCTGCATGTCTTCGTTGGCGCTCTCAATCTTGCTGTTGAGGTTGTCGATGAGGTTTTGTCCTTCGGTCGTCAGGGACGGTCCTGCTGCCTCTCCATATTCCTCAAGGAAATCACGGATGGCATCGATGTCGTAAGTGACGTAGTCGAGCTTGTCCGTTACGTTGCCTTCACTGTCGAGCAGCTTCGTGGAGAATACGTTTCCACGGAAGGGGCGGAATTCTTGGGCATCCTGGAGGGTTCCAGGGCGGTAAACGTCCATGACCCACTCGCTCACGTTGCCTGCCATGTTGTACAAGCCGTAGTCGTTCGGCGCATAGCTGTAAACCGGTGCGGTCACATCTGCATTGTCATTCAAGGCACCGGCCACACCCATGTAGTCACCGCGGGCACGGACGAAGTTGGCATTGATCTCACCGTAGAACTTGCCGCGGCTATCATCATTCCGCACGTAGTGACCATCCCAAGGATAGGTGCGGCGACTGGTGATCAATTCCTCACCACTGTTTCCAATGAGGGAGAGGGCAGCGTATTCCCACTCGGCTTCCGTTGGCAGGCGGTAATCGGGAAGGAGGATGCCATCGGTCATGGCCACATTCCGGTAGCCGACTCCATTGGGTCGAAGGTCCTTGATGCCGTCCGCTGCCTTGGCGGCTTCCTCGTACTGGCCATCCAGATATGCCTCCGTACTGAAGTAACTGTCGTCCACTTGACCCGTTGGATTGTGCACCAGGAATCCTTCGCGAACCATGATCTGTTCATTCACACGGTCCGTTCTCCACTTGCAGAATTCATTGGCCTGCAGCCAAGAGACACCCACGACGGGGTAATCGCGGTAGGCGGGGTGACGCAGGTAGTAATTGACGTATGGCTCGTTGTATGCGCGCGGGTCCCTCCACACCAAAGTGTCGGGCTTGGCGCGGTCCACGATCTCGGGAAAGCCGTCACCATACACCCGGTTCAGCCAAAACAGGTACTCCAACCAATACATATTGGTCACCTCCGCCTCGTCCAAGTAGTAGGAGCTGACGGTGACCCGGCGGGGGATGTTGTCCCAAGCTCCGGTGAGGTCATCCTCTACCTGGCCCATGGTGAAGGTGCCTCCTTCAATGAAAACCAGACCCGGACCGGTTTCCTGACCGATGTAGGGAAGTTTTTGGAATCCGCCGTTTTCCGAGTCGTTGTAGGCCCATCCAGTGGAACCTGACGCGCCGCTCTGACAAGAGGAAAGCACAGCGGCACTGCCGATGACAACCAGGAAGAGGAGGAGAGTGGAATGGAGCTTCTGCATCGCTTTCTATTGGGGTTTCCTTGCAGGGAATGGGTTCAGAATCCGGGACAGGGAGGACTGCGGAATTTGATTCGCTTGGCGCGGCAATCGAAATTCAATGACATGCTGATTTCGTGCGCACCTCCGGTGGCAGGGGTGAGGTCCGAAACCGTGACGTCATAGCTGTAACCGAATTTGATGACATCGGATTGTATACCCAACGTAACGATGAATGCGTCGCGATATTGGGTGCCGATGATGCCTCGGTACCAAATTCCACCGACAATGGGACCCTTGCTCACGTATCCACCGAAGTTCAAGCGTTGGAATTCACCCTGCCGGTTGTAGATGATGTTGGGCGAGATGAAAGAACTCGCGTAGCGGGCATCTCCGTCCAGCGGGAGCAAGGCACCGAAGTGGGCCGTAAGCTTCATCGGTAAGCGACTCACCCCCACGACGAGGCTCTCATTGGGTTCATTGAGGTGGTGTGCCGCAAAACCGAAGTAGAGTTTCTTGCTGAAGCCCACTAGCCCTGCGCTGAAGTCGACCTGACTGACTTGACCTCCTCGGGGCTGGTCTTGGGTTTCGTAGATGAATCCTTTGCGGGGATCAATCATGTCTCCAAAGGTCAATTGACTCCAATCCAGTGCCTTCTGGAAATAAGTCGCTTCGAATCCTGCGCGGATGGAGAATTTCCGACTGACCGCTTGCTGGTAGCTGTATATACCGCTGAAACGGGTGGTGCTCAGGGTGCCGCGACCTGCCCGGTCATTCATGACGGTGAATCCGAGTCCACCAGAGATGCTGGGAATGTGTTGGTCGTAAGCCACTGCGGAAGTGACATAGTTTCCACTCATGGCCGGCCATTGATTCCGGTATTGCATGACGAATCGGGGGCAACGCGCCGAACCTGCAAAAGCGGGATTCATGAAGACCGGATTGGCATAGAATTGCGTGAATTCGGCGTCCTGGGCCGCCATTTCCTGCGGTGTAAGGGTGCCGAGGCACAATGCCATCAAAGCAATGACAGGCACGCTGAATGCCTGCAAAGCCGCGGTGCGGGTGGACTGTGGGAACTTCATGGCCATGCGGTTTCCGAGGAACAATATCCTCTGTATAAGGTCGTGAAAATTACAAACTTGTGGGAATTGGCGAACATCTTTGCTTTGAAGCAACAAACAGGGCGCTCCTGACGTTGTCACAGCGAGGATTTTCGATGATTCCCAAAGACCCAACGAAACCGCAACGAAATACGTTGCCTTGTAAGGTGGCAAGACCATTGAATTGGATTGTACGAGCGATGATGCTCCCGGGTTTCCTTTGCCTGTTCAGTGTTCCCCTCAACGCCCAATTCGACTACGATTGGCCGGACCATTCCGCCCTTTCCGAAGGACAGTGGTATCGTCTGGCAACGGTGCGTTCTGGATTCCACAAGGTGGATGCCCAGGTGATCGAGGCACTGGGGCTGGACCCCTCCTCCGTGAATCCGGCGCAGGTCAACCTTTACGGACACGGGGGCGACGCCCTTCCCATCGACAATGCCCTGCCTCGCCCTCTGGATCTGGTGCCGGTTCCCATTCAAATGGTGGACAATGGGAATGGCCAATTCGATGGAAACGACCATTTCATCTTCATGGGGGACGGACCCGAAGAATGGTCGTTGGACGAATCGTCAGGAAAATGGAAACACACCCTCAATCCCTGGTCGGATACAGCCTGGTATTTCTTGCGTGTGGATGACGATGCACCCCTTCGAATAGCCACGGCGCCGGTCATTGCGGGAGACTTGGACACGCTGTTGACGGAAACGGATTTCCACCTTTTCCACGAACTGGAGCAAAACACCATCATTCGTTCCGGGCGGAATTTCTTCGGAGAGGTTTTCGACCAGAATCCCACACACACCATCCCATTTCAGGTTCCTGACATTACGGAAGACCCTGCTTTGCTCGAGGTCAAGCTCATGGGCCGTTCGGTAGGCGCGGTCAGTCCGTATGAAGTGGTGCTCGGGGACAGCTCTTGGGTCATTTCGCCGGCGATTACGGGCAGCCAGTCCCATGTGCCACAGGCCCAGGTAGGTCAAGGCAGCTGGGTTTGGAACCCGGCTTCAGAGGTTGTGCAAGTGGGAATCACGCTAGATCCTCAGGCCGCTGATGTGAAAGGCTGGTTGGATTACGTGCGCATCACGGGAACGCGTTCATCCACCATGGCGGGAAGCACGCAGCAGGAGTTCATGCGGGCGAGTGCTGCAGCGCCGGGGCGCATTTTGGAATGGATTGTAAGCGGCGCCACTTCTGCACAGCGGGTTTGGGATGTGACCGATCCGCAATCGCCGGAAGCCATTCCGTTTTCTGTGGAGGGTGATGCCTTGCGGTTTCGTGTGGAATATGATGACGTGCGCACCTTCCGGGTGGGGACCGGTTCGGGTTTCTACACGCCGACAGCCATCGGCCCCGTCCAGAATACCGATGTCCATGGCATTCCTCAGGTGGATCTTGTGGTGATCACGCCTCCAGGTCTGCGCGAGGCCGCAGACAGCTTGGCCGCCATTCATGCTGCAGAGGGTTTGAGCGTGGCGGTTCTCGAACCCAGCTTCATTTACGATTGCTTCAGTTCGGGCCGGGTGGATCCTACGGCGTTCAAGATGCTCATGAAGATGCTCTACGACCGGGCAGAGGGCATCCCCAGCCTGCAACCTCGATATCTGCAACTTTTCGGGGATGGGACCTACCTGAATCGAAACTTGCCGCGGTTCGGCAACCTCCTGGTTTCCTTTCAGAGCGCCCAGAGCCACACCCCCACACAGAGTTATGTTACCGATGACTACTTCGGATTCTTGTCGGGCACGGCTTCCGAGCGCCTCACCGACACCCTCGCCATTGGCGTGGGAAGAATTCCTGCCAGCACCTTGGACGAAGCTTGGGGGGCCATCAATAAGATCACAGCCTATCTCGGGAGCAATCCAGACCCTGATGGAGCGGCCTGTTTGACGGGGGGATTGCCAGGGTCAACCGAGGGCAATCCTTACGGGCCTTGGCGCAACCGGGTGTGTTTCGTGGCAGATGATTTCGACGGAAGTGGCTCACCCACGGAAACAGGCCACACGCTCTACAGCATCGGTCACGCCCAGGGTTTGGAAGAGGGTCACGGATCTTATGACATCAAGCGGATTTTCATGGACGCCTATCCACAGGTTGCCACACCGGGAGGTGAACGATATCCAGAAGTGGAAGATGCCATTGATCGGCAGGTAAGGGATGGTGCCTTGCTCGTGAACTACATCGGTCACGGGGGCGAACGAGGTTGGGCGCATGAGCGGGTGCTCAGTTCTTCCACCATTGGGGCTTGGGACAACCTGGACCGCATGCCGCTTTTTTTCACGGCGACCTGTGAGCTGGCGCGCTTTGATGATCCGGAGCGGGAAACCGCTGGGGAAATGATGGTCATGAATCCGAACGGGGGAGCCATCGCCATGATGACCACCACGCGTGTGGTCTACAGCTATGCCAATGAGCAGCTGAACACTGCGTTTTTCAATGTGGCCTTCGATGCGCCTGCGGGAGAGCGCCAGCGTTTGGGTGACATCCTGAGGCGCACCAAGAATCACCCCTCCTCGGGTGCTTCCTCCAACAAGCGCAATTTCACCTTGTTGGGCGACGTGGCCTTGACGTGGGCCACCCCTGAAATGGAAGTGAAGACCAGTGAAATCAACGGTGTTCCGGTGGACGCTTGGGCAGACACGTTGAGCGCCCTGGAACACGTCGTGGTCAAGGGGTACGTGGCAGATGCATCAGGAAACTTGATGACGGACTTCAATGGCTTCATTTATCCCACAGTATTCGATCAGAAAAGCGAGGTGCTCACCTTGAACAACGACGGTGGAAGCGGTGGAGGTGTCTCCTACACAGAATGGCGCAACCGCATTCATGCAGGTGCCGTGACCGCGGAAGGCGGGGTGTTCGAGTTTGAATTCGTTGTGCCTCGGGACATCAGTTACGACCCAGCACCTGGCAGAATCAGTTATTATGCTGTGGACGGAGATGTGGACGCCCACGGATACACGGAGCACCTGGTAATTGGAGGGGTGAACCCCGACGCGGTGGCGGATTCGCAGGGTCCCACCATTGAGCTTTACCTGAACGACACCACCTTTATCGATGGGGGCACCACGGACTCCAAGCCGGTTCTCCTGGCTTTCCTGAGTGACGACCAAGGATTGAATACCGTAGGCAATGGAATAGGGCACGACCTCAAACTGATGCTGGATGGAGCCAATGGCGCGGTGTTGAACGAATACTACCAAAGCGATTTGAATACCTATCAGAGCGGAAGGGTCGTCTATCCCATGTCCGACATAGAACCGGGGACACATCGATTGGAATTGAAGGCCTGGGACGTTCACAACAACAGTGCGCTCGCTGGATTGGACTTCGTTGTGGTGGATGAATTGGATGTCTTTCTGGAAGGGCTTGTGAACTACCCCAATCCCATGAATGGCGGGGGAACCACCTTCCGTTTCGACCACAATCAGGCCTGCGTTGCGCTCGATTTGAAATTGTCGATATACGATTCCAGGGGAAACACCGTTTGGGTGGGTGAGCGAAACGAGACGCCCTCCGGTTACCGCATGGATGGATGGCATTGGGATGGGCGAACGGCCAACGGGAGCCCATTGGATGCTGGGGTTTACCTCTTCCGCCTGGAGGTCGCCACTCCAGAAGGACGCCAAGCCGCGGACTCGGGACGGCTCGTGTTGCTCAACTGAACCCTTTTTATCCAAGCGCCGTAGTACTTTCGCTTCCCATCCCATGGAATTCAGGATTTCCCTTTTCCCGCTGACGTTGGCCCTTTTGGCTTTTTCACTCTGCCCAACGGCCCTCCAGGCGCAGTTGACGCAGGTTGAGACGGCCGAACAGCTTCAACTCAATACGATCACAACTGCGGTCCCTTTTCTCATGATCGCTCCGGACAGTCGGAGCGGGGCGTTGGGCGATGCAGGTGTGGCCTTGACACCGGACGGTACGGCCATGGCCTGGAATCCGGCGCGCATGGCATTCACGGACCAGACCTTCGAGGCCCACATGGGATATGCCCCCTGGCTGCGTCAGCTGGTAGATGACATGTCCCTGGCCTATTTGAGTGGTACGCGCAAGCTCAACAAGCGACAAGCCGTGGGGATGGCACTTCGCTATTTCTCTCTCGGCAACATCACCTTCACAGATGTGAACGGTACCGCCATCCGGGATTTCAGCCCCAACGAATTTTCATTCGATTTCGGATTCTCACAGAAGTTCGGCAACAGATTCAGCGGCGGTTTCACGGCCCGATACATCCACAGCAATCTGACGGGGGGAACGAACATCCTCGGGGCGGACAGCCGTCCAGGCCGTTCGGTAGCAGTGGACGTGGGCGTCTTCCATTCCAACGATGACGTGAAGTTTGGCGACCGCGATGGCAGAATGAACTGGGGTGTTTGCGTCTCCAACGTCGGTGCCAAGATGAGCTACACCGAAACCGCCGAGCGGGATTTTATCCCGACGAACCTCAAGACCGGTGTGGCCGCCACGGTCTTCCTCGATGACTTCAACGATCTGACCTTCACTTTGGATGCCAACAAGCTTTTGGTTCCCACGGCTCCCGCATACGGCGAGGGCGATGATGATGACATCATTGTGAGCGGGTTCGACCCCAATGTGGGTGTAGCCTCAGGCATCCTGCAGAGCTTCTACGATGCACCGGGCATTGTCGAGCGCCAAGGCGATGGTACATATTCCATCGAGCCGGGAAGCGTGCTGCGTGAGGAGTTGCGCGAAATCAACCTCGGCGGTGGAATCGAATACGATTACAACGGTGTTTTTGCCGTGCGCGGTGGATACTTCTACGAGCACTTCACCAAGGGCAACCGCCAATTCATTACGCTGGGTGCCGGGATCAAGTACACCGTGCTCGACATTGACTTGAGTTACCTGATTGCCACTACGCAGCAGAATCCCTTGGCCAACACCTTGCGCTTTTCATTGCGCCTGGCATTCGATGATGTGATCGGAGGCGGAGACGACGAGGACCCCTCGAATTTCTGATCGCGAAGACAAATGATGGACCTTCGGATCGGCTACGGATACGACGTCCATCAGATCGCCGCAGGCGAAGAGTTGTGGCTGGGTGGCATTCTTGTCCCCGCTGAATTCGGAGCGGTAGGCCACAGCGATGCCGATGTGCTGCTTCACGTCATTTGCGATGCCCTGTTCGGAGCGCGGGCCATGGGTGATATCGGCGCTCATTTTCCTGATACGGACCCGGCATACAAAGGGATTGACAGCAAAATCCTGCTCAGGGAAACGGTGGCCAAAGTTTGCACGGACGGTTGGTCCGTGGTCAACGTCGATGCGACCGTCTGCCTTGAGCGACCCAAATTGCGTCCCCTCATCGATGGCATGCGGGGGTGCATCGCTGAAATCCTCCAAATACCCGCGGATCGGGTGGGAGTAAAGGCCACAACCACCGAGCGATTGGGCTTCGTTGGCAAAGGCGAGGGTATCAGTGCACATGCTACGGTGCTGTTGAGCCGTTAAGGTGCCCGTCAGCCAAGCGCGCAGACTTATATTTGTCGCTTGCAATTCAGGCAAAATGACCACCACCACGCCTGCCAAGAAGGCATCCTCTAGCCGCAAGTCGGCGGCCAAGAAATCGGCAAAGCCGGCATTTCCCAAGGCCACATACATCAAATGGCACCGTGACATGCTGCTCATGCGTCGCTTCGAGGAGCGCTGCGGACACCTCTACATCCAACAGAAATTTGGTGGATTCTGCCATCTGTATATCGGTCAGGAAGCTGTCCTCGCCGGAATGGTGGAAGGAACGCGTCCCACGGACCGTGTCATCACCGCTTACCGCGACCATGCCCATCCGCTGGCCCTCGGGACGGACCCCAAGGTGGTGATGGCGGAGTTGTATGGAAAGCGCACCGGGTCCAGTAAAGGCAAGGGCGGTTCCATGCACATGTTCGACAAGGAGCGCAACCTCTTCGGTGGCCACGGCATCGTCGGTGGTCAAATCGGCCTCGGCGCGGGCATCGCTTTTGCGGACAAGTACCGGAAGGAGGACCACGTGACCATTTGCTTCTTCGGCGACGGTGCTGCCCGCCAAGGCATGCTGCACGAGACCTTCAACATGGCCATGACGTGGAAGCTTCCCGTGATTTATGTGGTGGAGAACAACAAATACGCCATGGGTACCTCAGTGGAACGCACGACGAACGTGACCGACCTGTCCAAGTTGGGTGCGTCCTACGAAATGACCGCAGAGTCCGTGGACGGCATGTCCCCCGAGGCTGTGGCCGATGCAATGAAGCGCGCTGCGGATCACTGCCGTTCTGGTGAGGGTCCCTACCTTTTGGATATCCAGACCTACCGCTACAAAGGGCACTCCATGAGCGACCCCCAGAAGTATCGGACGAAGCAGGAGGTCGAGGAGTTCCAGCAACGCGACCCCATCGCCCACTGCGCCAAGGTGATCACCGACCAGAAGTGGATGACCGAGGCCCAACTGAAAGAGGTTGACAAAGAAGTCAAGGCCATCGTCGAGGAGGCCATCAAGTTCGCGGAGGAGAGTCCCCTCCCAGAAAAGCACGAGCTTTACGAGGACGTCTACGTGACGCCCAATTACCCATTCGTCAACGACTGATTCACAGCAGTATGGCAGAAATCGTACGCATGCCGAAGCTCAGCGACACCATGACAGAAGGTGTCGTGGCTGAATGGCACAAGAAGGTGGGAGACCAGGTTGAATCCGGCGAGGTGCTCGCTGAGATCGAGACCGACAAGGCCACCATGGAATTCGAGTCCTTCCAGGACGGTGTGCTGCTGCACATCGGTGTAGACAAGGGTGCAACCGCGGCTGTGGACAGCATCCTCGCCATCCTGGGAGAAGCAGGCGAAGACGTTTCCGGTCTTTTGGCTGCAGAGCCCGAGGCACCGGCAGCGGCTGCGCCTGAAGAAGCAGCTCCGGCGCCTGTTCCAGCCCCGGCCCCAGCGCCTGCTGTGGCTCCTGTGGCGGCTGCAGCTCCGGCCCCAGCGCCTGCTGTGGCCCCTGTGGCGGCTGCAGTTCCGGCCCCTGCCCCGGCGGCTCCTGCCCATGGCAAAGTGAAGGCGTCGCCCTTGGCGGCCCGTCTCGCAGCCGAGCGTGGAATCGACCTCGGTCGTGTTCAGGGTTCAGGTGAAGGAGGCCGCATCGTCAAGCGCGATATCGAGGCATACGTTCCCGCACCTGCTGCTGGATTGGGAGCCGTCGAGTCGTCCACCGACACGCCGGTGACGCAGATGCGCAAGACCATCGCCCGTCGCCTCGCTGAATCCAAGTTCACCGCGCCGCACTTCTACCTGAAGCTGTCTGTAGATATGGGTGCTGCGGTGGAGGCGCGCAAGTCCATCAACGCCGAGGAGGGCGTCAAGGTCAGCTTTAACGACATGGTCGTCAAGGCGGTTTCCCTCGCATTGAAGAAGCACCCCGCCGTCAACAGCGCTTGGATGGATACCCATATCCGCACCAACGATCACGTCCACATTGGTGTGGCTGTCGCCGTTGAAGATGGTTTGCTCGTCCCCGTGGTGCGCCACGCCGACCGCAAGTCGCTCACGGAAATCGGTGCGGAGGTCAAGGACTACGCAGGCAAAGCCCGCGACAAAAAGCTGCAGCCGAGCGATTGGGAAGGCAACACTTTCACGATCAGCAATCTGGGTATGTTTGGTATCGAGGACTTCACCGCCATCATCAACCCGCCGGATGCGTGCATCCTGGCTGTAGGTGGCATCAGTGACGTTCCTGTGATCCGCGATGGGCAGATCGTTCCCGGCAAGGTCATGAAGCTCACCCTCAGCTGCGACCACCGCGCAGTGGACGGCGCTACGGGTGCCGCTTTCCTGCAAGAGGTCAAGTCCTTATTGGAGCACCCCGTGCGCATGCTCGCCTGATTCCGGCGCCCATGCCGGAACCGCTGAATGCCGCTACCGCGATCGAATTCCTCAAGGGAATCGGTCCCAAGCGGGCGGAGGCTTTGGCGGAAGACTTGGGCATTCGCACCTGTGGTGATCTGCTCTTCCACCTTCCTTTTCGATATGAGGACCGCACGCGCTTCCACAGGGTAGCGGAATGCGTTCCGGGACCTGTTCAGGTCCAATTGCGGGGCATCATCCACAAGGTCAAGGAGGTCAAACAGAAACGGGGCAGCCGCCTTGAGGCCGAATTCACCGACGAGCACGGTGACAAGCTTCCTTTGGTGTGGTTCAAGGGAGTACAATGGGTGGCGCGGAACCTGCCCGTGGGGCAACCTTGTGTATTGTGGGGTCGGGTCAGCGACTACAAAGGGGGGCGGAACATGGCCCATCCCGAAGTCCTGTCCATGGCCGAAGCGCGATCGGCCTCGGCGCTGCATCCCGTGTACAGCTCATCGGAGCGGCTCGGACGGTTCGGATTGAATTCCAATGGGCTCGCCAAAGCCGTGCAGCGCCTGATGGAGGGCCTGCGCAAGTTGCATGGCCCGGCCTGGATGGAAGAGACTTTGCCTGCGGAAATCTTGGCCATGCGGGGCATGCCTGGATTGGCCACTTCCTTGGAGCAAGTTCATCAGCCTGCCGATGTCAATGCAGAGCGCCTGGGCCGCTTCCGATTGAAATTCGAGGAGTTTCTGTTCTTGCAGTTGCTGTTGGTTCAACACCGCAACCGCCAAACACAGGATTTGCCCGGAGCTGCTTTTACCGAGGTGGGGGAGGCTTTCAATCGGTTTTACAAGGAGCGTATCCCCTTTGAATTGACGGGCGCACAGAAGCGTGTGATTCGAGAGATCCGCGAAGACACCCGCAACGGCAGGCACATGAACCGACTGCTGCAAGGGGACGTCGGCAGCGGCAAGACCATGGTGGCCCTATTGACAGCTTTGCTCGCCGTCGACAATGGCTGCCAAGCCTGCATCATGGCGCCCACGGAAATCCTTGCCCAGCAGCATCTCGCCAGCTTCCGGGAGATGTTGGGCGATTTGCCCATCCGTGTGGAACTGCTCACCGGTTCCGTCAAGACCGCGGACCGCCGGCCCATTTTGGAGGGGCTCGAAGAGGGGTCGGTGCACCTGCTCGTCGGCACCCACGCCGTGCTCGAGCCCAAGGTGGTCTTCCACAATTTGGGGCTCGTGGTCATCGATGAGCAGCACCGCTTTGGAGTGGCGCAGCGCGCGCGGCTTTGGAATAAGGCGCACATCCCTCCGCACATTCTCGTGATGACCGCTACGCCCATTCCACGGACCCTGAGCATGACGGTCTACGGCGACCTCGATGTGAGCATCATCGACGAACTTCCACCGGGCCGCAAGCCCATCAGAACCGTCCACCGCACGGACGCCCAGCGGCTGGCCGTCTTTGGGTTCATGCGAGAGCAAATCGCCGAAGGCCGTCAGATCTACGTGGTCTATCCCCTCATCGAGGAGTCGGCACAGCTCGACCACAAAGACCTGATGGACGGTTACGAAAGCCTCACCCGGCATTTCGCGCCCCCGGAGTACCGGATCAGCATCGTGCACGGCAGGATGAAGCCAGAAGACAAGGACGCCGAAATGAAGCGATTCGCCAATGGCACAACCCAGATCATGGTGGCCACCACGGTCATTGAGGTGGGGGTAAACGTGCCCAATGCGTCCGTCATGGTGATTGAGAGCGCCCAGCGTTTCGGCCTTAGCCAATTGCATCAGCTCCGGGGCCGTGTCGGCAGGGGAGCGAACCAGAGTTTCTGCATCCTCATGAGCGACAAGGAGCTGGGCAAGGAAGCCCGTCGCCGACTCGAAACCATGTGCAGGACACAGGACGGATTCGAGATTGCAGAAGTGGACCTCGAACTGCGGGGACCGGGCGACTTGATGGGGACCAAGCAGAGCGGAGTACTCGACCTCAAGGTGGCCGATTTGATCCAAGACCGCGCATTGCTCGAGGATGCCCGCGACATCGCACGCCGCATTCTCAAGGAAGACCCAGAACTTCACAAACCCGCCCACACACTGCTGAAATTGGGTGTCGAGCGGCTGCGCGCCTCAAGGCCCGATTGGAGTCGGATTTCATGAGGCGCTTCCCTGTCTTACGGCTTTGAAGGGGCCACGGTGGGCAATTTCCTCTCAGCGGGTGCAGCAGCCTCGAAGCCATCGTTGAAATTTGGAGCAGATGAACGCGGGAGGATCCGTTTTCTGGGTGGCTTTGGTGGCTTCCCTGACCCTTGCGGGAGGCTCGACCTGGTGGTTTCTGTCTTCCACAAGCGAGGCGGAAGAAACGCTGCCGTCCCCCGCTGCGGAGTCCGTGTCTACGGCGTCCCTTTCAGATGACGTTCGCGCAGAATTGGAGGAAGCAACCGAGGACGGTCAGTCAGCTTCTGTGGAAGCCGATGTCACATTCAGCTTCGCGCGTGAGGTGTCCCAATTGAGAGACGGCAGCACCATAGAGCAGGATGACCTCTTTCGCGTGTCGTGCCGGAGTGCATCGGGAGCGATAGTGTGGGAATTCGGAATGGATGACGCCCTGATGGCCGCGCTGGAGGTAGACGCCAATAATGACGGGCCCCGAGAGATTCTGCTGGTTGATTCCCGGCAATGTGTGGGGTTGGATCCCGAAGGAAGGCCGATTCCGGGCTTCTCCATCCGTCCGAATGTCCCCATCACGAGTTTTGCCATGGTCGATTACGATGGAGATGGTGAGGAGCGCTATCTCTTGGGCTTGGCGGACGGTCGCGTGTTGAACCACCGGAAGCTCGGAGAGAAAACCCCGGGCTGGCGGCACGACCCCAAGGGCACTTCCGTTCAGTCCATCGCGCATTTGAGGACGGGCCGGAAGGACTACATCTGCACGGTAGATGAAGGAGGGGTGGTGATGCTTTTGAAGCGCAATGGACAGCGCCGGGTGCGCACCCCTGTGCAATTGCAGCGACAATCCGGGACCAGAGCCGTAGCGTTTGACATACGCTCCGATATTGAATCCAGCGCCATCATCAGCCGGAACGCGGCGGGAGAGGTCGAATCCCGCACGTTTGGAAAAGGCGTCGCTCGGGCGGCCAGTGCCTCAGAGCGACAATTGCTCGAGACCGAGGAAGGTCGCTTGGTCAAAAACGATTGAGTCGCCCTACCGACAGCAATCAGTCCTGCAGGATCGCCCGGGATATGACAATGCGCTGTACCTCGCTCGTCCCTTCGTAAATCTGGGTAATCTTGGAATCGCGCATCAAGCGCTCCACGTGGTATTCCTTGACGTAACCGTATCCTCCGTGGATCTGGACGGCCTGATCCGTCACACGTCCGGCCACTTCCGAGGCGTACAATTTGGCCATCGAGCTGGCGAGGTCGTAGTCCTGACCCTGGTCTTTCAGCCAAGCCGCCTTCAGACACAGCATCCGGGCCGCTTCAATTTCGGTAGCCATGTCGGCCAGTTTGAAGGAAATGGCCTGGTGCTTGTGGATCTCCTTGCCAAATGCCTTGCGCTCCCTGGAGTAGGCGAGGGCGAATTCGAGGGCGCCGGAGGCGATGCCCAAGGCCTGTGCACCAATCCCGATGCGCCCTCCTGAAAGGGTCTTCATGGCGAATTTGAATCCGAAGCCATCTTCCCCTAGGCGATTCGCCTTGGGCACGATCACATCCTGAAACATCAACGTGTGGGTGTCGCTGCCGCGGATGCCCATCTTGTCCTCTTTGGCCCCCACCATGAATCCCTCCATGCCGCGCTCCACAATGAGGCAATTGATGCCCTTGTGGCTCTTTTCGGCATCGGTCTGGGCCATCACGAGGTAGGTGCTCGCCGATCCTCCGTTGGTGATCCAGTTCTTGGTTCCATTGAGCAGGTAGTGGTCCCCCATGTCCACCGCCGTGGTGCGCTGGCTGGTGGCATCGCTGCCCGCTTCGGGTTCACTCAGGCAGAAGGCGCCAATTTTCTCACCCCGCGCAAGGGGTGCCAGGAAATTCACTTTTTGCTCCTCTGTACCGTATTCCTCGAGCCCCCAGCATACCAGGGAGTTGTTGACCGAAACGCAGACTGAAGCAGAGGCGTCGATCTTGGACAATTCTTCCATGGCCAGCACGTAGCTTACGGTGTCCATGCCACTGCCCCCGTATTTCGGATCGACCATGATGCCCATGAAGCCAAGCTCCCCGAGTTGGCGAATCTCATCGGCGGGGAAACGCTGTTCGTTGTCGCGTTCGATGACGCCCGGCTTGAGGACGTTCTGGGCAAAATCGCGTGCGGCGTCGCGCACGGCTTTTTGTTCTTCAGTGAGTTCCAGGATCATTGCAGGGAGTCTCGAGGTTTCGATAGGTAAAGATAACGCATGCCCCACGGCGGTATCCCTTCCATGAGTGACCCCACCTTGGTTCTCGGCACCATGTCCGGCACTTCGTGTGATGGGTTCGATGTGGCGCTGGTGCAAATCGGAGCTACCGAAGAAAGCTGCACCTTGCTGGAATTCAAGTCGGTGGACTATACCGACAGCTGGAAATCGAGGTTGTCAGCCCTCGCCTCAACACCGGAGGAAAACCTGCCGGCCATTGAGTTGGAATGGACCCAATGGGTGGCTGATGTCATCCGGCAGACGCTGGACGAGTGGGTTCCCCGCTACGGGGCGCCCGCATTGCTGGGGTTCAGCGGGCATACCCTGTATCACGAGCCCGGGGGTAAAGGCACGCGGGCGATGGGAGATGCGCAATGGCTGTCCCAATCACTCGGGGTTCTGGTGGTGGCGGAGTACCGCAATGCGGATGTGGCGGCTGGCGGCCAGGGCGCACCCCTGGTCCCGATGTTCGATGCTTTTGTTTTCGGCAGGAATCACCGTTGTTGTGTCAATCTGGGAGGCATTGCGAACCTCACGCTGCTGCCTCCCGCTGTTCCGGAGGTGTTGGCATGGGATGTCGCGGGATGTAACCTGCTGCTTAATCATCAGGCCCACCGCCTCGGCCTTTCCATGGACCGGAACGGTGCGATCGCAGCGGAGGGAACGGTAGATGAAACGGTGTTGTCGCAAATGGAAGATTGGCCCCATTTGCACCGTCCCGCCCCGAAATCACTCGCGGCAGAGGACCTGGAAGGCCTCCACTCGCTTTTGGATGGTATTTCGGATGCGAAGGATGCACTGGCCACCGCGGTGGAGTGGGTTGCGCGCGCGTTAGGTTCGGCCATTTCTCAAGGAGCGGGCACAGGGAAAGCCATGCTGACGGGGGGAGGGGCCTTGAATTCCTTTTTGATCGAACGCATCCGTTGGAATTTGCCAAATGGTTGGACGGTGTGGATCCCTGACCGCCAATGGGTGGAAGGAAAGGAGGCAGCGGCATTCGCCTGGCTCGCGTGGAGAACGGCTCAGGGACTGACCACTTCATTGGCCTCTGTGACGGGAGCAGAAAGGGACGTATGCGGCGGCAGGCTCTTCGGTAACTTCGCCGCATCCGGAGATGGTCCGGACACCTGCAAGCAGCCTTTATGAAAGAACTCCTGGATCGATACAGTGAACGCCCACCCGAAATTGTGTTCGAGTGGTCCGATCCGGAAACCGAAGCCCGCGGTTGGGTGGTAATCAACAGCCTCCGGGGTGGAGCTGCCGGAGGGGGAACGCGGATGCGCAAGGGCCTGGACAGGGGGGAGGTGATTTCATTGGCCAAAACCATGGAGATCAAATTCACCGTAAGCGGTCCGCAAATCGGGGGAGCCAAGAGCGGCATCGATTTTGACCAAGCCGATCCGAGGAAGGAAGGGGTGCTTCGCAGATGGTATGCGGCTGTCACACCTTTGCTCAAGCATTACTACGGTACGGGCGGTGACCTCAACGTGGACGCCGGAAAGGAAGTCATTCCGATGACGGAGGCCTGCGGAGTTTGGCACCCTCAGGAGGGGGTCTTCAACGGTCATTTCAAACCCGATGAGGCCCAGAAAGTCCGCCGCATTGGACACCTGCGTCAAGGCGTGAGTCAGGTCGTGGAAGATCCTGAATTTCTTCCCGATGGAGGTGGGGTCCGCTTCCGGGTGGCCGATCTGATCACGGGTTACGGTGTGGCCGAATCGGTTCGTCATTTCTACAACCTCTATGGAGGGGAGGTCACGGGCAAGCGGGTCCTTGTCCAAGGCTGGGGAAATGTTGGGGCCGCTGCCGCCCTCTACCTCGCCAAGCAGGGAGCCGTTGTCACCGGAATCATCGATCGTGCAGGGGGCATTCTGCGCTCCGAAGGCATGGTACTCGATGAGATTCGGGCCTTGTTTCTGGCCAAAGAGGGCAATGCTTTGAAGGCCGACGACATGCTGAGCTTCGATGAGGTGAATGCCGGTATCTGGGATCTGGGCGCAGAGGTATTCCTTCCTTGCGCAGCGTCCAGATTGGTGACGGAAGACCAGTTGGACCGCATGCTCAAGGCCGGGCTCGAGGTGATTTCCGCAGGCGCCAATGTTCCCTTCGCCGATCGGGAAATTTTCCACGGTCCCATCGCGGAGAAGGCTGACAGCCAGTGCGCGGTCATTCCGGATTTCATTGCGAACTGCGGCATGGCGCGGGTGTTCGCCTATCTGATGGGCGACGGTCAGGTCAGCCTATCTGATGCCGCTATCTTCGGCGACACCTCCGATTGCATCCGGGCTGCCATGGAACGCTGCCACGCTCGAAACCCCGAGCATACCCGACTGTCGACCACGGCCATGTCCATCGCCCTCGAACAACTTCTCTGAACTCCGACTTCCTTCTTCATGGCCACCATACTCATCGTCATTTTCGTTGTCGGCTACCTGTTCATCGCGCTGGAGCACAACCTCCATATCGACAAGGCAGCCAGCGCCCTCATCACGGGCACGCTGTGCTGGGCCGTCCTCGTGCTGGGGTGGCATGAAGCCCCGGCACATTTGGCAGATGCCTTCCAAGCGTTTGATCACGGGGAGGCTGGACACGGCGCGCTGAAGGTGTTTTTCGAGCACCGGCTGCTCCATCATATGGAGGAAATCGCGAGCATCCTGTTCTTCCTGATGGGGGCCATGACCATCGTGGAGTTGGTCGATGCGCACAACGGTTTCGCTGTCATCACGGACAAGATCACCACGCGCAAGAAGGGCCGTCTGCTTTGGATCATCGGCATTCTCACCTTTTTCTTCTCTGCTGCCCTCGACAACCTCACGACCTCGATCGTGATGATTTCGCTGCTTCGCAAGCTCATTGCGGACAAGCAGACGCGATGGCTTTTTGCCGGTGCGGTCATCATTTGTGCCAATGCCGGGGGAGCCTGGTCCCCGATAGGGGACGTCACCACGACCATGCTCTGGATCGGGGGTCAATTGACCACACCGGTCATCATCGCCAACCTCATCCTGCCCAGCATCGTCTGCATGGTCGTGCCACTGACCATCATGTCGACCCGCATGAAGGGTGAAGTGGAACGGCCTGAGATTGAGGATATGGACGAAGCGGCGGATCCGACTTCGAAAGGGGAGCGCAATCTCATCTTCGCCATGGGCGTATCCGGTTTGTTGTTTGTCCCGGTTTTCAAGACGGTGACCCACTTGCCGCCTTTCATGGGCATGATGCTGTCGCTCGGCGTGCTGTGGCTCACCACCGAGGTGCTTCATCGTTCCAAGAATGAACAGGACCGCAATTCGCTCAGCGTGGTGGGTGTCTTGAGAAAAATCGACACCGCCTCCGTCATGTTTTTCCTCGGCATCCTGCTGGCCGTGGGGGCGCTGCAGGAGGCAGGACATCTGATCGCAACGGCAGATTGGCTGCGCATGGAGCTGGGCGATGTGTACCTCATCAATGTGGCCATTGGTCTCCTCTCGGCCATCGTGGACAACGTGCCGCTCGTGGCGGCGAGCATGGGCATGTATCCCATCGCCGACCCCGGTGCCGTGGAGTGGATGGGCTACTTCGTACAGGACGGTTTGTTCTGGCAGTTCCTCGCCTACTGCGCTGGAACCGGTGGAAGTGCGCTGATCATCGGCTCCGCCGCGGGCGTGGCCGTCATGGGGCTCGAGAAGATCGATTTCGTCTGGTACCTCAAGCGGATGAGTCTGCTTGCCATTGCCGGTTACCTCTCCGGAGCTGCCGTGTATTGGTTGATGTTTGGGGCCGGAGCGTAACCCTTCAGGTGTGAACAGTGGGCGGGGGGAAACGCATGGTATTTCCCTGTGCGGTCGCATACGCAAACCGCGACCTTCGACGTTGGATTCGAAGCCCACAGCATGATCGCAACGCATTTCCCTTCCATTGTTCTGATGCACATTCAGGACCTGACCCTCGGCGGCACCACGGTGCAGGACTCCGGAGCCGGCGCTGATGCCATGGCGGCCTCCGGTGAGGTCGTGACCCGCGACGTATCCATCATGGAACTGCTCATCTCCGGCGGTTGGTACATCATGTTGCCGCTTGCCGTGATGAGCTTCATCGCCATTTTCATCTTCTTCGAACGATCGATGGCCATCAGCAAGGCAGCCAAGGAAGACAAGGACTTCATGGCCAAGCTCAAGGACTACCTCTCCGCCGGCAACCTCGACAGCGCCCGCAACCTTTGCGAGCAGAGCGGCACCCCCATCGCCCGCATGCTGCATAAAGGCATCGCCCGCATCGGAAAGCCGCTGAAGGATATTTCCGCGAGCATTGAGAACGTCGGCAAGCTCGAGATCTACAGCCTGGAAAAAAACCTCAGCTCCCTCGCTACGATTGCGGGGGCGGCGCCCATGATCGGTTTCCTCGGAACGGTCATCGGAATGGTCAACGTATTCCTGGACATGGAAAACGCCGGCATGGTTCGGGTCGACGACATTTCGTCCGGTACCAAGCAGGCCATGATCACGACCATCGTAGGACTCATCGTGGGCATCATCGCCTACATGGCCTACAACCACCTGGTGAGCCGGGTCAGCAAGGTCATTCACAAGATGGAGGCCAGCTCGCTCGAATTCATTGACATTCTCGAGGAACCCGCCCGCTGATGAACCTCTCACAGCGCAACCAAGTGCAGTCCGGGGGCAACATGTCTTCGATGACGGACCTCGTGTTCCTCCTGCTCATCTTCTTCGTCATCCTCTCCACGCTGGTGTCGAACGGGGTCAATGTTGACCTGCCACAGAGCAAGGGGACCAGCAGCGCCAGTTCACGGCTGACCATTTCCATCAAGCCCGATGGCTCCTATTTCCTGAACGGAACCGCCATCGCGCGGGCGGACATTGAGCCTGCCCTCAAGGTAAAATTTGCCGACCAGGCCGATCCGGTATTGTATTTGCAGGTGGACCAGGCAGTACCGACCGGGCAAACCGTCGAAGTCATCGGCCTCGCCAAGGCCAACGATTGGAAGGTGATGCTCGGCGCCCAACCCACCCGCTGAACCCCCGCAATGTCAGGATTCGATTGGAACCGCCACCACGCCGATGAGGAACGCAAGGAGCGCCGACGCGCTGCTGTGATCTCGTCGCTGATGTATGTCGCCATTTTGGCGGCGTGCTTCTTCCTTGTGGCGTTCCAGGAAGTCACGCCGCCACCCGGCGAGCAGTTTGTGGCGGTGGGCATGGCGGATTTCGGCAACGTCGAGGAGGCCGGAGGTGACCGCGAGACAGAAGTGCCTTCCGAACAGGTCGAGGAGGTCATCGAGCAGGAAGTCAGCGAATCGGTCTCCGAGGAGGTGGCCCCTGTGGAAACGGTGGAAACCCAAGATGTCAGTGATGTGGACGTTCCCACGCAAGAGGAGCCCGTCGAGACGCCGACCGAAGTGGAGGATCCCGAACCACAGATTTCTGACGACCTATCCAATGCCCTGAACCAGCTGTTCAGCAACAGCGGTGGCGGTGGTTCCGAGGGGCAACAGCAGGGCACGGGCAACAGCGGTGCGGAGGACGGTCAGATTGAGGGTACGGGCGTTGTCTCCGGTGAATTCGGTGACAGCTTCCTCGAAGGCGGCACCATGATCGGGGAGCCCAACTTGGATCGCAAGCCCGACGAGGAAGGCATCGTGCGGATGAAGATTTACGTGGACAAATCTGGCGCTGTGACCGACACCCGATTTGACGCCGCGAACAGCACGACGTCCAGCAGCCGCTTGGTTGCCCTCGCCAAAGAGGCCGCCCTGACGGCGAAATTCAGCAGCCACCCCACCAAGCCGACCCGCGTAGGCTGGATCCAGTTCAACTTCGAACTCCAATGAGCGACGGGCGGGTGCCTTAACTGCCATTGCCATCATGACGTACGAGGAGACCTTGGATTGGCTGTTCGCTCAACTCCCCATGTTCCAACGGACGGGACCGGTCCGGTATCGCATTGACCTCGCCAAGACCCTTGCGCTGTGTGAGGCGCTGGGTCATCCTGAAAGGGGACTCGAGGTTGTTCACATTGCCGGTACCAACGGTAAGGGTTCGGTGAGCCATGCTGTGGCGGCCGCCCTGCAAGCCCGCGGTGACAAAGTCGGCCTCTACACGTCGCCCCACTTGGAGGATCCCCGAGAACGGATTCGCGTGAACGGCGAGATGATCCCGAAGGCGGAATTTGTGGCCTTCGTGTCGGACCATCAAGCCGTCTGGGCAGACTTCGAACCGAGCTTTTTTGAGCTGATGTTCTGCATGGCACTCGATCATTTCCGCCGCTGCGAAGTGGACCTTGTGGTGTTGGAAACCGGTATGGGCGGGCGGCTGGACTCCACCAACATTTTCCATCAGCCATGGGTGACGGCCATCACATCCATCGGTCTTGACCACCAGCAATTCCTCGGGAATGACCTCAGGTCCATTGCGGGTGAGAAAGCCGGAATCCTCAAGGAGGGAGTGCCATGTGTTTTGGGCGTGCTTCCCGCTGAGGCCCGTTCGGTGGTGCTGGAGCAATCCATGCGCCTCGGTGTGGAGGTTTACGACGGACTTCCCGATGAAGAGAAGATTCCCGGTCCTGCATGGCTGCAGCGGAACAGGGCGGTGGCACGGCGGATGCTGCAGCTGATTCCCGGCGATAGCAGCACGGATGAGGCCGCTCTCATGGCAGGACCTGTGGGCTGGGGACTCCAAGGACGGTGGCATTGGTGGTCATCTGATCTGCTCCTCGATTGCGCGCACAACGTGGAAGGTCTGACTGCGACCGGAAAGGCCCTCGAGGAACTGGGGCGCCCCATTCACTTGGTCTTCGCTGCTGTGGCGGACAAGGACATTCCGGCCGCACTGGCTTGTCTTCCTGCAGTGCAAGATTATTATTGGTGCGCAGCAGATGTCCCGAGGGCCATGCCCGTGGAGCAGCTGGCAGAGGAGGCAAAGCAGTTCGGAAGGTCAGGAACGTCGTATGGTTCCGTGGCGGAAGCGCTATACGCGGCAAGGGAGGCTGCCCAACTTCAGGGGGCGCTGACCGTGGTGTTGGGCAGCGTTTTCACGGTCGGTGAGGCGCTCACCGCATTGAATCAACCGGTCGATTGACGGGTCAAGGACACTGGCATCCGTAGATGCCCAGCAGGATCAGCAGGTCGGTAGTGCCGACGAGCTCGTCGAGGTCGATGTCCGCCGGGTGGGGACCCATGTGGCCAAAGTTGGCCAACATGTAGAGGACATCTTCCACGGTTTGAGCACCATCGTTGTCCAGGTCGCCGAGGCAGCCCCCATATGGGCCGATGCCACATGTATTCAGGATGCTTCCATCGAAGTATTGGTTGGCCAATGCCACGGCCTGTGTACCACAAACAATGCCCATTTGACGACCGTTGATGTCGTCTGTGACCGGGTGGATGCCACCCCAGATCCGGGAAAGGCTGCACTGGTCGGAGGCATCGTAGTAGGTTGCCCATTGAAGCTCAACGTCAACGGAAGGCCCTATTTCAAAAACGAGGAAATCGTCCTGCGGACACACGAAAACGCCGATCCCCCCAGGGAAGTAAGGGTCTCCCGTGATGGCGGTCAAGACCTCAGCCGCTGAACGGCTGAAAGTGGAGTGGCCCGATACGTACCCTGCAAAAGGCGGGGTAACGAAGCTGGGACGCTGATAGGGCCACCAGTGCTCCGCCAGGATCCAGCCAACACCGGCGATGTTGCCCGCCGTATCGATAGGAACATCGATGCCGTTATCGGCCTCCACCGTATTGATGTACTCAGGGCCTTTCCAGGTGAAGAGCTTGACCTTTCCGATGTTCTCACCTCCCGGCCCTGCCAACGAATCCGTGTCGTCTACGAGCTCGATGAAGCCATCGAACAGCGGAATGCCATTGGGGCTGTAGCTCGGCAAAGTGGAGTCGGAACTTTGGCCTTGCTCGGCCATGTAGCGAATGGCCGATACCGGACGAACGTAGTCGTAGTAACCCTTGACACTCCAAGCCGCGATGGCGGCATCATGCACAGCTCCGCCCAGTGTCAGGTATCCTTTGACTTCATATTCCAGCGGGTCGATTTCGTCGCCTTCCCCCATCCAGTCATAGGTAAAGGCCGGGTTTTCCATGACCTCGTTGAAGATGCTGAACCAGTGGCCCGGCGGGGTCTCGCTGTCCGGACCGTCCGCCCAGAACTCGGCGAGGATGCGGGTGTAATCACCGAGGGGCACCAACTGCTCTTCGTAGGGCAGTCCGGAGATCGGGTTGATGTCGTGTCCCATACCGGCATCTCCTCCTCCAAAATAGTTGTAGAAGTTGCCGTAGTCCTCAAAGCTCTCCGGAAATTCCGGGCTGTTTCCAATGTTGGCTGGGCTGGCGTCAATCATCACGCCGTTGTAAGGGTCGTGTTGGGATTGCCAGATGCTGACCATGGAGAAAGTGTGCTTGTACATGCTGTCGGATGCAGCAGGTTGGTCTCCCCCCGTGTAGACCGGTGGCCCTGGATCGAGCCAGGTAGGCCAGAGCTCCCCATCGCGCTCGTACATGGTCATTTGGTCCTCTTCCAGCGCAAAAGGTGCGACCCATCCCCATTCAGGGCTTTGAAAGGGAGGGGAACTATTCAGCACTTGACCGGACTGGTCCACGAATCCATTGATGGCCAAGGGTTGCCAACGGTTGGGGTCCGCGATGGTGGGGTTTCCGGGATCATCCATGACCAACTGGTCATTCAATGGCTCGTAGTAAAGGTTCACATAGTCGAAAACCTCATTGGCCCCGTCCTGAATCCCAAAGGCGATGACTTGCTCCGCGATGTAATTGCCCAGCGCAGCGGGAGAGCCATTGGCGTAATTCGTGGAGGTCAGAGAGGGGTCGTATCCCTTGGCGGTAAAAAGGGAGTCAAATCGGGCTTGGGCCTGTATTACACCGGGAGATGTTTCGTAGCGGTGGGTCAATATGCGGTAAGCGGCATAGGACAACGCCTCGCTGCGGGCGGAAGGGATGTCCAAAAAGGGAAGAATGTTCTCGGGAACCCCATCGAATTCCGCAGTGTAGCCGCCTAATGTGTGGCCGAGGAGCACAGGCTCTGCGGTGTCGTCGTAAGCTGCCCACGCATCGTACATCCCCAATGAGACATGGTACAGATTCCGGGCATGTACGGGAGGACGGGCAAAATCAGTCCGGATGCCCTTGAGCTGTGCTTCAATCCAATCGAAGGCGACACCATGCTCGGTTTCTTGGGCCCAGCTATTTAAGCTTGGCAAGGCCAGCAGCGAAACGAGGAAAATCAGCTGTACCCTCTTTGAATGAGGGCGGGGTTCACACGAAATTGACGGCATTATTCTCCTAGGGTCCACTTGAGTAAAGATACGAAACCACCCGTGGCCACCCGTGGCCACGCCTGCCATGTCCGATGAACATGAGCAGAATTCTGGCGCTGAAGGAAAAGAAGTGGGCGGTGAGGGACTCGAACCCCCGACCCCCTCGGTGTAAACGAGGTGCTCTGAACCAGCTGAGCTAACCGCCCCAACGAGGCGCAAAAGTAGTACAAGTAAGCCCGACATTGTCGACATGGAAAGGACCAAAGGACCTGTGGGTTGGTCGTCGTGGCTTTGGGGTTGGTGGAAAATGCCCTCCCCCCCGTCATTTTCCATGCCCTTTGATCCGTGGATTCGAGCGAGACGGGACCTTCAGCGATCCCTGTGGCTACCCGTGGTGCAGAGGGAGGGTCGATTGAAACAGGACGACAGTATACTGGAGTGGCGAGATTTCGGTGCCGGTGGTCCTGCAGAAGGCCGTGAGCGGAGCGGGCGGGTTTCAGATCTCGCGCGTTCGGCTTCCTCCGATGTCCGCAAAGGCAAATGGCTCATGGCCCTTTCCGGGTTGGTTTCGCGGCCTACAGGAGAACCGACACGGCTGCTCGAGCTGGGAACTTGCCTGGGGTCGGGGGCGGATTATCTCCTGTCTGGTGCAGGCCGAGGTGCCCATTATGTGGGGTTGGAAGGCAGTGAAGTACTCGCCAAATGGACCGCCGAGCGGCTCGAGATACACCAAGTCAATGACAAACGCAGCAAGGTCATCACAGGTCCTTTCGAGCAGTCATTGCCTCGCCTGGTCAGCGAAGCCCAGCCCTTCCACGTGATATTTCTGGACGGGTTTCACGAAGGCAGGGAGTTAGAAAGCCAATGGACGATGTTGGAGCCCTTGATGGCAGAGGGTGCTGTGGTGATCGTGGATGACATCCGCTGGTCCAGCGACATGTTTCGATCGTGGAGCGAGCTGACCCGGCGCGAAGGCTGGCTGTCCATGGATCTTTTTCGGATGGGCGTCCTCACCCGGGCAAACCCGGGGTATTTCCTGCCTCCGGGAGGGGTCAGGTGTTCGTGGAGAGACCGGGCCTGAAGTGTTGTTCAAGCGCAGGAGCCCTGCCAAGCTGGTGGGTACATTTGCGCCGCAATGAACAAGACGGCACTCATCATTCTGGACGGCTGGGGACTCGGCAAAGCGGACGGAAACAACGCAGTCCATATTGCGGAGACGCCCTGTTTTAATGGCATCGTCGCACATCATCCCCATGCCAAATTGACCACGCACGGTGAGGAGGTGGGCTTGCCTGTCGGACAGATGGGCAACAGTGAAGTGGGGCACCTGAACATTGGCGCAGGTCGCATCGTCTACCAAGATTTGCTCAAAATCGACCGCGCCATTTCGGAAGGGACCCTTTCTTCAGAGCCCACGCTGCAGCGGGCTTTCGATAGGGCGAAGGAAGGCGGTCGCCGCCTGCACTTCATGGGGTTGGTCAGTCAAGGGGGTGTGCACAGTCAACAAGCCCATCTCCACGCCTTGCTGGAACTCGCACGGGGAGCCGGAGTTCCCGAAGTGCTGGTCCATGCCTTCACAGACGGAAGAGATACGGCGCCGGAACTCGGTGCAGGATACCTCGAAGATTTGCAGGCTGTCTGTGAGCGCACAGGTGCCCGCATTGCCACGGTCTGTGGACGATACTGGGCCATGGACAGGGACCACCGTTGGGACCGGGTGGCCAAGGCGTATCGGGCCATGGTGCGAGGAGAAGCCGAAAGGCACGAAAGTGCCGTGGAGGTCATGCGCTCTGCCTATGCTGCGGGAACGACCGATGAATTTGTGGAGCCGGCCATCATCGGAGATGAAGACGGACGAATCCGTCCGGGCGATGTGGTGTTCTGTTTCAATTTCCGAACCGACCGTTGTCGTCAGATCACCACGGCCTTGACCCAGCAGTCTTTTCCCGACCATGGGATGCAGGCGCTGGATCTGCATTACGTGACCATGACCAATTATGACGAGCGTTTCACGGGCGTTCACGTGTTGTACGACAAGCCGAATCTTCGCATGACGTTGGGAGAGGCGGTTTCCGCGGCTGGGGGAACACAGTTGCGCCTCGCGGAGACGGAAAAGTATCCCCACGTGACCTTTTTCTTCAGTGGCGGAAGGGAGGCGGAATTTCCAGGGGAGCAGCGGGTGGTGGTGCCTTCCCCCAAGGTGGCGACCTACGATCTGCAGCCGGAGATGAGCGCTGCAGGGGTGGCGGATGCCGCCATTGAGGCCATGGCCTCAGGCGATGCACCTGATTTCGTTTGCCTCAATTTTGCGAACCCCGATATGGTGGGGCACACGGGTGTCTTTGATGCCGTCGTGTCCGCTTGTGCCGAGACCGATCGGCAACTCGCCAGGGTGCTGGAAGCGGGACGAAAGGCGAACTACCGGTTCGTGGTCATCGCGGACCACGGAAATGCTGAAAAAGCAAGGAATGCCGATGGATCGCCCCATACGGCCCACACGACCCATCTGGTACCGGTGGTGGTCATCGAACCCAAACCGGCGTCACTGAGGGATGGCATTCTCGCAGACGTGGCGCCCACGATATTGGACTTGATGGGGCTTGAGAAGCCGAATGAAATGACGGGGGAGTCCATCCGTCAACCCGCTTGAAAAGCAGAGATACCAGAGGTCACGATCGCTTGCGCATGATTTCGAGGCTTCCCCGAAAGGTCATGCCATCACTGCGGTCAAACAGGTAATAGTAGGTGCCGTCCGATAAGCCGTCGGCTTCCCATGTCGAGTCGTAGTTGCTGTCGAAGAACACCTCACTTCCCCATCGGTTGAAAACCCTGAGGCTGCTGCCTGGATAGCCCTCAATGCCTTCAATCACGAAGCGGTCATTTTCGCCGTCATTGTTCGGGGTAAAGACGTTGGGTACGATGGTCTCGCACGCTTCCGAGGTCACGTCAATGTTCAGGCTGCTTCCACATTCGTCCGTGATGACGACCGTGGTGGTGGTGTTGGCACCACCGACATACATGCTTCCGGTTCCATTGGTGAACACCACCGTGGAATCCGTTGCCGCGTCCAGAACGGTTCCGTTGAGGCCCGTGAAAGTGTAGAGAAGGGTTCCTCCATCTATGCCCAACACACCTTGCTGATAAAGACAAAATGTGACGTCATCACTCGCGATGGGGTCATAGGTCGGAACCTCCACGGTCCACGATGCTTCGTCTGTTTGACTGCAAGCGTCTTCGGCATTGACCGAGAACGTCTCGCTTGTGGAGGGGCTGACGTTCGCATTCCCCCCATTGCTGTTGTCCACGTTGGAGGACCAATTCCAATCGACGGTGCCGCTGCCTGAGATGACCTCCGTCGTGAGCTGAACCGGGTCTCCGGAACAATAGGGTGCATTCACCTGGACGATGGACACTTCGAGAGGCGTAGGGTTGACCAAATCGATGGGGACAACCAGCGAATCGCCACAAACGTCCGTCACCGTCAAAAGAAGGGTAGTTGGTTCGAGGTCGGTGTATGTAATGGTGGAGGAAGAGTCCCCCGTACTCCATCCGAAAAGGAAAGGGGCATAACCCTGCGTGACCAGGGCCGAAATCTGCACCGGGGGGCAAAGTGCCACTTCGTCGGGCACCTGCACCGTCAGGGGGTCAGGGTCCTGTATGAGCAGGGTCGCGGATGCAATGGAGGTGTCACCACAGAGGTTCACGTACAAATACTCGAGCGTCACGGTCTCCGCTCCCTCCTCAATGTTGTCCGCGATGACCTGCAGTGGGATTTGCTGTTCTGACACCCCCGCTTCCATGATGATGGCCGTATCGATAGGGACGAAATCCACACCCGATTCAGCGGTTCCGCTGATGAAAAGTTCGAGCGTATCCGCGAAGGTGGTCACCGGACGAATCACCGTAAAAGCGGCATTGTTACAGCCCTCAACGACCACAGTGTCGCCCAAGAAAACGGGTGCTCCTCCTATGCTCGCAGAAGCTACAATGTTCGCTCCGTTGGACTGGAAAGAACCGGCCTCAAGGATGACCATGGACTCCAACGCCGTATCCGTGCCATCTGCAATGGCGAGCCGAATGTGATAGGTCTCACCGCATTGCACGGCACTCTTCGCTGTCAGCTCCAACGTATAGCCATTCTGACATAGAATCTGGTTGGAGGGGTTATCGATGTAGAATGCGCTGTTGGTGACGTTGTTCACCGAGCTGATCGTGATGGGCAACTGTGGATCCGAATCCGGTACTTCAGCCAGGTTGATAGCACCATTGGCATAGGGCCCCACGATCCCCGGGCCATCCAGGAAAAAGCCGAAAATGTCGTTGTACTGCGTGTTCACCCAAGTCAGGTATTCGTCCGAGCCGAATACGTAGTCGAATTTGATGGAGTCGCCGGTGGCCACAAAATCGAACTCGATGATACAGATGTCGTTCACACTGCTGACGGAGAAAGATTGACCGATGAGGGGAGGCACACTGTTTGCAATGTTCAAAAGGTCAGGGTCTCCCGATACTTCCTGCCCATCCATGATGGTCTCATCGAGGCACCCACTGTTCACATTGGCAGGGTTATTCGCGACTTCCGTGCTGAGGATGAGGCCCTCGGCTATGGGGAATTCGTCGGTGTCGAAACCGGTGATGTGCCCGATCTGAATGGGGCTTCCCGTCAATTGGATGTTGGTCGCTTCGATTCCTTCACCGAGCAGTATATCATTGACATATTGCTCGGGCGTCAGGGTGCTGTTCACCTCCAATTGGGATTGGGCAGGAAAGGCCATCACACAGAGCATCAGCAGCCAGATGACCGAAAAAGGGGCAGGGAGGGTCTTGTGAATCATATATCGCAGGGCAAAATAGCAACGAACGGTCATGCGCTTGCGCTACATGCGAATTGGGGGCGGTTCAAGCGAGGCGCGCTGTACCTTCGGGTCATGTCCAGGTTGATTGAGGTACAGGACGTATGGAAGACCTATCAAGTCGGCCAGCAGCAGGTGCATGCCTTGCGGGGGCTGACATTGGACATTGAACAGGGAGAGTACACGGCATTGATGGGCCCATCGGGTTCGGGCAAATCAACGCTGATGAACATGTTGGGTTGCTTGGACACCCCCACCGCTGGCCGTTATCACCTCGCTGGCGAGGACGTGGGAAAGCTCGACGACGACGCGTTGGCAGATATCCGGAACCGCAGGATCGGTTTTGTTTTCCAGACCTTCAATCTGATGCCGCGATACACTGCCTTGGAAAATGTCGCCTTGCCCATGGTGTATGCGGGTATGGGCCGTTCCGAGCGTGTCGAACGCGCCAGGGAGGTGCTCGAGCAGGTGGGGCTTGCCGACCGGATGGACCACAGGCCCAACGAGCTTTCGGGAGGTCAAAGACAGCGGGTGGCAGTGGCCCGGGCCTTGGTCAATCGACCTGATTTGCTCTTGGCGGACGAGCCCACAGGAAATTTGGACACCACGACCTCTGTCGAGATCATGGCCCTGTTCGAAGAGATTCACCGGGCCGGAAACACCGTGGTGCTCGTCACCCACGAGGAAGACATCGCGGCCCATGCGCACCGGGTCGTGCGGCTCCGCGATGGGGTTGTCTCCAGTGACGAAAAGCAAGATGCCGTGAAGGCTTGAATCGCCGCATCTTTGCACAGAGGGTCGGAGCGGTTCCGATCCATGGATGATGGATTCCCAAAATAAGCGAGCGTGAAGCGCCACACAGTATCCCAATTGCTCGATAGGACCCTTGTCGGGCAGGAAGTGACCGTATGCGGGTGGGTCCGCACCTTTCGAAATGACCAGTTCCTGTCGGTCAACGACGGCTCCAGTCTCGAGAATCTCCAGCTCGTCATCGACCGGGACAATACCTCGGAGGCCCTACGCAAGCGGCTGACCACCGGTGCCGCCATCTGTGCCGTGGGCCATTTGGTGGAGAGCCAGGGCCAGGGCCAGGCCACGGAAGTGGAGGTCAGCAACCTCGAGGTATTGGGTGATGCCGACCCCGAGGTGTATCCGATCCAGATGAAGCGCCACACGATGGAGTTTCTTCGCGAGAAGGCCCACCTGCGCTTCCGCACCAGCACATTCAACGCGGTCTTCCGTTTGCGCCATGGCCTCCAATACGCCATCCATGAGTATTTCGAGCAGAACGGATTCTACATGCTCCACACGCCCATCGTGACGGGCAGCGATGCCGAGGGTGCCGGCGAGATGTTTCAGGTGACAACCCTCGACCTCGACAACGTGCCCAAGACCGAGAACGGCGCAGTGGACCACGGTGCGGACTTCTTCGGAAAGCCCGCCAATTTGACCGTGAGCGGACAGCTCGAGGCGGAGCTCGGCGCCATGGCCTTGGGCAAGGTGTACACATTCGGCCCCACCTTCCGCGCCGAGAACAGCAACACCTCCCGCCACCTCGCCGAATTCTGGATGATCGAACCCGAGGTGGCTTTCAACGACCTCACCGACAACATGGACCTGGCCGAGGATTGCCTCAGGTTCGTGTTGACCAATGTGCTGGAGAGGTACCCCGCCGAACTCGAGTTCCTCGCCAAGCGGGAAGCCGATGCGGAGAAGCAATTGCCCGCGGACCAGCGCAACGAGATGGGCCTGATTGAGCGGTTGCGGTTCGTGACGGAAAACCCCTTTGTGCGGATTACCTACACCGAGGCCATCGACTTGCTGCGCAATTCCAAGCCGTTCAAGAAGAAGAAGTTCAAGTATCCCGTGGAGTGGGGCATCGATTTGCAAAGCGAACACGAGCGCTGGTTGGTCGAGAAAAAGTTCAAGCAGCCGGTTATTCTAACCGACTATCCGGCGGAGATCAAGGCCTTTTACATGCGCGCCAACGACGATGGAAAGACCGTAGCGGCCATGGATGTCCTCGTTCCCGGAATCGGAGAATTGGTCGGAGGAAGCCAGCGGGAGGAGCGGTTGGAGGAGCTGCAGAAGAAGTGCGCTGAATTCGACATCCCCGAGGATCACGTGTGGTGGTACCTCGACACCCGCAAGTTCGGAACGGCGCCTCATGCCGGTTTTGGCATGGGTTTTGAAAGACTCGTGATGTTCGCGACCGGCATGACCAACATCCGGGACGTGATCCCCTTCCCCCGCACACCCCAGAATGCCGAATTCTGAACGCGGAGAAAATGGCATGAACGTTTTATTTTCCTGAATGCTCAAGCAAAGCCTACAACAGAAGCTCCTTCAAAAACTGAGTCCCCAGCAGATTCAGTTGATGAAGCTGTTGCAGGTGCCGACCTTGGAGCTCGAGGCCCGCATCAAGGAGGAATTGGAGGCCAATCCCGCACTGGAAGAGGGCCGAGAGGAGGAGCCTGAGCACGACAGTGCGGAAGGGTTGGACGACGACCGGGGAGAGACACGGGATGATTTTGATTTTGACGCTTACCTCGACGACCCCACACCGGGTTACCGCTATGCGGTGAACAACCATGCGGAGCACGAAGACAGGGAAACCGCCTTTGGCGCCGGAGAGACCTTTTCGGAGCGTCTTGCGGCACAAATCGGCCTGCGCCCGGTTTCCGATCGGCAGCGCATGTTGGCCGCCTTTCTCATCGGAAACTTGGACGAGGCAGGATACTTGAGACGTGACCTGTATGCGATTTCTTCCGACCTCGCTTTTGGACAAGGAGTAGAAGTGGATGAGGAGGAGCTGGAGGAGGTGCTCGTTATCGTCCAGGAACTGGATCCTGCAGGGGTCGGAGCACGCGATCTCCGGGAGTGCTTGCTGATCCAAATCGACCGGAAGCTGGATGCCAAGACGGGAGGAGCACAACCGGCCCTATCCCTTGCGCACCGAATCCTTGATGAGCAGTTCGAGGCCTTTACCAAGAAGCACTACGATAAACTGGTTGTCCGATTGGAGGTGGACGAAGACGCACTTCGGGCCGCCATGGATGAAATCATCCGGCTGAATCCCAAACCGGGCAATTCCGGTTCCGACAATGCCCGGCCGATACAGGCGGTTGTCCCGGATTTTCATGTCTCGGTGGAAGGCGAGGAGTTGAGGCTGCAGATCAATGGGCGCAATGCCCCGGAACTCAGGGTTTCCAACGAATACCGCGACATGATGGAGGGGTATTCCGCAGCGAAGAGCCCTGACCGCTCCCAGAAAGAAGCCATCACTTTCGTCAAGCGCAAAGTGGACGCGGCCAAATGGTTCATCGACGCCATCAAACAGCGGCAGAACACCTTGCGCATCACGATGCAGGCCATCCTCGACATCCAGCGTGAATATTTTCTCACGGGCGATGAAACCGACCTCAAGCCCATGATTCTGAAGGACATTGCCGACAGGATTCAGATGGATATCAGCACCGTGTCCCGGGTGGCGAATTCGAAATACGTGCAGACCCCCTATGGTACTTTCCTCCTGAAGACCTTGTTCAGCGAGTCCCTGTCCACGGATAGTGGAGAGGAGGTTTCGACACGGGAAGTCAAGAAGATCCTGGAGGAAGCCGTCGAGTCGGAGGACAAGCGCAAGCCGCTCAGCGATGAGAAGTTGATGCAGGTCCTTCAGGAAAAAGGGTACCGTATTGCCCGGCGCACGGTTGCCAAATACAGAGAGCAGATGAGCATTCCCGTGGCCCGATTGCGCAAGGAACTCTGATGCGCAGGTTCGCACTCGTCATCTCCTATGTGCTGCATCCGCTGTGGATGCCCCTTTGGGTGTTCCTCATGCTGTGGGCGGTGGACCCTTGGCTTCGGCTGCAACCAGCCGTGATGGTCTACGTCTCCTCCATTCTGCTCATCAATGCACTCGCCCCTGCCATTTCGCTTTATGTGCTGCACCGAAGGGGGGCGCTCAGCGATCTCGAAGTTTCCCGGCGACAGGAGCGGACCGTGCCTTTTCTGGTGGTCATGTTTTATCAATTGCTCGGATACTATGCCCTGACCCGCCCCGGCGTCTACTTGCCATCGGAAGTATTGGCCCTTGTCCTTGGCATGATGGCATCGCTGGCCCTGGCCATGTTGTTGACGCGCTGGATTAAAGTCAGCATGCACTTATTGGCACAAGGCGGGGCTTTGGGGGCCTTGTGGTCCTTTCACTTGTTGCACGAGCTCTCGCTGGGCGCGTTTTTACCCTTGGGTTTCGCGGTGGCGGGAGCTGTGGGTTGGTCCCGAATGCGGCTGGGGGTACACACGCCAAAGGAGCTCGCCTTGGGCTTTCTGCTGGGGTTCGCGGTCCTTCGCGCTTTCGTTGAGTCGGGCGGAGGTTATTGACTCTCCCGGACCAATTTCTCTTGCCAACGCCATGCGTCAGCGAGGCATTCTTGCAGTGACCGGCGGGTGCGCCAACCCAGCACGCGATCTGCCTTCGAGGCATCGGCGTAAATGGCGGTTACGTCACCCGGTCTTCGCGGACCGATGCGGTGCGGAACGGCTCTTCCTGTAGCCGCCTCAAATGCAGCAATGACTTCTTTCACGCTGCTCCCTTCTCCCGTGCCCAGATTGAAGACATCCATGGCCCCCGGTGCGCGCTCCAGCCATTGGAGCGCGGCGACATGGGCCTCGGCGAGGTCGGATACGTGCAAATAGTCCCGGATACAGGTGCCATCCGGTGTCGGGTAATCATCTCCGAACACCGTCAGCGCTGGTCGAATACCCGCTACGGACTGCGTGAGAAAAGGCACGAGATTGGCAGGAGTGCCTATGGGCAGTTCACCGATTTCCGCAGAAGGATGCGCTCCGATGGGGTTGAAATACCGGAGCAATGCTACTCCGAAGGCACCATCGGACGCAGCATGGCTGTAGCGCAGCAATTGCTCGCAGGCCTGTTTGGTGAAGCCATAGGGTGAAGCCGCAGGTTGGATGGAGGCGCCCTCGTTGACGGGCAATTGCTCTGTCTCGCCATACACCGTGCAGGAAGAACTGAACACCAGGTGTTGCACGCCGTGATCCTTGAGGACCCGAGCGAGACGGGCAGTGGCTCCGATGTTGTTGGAGAAGTACTTCTCGGGGTCTGCCACACTTTCGCCTACCGCCTTGTCCGCAGCAAAGTGAATGGCTCCGTGGACGGGACGATCGAAAAGAGGCGCCATGGCCGCACCATCTCCACAGTCCACATGGTGACACTCCACAGTTCGGTTGAGGATGCGTTCCAATCCTGAAAGCACGGATGAACGGCTGTTGCGCAAATCGTCAACGATGACAGGCTCGTACCCGGCGTCAATAAGGGCGACCACGGTGTGGGAACCGATGAAACCCGCCCCACCTGTTACCAGGATGCGTCGGTGGTGCTCTTCTCGCGACATGGCGCAAATATCGGTAACCTTTCAGGGCCTCCATCCGTATTGACGAGGACCGCAAAGTCCGCGGTGCGATTCCAATATGTCCGCTCCTCTCTACAACCTCGATTACCTGAAGCAGGTGTTCCAAGGCAACGACGCCATGGTACATCGCATTCTGGATTTGTTCGAGGTGGAGGTCCCCCGGTATTTCGACACCATGGAGGAATTGGCTGCAAAAGGCCGGTGGCGGGAGCTACATCCATTGGCGCACAAGGCCAAGAGCAGCATTGGTATGCTCGGTATGCTCGGCTTGCAGGAGCAGATTCTAAAGATGGAACAACTGTCGCGCACGGGGACGGACGATGCCCATTTGGCGGAGGTTCTCAAAGAGGCCCGCAGGTCATTGACCGCGGCATTGGCTTCATTGTTGGCCGGTAGACCCCATCCCGCGAGGGCGACGCGTAGCCACAACACAGCCGGTGTCCAAAAAGTAGAAGACGACCGCAAATTGTACCGGGCCTGATTTCTGACAGGTTTCCACTGTGGGCGGTATTTTCGTGCCGTGTCCACCACACTTTCCAAAACCTTCCTTGAAGCGGCCCAAGAACATGGAATTCCAATTCCCGAATTGGAGCGGCAATGGTTGCGGCTGCAGACAGGCCCTACCCATTGCCAGCCTGACGGTGCTTGCCAACGCGGGAATGGAATCCAAACCCTGAGCAAAGAAGACCTGGTTCATTGGGCGCGGCTAGGTCGAGCGCTGAGAGGGGAAGAGGCCATTCGGTTCGTACCGGCAAGTGGAGCGGCCAGCCGCATGTTCAAATCACTGGCTACGAAAAACGCTGAGGCCCTGGAACAGCTGGATGCGAGGTGGCATGCTTTCCCCTTTCGCGCATTGGCGGAAGCCACGGGTCCTTGTGACCATGCGGAGGAGCGCCTGGAAGCGGTGATGACACGTTTGGATTTGCCCAGCATGCCCAAAGGAGGCCTGCCCTTCCATTTGTATCCCCAGGGAACACGAACGGCATTTGAGGAGCACATGCACGAGTGGAAGGCCACCTTGCCTGAAGCCAAGGTCTGCAAGGTGCACTTCACCCTACCCGAAGATAGCCGCAGCCACTGGGAGTTGCGATTATCGGAGTGGGCCAAGCTGCTGGACGTAGAGGTGAGCAGCTCCGTTCAACATCCCTCAACGGACACCATGGCCATGGATGGTGATCGCCGGCCTTTCACCAGCGATGGTGCGCACCCCTTGTTTCGCCCAGGAGGGCACGGCTCCCTTCTTTTCAATCTCGCGGAGATCGGCGAACGGCACCCCGATGCACTCGTCAGCATCAAGAACATTGACAATGTCCGTCCAACGACGGCACATGATGAGGTCATCCCGTGGAGGCAGGCGCTGCTCGGATTGACCTACGACCTGAACAAGGAGCGAATCCGTGCGCTGCAGGCCTTGGATTCGGGAAATACAGCGCCAGCAACGCAATGGCTGCGGCGTGGATTTCTTCATCATTCAGACCCTGGACCCAAGAATCCGGAGGAATGGAAAAGCGCCTTGGACCGCCCCTTGCTTGTGGCGGGAATGGTGCGCAATGAAGGAGAGCCCGGTGGGGGACCCTTCTGGCTCAGGGATAACGAGGGCACATTGCGTGCGCAGATTGTGGAGTCCGCTGAAATGGACCTGGCAGATCCGAGGGTAGGCAATTGCATCGCCGGCGCGACCCATTTCAATCCGGTTGACTTGGTCTGTGTCCTGCATGATCGGAGCGGAAATCCATATCCACTGGACCGGTTTACGGATCAACGGCGGGACTTCCTCGTTGCCAAGTCCTATCAGGGAAGACCTCTGCTGGGCTTGGAGCACCCGGGGTTGTGGAATGGGGCCATGGGACGCTGGAACACCCTGTTCGTAGAGGTCCCCTCGCGGACTTTTGCTCCTGTGAAAACGGTGTTCGATCTGCTTCGACCTGCGCACAGGGTATAAATGTCAAAAGGGCAGCCTTCCGAGGAAGACCGCCCTTTTTCAGCGTGATTGTTTAGGCTTAGTTCTTGAGGACCCGGATGGAGACCGCCTCGCGGCCATTGAGCAGGCGCAGGCTATAGATACCGGGGCGGAGTTCACCACAGTCGTCGATGCGTACGGGGCGGTCGAGCTTTCCGCCGGAAAGGCTGAGCGCCTTCACAGGCATGCCCTGCTGGTCGAGGATCTGGAGCAGGGCTCCTTCCTGCACCGTGCCGCGCACTTGGACATTCAATACATCGGTAAACGGATTCGGGAAAGCGCTCAAGTCGATGGCGCCACGTCCTTCATCTTCGGCAGTCACATCCGCAGCGATGGCAGACTTCAAACCGGCCGCAATGGCCAAGTTGAAGCTGAGCGACTGTCCGTCGACATAGAGGCGTCCAAAATCTGCATTGGCTACGCCAATCGCGAGCAAAGCGATGCGGGCACCTTCGGGACAGGTAACCTTCAGGGCGACGTGCTGGCCTTTGCGCACGCTTCCCTTATCGAAGGTGAGGTGCAGTTCGCCGTCGGTGACATTTTCCTCGGTAAAGGTGCCATTGGCAATGACGTCTCCGTTGAAATGCATCAGCGCATATTCGAAGGTGTAGCCCGCCTCGACAAAGGGCGTAGCCAACTTGGCCTCGAGGAACTGACCGCGCTCGCAAGAGTAGAAGGATTGCATAAAGGTGCCGCCGTTGACATTGATGACACCATTGGACTGGAGTTGCTCCGCGGCGCAGTCGCCCTGTACGCGAAGATCGAGGCCAGCGGCCGTGCGGCTCATCGCGTTGTTGGGGAGGTCATTCGAGCGAATGTCATCCTTGCGGCCATCCTGGGCAGAACCCAACGAAGGGGTAGCACTTCGGATGCCGGAGGAGAACTTGACATTCTTGTCCAACACCTCACCATGCAAGCGGGCTCCGCCGACAAATTGGGTGGGCTCATCGGTTCCGGGGATCACGCAGGATGCACCGTTCATGGCGCGGACGACCAGGGTGTACTCGTCATGGGTCAGCGTAGGGATCGCGAGGTTCTCGAGGATGAGGCTCGTACCGTTGTAGTTGGAAGCCGTAAAGGTCTGCATGGCCTTGGTCGCGAACGTATCGTCCATGATGGCCACATCGACCTGACCGCCGGCGAAATCAACGCTTGCGATGACCTCGATGTAGGAAATGGTGCCCTTTGCACAGGCACGGAAGTTCTGGGTCAACATGCCTTCGAGGTAGACGGCGGTGTTGATGTGGTCCTGCTCGACCTTGCACAGGTCATCCTGCGGGGCAGCGGCTTGGACATTCTGGAAAAGAAGGCCGAGAAGGGCCATCGAGAGAAAAATAGAACGAATCATATTGAAGAGGTTTGTGTGGATTCGAGCCCCTTTACGCCTCCATCTCGTCTCCGGTTACGCTTTCTGGGAAAAAAACCAAAAGCGCGGCATAAACAATTGATATTGAGGAAACTAAAATCCTCCTCTCAAGGGGTGGAAAGCTCCATGGTTCGGTCCGCTCCGGGAAATTCCGCCGGGTCATGATTGGATGCGACCACTACTGTGCGCCCCTTCCGATGGATTTTCATGAGTTCGGCATACCATGCCCTACCCGCGCTGTCCAGATGGGAAGTGGGTTCATCCAGGAAAAGGGCGGAACTGGCCGTTGAGAACGCCAAGGTCAATGCCAACCGCTGTCGCATTCCGGAACTCAAGTCGCGCACAAGAACGTCTCTTTTGGTTTCCAGCCGCGCCCATTCCAGGCCCTCGTTGACCCCCATTCCCTCCAGCGGGATCCGAAGTTTCTGATGCAAAGCCACGTGTTCGGCGACGGTGAGTTCGGCAATGAGACCTTGGTCGGGGGCACAGTATGCAATCGAAAGGGGAACGTCCATGGCATCCCATTCACGCCGCCGGCTTTTCCACCGCACCTTTCCCTCGCTCGGACGATCAAACCCGCACATCAACCGGAGCAGGCTGGACTTTCCGCTCCCATTGGTGCCCAGGAGCGCAAGGAACTGTCCGGGCGGCAATTCGTCGCTTATGTTTCGAAGTATCCACTGGCGACCATGCCGCTTGCCCACTTGCTCTAGGGAGATGTGCAGGGCGTCTGCTGACATCAGAAGGGGCCGCGTACAATGCCCTTGTCCGATGCCCGGATAAAGTCCAAAATGGTCTCCTTGGCATCGCTTTTGGGAAGCTCGAGCTCGGCCACTTTGAGGGCCTGCGACATGTTGCCACCCGTCACATAGAGGGTGCGGTAAATGTCTTCCACGGCGCGGACGAATTCATCGGCAAATCCCCTTCTCCGGAGCCCGATGGCATTGACGCCGATATAGCTCAAGGGCTCGCGAGCGACTTTGACGTAAGGAGGAATGTTCTTGCGGACCAGTGATCCCCCAGCGACGAAAGCGTGTTGTCCGATGCGCACGAACTGCTGTATGGCCACCACACCTTCAATGATGACCCAGTCCTCAACGGTGACATGGCCCGCGACATTGGCATTATTGGCCAGTACGCAATGGTCTCCCACCAGGGCATCGTGTGCGATGTGGGTGTACGCCATCAAGAGGCAGTGCGACCCCACGCGGGTGGTCATGCGATCGGTGGTGCCCCTGTTGATGGTGCAGCACTCACGGATGGTCGTGTGGTCTCCCACGACCGCCGTCGTGTTCTCACCGTCGTACTTCAGGTCCTGTGGCATGCCGCCGATGACCGCACCTGGAAAAATGCGGCAGCGAGAACCTATGCGTGAACCATTGAGGATGGTGGCATTGGGACCAATCCAAGTTCCGGGGCCAATTTTTACGTTTTCTTCTATGGTGGCGAAGGGGCCCACGGTCACACCCTCGCCCAATTGGGCTTCCGGGTGAACCGATGCAAGGTGTGAAATCTTGCTTTCCGTCTGGATGGAATTCATGCGGAGGAAGCTGAGGTTACCCGGTCTCTGATGATTTGGGCCAGCATTTCTGCCTCGGAGACCAATTTGTCACCGACATAAGCCTTCCCCGTCATGTGGACGAGACCGCGTCGGATCGGGCTGGCGAGCTGGAGCTTGAAGAGGATGGTGTCGCCTGGAATGACTTTCTGCTTGAACCGGACATTGTCAATTTTCATGAAGTAGGTAGACCAGTTCTCCGGATCCTCCACGCCACTGAGCGCAAAGATTCCACCCACCTGGGCCATGGCTTCGATTTGAAGTACACCGGGCATGACGGGGTTCCCGGGGAAGTGCCCTTGGAAAAAGGGCTCATTCATCGTGACGTTCTTGAGTCCCACGATGCTGGACTCCCGACGTTCGATGATCTTGTCTACGAGCAGAAAGGGGTAGCGGTGAGGCAACAATCGCTCGATGTCGTGGATGTCCATCAGCGGTTCCTCGGTGGGGTCGTACTTCGGTATTCCCTGTTCTGCCTGTCGCTTTCTTTTGAGGATGCGGGCGAATTCCACATTGCCCGCATGGCCTGGGCGAGCGGCCAGGATATGACCTTCGATGAAGAAGCCGGTGAGCGCGAGGTCACCTACGATATCCAGCAGTTTGTGGCGGGCCGGTTCGTTCTCGAATTGGAGCGTGGTGTTATTGAGAACGCCGATTTTTCCGGGCTCAACTTTGAGATTTTCTTTCCCGGACAACTTGGCAATCTCCTCGATTTCCTCGCTGGAATACTCCCTTTCCGCCAAGACGATCGCGTTGTCCAAGTCTCCACCCTTGATGAGTCCTTGTTCGAGGAGGGATTTCACTTCCTTCAGGAACACAAAGGTCCTGCAGCGGCTGATGGCCGGGACGAATTTCCCGAGATGATACATGCTGGCATGCTGGGTTCCCAGAATGGGACTGTGGTAATCCACCATGACGGTCAACCGGAATTCATCACCCACAGGCGGAACGGCGAGCATTTCGACCCCGGCTCCATCGTGATAGGTCACGGATTCCGTGAGGCGAAAGATTTTGCGTTCCGCCTCCAACTCGCGCGTCCCCACTTCTTCAATGTGGGCAACGAAGGGCCAGCTGCTTCCGTCCATGATGGGCACTTCGGGACCATCCAATTGGATGAGTGCATTGTCAATGCTACAACCGTGCAATGCGGCGAGAAGATGTTCAGTGGTGTAGACCCTGACTCCCCCTTTTTCCAAAGTGGTTCCTCGACGCGTCTCTACGACGAGGTCACAGTCCGCAGGAATCAAGGGTTGGTTTTCCAAATCCATCCGCTGGAACACGTAACCGTGGTTGTCCTCAGCAGGACACACCGTAACCCGGGCATTCTGGCCGGTGTGGAGCCCGATTCCCTCCAAGGAGAACGACTCTCGGATGGTGCGCTGTTTCAGGGGTTGTGAAGCCGTGGTATTTTTCTCTGTCATGTTGCCAAAATGGAGATTCAACGGTCCTCTGCAGCCGCAGCCCGCAGCGGGTCGCCCGCTTTCTTCTGGGAGAATTCGCGGGCCAATTTGCGAAGGGCAAGTTGCATGATCCTGTGCTTCCGGATGGGAAGGGCGGGATTGCCTTGTAGCACCTGTCCTTCGGTTGTAATGCTCGCCGTAATGCCGCTCTTCGCGGCAATTCGAGTATGACCTGCAATGCGAATGTGCCCGTTGATACCAACTTGCCCTCCGATCATGCAATGCTCACCAATTTCCGTTGAGCCCGCGATGCCGGTCTGTGCGGCAATCACAGTGTTCGAACCAATCCTGACATTGTGCGCCACTTGGATCAGGTTGTCGAGCTTGACCCCATCCCCCAAAACGGTCGATCCCAAGGTGGCCCTGTCAATGGTGGTGCCCGCCCCAATCTCGCAGCCATTGCCTATGACCACATTGCCCAATTGAGGAATCTTTTCGTAGCCCTCGTCAGTAGGAGCGAATCCGAATCCATCGGCTCCGATGTTGGCACCGGCTTGCAGGATACAGCCGTCGCCCAGGACACAATGATTTCCGATAATGCTGCGCATTCCCAACGTGCACCGCGTTCCCATGGAAACGTTTGAACCAATCATGCTTCCCGGAAGCAGACGGCAACCATCGCCAATTTGACTGCCCTGTCCAACATGACAGAACGCCTCGATCTGCACACCCTTCCCGATGGAGGCTGTCTCATGCACGATGGCGGAGGGGTGAATTCGGGTATCCTCTTGCGGGGTAGATGCGGGTGTTCCGAATTCCTGCATTAACCGGGCCATGGCTGAATAGGGGTCCTCCACGCGGATCAGCCGTATTCCTTGGGGCAAGGGGCTACTGGGCGTAAAAGCATCGGAAACCAAGACGGCGCTTGCGCGGGTGGTGTAGAGATGATTCTCGTAGGCGGGGTTGGCCAGAAAAGTCAATTGTCCCGGGTTGGCATCCTCGATGCCCGCAAAACCGTGGATCAGGACATCGCCTTCCCGATCAATTCTTCCGTTCAACAATCCGGCCACCGTGTGGATGGATACCTCCATGCTGCGAAATTAAGGTGCGTTGGACTCGTCTGGACGGGCGTTGCCAAATCCGCCGTTCAATGCAATGGCATGGGCCGCTTCAAACGCTTCAAATGTTACAGGCACATCGATGACGGGATTTCCGGGGCCGTCGAGAAGAACCATCAGTATTTGCCCGCCGGCATTTTTCTTGTCGGTTGACATGATTCTCCACAGGGTGACCGCATCCGGGACCGCGCAATGCAGGGGGACCTGTTGCTTCAAAAAGTCAATCACAAGGCGGTAGGTGTTGTCATCAACTTGGGGGCAGGAGGCGTGTTGTCCGCTGATGATTAGGGCAATGCGCATGCCCCAGGCTATGGCTTCCCCGTGTTTGATGTCGCCACCCGATCCCAGTATCGAGCTTTCGAGTGCGTGACCCGTCGTGTGGCCGAAGTTCAGGACTTTACGCATTCCGGATTTTTCCTCCGGGTCTTGCAAAACCGTGGACCACTTGATGCCTACGGAGGTGGCAATGGCATGGGACAGTTCCGCTGCAGGGATGGATGCATCCAGCTTTGGTAAGGTGTCGGCCATGGATTCATCGAGGGCATCCGGATGAATGAGAATGTGCTTGATGTGTTCAGCCCATCCATTCCGCAGTTCTCGCGGATCGAGGGAGGAAAGGTTGTCCGTGTGGATGCTGATGCCCTCCGGGTTGTGAAAGGTGCCGATTCGGTTTTTCAAGCCATTGAAGTTGATCCCGGTCTTGCCACCGATGGACGCGTCCACCATCCCCAATAAAGTAGTGGGAATCAACCAGAAGGGGATGCCGCGCATGTAGGTGCCTGCAGCCATGGCGACCAAGTCTGTGACGGTACCCCCACCCAAAGCGATGATGAGACCATTTCGGTCCATGGACATGCCTTCCAGACTGTCCCAAATGGCGTGCAGGTATTCCAGGGTTTTAATGGATTCTCCATGTCCTGCAAGCCCCAAGAACTGGGTGCCCGGAGGCAGGTGCGGCGTAAGGTGTGGAAGGCAGTGTTTTTCCGTTTGTTGGTCTGTGATGACCACGATGGAGGTAGGCCGCTTCAGCTCGATCCATGAGCGCAGTGCTTCGAATGTAGGGTCGATGTGTACGTGCGAAACGTCAGGAATAGCGGTGTGCATGGGCTTAAAATGCAACAAGCGGACCGAGGTCCGCTTGTTTGGAGAGTGGTACCACCTGGATTCGAACCAGGGACACATGGATTTTCAATCCATTGCTCTACCACCTGAGCTATGGTACCAAATCGGCGGGCAAACCTACGAAAGTTATGAGCTAGTTGAGCGCATTCTTCTCAACCCGCCCCTTTACTGCCCCTCAATGGGGATTATACGCCACTGGGAGAATAATGATGTTGGTCTATGGTTTATGCCATAGAATGGTGAATTATAAATCTAACATTCGACAAAACGGCTAAATAAATAGACGAAACAAGAAATAGATCTCCGCCTCAGATGGCGGAGTTTGTAACCGGAGGCGATTTATAGAGAAGCTCCAATTAAATTCGAGCATCTCTTAGGAGGAACTTTTAACCGCGTTTAACCAATTCGCTTGATATGATGTCCAAGACCATCAATCTGGTCGCAGTTTTTTTCTGCTGTCTGACCACTGCTCTTTCCCAACAGCAAGTTGCTGTGAATTCCGCACCAGCCCCGGAAGGCTATGATCTCGAAGTCGAGGTTGTGACTGAAAACGTGGGCCTTCTCGTTGGTGCACTAGGAATTGTTGACCTCACCGGATTCTCGACAACCCGGCTCTATGTTACCATGAACAACGACGATGATTTCATGTCGTCCGTTTCAGGTGACGAGACGAATCCCACGTTTGTCAATACCACGACCAACTTCTATCACGCTACTCTTGGGGGCTCCACACCCAATGGAATCAACAGTCTTCTGTTCCCAGTGTATCCTGATTTGGTCTACGACAGTTGGGTGACCATCGGGTTGGAAGGTGTCCCAAATGCTCTGGCTGGTGAAGCCGCCGTATCTACGGTGCAATCCACTGTCAACCCATGGGCAACCAACTTCGATCCCGGTGCTGGACTTCCCGGTGGAAATATTTCCATCGATGATGCCATCGGAGGCGCGTGGTACGCGCTGAACGGCGATGCCAACGGTGTGGCTGGAACAGACTTGAAGGTGCTTGTGGGTCAGTTTACCACGAGTGGTGAGCTCAGTGGCCAGATTTACTGCCAGGTGTTCATCAATGGTGACGGAGCCAACGAGTTCCGCGACACCTTTTTCTTCGGGGCGGGTGCTCCTCAGCCTGGCTGCACGGATGAAGCAGCCTGCAACTACGATGCTGAAGCCTCAGAGGATGATGGCTCCTGTGAGTTTCCGCTGGACCTATATGGAAGTGCCAATCTCGACTGTGACGGAAACTGTCTGAACGATGCCGACAATGACCAGATCTGCGACGAGGATGAGATTGGCGGTTGCCAGGATGCAGAGGCTTGCAACTACGACGCAACGGCTACAGATGACGATGGGTCATGCACCTATCCTGCGAGCACCAATGTCGATTGTGATGGCAACTGCCTGAATGACGCCGACAATGACCTCGTCTGCGACGAGGATGAAATTGGCGGATGCCAGGACGAGACGGCCTGCAACTACAGTGCCTCTGCCACGGACGATGATGGTTCCTGTACGTTTGCCGAAGCAGGTCTGGACTGCGACGGTAACTGTTTGAACGACGCGGACAGTGATCTGATTTGTGATGAGGATGAGATTGAAGGATGTCAGGATGTCGGGGCTTGCAACTACGATGCAACGGCCACGGATGACGATGGATCCTGTGAGTTCACATCTTGCGCCGGTTGTACCGATGGCACGGCCTGCAACTTCGACTTGACCGCTACTATCGATGATGGCTCCTGTGTATTTGCTGATGATCCCTGCGAGACCTGCAACAACGATGGAACGGTAAATCCGAATGACGACGACAACGACGGCATCTGCAATGACGACGAACTCGCCGGATGTACCGACCCCGACGCCTGTAACGCAGGGGATTTTACGGACACCGACAACAGCGGTTGTACCTACCCCGCAGGATACCCGAACAACATCGTGGACTGCGCAGGAAACTGCTTGAATGACGCGGACAGTGATGGTGTTTGCGATGAGGATGAGGTTCCCGGTTGTGACGAGGAGGATGCCTGTAATTTCGATGCCGCGGCTACGGATAACGACGGTTCCTGCGAATACCCAGTAGACATCTATGGACTGACTTACCTCGATTGTGACGGTAACTGCCTGAACGATGCAGATAATGACGGGGTTTGTGATGAAGACGAGCTGGCGGGATGTACCGATCCCAACGCTTGCAACGCGGCAGATTTCTCGGATACGGACGACTCACTTTGTGAGTACCCCGATGGGTATCCGAACAACATCGTGGATTGTGATGGCAACTGCTTGAACGATTCCGATAGCGATCTCGTTTGTGATGAGCTCGAAGTCGTCGGTTGCCAGGATGATACGGCCTGTAACTACGACCCTTCTGCCACCGATGCAGGCACGTGTGAGTTTGCTGACGCGGGTTACGATTGTGATGGTAACTGTTTGGCCGATTCCGACGCCGACGGTGTATGCGATCCTTTCGAGATCGTGGGTTGCCAGGAAGAAGATGCCTGTAACTACGACCCCAATGCCACGGATGCCGGTGACTGTGATTATCCCATCGACCTATTTGGTGTAGGTTATGTGGATTGCGATGGAGGTTGCTTAAATGACCTCGACGGCGATGGAATTTGCAACGAGGACGAGGGCTTGGCCACCGTGGGTGGTGCAGTCGATGTAGCGACCAACGACGGCGCGCCGATTGACAGTTCTGCAGCGTTGCTCGGCTCGGCCCTGGAAAGCCCTTCTGATGACCTGATCCAAGGCCTGATTCTTTCTGGAAATGGAGATCTTTTGGTTCCCGCTACAGAAGGTTCAGATTGCGGTTCGATTTTCCTCCCCGTGGACGCAGCTTGGGATGACGCGGGTTACAACCTGAATACCCTTTCCCAGGATGTTTTGGGTGATCTCATCGTCGGGCACGTGTTCCCCGGCCTGTGCGAGCTCATGACAGAAGGAGGAACTTACGACAACTACTACGGTGAGACCTTCACCTATACAGAAGTAGGCGGAGAGGCTCGTCTTGTAAACGCAGGCGGCGAGGAGTTCGTCATTGAGAATGGTGCGTACCAGTTCAATGGCAACAGCTTCCTCTATGCCATCAGCCGGGTCATCCCGCTGGATAGTGCAGATCCCTGCCTCGGTTGCGCCAACCTTCAGGTTGACGGAGACCTCGCCGACTACACCGTGGAGTGCGAGTCCGAACTCGTCGCTGCTGAGCCAGCCGATGCGACGGGCTTTGCCTGCAACGACCTGGAGCTCGATGAGGTCGTCACGGTCAAGACCCGGACAGATGGTCGCAACCAGAATTGCGGTGGTGGTGGCTCCACCCAGGTGTGGACGGCCATGACCGCCGGGGACGACCCCAACTTCAACAACGGTCCCGACGCCCTCCTTCAATTCTACGACTTGAACGGAGACATGGGTGGCGGTCACTACTTCATCGAAGACGCGGCCAATGGTGGCGTGACCTTGACGCAATATGAGGACGGAAACGCCTTGCTTGAGGGAACGGTGATGGACAAGGATGACAACAATCTCCGCTTGGAAATCCACATGTTCTTCGAAGGCCGCACGGTCGGAGCAGACTGGCCCGGTGGATTCAAGAACGACTACGGTTGTGCAGTGAACACGTCCCTCTGGACCATGTACACGCTCAACAATGACGCTTCCTATGCTGTGGGTGGTCCCGGAGCTTGGCAGTTTGGAACGCTGATTCACTTCAGCCACCAGCCGGCCAGCGAATACTTCGGCTTCCAGCTCGGTAACGGCGCCAACAACCACAATTGCGACGACAATGGGTTCTCCGGCTGGTTCAGCTGGAACGGTTCCATCGCGGGTGAGAGCGCCATGGGCTTTGCAGGCGACGTCATCGCCACGCTCGACCCTGAATGCGACCTGCCTACGGATTGCCAAGAGGGTGAGTATGTGGAGATCCACTACATCGCCTTTGACGACCAATGCAACGTCGCCACAGAAATCGTACAGACCATCACGCGTGATGACGAAACGCCCCCCACCTACATCTCCGGTGGTGCAGACCTCTTGATGGCTTGCGATACCAGCGATCAGTGGCTCGCAGACAATCCTGCCTCTGCTGAAATCGTGCTCTTCACGGACAATTGTGACGACACCGAGTACGGGTGTGCTGCTGGATTCGATCCCAACACGAGCGGTTTCGCCGACGGCAATACGCACTTTGTATGTGTTGAGCTTGTGGGTGAGACTACGGACAGCTACACGGCCAGCAGCTGCCGAGTCCTGAACCGCACTTGGGTGGCAACCGATTGCTTCGGCAACCAGACCTACCACGTTCAAGTCATTACGATTGAGGACAACACGCAACCCGAAGTCACGGTGGCCGCTCCTGCGGACATCACGCTGAACGTGAACGGCCTTTGCTACGTGGACCTCGACCCGAGCAACACCGGTAACCCTGTCACCACATTCAGTGACAATTGTGACCTTGCGGACACCGGTGTGGACTTTAGCGACGCCATCGTCGATAGCGTCAGCACAGGATGCTACAGCATCATCCGTACCTGGACCGCCATGGCAACAGACAGCTGTGGTAACTCTTTCGCTACGTCGGATAATCAGCGCATTGACATCGAAGACAACATCAAGCCCTCCTTCCTCGCCTTGGGTGTGGATACATTGGAGTGCGACCTCTGGGTCGAGGGTGCTTGCGACTATGATTACCTGAACAGTGTAGGTCTTGTGACCGTCACAGACAACTGTGAGTTGAGCCATGTGGACGTAGAGTGCACGCCGCTTTCCGCCGGTTGCTGGGACGATTACATCATTGACTACACTGCATACGATATGTGTGGGAATATCCGTGCCTTCCAGCAGATTGTCGTGGTCACCGACCGCACGCCTGCCGAATGGACGTTGGCTCCTGCCGACCTGACCATGGAGTGCAGTGATGCATCTCTGACCGGTTTCGTTCAGCACGCCTTGGGCAACTTCTACGCAGTGCCTGAGTACACCCCCGGCGACGGATTGCATGCCGAGGCGATGGACAACTGCGATGCAGAAGCCCTCGTGAGCTACACGGACCTCATCCTGACCACAGCCTGCTTGCAGGAGTACACCATCAAGCGTACGTACAGCACGACGGACTGCTCCGGTAATTATGCCGAGCATATCCAGTACATCACGATTGAGGACACCACCGCTCCTGAGTTCACGGCCTTCCCGGCGGATGTGACAGTCGAGTGTGATGCGGTTCCTGCCGTGGCACCGCTGGCATCACTCGCTGCCCTGGATAACTGTGACGACGGTCCGGAGATCCGCTACATGGGTGAGGTGCGCACGGATGGTACATGCGAAGACACATACACGCTGACGCGCACTTGGGAGACCGAGGACTGCGCGGGCAACATCCACAGCCGCTCGCAGACCATCGAGGTGCAGGACACGACAGACCCCGAATTGTCCATTGCCTGCCCGGGAGACATCCTTTATTCCAACGTCTGCTTCGCGGATGGAGATTTGAGCATTGCCACGAACGGTGAGCCTACGTGGACGGTGAGCGACAACTGCGACAGCGATGTCACGGTGACTTACACCTATGTAGACGTCATTACGCACCTCAATGCGGATGCAGACGGCGACGAGGACAACCAGGGTGACCACCTCCTGACCCGCACCTTCACGGTGACGGCCACGGACAACTGCGAAAACGAGACGGTCCAGACTTGCTCGCAGGAGTTGACCTTCACCGATACGGAGGCACCCGCGTTCGATATGAACCCGGATGAGCTGTACCCCGCACCCATCACGTGTGGTGATATGCCCGATCCGTATGACACGAGTGTGTTGCCGCTTCACGCCAGTGACAACTGTGACGATGACCTGTCTTACAACATTTCCATGGCCTTCCTCACCTCCGGTTCTTGCCCGGGTACGTACGTGCGGATCTGGAATGTGACCGACGACAGCGGTAACCAGTCTGAGTCTGCCATCCAGTATGTGGCTACGGTGGATACCCTCGCGCCCGAGTTTGACTTCTGTCCTGCCAACATTGAGGTGTTCCTCGATGAGAACTGCAGCACGGACTTGAGCACGGATGTGACGGGAATGGCTACGGTCACCGATAACTGTGACGACAACCCCGACGTATGGCACGAGGACATCAGCTTCGTCGACCTGCCGGGTTCCTGCAGCACGGACGGTGCCGACTACGTGTACGGTGACAATGATGGTGGGCACAACGGTAGCTACCAGTTCACCCGTGTATTCTACGCGGAAGACTTGTGTGAGAATGAGAACTACAAGGCGAACAGCTTCTGTGAGCACATCATCACGGTCACGGACAATACGGCACCTTCACTGAGCGTCAATTGGCCTGCCGATCGCGTCGAATTGCTCAACGAAGCCTGTGAGGCTGACCTGAGCCTGGACGTTGTGACGGCATCCGCCACGGACAACTGCGACGGTGACGTGACCATCAGCATTTACCACAGCGACTCCGCTCCGGTGTACAGCTGCACGGGTGATGACCTCGCCGAAGGCAACTACACCTTCACGAGGACCTGGACGGCTGTGGCTTGTGACGACAGTGGCAACGAGACCACACAGACGCACGATCAGCAGTTCACCGTAAATGACGAGATCAATCCGGTGGTGGACATCACTTGCCCCGATACCTACACAACGGTTCTGTCAGCGGGTTGCGCGGCAGATACCACGCCGTCTGCTGCTGGTCAGGCAACGGCTGACGCCACAGATAACTGCGACAGCAATGTTCAGATTGACATCACCTATGTCGACAGCGCCAACCAGTACACCTGCGACGATAC
>JBDQOI010000138.1:0-513 GCA_040261275.1 Flavobacteriales bacterium | reverse complement strand
CGACAATGGCGGTTCCCTCTTGCAACAAAGCCGGGAGTTGATAGCAGAGAGATTTCCCTCCTCCTGTCGGCATGATGACGAACACATCCTTGCCGTCCATGAGACTCCTGACAATTAACTCCTGCTCACCTTTGAACTTGTTGAACCCGAAAAAACGGGAAAGCCCCTCATCAATGGAGGAACCTACCAATGAACTGGCGTCAAGAAAAGGGTCAACAGGCGTCTCCATCTAACTTTGGCGTTATCAATATAGTCCAGCACCTCTGAATTTCGCCCTTTTCTCACCCGACGTTTTGCCAACACCCACGACATCTATGCCAGCGTCAAAAACCTCTGCCATGTGGATGAACGCCGCCCGGAAAGCCATCCGTTTGGAAGCTGAGGCCATTCGGGCGTTGGAAAACCGGATTGGACCTTCTTTCGAAGCCGCTGTGAACCTGATACTTGCGCAGGGCCAAAGGGGAGGTAAAGTGGTTTTCACGGGCATCGGGAAGAGCGCAGACATCGCACGAA
>JBDQOI010000137.1:0-514 GCA_040261275.1 Flavobacteriales bacterium | reverse complement strand
TGTCGATGTCGTAGAGCTCACAGGCTGCGGCATCGAACAATTGGAAGCCCACCACGTCTCCAGCGGATGCGTAGAAGGTCATATTGATGTAGGTCGCACCTTCAAATGAGATGACTTCGCCTACACCTACAGTGTTGCCGTCCACGAGAGCGAGAACCACCATACCCGGCGTGTTTTGGCCGTCCAAAGTGACTTGAGCCAAGATGGTCGAAGGGACGAGCGGCAGTACAGCAGGCGTCAGATCGGGATCTTCACAAGGGTCATTGGCGTCGCAGATTCCATCTCCATCGCTGTCTGCCAGGCAGTTGCCGTCACAGTCATAACCGGCATCCGCGAATGTGCAAGAACCGTCATCGAGGGTGGCGCCTCCGTCAAAGTTGCATGCAGCATCGTCGGTACATCCCGCGCATGAAGCGTAGTCACAGGACCCGTCGTCATCGGTAGCGGAAGCATCGTAGTTACAGGCGCTGGCGTCCTGGCAGCAGCCGTCTTCGTGTTCGTCGCAGATGCCCTC
>JBDQOI010000136.1:257-524 GCA_040261275.1 Flavobacteriales bacterium | reverse complement strand
GTGCTGAATACAACCCAGCGCGCCATTGTGGTAGAGAGCTTAGAAGAGAAGAAGCGCACGGCTGTGCCGGCTTCAGCAAGGGTGTCGAGTTTCGAGGACATCAGCATCTTCACTTACGATGAGGATTTGCCCTTGGCCGGTGTGCTCAATGACATTCACGCCCACCTCAAAGGAGGGGAGGCACCGGGTGCCAAGGAGCCGCATGATGCGCTGCGTGCATTTGTGACCGAGGTGGTGACCGATTTGGATCAGGAGCGGGTGTACCAC
>JBDQOI010000136.1:0-244 GCA_040261275.1 Flavobacteriales bacterium | reverse complement strand
AGCGACTTGAAGAAGCTGTGCACGTGGTACAATCAGCTGAACAGCCTGTCGCTGTTGCCCTTTGCAGATGCCGAGGAAGCCCCGGAGACCGAGGCTGACGGTGAAGCGGCCGATACCGATGCCCCGGCGGAAGCAGCCGCGGAAGAGGTGGGCGCAGAGGAGAAGGCTTCCGAGGCCGACGACAAAAGCGGAGCGGCAGAATGAACCGGACGGGCATGAAGGTGGCCGTCATTGGAGCCGGCAC
>JBDQOI010000135.1:0-530 GCA_040261275.1 Flavobacteriales bacterium | reverse complement strand
GGACTGTGTGACGATGTGGACAACTGCACCGACATCAGCGCCTGCAACTACGCCGATGCGGCCAATGCGGCGTGCGCTGTGCTCGACGAGTGCGGCGTATGCGGTGGAAGCGGCATCCCGGCGGGCGACTGCGATTGCTTCGGCAACCAGGTCGACGCCTGCGGCGACTGCGGTGGAACGGGAACGGACGCGGATGCCGACGGCATTTGCGACGACAGCGACAACTGCACCGACCTGGCGGCCTGCAACTACGCCGATCCGGCCAATGCGGCTTGCCTGACGCTCGACGAGTGCGGCGTCTGTGGTGGAAGCGGCATCCCGGCAGGGGACTGCGACTGTGACGGCAACGTCACCGACGCCTGCGGTGTCTGTGGCGGCAACGGAACGGATGTAGATGCCGATGGAGTTTGCGACAACACGGACAACTGTACCGACGTCACGGCCTGCAACTTCGACGACCCTGCCAACGGCCCTTGCGCGGTCTTGGATGAATGTGGCGTATGCGGAGGCAGCGGTATCCCTGCGGGCGA
>JBDQOI010000134.1:0-530 GCA_040261275.1 Flavobacteriales bacterium | reverse complement strand
GTGTTATACCCAATTCGTCGAAATCGCTGGCCGCAAAAAATCGCCCCACCTCTTGGCAAAGCTGTCTGACACAAAGAAAGAAGTTTGCTACATTTGCCGCCCACTTCGGTACCATAGCTCAGGTGGTAGAGCAATGGATTGAAAATCCATGTGTCCCTGGTTCGAATCCAGGTGGTACCACAACCCAGCAGCAAGCGGACTCCGGTCCGCTTGTTTCATATCAGGTCCATGCCATCGAGTCCATCATTTCCTGCAGGCTTCCAGCCTTGAATGCTCATCTGCCTCCCGGGACGCAATTCTTGCAAATGGCCGGGGTTGGCGAGCAGGTCAAATCCCTCGAGCACGCCCATGCTCTGTGGGATAGCCTGGACGGACTGGGTGTGGACCGGAGAGGTCTTATTGTACCCCTTGGTGGAGGAACCATTACGGACCTCGCTGGGTTTGCTGCTTCCACATACCTGAGGGGTGTCGCCTGCTGGCCCATTCCCACGTCACTCCTTGCCATGGTGGACGCGAGCATTGGAGGGAAA
>JBDQOI010000133.1:0-536 GCA_040261275.1 Flavobacteriales bacterium | reverse complement strand
TTATTTATCTTTAAAAAAACTAGACTTACATGATTCAAATCTAAGAGAGTACTATTCATTTAGTCATAAACTTGGGATTGTTCCAAAAGATCTTAATAAACTTCAAAATAAATTATTTGGTATTGAGTGTAATTATGAAGAGTTAAATGGAATAGATTTTAAAAAAGGTTGTTATGTTGGTCAAGAAAATACAGCTAGAATTAAACTTAAAAATAAACTTTCAAAAAGATTACTTCCAATAAGTGCGATTGATGGAAAATTAACTGAAGGTGAAAGTATTTATTATAATGAAAATGAAATAGGAAAAGTATTAATAGATAAAGAATATCCCTTTGCTTTAATTAAATATCTAGATGAAAATTTTGAGGTAAAATCAAACTTTAATACTAAAGAAGCTTCAATAAAAATTGAAAAGCCTGATTGGATTAAAAACTAATTTATTATTTAAAAAAATAAATAATTACTAGAATAATAAGGATTATAATAATCCAAATAGTTAAATTTTTTAAAAATTGCTTTAGTTTAGAATTTGATTG
>JBDQOI010000132.1:0-541 GCA_040261275.1 Flavobacteriales bacterium | reverse complement strand
TTTCAGAACATCGCCTCTAACGATGCATTGATTGCGGATCGCATCAATGGATTGGTTTCAGAAGGGTGGAGTCTGGAATTTGTAGTGAGTGGTGTCGAGTCAGATGCAGGCAAGCCGGATAGCCAAGGCTTGTACATTACCCGACTCATTTTCAAGAAGTAAGACCATCGACAAAAAGTGTGCAAACATGTTGTGCGCTTTCTTGATGGTGTCCTATATTTGCAGAAGCTATCGCTAGGAATGGCGATTGGCAAGTAGATTGTTAGGAAGGAAGGGCGCGAAGGCGCCCTTCTCTTTTTCCATTATCTTGTCGAAATTCAGAACATGGAACGACATTTATGGATGGCCGCAGTTGGGTTTTTGGCCTTCGCAGGATGCAAGGATCCTGAGCCCATTACCCGCTGTGTCATTGACCGTGTAGAGGTGCTCGAAATTGATGAGGATTATTTCGAGGACACCATTGACGAAGGCGCCCCGGATTTGTTCGTTGAATGGAGAAATGCGGCCACGCAGTCGGTCATTTTTACGACCGGTGTAGTAC
>JBDQOI010000131.1:0-546 GCA_040261275.1 Flavobacteriales bacterium | reverse complement strand
GACAGCGACAGCCCCAAACGCAAGGCCAGCAGCGGCAAAATCAACCCCTTGGCCGCGTCGTGCACCCCTTTCCATTCCTTGGGCACCCATTCTGAACCGCCACCAGGCAACTCAGTCAAACCGAAAGCCGCCGCAGTAAACAATGCCAGCACCACGGTCAACAACGCCGCATCCACAGAGCGATCACCCCGCATCGATGGCTCTTGAGAAGGTCCTGATTCCATGAGACCAAGGTGCATAAAAAAGGTGGAGGGCAAACCCCGTTGGGAATGCCCTCCTTCATTGAACCAAACCAAATGTTCAAATGAAAATCGTCAAGTCACATCAATAGCAGATCTGACCGTAGTAACCAAGGATGTACAGCAGGTCGGGAGCACCGACTACGCCATCCCCATTCGTATCGTAATCCCCACAGTCCGAGAGGCACCCGTAGAATCCGAGTACATCGAGGATGTCCGTGGTGGAGACCAGGCCATCGCCATTGACGTCTCCGGGACAGGGGGTGTTGTTGTCGGGCTGGTGAAAGCCTTGCGTGAGGTACTGATC
>JBDQOI010000130.1:0-552 GCA_040261275.1 Flavobacteriales bacterium | reverse complement strand
CCGGAGATGTCACCCTCGACGTGGTGTGCTTCAACAGCTGCGACGAGTGTGAAGTTGTGGAAGTACCCGATACCGAGGTTACCTTCAACGTGGACATGAGCGAGCAGACCGTCAGCGGTGCCGTTTACATCTCAGGAGAGTCCATCGATGGATGGGCGGGCACTTCCGTAGAGTTGACCGATGCCGATGGAGACAACGTGTACAGCGTGACCCTCGAACTGCCACAGGGCAACCACGAGTACAAGTACATGATTGGAAGCTGGGACACCAGTGAGCAACTTGACGAGGTGGAGGATGCCGATTGCACCATCACAACCGCTTGCTGGTGATCTCCTCTGAGGATGCCATCAACTTGGATGTGGTTTGCTACGAGTCATGTGGCGCTTGCGGCACATCCAACGTGAACGAGTCCAAGGGGCTGACCTTCGAGGTCTTCCCAAGCGTCACCGACGGAAACATCACGGTCTCCTTCCCTGCTCCGTTGGCTGAGGCTGCCCAAATCGAGGTCCGCGACATGAGCGGTCGCCTCGTGCAGAGCACCAACCTCGGTGA
>JBDQOI010000012.1:0-71263 GCA_040261275.1 Flavobacteriales bacterium | reverse complement strand
GCCCCAAGGCCGAAGTTCATCTGGATGAAGTCTGCGGTGAGGTTGGCTTCGTAAATTGAGGTCATGCTCCGGAGACACTTTGTGAAAGGCTCGGCCATCGTGGGCGCGGTCGCGGTTGCGCCCAGCTGGCTTCGGGCGACGTCGGGCATGTGGTCCACGGGTCAGGAGCGCAAGGTTGCGCGCGTGCTGGAATGCAAGCGGACCATGGTCCAGAACGTGCCGGTACTCCGCGGTTTTGCCGGTGATCACACGGATCTCGTGTCCCCCTTTGTGATGCTCGACGAATTCGGGCCGCTGCAGATCGACCCCGGTACCCTGGGCATGGACATCAAGGCGCATCCCCATGCGGGCGTAGCGCCGACGACCTATCTCCTTTCGGGAAGCGGACGGCACACGGACAGCCTCGACAACGACCTCGTGTACCGCGAGGGGCAGTTCATGGTCTTCAGCTCGGGGCGGGGGGCCATCCACGAGGAGGTCAGCAGCATGGAAATCCGGAGGGACGGCGGCATTGTCCACGGTTTCCAGATCTGGCTCAACCTGCCTGCCGCCCACAAATTCAGCACACCCCTCACCACCCTTCGGGACAAGACGGCATTTCCGGTCATTGAAACGAAGCAATATCGGCTCAAGGTGGTCATGGGAGAGGCCTTTGGAAAAGCGTCGCCCACGGAATTGCACAGTCCGGCGTTCTACCACCACATCCACCTGCGTCCTGGAGGCCGGCTGGATCTGCCTGTCGATCCGACCCACAGTGCCTTCATCCACATGGTGGACGGCAAACTCGAGGTCGAAGGCCAGCGGGAATTGAAGGGCCAGCAGCTGGCTTTGTATCAAAGGGGAGGAGATGTCATCCGCTTTTATTCTCAGGAAGGCGCGGAATTTCTGGCATTGGGTGGGCGCCCGCTCAACGAGCCAGTGGTATCCTATGGACCCTTCGTCATGAACGACAGGAGTCAGATCCAGCGGTGTATTGAGGACTACCGGGCTGGCCGGATGGGCACACTTTAACACGATCGGAACAGGAAATCACCACCTTCATGGCACGCCGATTGCCGGAGAGGAAGTCGATTGCCTAAATTCGCCCCTCGCGAACCCAAAGGTTTGCATACAACGACACAACCACGACCCACATCTTCACCATGAAGCAGTTGTTCGCCCTCCTCGCAGTGGCCCTTATGTTCACCGCCTCGGTTTCCGCTCAGGACGCCGATTCCACGATGGAAATGTCCGCCGACACCACCATGATGGCGGCCGATAGCACCATGGCTGCCGACAGCACCGCTGTCGACTCCGCCGCCATGACCGTCGAAGCCGAACCGGAAGCTCCGGTCGCCGCTCCGATGGAAGACACCGTAGAGGTAACCGGTGCCCGCCAGCAGATCAAGCTCCGAATCATCGAGGGCGGCGTGCTCTTCATGAGCTTCGTTGTACTCTGTCTCATCTTCGGATTGGCCCTTGCCGTCGAGCGCATCATCTACCTCAACATGGCGACCACCAACACCAAGGCGCTCCTCAATAGCGTAGAGGAAGCCATGAACAGTGGCGGTGTGGACGCAGCCAAAGCGGTGTGCGCCGACACCCGCGGACCCGTGGCCGCGATCTTCCACCAGGGCCTCGACCGCAGTGGCGGTAGCTACGAGGAGCTGGCGAAGGCCGTGGAGGACTACGGCAGCCTCGAGAGCACAAAGCTCGAGCGTGGATTGAGCTGGATCAGCCTGTTCATCGCACTGGCGCCGATGCTCGGTTTCATGGGAACCGTTATCGGTATGATCGAGGCCTTCGATAAAATTGCCCAGGCCAACACCATCAACGCCTCCATCGTTGCGGGCGGTATTAAGGTCGCTTTGATCACGACAGTCTCAGGTCTCGTCGTGGCCATCATCCTGCAGATCTTCTACAACTACATCCTCTCCAAAATCGACGGCATCGTCTTCGACATGGAGGAGGCCTCCATGGATCTCGTTGACCTCGTGTACCGGAAGAAGTTGAACGGCTGATCGGTTCTGCGGTCTCAAAACAGCAGCACCATGCAATCCAACATCATCCGCACGGCCCTCATCGTCCTCCGCATCCTGATCATCGCATTGGGGTGCATCTGGGTCATGTCGGCCATCAACGCCGACGACCCCAATGGGGCCGTTGAGAGTCTGGTCAGCTTGAATCTGTACACCGGGGCAGTTTGCGTCATCGCCATCCTCGGTTTCGGGCTCTACCACTTCGGGCAGAAGCTCGCTACCCAGCCCAAGAAGGCCATGGGAGCGCTCATCGGATTTGCCGTCTTCATCGTCGCAGGCATCATCGCCTGGAGCATGGCGGACACCACCGTTACTTCAGCCATGCTGGCCGGGGGCGCCACGGTGACCGAGCAGGACGTGAAAATTGCCGACGCGAGCATTCAACTTATTTATATCCTCGGCCTGATGGCCATTGGATCCATCCTTGTTGTGGAGGGCAAGTCCCTGCTCAAAAACTGGCTCTGACCGCTCATGGCACGTAGAGAAGTACCAGAAATCAATGCGGGATCGATGGCGGACATCGCCTTCCTGCTCTTGATTTTCTGGCTCGTCACCACCACCATTGACAGCGACGAGGGTGTCAAGCGCCAACTGCCTCCTCCGGTTCCGCCGGACATGGAGCAGCAGGAGGTGAAGGACGGAGACGTCTACAATGTCCGGACCAACTTCCGCGATGAGTTGCTCGTCGAGAAAGAGGTGTTGTCCATTGGGGAGCTCAAGGACGGAGCAAAGGATTTCCTCATTGCCACGGGCACAGGACTCCTGCATCCCGAGCGTCCGAATGTGACGTTGGGAGACGACAACATGAAGTATCCCGAACGCCAATGGGTGCGCAAGGTGGAGCTCGTGGCGTTGGAGCAGAGCTACATCGCCGCAGGCCAGCCGAAGGCGGCTGAACGTGTTCGGGAGAAACTGACGGCCATTGAGCTGTTTGGCAGCGATTACAAGGAGCTTCCGGGTTCTGCGCTGATCAGCCTCCAGACTGACCGCAATACCTCGTACGATTTGTACCTGCAGGTGCAAAACGAGCTCGAGGCGGCCGTCAATGAGCTGCGCGACGAGTTGTCTCTGTCCAAGTTCAACGAATCCTATGCCTCATTGGAGGAGCGGTATGGACGGACGAAAGAGGAGAGTCTTCTCGACAAGATCAAGGCGATTCGCCTCGTTTATCCCCAACGCATCTCGGAAGCGGAGCCGCGTGATGCAAGTCAAGGTTATTACTGATGGGCAAGTTCAAGAAAAAGAAGCGCGAGATGGGGGCCATTTCCACGGCCTCGCTCCCCGATATCGTCTTCATGCTCCTGTTCTTCTTCATGGTCGCGACCGTGTTGCGTACCGAGGAAGAAATGGTCAAGGTGGTGCGCCCGGAGGCTTCCGAGATCTATAAGATCGAGAAGAAGCACCTGATCCGCTACATCAACATCGGTCCGCCGCAGGACAAGCGTTATGGAACTGAGCCGGTCATCCAGCTCAACGACCAGTTCTCCGATGTGGCTCAAATCCGCGATTGGGTGGAGAATGAGCGTTTGACTTTGGCGGAGGCCGAGCAGACCAAGATGTGGGTTTCCATGAAAGTCGACCAAGACACCAAGATGGGGGTCGTGACGGACGTCAAGCAGGAACTCCGGAAGGCGTCTGCCTTGAAGGTCTTGTACTCCGCGAATTCCCGCGAAAGGACGAATTGATTCGCCGTTAAGGTATCAGCCGAAATCGGCGAGGACCTTGTCCGCCAGTACGGACGACAACTTTACGTAACTCTCTTCGGTCCAGCCCGCCACGTGCGGGCTGACCTGTACCCGGGGGTGGGCCATCAGCCGCATCCACACCGGGTCCCCCTCGTTGGCGACCGTTTCGAAACTGCTGGTTTCCCGCTCAAAAACGTCGAGGCCTGCCGCCATGACCTGACCGGTTTGCAGAGCGTCCAGCAGGTCGACCGTGCGGACGATGGCCCCGCGGGCCGAATTGAGCAGGATGAAGGGCTTGGCGAATGAAGAGATGAAGGTGCGGTCCACCAGGCCTTTGGTCTCCGGCGTGAGGTTGCAATGCAAGCTGAGTACATCGGCTTCTCGTTGCAGGGTGGGCAGGTCCACAGCCTGCACCTTTCCGTCGTGGTCGCCGTCGAAGGATGGTCGGTAAGGGTCGTGCGCCAGGATTCGGCATCCCATCCCCGTCAACTTGCCGGCAAAGGCGCTTCCCATATTGCCATACCCCAGAATGCCTACCGTTCGACCGGCGAGCTCCATGCCGCGGTGCCCTTCGCGGTCCCATCGGCCCTCTCTCAGGGAACGGTCCGCTTCCCGGAGCAGGTTGAGCAGCGAGAGCAGCATGCCCAGTGCATGTTCGCCAACGGCATCGCGGTTTCCCTCAGGGCTGTTGTAGACCTTGATTCCTCGGAATTGCGACACGGCGAGATCGATGTTCTCCAGTCCCGCCCCCGAACGGCAGATGAACTTGAGGCCGGGCAGACGGTCCATCAATGGGGCGTCTACCCTCACTCGACTTCGGATGACGAGACCTTCTGCGTCTCCGTGGGCTCGAACGGCTTCGTCGGCGCGAATGGAGGTGCCGTCCACGCAAAGCATGCCTGCGGCTGTCAGACGCTCGGCGAGCACCGGGTGCACCGTATCGATGAACAGCACCTTCATTCCGTCAGGCGGCCATCAGCACGCCGATGCCGAAATAGATGATGAGCCCAATGATGTCGTTCGCTGTGGTAATGAAGGGACCAGTGGCGAGGGCAGGATCGATCTTGAAGCGGTCCAACGTCAAGGGGATGAAAGTGCCAAACAGCGCGGCGAAGATGATGACGGCAATCAGGGCGAGGCTGACGGTCACGCTGAGGTTCCATCCATATCCCAGCGCCATGCTCGCGCCCAGGATGACGGCCGCGCAGATGGTGCCGTTGAGCAGGGCAACGGAAAACTCTTTTGTGAGGCGCGGCACCAACCGGGCGTCGCGGGGACTTCGGCCGGCGGCCAGTCCTTGCACCACGATGGCGGCGGACTGCACGCCCACGTTGCCCCCCATGGCCGCGATCAGCGGAATGAAGAGTGCCATGGAAGGAAAGCGCTCAATGTCGAATGCTCCAATCACGTAAGCGCCTGCGAGACCTCCGAAAAGCCCGATGAGCAGCCACGGCAATCGGGCGCGGGTCAGTTCCCACAAGGAGTCGTCGCTCTCGACATCATCACTCAGACCACTGGCCAATTGATAGTCCTTTTCGGCCTCTTCCTCCATCAGGTCGACCACGTCATCGATGGTGATGCGGCCGAGCAGGCGGTTGTGGTCGTCCACCACAGGAAGGGCCACGAGGTCGTACTTCTTCATCATCTGCACCACCTTCTCATCGGGTTCGTCCACCTTGATGGTGCGGGTGTCGTCCTCCTTGAAAAGGTCACCAATGGTGCTCCGGGTGCTGGTGGCGGTGAGCAGCAAGCGCTTCAGCGAGAGTCTGCCCAGCAGTTGACCCGAGGCATTCACTACGTAGACACTGTGGACGGTTTCCACTTCTTCCGCCTGCTTCCGCATCTCGCGGATGGCATGGGAAACGGTCCAGTCGAGCTCCACGCGGATCAACTCGGTCCCCATGAGCGCCCCTGCCGTTCCTTCGGGGTAACGCAGCAGGGTCAGCAGGTCCTCGCGGTCTTCGTTGTCCAACCGTTGGATGACCTTTTGGGCACGGTCCTCGGGCAATTCGGAAACGACGTCCGCCGCGTCATCCGAGTCGATGTGCTCGAGGACCTCCTCGGCAATTTCCTTGTTGGTCAGATTGGCGAGCAGCTGCTCCCGAACGTCCTCCTCGAGTTCAATGAGCACGTCACCGCGCTCTTCCATGTCGATGAGCTTCCAGAGGTATTGCACCTCTTCGAGTCCCAGGTGATCAAAAATCTCTGCGACGTCGGCAGGGTGCAGCTCATCGAACCGCGCGCGGAGGAGGTCATCCTTGCGACCTGCGATCTCTTCGCTGACGGCATCGAGGTATGTGCGGGTCAATTCCTCCACGGCGCAAAATTAGGTGGCGCCCGGTCAGCTTTTCCTGCGGCGGGCGAAGAAGGTCCGGAGGAGTTCCGCACATTCCTCCTCCATCACGCCACCCAACATCTCGGTGCGGTTGTGAAACAGCCCTTCATCACGCTTTCCGCGGAAGTCCAGGCCGCCGCGTTTGTCATCCCGTGCGCCATAGACAATGCGTCCAATCCTTGTCCAGAATGACGCCCCGGCGCACATGGGACAAGGCTCCAGCGTGACATAAAGCGTGCACTGGTCCAGGAATTTGCCGCCCAGATATTCGCTGGCCGATGTGAAGGCCTGCATTTCGGCATGGGCGGTAAAGTCGTTCAGCCGCTCGCACAGGTTGTGCGCCCTCGCAATGATGCGCCCGCCGGCCACGATGACGGCCCCCACGGGTACTTCACCCATTTCGGCCGCCCGATGCGCCTGGTCCAACGCCTGCTTCATGAAGTCTTCATCCGTCATATCTCGGTATCCTAGGGGGGGTGCCCAGCCAATTGCCCATCAGCCGGATCGGGTCAGAAATGGAGGCAGGTGGAAATTTTCCTGTTGCCGACTCGGGGCGAAAGTCCGCAATTTCCGCGGAGTGAAGCAGGGTCCAACCCCATTCACGTTGCCATCGGTGCGCCAGTCTTTCCTGTTCGGGCTGGCCTATGGTGGGAACGAGGACTGCGGGTTTCCCGATGACGGCAAGGTCCATCAAGGTGCTGTATCCACTTCGGCAGACGATGCACTCGGCTCCCTGGACGGCTTCCCGAAATAGCTGGTCATCCGGATCATGGACAATCAGCACATTGGCGTCTTGCTCTTCGCCTTTGCCGGGACATCCAGAGAAAATCAGGGCAGGACGCCCGTCCTCGAGGAAGCATTGCCGCAACGCCGCCGCCATTTCACTCCGCTGTGGTTCCGGCCCGCTGACGAGACCGAGCAGTGCAGCGGGAGGGGTTGCCCCTTCGATCCCTTGTGGTTGCTTCACTTGAAACCGACTGAGCGGTCCGACATATCGGGTGCAGGGGTGGGTCGAGACGGAGAGGTTTCCGGCAAAAGCATGGTCGGGAGAATCCGGGACCCATGCCTCATCAAAGGCCTGTGTCAGTTTGCGAACCCATACTCTGGCGATGGGCTTTGCAAGACCGGGCACAGGAGGTTGGAACTGGTGGGTCATGAAGACACTCCGGGCTCCTGTTGGCCCCGCATGACAACCGTAGCAGTTGTCACTGAGCACATGGGTCACACCGTTTTGCAGGATAAAGCGGTGGGTCCAGTGCCGTTCCTTGCGGAAACTGGCCACGAATCTCGGGATTTGCAGACCAATGCGCAGCAAAGTGGCGCGTCCCTTCGCATAGCGGATGGTGACCCCCGGCTTGTCTACCCGGCTCCAGGGAGGGGCTGATGCTGTATCGTTTCGTTCGTCCCAATCCGCCATGCGGGCGTCCAGCCATGCCCCTGCTGTCCCCCTCGAAGCCACCGTTACACGAGCGCCGGCGCTCCGAGCCGCCACGATGAGGGGCCAGGTCCGCGTCGCATGGCCCATCCCCCAATCGAGGATGGCAAACAACACGTGCGGTCTGCTGGGCTCGGAAGACGTTGCGGCTCCGCTCATGCGCTGTAATTTCGCCCGCCATGGGCAAGGACAAGCTCCGCAAATGGAAGGAGAACCAGAGATTTTCCCACGTCTTCGAACCGGACATCAAGGCCATCGCGGGCGGAGAGGGGCTGCACCGCGGCGAATGGGCCCGTTCCGTCTTCGGCAATGACCATCCCATCACCCTCGAACTGGGCTGTGGAAAGGGCGAATACACCGTCGGTCTTGCCCGACGTCATCCGGAGCGGAACTTCATGGGCGTGGACATCAAGGGCCACCGTTTCTGGCGTGGCGCGAAGACCAGCGAAGAAGAGGGTCTGTCCAATGTGGCCTTCCTGCGTACAAAGATTGAATTCGTCCATCACTTCTTTGCTCCCGGTGAGGTCAGCGAGATCTGGCTCACCTTCTCCGATCCCCAGCCCAAAGATGAGAAGGGGACCAAGCGCATCACTTCTGAGGTCTTCCTCGAGCGATACAGGGGATTCATGGTGCCTGGTGGCATCGTGCACGTCAAGAGTGACAGTCCCTTGCTCTATGCTTTGTCCAGAGAGGGCTGGATGGAGGCCGGGTTTCCCATCCTCGAGGATTCCCAAGATGTCTACGGAGAGCTCGCACCCCGTGTGGATGCGGATTTTGCCGAAGTCCTGAACATCCGAACTTTCTATGAACAGCGCTGGCTCGAGGAGGGGAAGAAGATCCATTACCTCAGGACGGCGGTATGAGCGGAAAAGACCAAAGCCAGGGTCAGGGGTCGATTCAGCCCTCGCCCACGGCGCGCCCGGGTTCTGGCGATTTCGAGCAGGACGTTCACGCTGTGGCCCGATTGATTCCAGAGGGCCGCGTGACCAGCTACGGGGCCATTGCCCGCTACCTCGGCGCGGCCCGGGCCAGCCGGATGGTGGGATGGGCCATGAACCGGGCGCTGGACCCCGGCGCGGAGGGAGAGCCCGTTCCAGCGCACCGCGTGGTGAACCGACAGGGCTTGCTCTCCGGGAGAATGCACTTCCCCACCCCGACAACCATGGCCGATCGCCTGGGCGCGGAGGGGTCGAAGGTGGAGCATGACCGCGTCGTGGACTTCGACGCAATTTTCTGGGACCCGACAACCGAACTTTGAACCATGGCATTGACAACTCAGCATATCCTCGAGGCACTGGGAGGCGTGGTGGAACCCGAACTCGGTAAGGACATCGTCACCCTCGAGTTGGCCGAAGTCCTTTCAGTGGAAGAGACCGAGAACCAATGGAAGGTCAGGGTGCGTGTCAAGTCCAGCAGTCCCGCCATGCATGCCCGTCAACGGATGAAGGAGGCAGCAGAGTTCGCACTGGAGAAGCTCGGTACGCGCGAAGGCGTTGACATTTCGGCGGAAGTGGAGGTGGTGCCCATCGGCAGCAACGAACGCACACTGGAGACCCGCAAGGTGTTGCCCGGGGTCAAGCACATCATCGCGATCGCCAGTGGCAAGGGAGGCGTGGGCAAGAGCACGGTCACCGCCAATATTGCTGTGGAACTCGCCCGTCGCGGACACAAGGTGGGCCTGGTCGATGCGGACATCCACGGTCCGAGCATGCCGACCATGTTCGATGTGGTGCGCGAGAAGCCCTTGCCGGTGGAGAAGGGTGGGAAATCCATGATCGGACCCGTTGAGGCCCACGGGGTGAAGATGTTGAGCATTGGCTTCTTTGCCGATCCCGATCAGGCCATCGTATGGCGCGGCCCCATGGCCTCAAAAGCGTTGGGGCAGTTGTTTACGGATGGAGATTGGGGCGAACTGGACTACATGCTCATCGACCTGCCTCCGGGCACCGGTGATGTGCACCTGTCGCTGGTGCAGCTCGTTCCGTTGAGCGGAGTGGTCGTCGTCAGCACGCCCCAGGACATCGCCTTGGCGGACGCCCGGAAGGGGGTCTCCATGTTCCAGCTGGACAGCATCAACGTACCGGTGCTTGGGCTCGTGGAGAACATGGCGTACTTCACCCCACCGGATTTGCCGGACCGCAAGTACCACCTCTTCGGCCGCGATGGCGTGAAGCGGTATGCAGAAGCTTCCGGTACGCCCTTCCTCGGCGAGTTGCCACTGGTGCAAGCCATTCGCGAGGCCGGAGATGTTGGCCGGCCTGCGGCCCTTCAGCAAGGGACCGAGGCGGCCCGGGCCATCGCCAGCCTGACGGACCGGATGCTTGATGTGCTTGCCGATGCGCCCGCGCCGGACCCACCACCTGCTTCCGCGTCACCCGCCGTAAATTCGCCTTCATGACCGCTGATTCCACAATGGACCTTGTGGAGCGCATTGACCGCGCCCTCGACGAGCTTCGGCCCTTCCTCCGGTCGGACGGTGGAGACATCACCGTGCTCAACGTGAGGGAGGATCTCGTCGTGGAAGTGGAGCTCCAGGGAGCCTGCGCCCATTGCGCCCAAGCGGCGATGACCATGCGCGCCGGAGTGGAAGAGGCCGTACGCCGCGTGGTTCCTGAAGTCAAGGAGGTCGTCGCGGTCAACATGCCGACTTCGTCGGTGGGGTGAACACACGGCCTTTGCCGTTGTTGCCATGGCAGCCGGCGTGGAAACTACCTTCGCCGCGCAAACGATCATGATCCAGACGGACATCCTCATCATCGGAGCGGGACCTTGCGGTCTGTTTACCGTATTCGAAGCGGGCCTGCTCAAGCTCAAGTGCCACCTCATTGACGCCTTGCCACAGGCCGGAGGCCAATGCGCCGAGATTTATCCCAAGAAGCCCATCTTCGACATCCCCGCCTACCCGGAGATCCTGGCGGGCGACCTCGTGGACCGGCTGATGGAACAGGCGGCGCCATTCAAGCCGGGATTCACGCTGGGTGAGCGGGCCGAGACCATCGTCAAGGACGACGAGGACCACTTCATCGTGACGACCAACCGCGGCACCGTCCACCGCGCGCCCATCATTGCCATCGCAGGTGGCCTCGGCTGTTTCGAGCCGCGCAAGCCACCGGTGGACCGTCTGGAGGAGTATGAGGACCGCGGCGTGGAATACATCATCAAGGACCCCGAGTTTTACCGCGGAAAGAAGGTGGTCATCAGCGGCGGTGGAGACAGCGCCCTGGACTGGACCAACTTCCTCGCTGACGGCGTGGCCTCCGAGGTCACCTTGGTGCACCGCCGAGAAGGCTTCCGCGGCCACCCGGACAGCGTACAGAAGGTGCTGGATATGGCGGCGGAGGGCAAAATCCGACTGCTCACCAACGGCGAAGTGGTAGGTGTGGACGGAGAGGAAAAGCTCGAAGGCGTGACCGTAAAGCACAAGACTGAAGGTGAAATTCGCCTCGAGACCGACCACTGGGTTCCGTTGTTCGGCCTCAGCCCCAAGCTCGGGCCCATAGCGGATTGGAACCTCAACATCTCCAAGAACGCCATCGAGGTCGACACCTTCGATTACAGCACCAGCGTCGACGGCATATACGCCATCGGCGACATCAACACCTATCCGGGAAAGCTCAAGCTCATCCTCTGTGGCTTCCACGAGGCCACCCTGATGGTGCAGAGTGCCTTCAAGCGCATTTACCCCGACAAGAACCTCGTGCTCAAGTACACGACGGTCAATGGAGTCAACGGATTCTGACCATGTCCATCATCCGCGTCACCGTCATCGACAGGGAAGGCGTCTCCCACGAACTGGAGGCTCCCACCGACATGAATATGAACGTCATGGAACTGTGCAAGAGCGCAGAATTGCCCGTTGAGGGCATGTGCGGCGGCATGGCCATGTGCGCGAGCTGTCACTGTTATGTTCAGGATGCCGCTTCGGCAGATCTGGCTGAGAAGTCGGATGACGAGGAGGACATGCTGGACGAGGCCTTCCACGTGGAGGACAACAGCCGCCTTGGGTGCCAGTTGCATTTGAAGGACGACATGGACGGCATCGTCATCCGCCTCGCCCCGGTGGGCTGACCGCCCCATCGTCACACGCCTTTGTGAGCGGCAGGCGATGCGTTTCGCTTCAGAGCAGTTTCGGATTCTTGGCCTGCCGGGCCAATGTGTGGACGGCCGGATGCGTCCGTGAAGCATGCAGGGCATCGATGTGGCGCATACCATGGGCATCTGTACCGAGGATGCTGACCCACCCTTTCTCGATGCATTGCTCCGCAGCCTCTTGGATTTCAGGGCCGTAGGCACCAACAATGGAGGCCGCATTGACTTGCAGGGTGACCCCTTGCTCGTGCCATTCTTCGAAACGGTGCAGCTCATTGTGCCAGTACGGGTAGCGCTCGATGTGCGCCATCACCGGAGTGAGACCCTTCATCTGGACTTCGAAGAGGAATTCCTGGAGCAGTCCGGCGTCCGGCGGCTCGACAAAGGCCAACTCGAACAGCAGCCGACCGCCCGGCGTGAGCAATTCGCGGTTCGATTTGACGGCGTCGAGCAGGCTGTCGTCCAGAAAGTACTCGGCCCCGAGTGCCAATTGGAAGCCGGGGTGTCGCTGCGCCACGGCCGCCTGCAGTTGCCCGAAAGGAGGGCGCAGGGTTTCCGGGGTGTTGGGGTACATGCCGGGGTAGACATGCGGCGTGGTCACGGCCCCCTCGTAACCGAGGGAGACGAGGGCGTCGATCATCTCGAGGGATTCCTCCAAGGTCTGGGCGCCATCGTCCACACCCGGAACCATATGGCTGTGGTAGTCAATCCGGAAAACCGACAGGTCGATGGGCTCACATTGGGCCTCCTTGGCATTGTCCTTGCCCCCGAACCAACGCGACAGCCAACCCATCAGCGGTCCCCGTATTGCTGGTCGTAGTAATCGCGGTAAGCCCCACTCGTGACTTCCTCGAGCCAGGCGTCGTTTTCCAGGTACCAATCGATGGTCTTGGCCAGTCCTTCCTCGAAGGTGATGGACGGGCGCCATCCGAGGTCCTCCCGAAGCTTGGTCGGATCGATGGCATAGCGCATATCGTGGCCGGCGCGGTCCGTGACGTAGGTGATGAGCTCCTCGGTCTCTCCTTCAGCTCGGCCCAGTTTGGCGTCGAGCTGGCGGCACATGAGCTGGATGAGGTCGATGTTGCGCCATTCGTTCTCCCCGCCAATGTTGTAGGTCTCCCCATCGGAGCCGGTGGTGATGATGACCTCAAGGGCGGCGGCATGGTCCTCCACCCACAGCCAGTCGCGCACGTTGACCCCCTTCCCGTAGACGGGAAGCGGCTTCTTCTGCACGGCGTTGCGGATGAAGAGCGGAATCAGCTTCTCCGGGAATTGGTACGATCCGTAATTGTTGGAGCAGTTCGACAGCACCACCGGCATTCCGTACGTGTGGTACCAGGCCCTTACGATGTGGTCGCTTGCTGCTTTGGATGAGCTGTAGGGACTCCGTGGGTCGTAAGCCGTGTCCTCGGTGAAGAAGCCCTCTGCACCCAGTGAGCCATAGACTTCGTCGGTGGAGACGTGGTGGAACCGCTTGCCTTTGAAACCGCCTTCCGACTCGGACCAGGCAGCACGCGCGGCGGACAGCATGGAAGCCGTACCCATGATGTTGGTTTCCAAGAAAGCCATCGGGCCGGAGATGCTCCGGTCGACGTGGCTCTCCGCCGCGAGGTGCATCACGGAGTCCACGTTTTCCTCGCGCATCAAGGCCGTCACCCCTTCCGTATCGCGGATGTCCATCTTGACGAAGCGGTGGTTGGGCGCTCCCTCGAGGTCTTTGAGGTTGGCGAGGTTTCCAGCGTAGGTAAGGGAGTCGAGGTTGATCACGCGCACTTCAGGGTGGCGGATGACCCAACGCCGCACCACGTGCGAACCGATGAACCCGGCGCCGCCGGTGACCAACAGGACTTTAGGGTTGTGTACGCTTTCAGCCATATCAGAAGCTCCAGTAATTCAATTCGCCGGAAAGGTGGCGGTAGATGCCCTTGATGTCCACAAGGAATCCGACCTCGGGATTCCGGAACAGGCGCCGGAAGGAATCGGCGTCGTAGTCCACGTATTCCCTGTGGTTCACGGCGACAATGACGGCATCGTAGGCGGCCTCGGACGGTGCTTCCGTCAACTGTACACCGTATTCGTGGTCCACCTGATCCGGTGAGGCGAAGGGGTCGACCACATCCATTTCCAGATTGAAAGAGCGCAGCTCGCGGATGACATCAAACACCTTGGAATTCCGGATGTCGGCGACGTTTTCCTTGAAGGTCACCCCCATGACGAGCACTTTGGCCTCGAGCGGATTGACCCCTTTCTCGAGCAGGCGCTTCACGACCTGCTTGCCGGCGTAGTAGCCCATGCTGTCGTTGACATACCGTCCGGAGTTGATCACCTTGGCGTGGTAGCCGAGCTTCTCGGCCCGCCAGGTCAGGTAGTAGGGGTCGACACCGATGCAGTGGCCACCCACCAGGCCGGGCGTGAACTTGAGGAAGTTCCACTTCGTTCCGGCGGCCTCGAGCACCTCGAAGGTGTTGATGCCCACCCTGTTGAAGATGATACTGAGCTCGTTGATGAGGGCGATGTTGACGTCCCGCTGGGTGTTCTCGATGATCTTGGAGGCCTCGGCCACCTTGATGCTGGAGGCGCGGTGGGTGCCGGCTTTGACCACCAAATCGTAAGTCCGTGCAATCACATCAAGGCTCTCCTCGTCGCTGCCGCTGACCACCTTCACGATGGTCTCGATGGTGTTCACCTTGTCGCCCGGATTGATGCGCTCCGGGCTATAGCCGACCTTGAAGCCATCACCGAAGGTGAGGCCGCTGTGCTCCTCGAGCACCGGGATGCAGTCGTCCTCGGTGCAACCGGGGTATACCGTGCTCTCGTAGACCACGTAGTCACCGGCCGACAAGGCCTGGCCCACCGTTTTGGACGCAGAGAGCAGGGGCGTCAGGTCGGGCTGGTTGACCGCGTTGATGGGTGTAGGCACCGCCACCACATAGAATTGGGCGGCCTTGAGGTCTTCGGGGTTTGCCGTGAAGGCGATGTCGCACCCTTCGAAGGCCTCCTTTTCGAGCTCCTCACTCGGGTCGATGCCCTGCTTCATCTGCTCCACACGCCCGGCGTGGATGTCAAAGCCGATGACGCGGATGTGCCGCGCAAAGGCAAGGGCTATGGGCAACCCAACATACCCCAAACCGATCACGGCGAGGGTGGCTTCCTTGTCCAGCAGCCGCTGGTGCAGGTCTTTCGTGCTCATGCTGTGGTAGATAGGGGACGGACTTTGCTGTCCACAAGTTCGAAGGCTTCGCCGGATTCCGGGCATGTCGCCCTTCCGGCTTCGTCAAATTCCAATCGATGTCCAAAGGCGCTCATCCAGCCGACGTGCTGCGCGGGATTGCCCACGACCAAGGCGTAGGGCGGCACATCCTTGGTCACCACCGCACCCGCACCGATGAAGGCATAGGCGCCGATGTCATGGCCGCACACGATGGTGGCATTGGCACCAATGGAGGCCCCGCGACCGACTTGGGTCCGGGCGTATTGGCCGCGCCGCACCACCGCACTCCGCGGATTGGTGATGTTGGTGAAAACGCAAGACGGTCCGAGGAACACATCGTCTTCACAGGTCACCCCAGTGTAGAGGCTGACGTTGTTCTGGACCTTACAGTTGCGGCCCAGCACCACATCGGGACTGATGACCACGTTCTGGCCGATGTTGCAGCCTTCTCCCAGGACAGCCCCGGGCATGATGTGACTGAAGTGCCAGATTTTGCATCCCGTACCGATGCTGCAACCCGGATCGATTACAGCAGATTCGTGGGCGAACCAGTCTGTGTGCGCGCCCCGCTCCGTCATTTGCTGTAGGATGTGAAATCCTTGTGCTCGGTCTTTCTCAAGTCCTCCTCGGAGAGTCCCTTGAAGTAGTCGTAGGTGATGGCGAGGCCCTCCGCACGCCCCACTTTGGGCGACCAGCCCAAAATCTCCTTGGCGCGGCTGATGTCCGGCCGGCGCTGTTTGGGATCGTCCGTGGGAAGCGGCTTGTAGATGACCTTTTGGTCGGTTCCCGTCAAGGCAATGATCTCCTCAGCGAAGTCGGCAATGGTGATTTCGTCGGGGTTGCCCACATTGACCGGCCGCACTTCATCGGACAGCAACAACCGATAAATGCCCTCCACGAGGTCGTCCACGTAGCAGAAACTACGGGTCTGGCTGCCATCCCCAAAAACGGTGAGGTCCTCCCCGCGCAAGGCCTGGCCGATGAAGGCGGGCAGTACACGGCCGTCATTGAGGCGCATCCGCGGCCCGTAGGTATTGAAAATCCGAACGATGCGGGTCTCCAATTCGTGATAGGTGTGGTACGCCATCGTCATTGCCTCTTGAAAACGCTTGGCTTCGTCGTACACCCCGCGCGGTCCGACCGGATTGACATGGCCCCAGTACTCCTCGTGCTGGGGGTGCACTTCCGGGTCGCCGTAAACTTCGCTTGTGCTGGCGATGAGCATGCGTGCGCCCTTGGCCTTCGCGAGCCCAAGGCAATTGTGTACCCCCAGTGACCCCACTTTCAAGGTCTGAATGGGAATCTTCAGGTAGTCGATGGGACTCGCTGGAGAGGCAAAGTGGAGGATGTAGTCCAAATCGCCCTTGACGTGGATGAATTGGCTGACGTCGTGGTGGTGGAATTCGAACCGGTCCAGCCCTGTCAGGTGTTCGATGTTGCGAAGGTCCCCCGTGATGAGGTTGTCCATGCCCAAGACATGGTAGCCTTCCGCGATGAAGCGGTCGCAAAGGTGGGAGCCGAGGAATCCGGCCGCACCGGTGATGAGGACGCGCTTCATGGAGTTCAGCTGGAGGGGCGGCGACCGATGGAAACGTAATCCCAGCCCTTTTCGGCCATGTCATCCACGTCGTAAAGGTTGCGGCCGTCAAAAATGAAGGGGTTGTTCATCGCCTCCTTCATGCGTCCGAAGTCGGGCGTCCGGAAGACCTGCCACTCGGTGCAGATGAGAAGGGCATCGGCTCCATCCAAGGCCGCGTATTGGCCATCGGCGAAAGCAATGCGGTCGCCCACACGTTGGCGGACATTCTCCATGGCTTCGGGGTCGAACGCGGTGATGGAAGCACCGGCATCGAGTAGCTTCTCGATCATATACAGCGCCGGAGCCTCGCGGATATCATCCGTCTCCGGCTTGAAGGCGAGGCCCCAAAGCGCAATCTTCACACCACTGAGGTCGCCGTTGAATTTCTTGAGGAGGGGCTCGAAGAGCACCGTCTTCTGGCGTTCGTTGACGTCCATCACACTGGTGAGAATCTCGAATTCGAAGTCTGCCTCGCGGCCGCTGCGGTGCAAGGCCTGCACGTCCTTGGGGAAACAGCTTCCGCCGTATCCGATGCCCGGGAAGAGGAAGCGGGGTCCGATCCGGGTATCCGTGCCCATGCCCCGGCGCACCTTGTCCACGTCCGCTCCGACCTTCTCGCAGAAGTTCGCGATCTCGTTCATGAACGTGATCTTGGTGGCGAGGAAGCTGTTGGCCGCATACTTGGTGAGCTCCGCACTGCGCTCGTCCATGACGATCAGCGGATTGCCTTGGCGAATGAACGGCTTGTACAGGCGGGTCATTACCTCCTCGGCGCGGTCGCTGCCCACGCCGATCACCACGCGGTCCGGCTTCAGGAAATCGTCCACCGCATAGCCCTCGCGCAGGAATTCCGGGTTGGACACCACGTCAAAGTCCACGGTGGCGTTGGCCCCAACCGCAGCCGTCACCTTCTCCGCCGTCCCGACCGGCACCGTGCTCTTGTCCACGATGACCTTGTATTCGGTGATCATCTTTCCCAACTGGTCCGCCACGCCCAGCACGTAGCTGAGGTCGGCGCTGCCGTCCTCACCCGGAGGCGTGGGAAGGGCGAGGAAAATCACTTCGGCGGGCTCTACGGCCTCGGCCAGGTCGGTGGTGAAGCTCAGTCGCCCAGCCGCGATGTTGCGCTCGAAAAGCACATCCAAATGGGGCTCGTAAATGGGCACCTCTCCGTTGCGCATTTTCTCGACCTTGGCCGCATCGATGTCTACGCAGATGACGTCATTTCCAGTTTCGGCGAAACAGGTGCCGGTCACAAGACCAACATATCCGGTTCCAACAACGGCGATTTTCATGACAGGAAGGGTGTTTGGGTACCCGCGCGAAATTACGACTTCAATCCCGTGCGAACGGCATCGGCGATGTGCGTCTGCAAATCGATTGAAAGTTCGGTGAGCAACGGCAAACTGAAGACCCCGTGGGTTAGATCCTCTGTCACGCCAAGTCCTTCAGCGGACTGATCGAAGTCCATGAAAGCCTTTTGCCGGTGAATTGGCTTTGGATAATAGATGCCGAAAGGAACCCCCACCGAGGTCAAATGGGCAACCAAGGCATCCCGCATTTCCGGCCCATCGCCCACCGCACCCAATTGCAGGGTGTATTGATGGAAAACGTGGGATGAACGCGGGTCGCGGAAGGGCGTCGAAATCAGCGGATGGTCGGCAAACATGGCGTCGTAGCGGTCCGCTGCAGCTACCCGCGCGGCATTGTAACCGCTCAGATGCGGCAGCTTCACCCCCAGGATGGCCGCCTGTATGCTGTCCAGCCGGCTGTTCATGCCAATCAACTCGTGCTCATAGCGCTGCTTGGATCCGTGGTTGCAGATCATGCGCAAGCGTTCCGCAAGTGCCGCATCCCGGGTAAAGCATGCCCCTCCGTCTCCATAGCCACCGAGATTCTTGGACGGAAAAAAACTCGTCGTACCAATGTTGCCCATGGTGCCGGCCATTTCCCCCCCCGCCGAATCGCCATTTGGATTCCACACGGAGCCAATGGCTTGTGCGGTGTCCTCCACCACGGATAATCCGTTTCTTTCTGCGATGTCCAAGATGGCGGTCATATCGGCGCACTGTCCATAGAGGTGGACGGGTAGGATGGCTTTGGTGCGCGGTGTAATGGCCGCTTCCACGGCCGCCGTGTCGATGTTGAAAGTGCGCGGATCCACGTCGACCATGACCGGCTTTAGCCGAAGCAGCTGGATGACCTCCACCGTCGCGATGTAAGTGAACGACGGCGTGATGACCTCGTCTCCGGGTTCCAAGCCGAGCGCCATGAAGGCGGCCTGCAGGGCGTCGGTTCCATTGGCACAGGGAATGACATAAATCGGCTCATCCGGAGTTGAACCCATCCAATGGGCGAGGTCAGTGGCAAAATGCTTGACCGCAGGCCCCTGAATGAAGGCGCCCGATCGGATGACATCAAGGACGGCATGGTCAATCTGCTCCTGAATGTGGGCATACTGACCCTTGAGGTCCACCATGTGGAGGGGCGCATCCTTTACCATGTCCGCGTTGTGTGGTGCGAAGATAGCCGACCCTGGGCGCCTGTGGTGAAGGCCAAAAGGGCGAGGAAAACAGACCACCCGGTCGCCGATTACGCCTACAAAAAGGATATAAAATGCAATTAAATTAATAATATATTGCGACGAAGCAACTTATAATGAAGGGCACAGCTCATCTTCGTCTACGCGCTGCTGGGGTCACATTGGCCTTGGTTTTAGCCTCTGCAGTCCAGGCGCAAGCCTTCAATCCCGATGCAAACGGGGACGGCAACATCGGTGCAGGAGATGTCATCGCAGTTTTGGCGGTGTATGGACTGCCTTACAATCCACCTTTCACGGGTCCATCCGTCCTTCATTTTGATCCGGATACCGTCGGCATTCTGCCGTTGGGATATGACCTCTACATCGCCGAAGATTTCACCTTTCCTTACCTCTACGTAACGGTGCCTGATGGCGAATATCCGGGTCAGTCCTTCCGTTTGGCGGTGTCCAAACAGCCCGATATGAATGACCAGCAAGTCTATCTGCAGGATTCCGTGGGCAACTGGCTCACGCTCGCGAGGCAGTACGAGACCAACGGCATTTTTGCAGAGCTGGTTTGGTCGGGAACGTGCTGGGTCTCCGATCACTTGGAATAGCCTTACCGAATTCCATCGCCAATGCTGAACTTCGCCGTTCTGCCCGGATGGTGGAATTGGTAGACACGACAGACTTAAACTCTGTTGACCCAAACGGGTCGTGCGGGTTCAAGTCCCGCTCCGGGTACACTGAAAGCCTAGTATTTACTGGGCTTTCGTGTTGTTTGGGGTTTGCTGTGTGCCTTCCTGCATGGCACATAGTTATTCACACCCGTCCTCTGCTGCTCTCTCTCCAGCTACCTGCAAAAGTGTGGCAGTACGGCAGTCGATGGCCTACAAGGCCCGCGAACACTGCAAACTTCCACTGCCGTATATGCAGAAGTATGGCAGTGCTTGGCAGTTGAATGGATCGTAACGTGGGGATTTATTCAAAACAGGTCTAACCACACACGCCTGACATCGGCGATGGTCCAAGCGACGTCGCAAGATTTAAGACACCGGCACCACTTTGACGATATTGCTTGGATGATTTCAAAAGAAGAACAGAAACAGATAGTTCAGAACCGGCGTGATTATGGGCTAAAGCCAAATGAAAACTTAGGTCATGTAGACCTCTCAGATTTAGATCTGCGCGGAACCAACCTCACTGGTGCCAACCTCACTCGTGCCAACCTCTCTGATGCCCAACTCTCTCATGCCAACCTCTCTGGTGCCAACCTCTCTGGTGCCGGCCTCTCTGGTGCCGACCTCTGGGATGCCGACCTTTCTGGTGCCGACCTCAATGGTGCCGACCTCAATGGTGCCAACCTCACTCTTGCCAACCTCTCTGGTGCCAACCTCAGATCTGCCTTACTCAGTGATGCCTTCCTCATTGATGCCAACCTCACTGGTGCCAACCTCTCTGGTGCCAGCCTCACTCGTGCCGAACTCTCTGAAGCCGACCTCTCTGGTGCCAACCTCTCTCATGCCGACCTCTCTGGTTCCCAACTCTCTGGTGCCGAGCTCTTTGATGCGGACCTCACTGGTTTCAACCTCGAAAATGTCAACCCCAAATTTGCCAACCTCCCTGGTGCCAACTTCGCTGATGCCAAACTCATTGGTGCCACTATGACCTGTCTCCAGATCGGCTGCCCATCGCAACTCCCATCAGGCTACATCTGCGAACCTGATCCAGACTGTTCAGAGCCGAACCGATACCGCATAGTGCCAGACTAACCCACCAACCGCCTGACGGCCCCACTTCGCCAGCGGCATGGCATTCTGCAGTGCTCTTCCGAACTTGTAGCACCATGAAGAACCTACTTGCATGCCTGGTGATCCTCGCCGCGTTCAACGTCACCGCGCAGGTCGACGGCTTCCAACTCCCATACAATCCAGATGCGCAGCCCGATGGCTTTATTGGTGCTGCTGATGTTATTGAATTGCTCACGTTCTATGGCCAGAGCTTTACTCCTGACGGCATATATGTCAATGATGACAGCACACACATGGTGCTTGACGTAGGAAACCACAATCTTTGGAACTGCATTGAGCAATGCTCATCATTGCCAGGATCGTGGAGAGTTTTAACTGACGCCGATGTGGGAGTCGTTTACGAGGACTTCCCGCCTAATAAATTGGTCTGGAGGATGCTTCCAGACTTCAACGAGAACTTTGGTCTAGGCAGTTCCACTTCCCACAGCGTGTTCGATTCACCATCTCAAGGCACTGAGATCGCCTACAGCAGTTATAACAGAAACATTGTGTTGGGTTGTTTTTGCGCCACCCAAGAGCGGCCCAAGGTGGAGTATAGCTATTGCCATAGTACTATTCAGGATGCATTCGCAACTTGCTGTGATTCGAAAGTTGTAGATGGTTGGTATCCATTGTGCAGCAATCCTTCATCGCGAGCAGGAAGTAGTGCTGTAACGGCTTATTCCCAAGCCTTCTGGCGCTGGGAAGACTAACCCACCAACCGCCTGACGGAAAGAGATCGAGAAGTGACCCGTTAGGGGTACAGAAAAGCCCCGCATTTGCGGGGCTTTTTGGTGGGGTTGAGTTGTGTTGGTCAGCTCATTCGCAAGGTTCGCCAAAGGCGCCGAGGAAGATGAGCATGTCCGATGTGTTGACGAAGTCGTCGCCATTCAGATCCGCGGTGCAATTGGACAGGCAACCGAAATCGCCGAGCAAAATCAAGGCATCCGAGACGGTCACAGTGCCGTCCCCGTCCAGATCGGGAGGGCAATCGTTCGGGCCGCCACCGCCACCTCCGCCATCGGGCGAGCCGTTGCACAAGCCGGAGACGACCCATGAGGCGTTGAATTGAGCGCCGGAAGAGCTGCCGTAGCCGTTGAAAAGGTAGACGGACCAGGTTCCGTTGCCCGACAAGCCACTGCTGGAGAGGTCAACGGTGGCCGTGTAGGTCCCGCTGGTGGAGACCTGCCATGAGGCGGGCCAAAGCGTGTAGTTGCCCAAGCTGGAGCACCCAGCGGGCGAAGAATTGTAGCCACCCAGCGAGGCACAGGCTCCTTCCGGCGAGGTGATGGCCATCGCGAGATCGGCAGGCCAATTGGCCCCTCCGCCCGTGTTGGTCCAGTTTAGTGTGATGTCCAAGGAGGTGGGTTCGCCTGCCGCATCGAAGGAAAAGATGGACGAAGCGGCATTGGCCGACAATGTCGCGTCGAGGGCCCCTTCGGCGTCGCAGTCGCAAGGCTCGCCTGCCGGCGGGTAGAGGCATCCTTCGTCGTCGATCGTGGCCTCTGGGTCGAAGTTGCAGGCCGTGTTGTCGGTGCATCCCGTACAACTTGTTCCGTCGCCACCACAGACGCCGCATGCATCGTCAATCTGGCAGGAGCCATCATCTTCCAGCGCCTCCGGGTCGTAATTGCAGGCCGAGGGAAGGGTGCAGCCCGCCGTAGAGTTCGAGTTCGTAGGATAGCTGTCAATGGTGAGCTGGTTGGTATTCAACGGATCGAGGTAACCGGATACCCCAACGCCCCAGCTCACGTTCATGCGGCCGTAGTAATCGTAAGCGCCATTGTTGGAACTTCCGCTGCACGCCGCTGCGCCACCGTACAATTGACCAATGATGCGCTGGTTCTGGTCGAAGAGGGGCGAGCCGGAGGACCCGGGTTCGGTGACACCAGATTCCCATTGGTCGATCCACCATACCGCGGCACTGCCCGCGGTGGAGAAGTAGGGCGAATTGTTTTCGAAGCAGATCTTCTTCACGTCGCCGCTGGGGTGGTGAATTCCGACAGCCGAAGAGGGGGGGGATCCACTCGCATCCCAACCCGCGTACTCTACGTTGTAGCTGGCAGGGGGTGTTGTGCTCAATTGGATGAGGGCCACATCGCTGCTGCCGCTGTTGACCAACAAGGTGCCGCCCGAAACGCTCTGGTTGGTCGGACCCGTGGAACCCGAACAGGTGCTGCTCTCGTGGTTGAAGTAATACACCCAGGTGTTGGGATTGCCGAGGCAGTGGTTGGCCGTCAGGAAGTACGGGGTGCCATCTTCTGCCGTGTTGTTGACCAAAGCCCCGCTGCAAACCGCGTATCCGCCATTGGTGATGAGGGCGACGGAACGCTTGGCGACCTGCCAGTCGTTCCCCGAAGGACAATTCACATTGATGTTGCAAGCCCCTGAGCTTCCAAAGGGCCCCATGCTCGCTTCCTCTGCTGCATTCTCGGGGTGACGCAGCAGGCTGCGATATCCATGGACCACCTGGTCGATGCGGAGGTCACCCTCACCATGGACATCGAGGGGCTCCTGGTATTCCAAGACCACTTCTTCAGCATCGAGCAGCCCCAAGGGCAGGCTTCCCCATTCCTTTTCATTGGCCTCGGTGAATCCCCCGAGGAAATGGGTGCGGTCCGCATTCCAGACATACAGCGCGGCCCCGCTGGGGACATCGAAAGTGCTCAGCCTGATGGCGATACCTGTAGCGCCCGGACAGTGGATTCCAAGGCGCCAAATCCAACGGTCCTTTTCCTGGGTCCAGGATCCCGAATCAGTGAGCCTCAGGTCGACCTCCCGCTCTACACCAAAGCGCCAAGGCGCCTCTTTGTACTGGTCGGTGACCGCATCTTCTGCAGCGAGGGCTTCGAGGTCGAGTTCCGCGGTGGTCAAAAGCGGGTATTCCGAGTCAAATCCGGATTGCCCCCACTTCCAAGGATGTCCCCCCTGTGCCACCTGACCGGAAACCGAAGTTCCGATCAGGAGGGCAAAGAAGAATAGGATGGATGCACGCATCATGGGCAGTCCGTTCCGAATACAGCGAGCATGACGAGCATGTCCGAGGTGGTCACACCACCGTCACCATTCATGTCATAGCTGCAATCGGAAGGACAGCCGAAGTCTCCGAGCAACATCAGCAGGTCACCAATGCCGATCAGGCCGTCGTTGTTGAAGTCGCCAAAGCACTCGTAGACCTCTTGGAAGGTGAGGCTTTGCTGAAGGATTTGCGGGTTTTGTCCATCGCCAGTGCGGGATTGAAGATTGACCGTCAGGCTGACTTCTCCATCGGTGGTCAACTGGGCAATCAGCACATGGCCTTGCGCATCCGGGAAGGCAGCGGGCTCGAGGTCAGGGTAAATGAAGACCGAACCGCCATTGACATTGTCCGCGATGACCGGGCCACCTGAACCCTCAAACGGCCCGAAGTCGAGTCCGATGGAATTGACATCGGCCGAGTTGTCCTGTCCACCGACGGTCAGCCAGCTGTCGAAAGCGAGCAGGGAGTCAACGGGCAACAACGCTGGATTGAAGTCAACGGCCAAGGCTCCACCGAGCGGGTTCTGGTAGAATGCCGTTGTGGTATTGATGGTCAAGGGTACGGAGTCAAATCCGTACACGGCGACCAGCTGCTCCGTAGGGTCGGAGAATTCGGCCCAAACGCGATAGGTCGTCGCTCCGTCCACGGTGTTCTGTGCCAGCACATCATATCCGAGTTGGACAAAGCTGCTCTCTGCCACTTCGTCCTCGTCGCAAATGCCATCGCCATCCGCATCGTTGAGGCAGTTGCCGTCACAATCCAAGTTGTCCGCCGGCGGGTAGGTACAAGACCCGTCGTCTACCGTGGCCGCAGAATTGTAGTTGCAAGCATCCGGATCGGTACAACCGGGCAGGTCGCCCGTGCAGAAACTGGTGGTTTCCGTGCTGCCGAAATCACCTCCCGTCGCCACAACGGAACCCGCTACGGTCAGGGTGTAGCTTCCATTACCGAAGGAGCAGCAGATACCATCTCCGAAACTGTCATTGACCGTCAGGTCGTAGCAACCGTCCGGCAGACAGTAGGTTGTCGTCACGGTTCCGGTCAGTCCACCATATCCTTCCGAAGCCACCGTAGCTCCGCTGGCGTCGACCAGGACCCATGAGAATTCGGCGGGGTAATTGTCCAACACCACCGTCATGGTGAAGTCGATGCCACCGATGATGCAGCTTCCATCGTCGATGGTGGCATCCGGGTCGAAGTTGCAGGCAGCGGGGTCGGTGCAGCCACCACATGTGCTGTTGTCTCCACCGCAGACGCCGCAGTCGTCATCGAAAAGGCAAGAGCCATCGTCCACCGTGGCATCCGGGTTGTAGTTGCAAGCGGCCGGCAGGGTGCATCCATTGCAGCTGAAGTCGCACGTGCCGTTGTCAATACCGGCATCCGGATCGTAGTTGCAGGCCAGTGGGTCGGTACAGCCGAAATTGAGGTTGTCCGTGCAGAAATCGACAGATTCCCCAGTGCCATATGCACCTCCGGACGCAATGACCACACCGTCAATGGTCAGGCTGTAACCTCCCGGGCTGAAGATGCCATCCCCAAAGCTGTCCGCAATGGTGAAGGTGAAGCACCCCTCGGCCAAGCACACGGTTTCGTTGTAGGTGGTCGCCGGACTCGCATAGGGTCCGCCGGAGGCCACGATTGCACCTGTACCATCCGTGATGTTCCAAGTAATCTCTTCGGGCCAGCTGTCCGTCGTGATGGAGACCACCACACCCACACCTGCGCCGACACAGCTGCCATCATCAATGGTCGCATCCGCGTCGTAGTTGCAGCTCTCGGGGTCCGTGCAGCCATAGCAGCTGAAGTCGCATGCGCCATTGTCCAAAACGGCATCCGGATCATAGTTGCAGGCCGTTGCATCCGTGCAGCCGAAGTCTCCGCCCACACAGAAGGAGGTGGCCTCTTGAGCCCCGTATTCACCTCCGGAAGCGACGACACCTCCGTCCGCCGTCAGTTCGTAGCTGCCGATTCCATAGGAGCAGCAAATGCCGTCGCCGAAGCTGTCGAACATGGTCAAGGTGTAGCACCCTTCCGGTGCGCAGAAGTTCTCCACAACAGTGGTTCCCGCTCCGGCATATGGACCGCCGGAGGCAATCGATGCACCTAAGCTATCGGTGAGGCTCCAAGTCGTTTCACCGGGAAAATTGTCCAGCAGGATGCTTAAAGAGAAGGGCAGGCCATCCAGAATACAGGATCCGTCATCCACAATCGCGGCCGGATCGAAGTTGCAGGCGGTACTGTCCGTGCAACCACCGCAGGTGCTGTTGTCTCCAGCACACACGCCGCAAAGGTCGAAGTCTGCGCAGGAGCCGTCATCAATGATTACGGCCGGATCGAAGTTGCAGGCTGTGCTGTCCGTGCAGCCCCCGCAGGTACTGTTGTCTCCGGCGCAGATGCCGCAGAGGTCAAAGTCCGCACAGGAGCCGTCGTCGGCCGTGGCGTCCGCATCATAGTTGCATGCCGTCGGGTCGGTGCAGCCATTGATCACACCGCCGATGCAGACATCCTGAACGGTGATGTCCGCGATATATGTCACCGTTCCACCAGCGGCATAGCCATTCCAAAGTTGTACACTCCAAGTCCCGTCTCCGGTCAATCCGGAAGCACTCAAGTCGATGGAAGCGGTGTAAACGCCACTGGCATCCACTGCCCAACCTGCGGGCCAAAGGGTGTAACCTCCCAAATCTGTGCATCCTGCAGTGACGGTGCTTGTGAACCCTCCAAACTCGATGCAATCTCCGTTGGGTGATGTGATGACCACAAGCATATCTGCTGCCCAGCTGCCGGCACTGCTCGTGTAGTCGAGGGTGATATCGAAACCAGTGACCTCACCGCTGCCTTCAAAGGTGACAGGCGTGCCAGCTACACCACCGGCAAGACTCTCGGTAATGGAGAGATCGGTGAAGCAGTCGCATACGCCTCCAGGAGGAGCGAAATAGCAAGTGCCATCGTCAAAGGTGGCTTCGTCGTCGTAGTTGCAGGCAGTGCTGTCGGTGCAACCCGAGCAGCTGGATCCGTCTCCGGCACACACACCACAGATGTCCTCGTTCGCGCAGCTTCCATCGTCTACAGTAGCGTCGGGGTTGAAGTTGCAGAAGGTGGAGTCGGTGCAGCCGAGGCAGCTGAAATCACAAGTACCGTCGTCCGCGATGGCGTCTGGATTGTAGTTGCAAGCGGTGGCGTCGGTGCAGCCGAGTACGACATCGCCTACACAGACGTCTGTGGATTCACTGGAGCCGAATTCGCCTCCCGAGGCCAGCACCAATCCACCGATGCCGAATTCATAACCTCCTGTTCCGTAGGCACAGCACATGCCGTCGCCAAAGCTGTCGTAAACGGTTAAGGTGTAGCAGCCTTCTGCCACACAACCGGTCTCCACGACCACGCCTGAACCGGCGTAAGGTCCACCAGAAAAGACCACCGTTCCAGCTGCATCCGCCAGCTCCCATGTGGTTTCACCCGGGTAATTGTCCAAGGTGAGGGTCATGGTGACGTCTACGCCTTGGGAATCCAATGCAAAGTCGCTGCTACCGGAATCATTGGCACTGTTCTCGTCAACGCCTCCGTTAGGAGCGGAAACGGACACATTGAAGACGTGGCTGCCATCGCCGGGCGTCTGGGCGGGTAGAGTGATGTCCTCACTCTGGCCAAACTCCAGGGAGCCTGTCCAGGCAAAGGTCTGGGCTCCGGCGCCGTCGATGTCGTAGGTAATGGTGGCTGAAGTCAGCACTGTTCCTCCGTAGTTGAAGAGGGTGATGGAAGGCGTGACTTCCGTCGAGCATGAGAAGCCACTGGGCTCATTGACCGCAATGATGGCGGCGTCGAGATCAAAGTCGGGGACGGCAGGCAGGCAACCGTTGGAAGTGGCAATGCTCGCGCGTGCCCCTCCGGGAGCCAGGACGGCTTGCATGCGATCGCCTTGTCCTTGGGTGAAGATGTTCATGCACCCGTCATCGGAGTAGTCCATGTAGTTCTGGACCATGTCTTCCGTGGAGCAGCTGATGTGGCCGAGGGCACAGCCGTAGTTGGCGCCGTCCGACTCAGGGGTGTCGGCCACGAAGTCGTCCGAGCCACAGGGGCCATCGCCCCAGATGTGGCGGAGATTGAGCCAGTGACCGACCTCGTGCGTTCCCGTGCGGCCCAAGTTGTAGGCGCCGGCTCCGGGACCGTTCAACCCGACATAAGGGTATCCGCAAACCACTCCGTCCGTTGCCGCGGGACCTCCCGGAAATTGAGCATATCCCAAGAGACCACCGCCGAGGTTGCACACCCAGTAATTCAAATATTCGCTCGCTGGCCAGGCATCCGAACCTCCTTGGGCCGTGAACTTCATGGCGTCGTTGGAACCGAAGCTCGACACGGTAGTGGGTACGCGGAGGATGCCGCTGCTCGGTGCTCCGTTGGGGTCCCGCGTAGCCATGCAGAACTCGATTTCCGTATCCGCTCCCTGCGGCCAGATGTTGTCCTGGTCGGCGTTGGTGCGTCGGAAATCTTCATTGAGTACTTGCAATTGCTCCAGGAGCTCCGAATCGGGAATGTTCTGCGTCTCGTTGGCGTAGATCACATGGAATACCACGGGTATGGTGATGACCACCGGTTGCTGCTGTGCTCCGTTCGCACGGGCTTCTTGACGTGCGGACACAAACGCGGCGGTTTGTTGCTCCATGTCCATGTGCCGTTTGGCATAGGCGGCATCCAGTCCCATCATCTGGACGTGCATCTCGTGGGCCGCACAATTGCGCTCGGCCGGAGCGGTGTTTGATTTGACTTGGCTGAAGCCGTCGAGGGTAAAAGCGGCGATGAACGCCAAGAAAAATACAGTTCTCATGGTTTGGTTGAGGATTGCGGCAGTTTGACGGAATGGTCCTACAAGATGCAACGTGAAATGAGAACGAGGGGTGTTATTATATCGTTGCACGTTTTGTCGATTTGTTTTCGCTCGCATTGGCGGGACCGAGTTTTGGTGTAAATTCGCCGACCCAAGCGAGAATAGCTCAGTTGGTAGAGCACAACCTTGCCAAGGTTGGGGTCGCGAGTTCGAGTCTCGTTTCTCGCTCAGAAAAGGCATCCATTTCGGATGCCTTTTTCATTTGCTCTGCGCGCTATTGAATGTGCCGGAGAACCTCCTTCACAATGCGTTCAGCAGCGCCTGATTGCTCATCGACCCAGGTTCGAGCCGCGTTACCGGAATGCTGGAGTTTCACATCATCCTCCATCCAGTGTCGGGCATGCGCTGTCAATTCGCCACGGTTTGCGCACATCCGGGCGGCGCCCACCTCCATCAGGGCATCGATTTCCCGGAAACCGCCGATGGCTGGGCCAAAGAGAACGGGCAGTCCAAATGCGGCAGGCTCCAGCGTATTGTGAACGCCCTTGCCCCATCCTCCGCCCACGATGGCAAACTGGCCCCGCCTGTAGGCGAATTTGAGGATGCCGATACGATCCATGATCAACACCTTTCCAGCGGGTGCTGCGATTTCGGGGTTTTCCAGCGCTGTCAAAGTCGTGGTGCCCTCCGTCCGTCCCCATTGGCGGGCGTGGGCAGCATCCACTTCGTGAGGCGCTACCCATGCGCACCACTCCGGGTGTCCGTCGAGTATGGCTTGGAGACATTCCCATTCTGGTGGCCAAGCACTGCCCACCACGATCACCCGCCTCCCGTTGGCCCATTCTTGCATGGCCGTCAGCGCGGTGGCTACCTCGCCAGGCGGTTCTATCCGTCGGGTCTGCTGAACCCGATCGACCCTGGGGTCGCCGGTCATCAGGGAATCGAAGCCCCAGTCAGAAAGGACATCCCGCGAAGCAATATCCTGGGTTTGCAGGGTGGTCAATTGGCGCATGGCGGAGCGCACCAAAAAGCCAGAAGCATTCAAAGGGTGCTTACCATGATCGAAGCGAGCCGCAACCAAGTGAACCCGGGTTCCGGATCGGTGCAGGGCTTGGATGAGCCCCGGCCATAATTCATATTTCACCAGGATGGAATCCCCAATTTCGACTGTGGATGCAAACCGCCTCATGGCGGGGCCAGAATCGAAGGGCAGGTAGTCCACGTGGTCGGCTTCGGGAGCAAATGCACCCTCCACACCAGAGGGCGAGAAGAACGTGAGCAAAATGGGGCGTTGAGGCTGGTGTCTTCGCAATGCGGCCATGACTTCCGCCCCTTGCTCAAACTCACCCAAAGACGCGCAGTGGAGGTGGATCCAGCTCCCTTTGCGGCCGTTCTGACGGGCTTTGACATCTGCGGATGCCCATCGTTTTGACCAACCTCTGCGCCCTTGGATCGCTTTGCGCGCCTTGCGCACCCCGAACAACCCTGCGACGAGAAGCCCCAAGCGCAGCAGGAGAAGGACGAAACGGTAAAGGAGCAAAGTCTTCGGTTTGTTGGGGATGGAGTCAGTGATAGTAATCCACTTCCGTCGATCGGGCCTTCAACCTCAAAATCCAAGCTGCAAACAGGCCCACGGTTCGGTCCGCTCGAGGGCCAGCATCCGTCGTCATGGTGTCCACATTCCAAGTTCGGTTGGGTTGCAATCGACCAAACATGGCCTCCAAACCCGCCTGGAAACGCACAAGCCCGTTGCGCGCATCGTGAGAATAACCAAAGCGCGGTGCGATCATCCACCCGCCAGTAAGTCGGTCATATCCAGCGAGATAGGGCTCCTCCAATTGGGTAATTCGATTCCCTCGATTCTGAAAATGCACCTTGTGCTCCCAAAACCCGAAAGCCAATTCGGCCAGCCATCCTGAACCTTCGCGGAATGCACTGGCCGTGAGCAGGCGACCCACGGAAAACGCCAACACCGTGCCCCTTTGCTGTGGGGTGACCAGGGCGATGCGCCCTTCGTTGTCCACCAACAAACCGCTGGGGTCCGTCAAATTTCCGAGCAGCCCGGGCTCCCGAACTTCTGATCCGGTCTGGAACCGATAATGGCACCCCCATCTCCACCCCGATTCCGCTATGCGGTAAGCTGACAGTCCCACGGTGTTCGAAGGGCCGAAACGATTGGCCAATGGACCTGCGGGAACCTGCCCGCCAACATGGATAGCCGCTTGATATCCTGGCGACCAAACCTTGGGTTTCACTTCTTGGGATTGGCCTTCTGCTCTGAAATGCCCCAGGAGAACCAAGGCCAGGAACATGGCGGAGAAGGGCCTCATCACAGGGGGATGGAAAGGCCGAATGTGTATCCACTCAACAGCGAGCCCCCCGTCAGTTGAGTGAAGAAAGTCCAGTCCTTGTAGGTGTATCGGCCTCCCAAATGAGCCGCCAATTGAAGCCCTCCAACGACATTTCCGGTGTAACTGAAGGGTTCCACAGCTCCTCCGACCCAACGGAAGTTGTGCGTGTACCACGCGAGGGTCAGGCCTGCAAAAAAGTCGAAGGGCGGCGGGACAATTTCAGTGAAGTGGTAATGGCCCTGGGCCCCAATTCCGACAAACTGGTGCTGCCAGGTTCCGGAAGCTCCCCCTTCCCGATAGCTGCGGTAGCTCGCGAGCAATCCTGCAGAGATATGGTCGTCCAAACTCTGCTCGAGCTCGATGAAAATCGGCAACCCCCGATTGCTCATTCCCAATCCCACATTGACCACATCAAATCGGTCCAATGCCGTTTTTCCCATTTGGGCATGGACGCGATTCATTTCGCCGAAGCCGCCGCCAGCCATGAGCCAACCCATCACGGCCAAACAAAAGACGCGGAATATTTTTGAGCGATTAAAAAACATGATTAGTGGAGTTAATTCCGTATTTTAGATGTGAGTTACACAAAAAACCCAATGCTGCCAACCCCCCTACTTTCCATTGCCCAGTGTTTGCGGCAAGGTGCACCCTTAGAACAGTTTCGAGCGGGGGTAAAGTATTTTTTGTGCGCATTTCTTCGTGGGATGTTACCCGTACTCGTGGTCACCGTGATGCCGGCTTTATTGATGTCTCAAGTCAATTCGGGACTTTCGATGGAAGTCATTTTTGAGCCGGGCGTTCAGTTCACAGCCGGCGAAATCATTGCATCCCCTCGGTTCAGTTCCAACGAGACCTATCCCATTGTAGTGGCGCAGGACGGGACAGTTCTGCTCAATGAGTTGAACCCGTTCCGAGGTTTCAATTTCGACCATCATCCCGATGGGAGTCTGGCCTGGTTTTCCACCCTGACCGGTGTTTGGGAAAAGCTGGATAGCTCCTTTCAAGTTCTTGAGCCCATTGAATTTTTAGGAGCCGAAGCGGACTATCACGACTTGGAGTTGCTTGAGGATGGCCACCGCTTGTTGCTCGGAAAGGAAATCGTTACGGTCACGCTGGCGGACAGTTTACCCGACCCACAAGACTCAACTCGCTCCTTGATTGATTGCTTGATTCAGGAACAGGATGCCCTCGGAAACATCCTGTGGTTCTGGCGGGCTTCTGATCACATTCCCCCTACTTGGTGCACCCACTGCAACTGGAATGCATCGCTCCTCGATGCTTATCATCACAACGCCTTCCAGACGCTGGAAAACGGAGATGTTCTCCTCTGCCTCAGGAATATGGATGCTGTTGTCCGCATCAATCGATTGACCGGAGAATTGGTTTGGGTTGCGGGTGGACCGATGTCGGATTTTGCTTTCGACGATCCGCTGAACGCGTTTCGGCATCCCCATGATGCGCATTTGCTGCCCAATAACCACCTCTTGCTATTTGACAATGCAACGGGAGCGATGCCCATGGTTTCAAGGGGAGTGGAGTACGTCCTTGACGAGGAGGCCGGTTCACTCGTACAGGTCCAAGAGTGGCCCCACCCCGATGGGCATTATGCCGCGTCCCAGGGAAGCATCCAGCGCCTCGATTCCGGAGGCACCCTCATCGGGTGGGGTACGGCTTCCTCGGAGTTGAGTGGAGGAGGGATGGTCTCTGAGTACGATGTAGCTGGAAATCTCTTGGGTCAAATTCATTTCCCTGAAAATCACTTTTCCTATCGGGCGCGGAAAGTGCCTGCTGAAACGATTCCACTCATTCAGGGCTGCACAAATTCTGATGCTTGCAACTTCGATTCCGACGCCGTTTTGAATGATTTCTGCTTTTCGACTGGAGACCCTTGCAACGATGGCAATCCCTGCACCATTGGCGATCAGATACAAGGGAACTGCGGTTGTGCGGGCGTTTTGCCCAGCCCCGGCACGCCCATTGGATGCTCGGATCCAGCGGCGCTGAATTTCGACCCCTGCGCCTTTTCGGATGTGGACGATGGCTCGTGTCAATATTTCGTCGATTTCAGGGTGGATGCTTCGACGCTGTCACCGGCCCCATCGAGCATGATCATCTTTATGGAGGGAGCACCATACGCCATGGTTCCCGGTGGATTTGGAACCTGGAAAGCGACACTCTCGCTGGGTAATGGAGATTGGACCTATCACTATGCAACGGGCACCGAGGTCGATTCTGTCGATCGGTCGCTGTCCCTGCTTTGGCCCGTAGTCGAGCCACTGGACGAGCAGCGCTCCTGTTTCGGATTGCCTGCGTCATCATGCCCCGGCTGCACCCATCCCGATGACCCCTCATTCAGCCCATTTGCGGAAGATGACGAGCGCTGCGGCCCGGGTCCTTGGGTGGGTTGCACCTCTTCTGAAGCAGTCAATTACGACGCCAATGCCTTCTTTGACGATGGCTCCTGCGAATGGGATGAGGGTAACAATTGTCCCCAAGACCTCGATTTTGATGGCATGGTTGGGGTCTCTGACATTTTGGACGTCCTGTCCTTCTTCGGTTTGGTCTGTCCTTGATCGATTTTACGATGCGTCGGGCCCGTCCAGCCTGAACCCTACACCGTGCAATGTCTCCAAGGAAACATCGGGGTCTGCCTTGAGAATTTTGCGCAGGCGGGTGATGTAGACGTCCATACTTCGCCCGACGAAATACCCCGATTCACCCCACACGATTTTGCAAATGAGATCCCGCTCCGTGGTACGACCGGCGCGTTGCATGAGAATCTTCAGGACGTCTCCTTCTTTGGGAGTCAGTCGCTTCTTTCCATCGGGAGAGGTCAATTCGTAGGACTCAGAGTCAAAAGAAAGGCGTCCGATTTGGAGAGTACTCGGGGTAGTCATGGAGCCGCTGCTGCGTTTCATAACGGAGCGGATCCGCAACAGAAGCTCTTCGTTATCGAAGGGTTTTGTGACGTAATCATCTGCCCCGCATTTCAATCCGTGGACACGGTCTTCAACCCTCCCTCGGGCCGTGAGGAGAACAATGGGCAATCCCGGTGCCACCTTTCTCAAGTCGGAGGTCAGTTCGAATCCATCCCTTCCCGGCAACATCACGTCCAAGAGGGCCAGGTCAAAGCGTCCCGAATGAAACGTGGGCAGCGCCTCCTTACCGTCGCGAACCAAAGTGGCCTTGAACCCTTCAAGCCGCAGCAAGTCATGAAGCAACAGTCCCAATGCCGGGTCGTCTTCCACAATCAGGATATGAGGAGGAGGCGAGGTCATTTCGAAAGCACAGGGAGGTGGACCGTGAATGTGCTGCCTCCTCCGGGCGCGGCGTTGCAGGCGACCGTCCCCCCATGTGCTTCCACGATGGTGCGGACGTAATGCAGCCCCAATCCGAAGCCTTTCACATCGTGACGATCACCGGAGGGCACGCGGTGGAACCTTTCAAAAATGCGCTCTCGATGCTCCTCGGGAATGCCCGGGCCGCCGTCGGTGACCGACACCCTGCATCGTCCCCCTCGAGTGGGGTCGAAGCCGAGTTCTACATGCAGCTTCGGGGGGTGTTCACCCCGGTGTTGAAGCGCATTGTCGAGCAGATTGCTCAATACCCCATCAAGGTGGGTGCGATCGCCCGTGACGAACAATCCGGCTGGGCCGTCCTCCGGCACATTGTTCTCATCCACCGTCATTTGTAGCTGCCCTTGGGCCAAGTCTACGGACGGTCGGAAGGCCGCCACACTTTCCTCTACCCAACTTCTGACATCAATCGGCTCCTTGGAAAGGCGCTGCACTTTGCCATCCAATGTGGCAATCTCCATCACTTTTTCCACCTGTCGCTGCATGCGCTTGTTTTCGGCCAGGATGAGATCGAGGTACTTGTGACGCGAGGCTGTATCCGACCCGATTTCATCGCGGCGCAGCAATTGGGCGCCCGATTCAATAGAGGCGATGGGGGTCTTGAACTCGTGGGTCATATTGTTGATGAAATCGTCCCGGACTTCCGAGAGTCTTTTCTGTCGCAATACAATCACCACCGCGTAGACGAAGGTCCCCAGGACCAGCAATTGGAGCAGGCTCGCCATCAGCCAACGGTCAAGGGACATCAGGATTTCACCCCGTCTTTCTGGAAATCGGATGCCGAAGTAATGCCCGTCCCGGTCAAATCGGGGCGTGGACCCATCGGTGCTGTGTCCCATACGGCCTCCATAGAGTATGCTGTCGCTGAAACAGTCGTAGATGGCGTATTCAAAGTCGGTGGAAAGCGAGGCGCCCTCGAAGGACTCACGGAGCAGTGCCTCCAGTAAAAAGGGATGCAGCGTATCGTTGATGTTCGCAATGAAGTAGTTGGATGAAGCCTGCCGGACAGGCTCAACCAGGGCACTGTCTCCCCGCATGGATTGGATATTCTCCACGACCCCTGTCATGGCCGTGACCACGCGATCGCTGAACTCGCGCTCCTGAAGATCCACCGCCTGTCGGAGCCACGTCAACTGGAGCGCAAGTGTCCCACCGATGGAAATGAGACCGGTTAGAATCAACAGACGGATGCGCTGGCGTGACACAATTGCAAGTTTAGGGGCATTCCCACAGGTATGGCTCGAATGATGGGTGAAGGGAATTGAATGGCATGCAGTAGTTTCGAAACATGGAAAATCGAATCGCTCAGGGGTGGGTTTCGAATGCTATGCATTCTTTGGTTGCCCTCTTTGCTGGTGTCGCCTTGCTGTGCTCGGGAATTACCCCCTCCTTGGCCCAACAGTCAATTGAAATCGCAGGCTTGTACCAAGGCGAGAATTTGCTCGTGGTCAATGAGCCCACCGCTGACGGTGTTGGATTTTGCTGTTACGAGGCCCGTGTAAACGGTATGCTGACGTCAGATGAAGTCAATTCTCACGCATTTGAAATTGACCTCTCCGCTTTGGGTATTCCACTCGGTAAAGGGGTAGCTGTGCGATTGAAGCACCGCAGCGGATGCTCACCGCGCATCCTCAACCCGGAAGTCCTGCAGCCTGAACCCGGATTCGAATTGGTCTCTTTTGAGGCGGCACCCAGCGGCGAAGTCATGTGGACCACCGAGAGTGAACGCGGGCGAATGCCCTTCGTTCTTCAGCAGTACAAGTGGGACAAGTGGGTCGATGTCGTGCGCATTGATGGTCGCGGTGGAGAAGGGACACAAACCTATTCGACAGCCATTCAGCCCGTCAACGGCGAGAATATCCTGCGCTTGACCCACCTTGCTCCGGATGGCACCCTGGCGGTGGAAGGCGAGGTGAGTTTCCAAGGCAACGTGCCGGAGATTGAGATGAGCTTCGATTCCAAGGAGCAAATGCTGACCTTTTCCGGACCGACCCAATATGAGCTTGTCGATGCATTCGGGACCGTTGTCATGCGGGGTGTAGGAAGCCAAGCTACCTTGCGCTATCTTTCAAAAGGCGAGTATTTCGTCAATTTCGGTGCCGGGACGGAACTCCTGAAAAAGCGCTGAATCGGAACATCTTCCGACCCTAAGCAACCCCCATGCCCCAGACTACAGCATCGGCCTTCGATGGCTTGACCTACAACAGCAGCAAGACGGACATTGCCATTCCCGAATACGGTCGGGTCGTCCACGAGCTCATCGCGCATTGTGCCTCCATTGAGGATAAGGAAGAACGGACCAAGTGTGCCACTGCCATTGTCAGTGTAATGCGCACCCTCGTGCCCGGATCCAAGGAGATGGTGGACCACGAGGAAAAACTGTGGGGCCATCTTCACGTCATGTCCAATTGGTCATTGGACATCGATGGACCATTCCCGCCGCCATCGCGCCCCGAGGAAGATCCCGGTCCGGACCGATTGACCTATACACAGCTTTCCAAGCGACCCTCTTTCTATGGCCGCATCGTCGAGGATCTCATTGAGAAAGCCAAAGCCATGCCGGAAGGCGAGGAGCGCAGCGCCCTCGCCATGATGATCGCCAATCTGCTGAAGCGTCAATACCTGACCTGGAACAAGGGAGCGGTGGAAGATCCGCTGATTCGCGCCCAGTTGAGGGAAATGTCGGGCGGGGCATTGGACGTTCCCGCTGAAATCGAATTGGTGAGTTCCAGTGAAATCATGAAGAGCAAGCGGAAGACGTCCAACAACTTCCGCAATCGAGGCGGCGGCAAGCGAAAGCGCTGATATCCCGGGACGCGCAGAAGCTCCCCTGTCCCTTGTCGAAAACAACCTGATGGCCGCACAGATGGCCTTTGGCTTTGGCCCAAATTGAGGCCTGAACCAGAAGACCATCATGGGCACTTTCGTCATCGAAGGGGGGCATCCCCTCAAAGGATCCATCACGCCGCAGGGCGCCAAGAATGAGGCGCTGCAGGTGGTGTGCGCCGTACTCCTCACCCCGGATCCCGTCGTCATATCGAATTTGCCCGACATCGTGGATGTCAATCGGCTGATCGACCTGTTGGCCTCCATGGGTGTCAAAGTCGAAAAGCTGGATGCCGGGACCTTCCGGTTTCAGGCCGATGACGTAGATATGGATTACCTCGAGGGCGCCGAATTCAAGGATAAGGGGCGTGCCTTGCGCGGCTCTGTCATGATCATGGGTCCTTTGCTGGCGCGGTTCGGAAAGGGCTACATCCCCAAGCCCGGGGGCGACAAAATCGGCCGCCGCCGGATGGATACCCACTTTATCGGGTTCGAGAACCTCGGTGCGGAATTCCGCTACGATTCGGGCGAGACCTTCTTTCGCGCCATGGCCCCTGACGGGCTGCGGGGGGCGGATATGCTGCTGGACGAGGCGTCGGTGACCGGAACGGCCAACATTGTCATGGCGGCCGCATTGGCCCGTGGAACCACCACCATCTACAACGCGGCATGTGAGCCCTACCTCCAACAGCTGTGCAAGATGATCAACCGAATGGGGGGCAAGATCTCCGGCGTCGGTTCAAACTTGTTGACCATTGAAGGGGTCGAGAACTTGGGTGGCTGTGATCACCGCTGCCTGCCCGACATGATTGAGATCGGGAGCTTCATCGGTTTGGCAGCCATGACGCGCGGCGAAGTCACCATCAACGACGTGAGTTGGGATGATCTCGGTCAGATTCCACGGGTGTTCGAGCGGATGGGGATTGCCATGGAACGTCGCGGAAACGACCTTTTCGTACCTGCCCAGGACCACTATGAAATCGACACCTTCATCGATGGTTCCATCCTGACCGTAGCCGATGCTCCTTGGCCCGGATTCACGCCCGACCTGCTTTCCATTCTGCTGGTGACGGCAACGCAGGCGCGGGGAAGTGTGCTGGTTCACCAGAAGATGTTCGAGAGCCGTTTGTTTTTCGTGGACAAGCTCATCGATATGGGCGCCCAGATCATCCTGTGTGACCCCCATCGCGCCACCGTCATCGGACTCGACCGCAAGGCGCCTTTGCGCGGCGTAACCATGACTTCACCGGACATCCGGGCGGGTGTCTCCCTGCTCATTGCGGCCCTTTCCGCCGAAGGTCGGTCGACCATACACAACATCGGCCAAATCGACCGGGGATACCAATACATTGAGCATCGTTTGCGTGCTTTGGGAGCCAACATTGAGCGATTGGCAGACTGAAGCGCCGACATCCTGCGTTCCCTGTGTAACTTTAGGTTCAACATGATGCCCACCCGCTCCCTCCTGATGGCCGCAATGACGGTCGGCCTTTTCACCTTCAGCAGCGATGTTTTCGCGCAGGACCCTCGCATTGGAACTTCCGTAGGTGACGTCGCCCCGGAACTCGTGCTCAATTCCCTCGATGGAGGGGAGGTAAAGCTCAGCGACCTGCGCGGCCAACTGGTCCTCGTTGACTTTTGGGCCAGCTGGTGCGGTCCCTGCCGCAGGGAGAACCCCAACGTGGTCAACGCATTCAAGAAATACCGCAAAGCGAAGTTCAAGAATGCCGAGGGCTTCACCATCGCCAGCGTTTCATTGGACCGCAAGCAGGACAGCTGGGAGCGCGCCGTAAAGCAGGATGATCTCGATTGGGATTGGCATGGAAGCGATCTTGGAGGTTGGGACAGTGAGGCCGCGGCCATGTACGGCGTGAGCAGCATTCCCATGAGTTTCCTCGTGGATGAAAACGGCATCATTGTCGCCAAGAACCTCCGGGGTATGGAGCTCCACATTCAAATCGACCAACACGTCGAACGCCTCTGACAAGTTTGTCAGGTACGGCGTCGAAACAACTGACATTCCTCTTCTGGGCCTGACACGATGTCGCCCTGAGCTTGAGTGGCATGTGGATTGCGAATGGCGGGTCAAATTCGCAACCCAATGATTCAGGAATCCATGAATGAGGAAGAAGCCGTAAAAGCGGAAGGCACCACGGCCGAAGGCGAAACGTCCACTGAAGGGACAGCGCAGGACGCGCCGGCCGAAGACCAGACAACCCGAGACGCAGGTTCCGATGCACCGAGCGAGGAAGGGAGCGAAGCAGGCAGCCCGGATGAATGGAAGGAGAAGTACCTCCGTCTGTATGCCGATTTTGACAATTACAGGAAGCGCAACATGCGCGAGAGGGGAGACCTCGTCCGTCATGCCGGTCGCGATTTGATGGAGGCATTGTTGCCTGTGCTCGACGACTTTGAGCGCGCTTGGGCAGCCGGCGAAGGCCAGGAAGCTGGGCAAGCTCGGGAAGGCTATCAGTTGATCGGACAGAAATTGCGTGGAATTCTGGAGGCCAAGGGGTTGAATCGGATGGAGGCCAAGGAGGCCGAGTTCGATACGGACCTCCACGAGGCCATTACCCAAATCCCAGCACCGTCAGAAGACTTGAAGGGAAAGGTGGTCGATGTGGTGGAGCCCGGCTACAAACTGCACGACACAGTATTGCGATTCGCCAAGGTGGTCGTAGGGAACTGATCAGAAAAGATGTCCAAGCGCGATTATTACGAGGTCCTGGGCGTGGACCAGGGGGCTTCGGAGGCCGATATCAAAAAGGCCTACCGAAAACTGGCCATCAAATTCCACCCCGACAAAAATCCGGACGATAGTGCGGCGGAAACGCGCTTCAAGGAGGCGGCCGAGGCCTATGAGGTGCTGGGAGACCAGCAGAAGAGGGCCAAATACGATCGCTTCGGGCATGCGGGTCTGGGCGGTGCCGCAGGTGGCGGTGCCGGAATGAACATGGACGACATCTTCAGCCAATTCGGAGACATCTTCGGAGGGGCTTTTGGCGATGCATTCGGCGGAGGCGGTCGCGGACCCCGTCGCACGAAAGGGTCCAACCTCCGCATCAAGGTTCAGCTCACCCTGGAGGAAATCGCGGAAGGGACGGCCAAGAAGGTCAGGGTATCGCGTTTGGTCCAGGCTGACGGTGTGGAATACGACACCTGTCGGACCTGTGGTGGAACCGGTCAGGTACGCCGGGTGACCAACACCATATTGGGCCAGATGCAAACGGCTTCGACTTGTCCATCGTGCGGCGGCTTGGGCAAGGGCGTGAAGTCCAAACCGAAGGATGCCGACGAACATGGACTGAAGCGCGAAGAGTCGGTCGTGGAGATTGAGATTCCAGCAGGTGTGGAAGATGGAATGCAGCTCAATTTGAGGGGAAAGGGCAATGCAGCGCCGGCCGGAGGCATTCCCGGAGACTTGCTGGTCCAGATCCGCGAGGCCGACCACGATCTGTTCACACGCAATGGGCGCAACCTTCATTTGGACTACCACCTAACCTTCGTGGACGCTGCCCTTGGGGCCCAAGTGGAGATTCCCTTGCTGGGCGGCAAGGCCAAGGTTCGAATCGAGCCTGGAACCCAAGGCGGCAAGATCGTTCGGCTCAAGGGCAAGGGATTGCCTTCCGTGGACAGCTATGGTCGGGGCGACCTTCTGGTCAATCTCAACGTCTGGACGCCGCAGGAATTGTCAGCGGATGAGCGCGCAACTTTGGAAAGTTGGCGCGATTCGGCCAACTTTCAGCCCGACCCCGACCCGAAGGACAAAGGATTCTTTGAGCGGGTCCGCGATATGTTCAGTTGATTCATGGCCTCTGCCCTCCACATTGCCGAGCTGCGCAAGTCCTACGGGAAGCACTGCGTTTTGGATGGCGTGAATTTTGATGTGCCGGAGGGATCAATCATGGGGTTGCTCGGCCCGAACGGTGCGGGCAAATCGACCTTGATTCGCAGCATCATGGGCATCGTCGAGCCCGATGCAGGAGAGGTCCGAATTGGAGGTCAGCCCTGGTCCAGGGCACAGGCACGGCGCATCGGCTATCTCCCTGAAGAGCGGGGACTCTACAAGGACATGAAGGTCGGCGAGCAAGCCGTGTATTTCGCCCAGCTGAAGGGTATGGACAGACCGGATGCCGTTCGGTCCCTCAAAAAGTGGTTTGAGAGACTCGAGGTCGACGGATGGTGGAACCGGAAGGTGTCCGACATCTCCAAGGGCATGGCCCAGAAGATCCAGTTCATTTGCACGGTGGTCCACGGGCCGGAATTGCTCATCCTGGACGAGCCGCTCAGCGGGTTCGACCCCATCAATGCGAGGCGCATCATCGAAGTCATTCGGTCTTTGGCATCGGAAGGCACCTCCATCCTGCTTTCCACGCACGACATGCCCAGCGTGGAAAAGCTTTGCGACCACGTGGTTCTGCTGAATCAGGGACGCGTGGTCCTCAGGGGCGCCTCCGACCGGCTTCGGGAGGAGGGATGGAACGGCTTGCAAGAGGTCGCGTTCCGCGGCAATGACCTGAGTTTCACGAACGCCTTGGGGGCACTGGCCCATTTGGATGGCATTGAGCCCACGACTGCGGAAGGCGTTCGAAAGGCCGGCATTCGCTTGCGTGACGGGGTGTCGCCGAGCGCAGTATTGGAAGTCCTTCAGGGACAAGTGGAGGTCCAGGAGTTCATCAAGGTTCGACCTACGATGGAGTCCCTCTTCATCCGAGCGGTTGAAGTGCAAGAGGAGGCGTCAGAAAGCAAAGCGTCATGAAGGGCAAGCTCATCCGCACCATCGTTCTTCGTGAATGGCGCACCCGTGTGGTCAAGCGCAGTTTCCTGTTGGGGACACTGCTGACGCCGTTGCTTTCCGTTGGACTCATTGCGGCCAGCGTTCTTCTGACCCAAGGTGTGGATGTGCACAATGTGGTCCTGGTAGAGGACGCACCTGGGCTTATTACCCGGCAGGATGCCGCCACGGGACAATACGTTCCCCGATGCCCAGGGTGTTTTCCGGAGCGGGAAAACCTCGAATACAGGTTTGTGCGCGAGGCCCCGGAAGACAGCGTTTGGAAGGCGACCGGCCATACGGTCCTGGTGGAGTATGACGAGTCCGTCATGCAGAACAAAGCGGGCTACCTCGTCTACGCCAAGTCACCTGGGGTCAAAGCCAAACGCAACATCGAGCGGGATTTGAGTCGAGCATTGGAGCACGCCCGGGTTTTGGGAAGCACTGAATTGGATTGGGAGGCTTATCAGCGGCTCAAACTGGACCTGACCCTTTACGAGCGAGAGTCCACCGCAACCGGCCGCGAAGAAGGGGGAGGCGATGAGATCAGGGGCGGCATTGGATTCATGTTCAGTGCGATTCTGTTTGTGGTACTCGCAGTGTATGGAGGCATGATCATGCGCAGTGTAGTAGAGGAAAAGTCGAATCACGTCGTAGAGGTACTGGTGGCCACCATCCGACCGGAAGAGTTGCTTCTGGGCAAGGTCATCGGCGTCGGCGCCGTTGCTTTGACGCAGCTGATGGCATGGGCCATACTCTCCACGGGGTCGTTCGCTCTGTTCCAGTGGGTTTTCGATGCGGGGTTGATCGGTGACGCAGGCGCTGTATCGGCCGCGAATGAAGTGCCCGCAGACCTCATGACGGTTATGGCGCAGAATAAGGGCCTTGCCGTCCTGTTGGACATTCAATGGGGTGTCATGGTGGCGGGTACTGTGGCTTTTTTCATTGGGGGATTCTTGTTGTACGGTAGCCTCTATGCTGCTGTCGGGGCTACGGTTCAATCCGAGCAGGAGGGGCAGGGAATGGTCATGGCCATCATCATGCCCTTGATGTTTGCCTACATCGTGGGGAGCAGCGCATTGGGCAATCCCACACTGCCGATCATGGTCTGGCTGGGCTGGATTCCCTTGACCTCCCCCGTCATGATGTTGGTCCGTTTGGCGACCGGTGTAACCTGGTGGGAGGCCCTGCTTTCATGGGGACTTCTGATGTTGACCGCCCGATTCATTCTGGGCATCGCAGGACGGATGTACCGCTTGGGGGTCTTGCACGATGGTGGCAGAAGCGGTTGGAAGCTCTGGGTGCACTGGATCAAGGGTGATGACCGCTGATTTCCCTCGTCGTGTAGGGGTGGTCGATTGTGGTACCAATACCTTCACCCTGCACATCGCCGAATGCACGGAAAGGGGAGAGTGGAATTCGGTATTTCGCCAACGCAGGTTTGTGCGCTTGGGCCTCGACAGTTTTCGAAGTGGACGCTTGTCGCCCCAGCGGTTCAGGAGGGGGCTGGATGTTCTGGCCTCGTTTCGGGAGACAGCGGGCAATTGCGGTGTCCAGCATTACCGAGCCTTTGGATGCAGCGCCATCAGGGACGCATCGAACGGGCCCGAATTCGCCAAGGCAGCCGGGCGCATGGGTTGGGAGATTGAAGTTTTGGATGGCCCTACGGAAGCCCATTGGATCCACTTGGGTGTGGCCGATTCCATGGCCGGTCGCGAGCTGGGCGGTACATCCATGCTGACTGTTGACATTGGGGGAGGCAGTGTCGAGCTCATCCATTGGACGCAACAACGGGTCCTGGGAAGGTGGAGTTTGGACCTGGGGGTGGCCCGGTTAACCGACTGGATCAAGCCGGCTGATCCATTGCGACGGTCCGATGTACACTCCATCCAGCGCATTTCAGATGCGGCATGGGCGCCCGTTCTGCAGGCTTTGTCCGACCACCCACCGCGCATCATGGTGGGTACTTCCGGGGCATTCAATACCCTCATGACCCTGCAAGACCCCCAAGCTCCGTGGAGGCATCCGCGAAAGGCGGACGAATTTGATCGAGAGCAGCTGATGGCCCGATGTGATGCCTTGACCATGAAGCCGATGGATGAAATCCGCGAAATCGAAGGGGTGCACCCCGACAGGGTGCAATACATGGCGGTGGCCTGCGCTTTGATTCAACACATACTGGTGTCCTTTCCCACGGTAGATCGCGTTTTCCGCTCACGTCACACCTTGGCGGAAGGCGTCATTTGCGACGCGGCGGATCAGGGCAGCCGGGGTGTTGACTTACCGACGGGTTGGAGGCCGTTCCATTTTTGAAGGCGAACTCCGAGTCCGACCCGATATTCGCTCCATGTCCCGCATTCTGATCATAGACGACGAAAGGCTGATCCGACACGCATTGCGTGACATTCTCGAATACGAGCAGCACGAGGTGTCCGAAGCGGAAGACGGAGTGGCCGGATTGAAATGGGCCATCGACGGAAAGTTTGATGCGATTTTTTGTGATGTCAAGATGCCCGGAAAGGACGGCATCGAAGTGGTGGAAGCCCTTAGGTTGAAGGGGGTCGAGACACCGGTTATCATCATGACGGGGCACGCCACGGTGGAATTGGCCGTGGAAGCCTTGAAGACGGGAGCCTATGATTTCATTGAGAAGCCCCTCGACCTGAACCGGATTCTCGTGGCGCTGCGCAATGCCACGGACAGGGAAGCGCTGCGAAAAGAGACGGTGGTGTTGCGCCAGCGGCAAGGCAAAAAAGGGGGAATCGACATGATCGGCAGCAGTCCGGCCCTCGAGGAAATCCGCGCCATCATCGCCAAGGTGGCACCGACGGATGCTCGGGTATTGATCACAGGGGAAAACGGAACGGGCAAGGAGGTCGTCGCGCGCAAGATCCACGCGATGAGTGGGCGTCAAGGCGGACCTTTCGTGGAGGTCAACTGTGCCGCCATCCCATCCGAGCTCATCGAGTCCGAGCTATTCGGTCATGAGAAAGGCGCGTTTACCAGCGCGGTCAAGCAGCGCAAAGGGCGGTTCGAACAGGCCCAAGGCGGCACCCTGTTTCTGGATGAAATCGGAGACATGGCCCTGCCCGCTCAGGCCAAAATGTTGCGCGCCCTCCAGGAGAGGGTCATCCAGCGGGTAGGCGGGGACAAGAACATCAAGGTCGATGTCCGTGTACTGGCCGCCACGAACAAGGATTTGCAGGAAGAGATTGCCGAGGGCAGGTTCCGAGAAGACCTCTTCCACAGGCTCAATGTCATTCCCATCCATGTGCCGCGTCTGGCGGACCGCAGCAGCGACGTGCCAGAGCTCGTGGCCCATTTTCTCGGCGGCGTGGCCGACGAACTGGGCGTAGCCGCTCCGAAATTCACACAGGACGCCCTCAAGGGGCTTTCCAAGGCGCCGTGGACGGGCAACATCCGGGAGTTGCGCAACGCGGTCGAACGCCTGGTTATCCTGTGTGGTCCAGAGGTGACGGGCGCGGATGTCGAGCGGCATGTGACAAAGGGCTGATTCCCTGTCTTTGGACCGCAATTAAGGTCAAGGTGTTGATGGGTAATGTATTGGAGGCAACCATGTCCATTATACACCGTCTATGTTGCAGAGCAACTTCTCTACACCATGGATATCAATCAACGCGCCGTCCTCATCGTATTTCTGGGAATGATAGCCGCTTGCGGTGCAGCTCGTCTGTATGACAAAGCGGGGCAACCTTTCTGGCACGCCTTGATTCCGGGCTTGAATGTGGTGGCCTTGATGCGCATCATCGGTCGCCCCGACCTGCACGCCCTGTGGATTCTCGTTCCTATCGCCAACCTGTATTTCGCGGCGAAATGGTTGATTGAGCTCGCCCAAAGCTTCGGCAAGTCGCACTGGCTGGACTACCTCTTGGTGGTGGTCTTCAACGCATTCTATGTGTTGAACCTCGGCTTGGCCTACAGTGAGGAGTACGAAGGTCCCGTCTACGCCAAATCGGGCGAGACTGCCTTTGCCTGATGTCCTTCTGAACATCTGTTCGACCTTCAGGTCGACCCCCTGAAATCAGGGATGGAAGACCGCGCGGGCCGCGTCCAGCGCATCTTGCAAGCCCTCTGCTTTTTTTCCTCCTGCGGTGGCAAAGAAGGGCTGGCCGCCACCGCCGCCCTGGATGTGGCGGGCGAGGTCCCGGATCAATTGACCTGCATTCCAATCCCGCTCAGCGGCGAGTTCCTCGGTGATGAGACAGGTCAAGGTGGGTTTCCCCCCAGCTTGACTGCCCAAAACGGCAAAAAGAGGAGCTGCTTCGGCCTTCAGTTGAAACGCTATGTCCTTGATGGCTCCTGCATCCAACGGGACTTCCCGAACCAGCATGCCTGCCGTCCCTGGCCCCCCCGGCCTTTCAATTTCGCCCAGCAACGACTTTTTCAAGGCGCCGGCCTGCTCTCTGCGGTGCCCCTCTACTTCTTTCTGGAGGCTGGCCAACTTGGATTGAAGCTCTTCCACGGCCTTCACGACGTCGGAGGGTTGTTTCAGCGCATCCGCTGCCCTCCTTAGGGTGTTTCTTTCTTCGGCCATTCCGGAGTAGGCGCGGTTTCCGGTTTCCGCTTCAATTCTTCGAATTCCGGCAGCCACCGCACTTTCTGATGTGATGCGGAACATTCCGATTTCACCTGTGGCCATGACGTGGGTTCCACCGCACAATTCGATACTGGGCCCGAACCCGATCATCCGAACGGTATCCCCGTATTTCTCGCCAAACAGCATCATGGCCCCTGCGGCCTTGGCCTCGTCAAGGGGGGTATTCCTGCGTTCATCCCGCTGACGGTTTTCCCGAATCGCGGCATTGACCCGGGTCTCAACTTCTCGCACCTCATCCTCGCTCATCTTCTGGAAATGACTGAAATCGAACCTCAGGGCCTCATCTTTTACAAGTGAGCCTTTCTGCTCCACATGTGTGCCGAGAACATCCCTGAGGGCCTCGTGCAAGAGGTGGGTGGCCGTGTGGTTGAGCGTTGTTTCCCTCCGCTTTTCAGGATCCACTGCTGCGGTGAAGTTGCCGCCGAGGGCTTTGGGCAAACGGTCCGTGATGTGGAGGATCAGCTCGTTTTCCTTCCGGGTGGTCAGGATGGGAGTCGATTGTCCCTGTTCATCGGTCAACCGCCCCGTATCCCCCACTTGGCCGCCCCCTTCCGGGTAGAAAGGGGTCAGGTTGAACACGAGTTGGTAGCGGGTCTTGTCCTTGACCTTGACCTCGCGATAGCGGGTGATGCGCACCTGGGCTTCAGTCCGGTCGTATCCGACGAACTCCTCGACCTTATCGTCTTCCAGCACGGTCCAGTCTCCCGCATCCATCTTCCCGGCAGCCCGTGACCTTTCCTTTTGTTGGGCGAGTGCGGCCTCGAAGCCGGGGTGGTCCACCTCGACCTCCTTCTCACCGCAAATCAAGGCCGTGAGGTCAATGGGGAAGCCGTAGGTGTCGTAAAGTTCGAAAGCGTCTTCACCCGAAAGGCGTTGGCCAGCACCGATGCGCTCATCGAGCAGGCCAATGCCTTTGTCCAGGGTCCTGAGGAACCCCTCTTCTTCCTCCCGGATCACTTTGGCGATGAGGTCGGCCTGTTGGCTCAGTTCGGGAAAGAAGTCGCCCATCTGCTCGGCCAAAACCGGCACCAGAGCGTGCAAGAAAGGAGCCTCGAAACCGAGGAAGCTGTAACCGTAGCGAACCGCGCGCCTCAAGATGCGGCGAATGACATATCCCGCTCCCGCGTTGGAAGGCAGCTGCCCATCGGCGATGGAGAATGCGACCGCACGCACGTGGTCGGCACAGACACGCAGGGCCACATTGGCCTTGTCATCCCCTCCTGTGTAGGGATGTCCTGATGCCGAGGATAATGGGCCGATGAGCGGTTGGAATACGTCGGTATCGTAGTTGGATTGCTTGCCTTGCAGCACGGTGGCGAGACGTTCGAATCCCATACCGGTGTCAATGTGCTGTGCGGGAAGGGGTTCGAGGGAACCATCCGCCTTCCGCATGAATTGCATGAAGACCAAGTTCCAGATTTCGATGACCTGAGGGTGATCCTGGTTTACCAGCTCGGATCCGGGGACAGCTGCGCGCTCCGCTTCACCTCTGATGTCCACATGGATTTCGCTGCACGGTCCGCACGGCCCAATCTCCCCCATTTCCCAGAAGTTGTCCTTTTTGTCCGCCTTGAGGATTCGTTCGGTGGGCACATGGCGAGACCAGATGTCGATGGCTTCCTGATCCAAAGGCAGTTTGTCCCCGGCGTCGCCTTCGAAAACTGTGATGTAGAGTCGATCCTGATCAATTCCGTAGCGGTCCGTCAACAATTCCCAGGCCCAATCGATGGCCTCTTGTTTGAAATAGTCGCCAAAGGACCAATTGCCCAACATCTCGAACATGGTGTGGTGGTAGGTATCCACTCCCACCTCTTCAAGGTCGTTGTGCTTTCCGCTGACGCGGAGACATTTCTGAGTGTCTGCGACCCGAGGGGACTTGGCGGGGCGGTTTCCGAGAAAGATGTCCTTGAACGGGTTCATCCCCGCATTGGTGAACATCAGGGTAGGGTCGTCCTTGAGCACCATGGGGGCGGAAGGAACGATTTCATGGGCTTTCTCACGGAAGAAATCGAGGAAGGTGCGGCGGATGTTGACGGCGTCCATGTTTCCTTGCATTGGGGTTGTTCACAAACCGATGTTGGTGGTAAACAGTGTGAAACCCGCGTCAGCCGCGGCTTTGCGGTTGTGAAAGTAGTGACTTTCGCGTACTTTTGCATCGCCTTTTTCAGATGAGGAAGCATCACATACGATTTAACAGGGAGCAGCTGCGTTCAGAGGCCATTCCCTACGCGACCTCGGACTACATCAAGTGGTTCTGCGGCAGGCTGGTAGCAGTGGCGATGATCGCGGGTGCTTCGATTTGGACCTTCGACCAATATTTCGAGAGTCCCAAGGTGCGAAGTCAGCAGCGGCATATTGATTTCCTCGAGTCTCAGGTCGAGGTCATGGACCAAAAAGTGCAGGGCATGACCGGCGCACTTGGAGAATTGACCGAGCGGGATGAGGCCATCTATCGAAACATCTTCGGAGCTGAACCCTATCCCGAGCACTTGAGGAATCCCGGCATTGGAGGTGCGGACCGGTATGGAGATCTGCGCGGACTCGAGCAAAGTGATCAGGTCATTGCCTTGCGAGAGCAGATTGCGGAACTCGAGCGCAGGATGTTGGCACAGGGAGAGAGCTTTGAGCAGTTGATGGAATTGAGCGGGAACCGGGAAGAGCTGCTCAAGAGCATACCGGCCATCCAACCTGTCAGGAACAGTGACTTGAAGCGTATGGCGAGCGGATACGGTTACCGCATCCACCCCATCTACAAAGTCCGGAAGATGCATTGGGGGATGGACTTCTCGGCCCCGACGGGAACGGAGATTTTTGCTACCGGAGACGGAGAGGTGATCGAGGTGAAGAAGAAATACAACGGCTACGGACACCATGTCCGCATTCGTCACGGGTTCGGCTATGAGACGCTCTATGCCCACATGTCCAAAATCCTCGTCAGAAAGGGCCAAAGGGTGGAGCGTGGCGAAGTCATCGGTCTGGTAGGTTCGACCGGCACGTCTGTGGCGCCGCACCTGCATTACGAGGTGTTCAAGGAGGGCAAGCGGGTCAATCCCGCCCATTATTATTTCAACGATTTGTCGCCTGAGCTCTACGAGCAGCTGCTGGCAGCATCGGAAAGTGCCAACCAGAGCTTCGACTGACGTCGGGGATTTGGAGCGCCCGCATGGCTTGCGCATCTTGCAAGGCCATGGTCTCCAAGCGTTATTGGTCCATATCTGAGGTCGCCGAGCAATTCGGAGTGAACCAAAGCCTGCTCCGTTATTGGGAGAAGGAATTCCCTGCCTTGGACCCCAAGAAGCAGGGCAGTGGCAAACGCGCCTACACAGCGAAGGACATCGAGGTCGTGACCGTTCTCCACGACTTGATCAAGGAGAAGGGCTTCACCATCGATGGTGCCAAGCGCCATTTGCGAAAGGCCTTGCAAGAGCAACAAGAGATGGAGCAGTTGCGCAACCGTCTGGAGCACGCGCGGGAGGAATTGCTCAACATCGCGCGTGATTTGAATCCGCCCAGCGAAGAGCCTGGAGCGTGACCTCTCTCAGAGCACAGCCTCACCCTTCAGGAAATCGCACACGTACTCCGCGACACCCTCCTCGAGCGATGTCATGTTTCGGTCGTATCCGATGCTTCTCAGTTTGGACAGGTCCGCTTCGGTGAAGTACTGATAGGTGTCGCGGATGTCTTCTGGCGTGTCAATGAATCCAATCTCGTGTGGCGTATCGAGGGCATCGAAAGTGGCGCGGGTCAAGTCCAAGAAAGAGCGGGCTTTCCCTGAACCCAGATTGTACAGTCCGCTGTCCTTCCGGTGGTGCATCAGCCAGCAGCACACATCGACCACATCCCGGACATAGACGAAGTCGCGCAATTGCTCGCCATCTGCATAGTCCTCCCGGTGGCTGCGGAACAGCTTCATGCCGCCCGTCTTCTGAATCTGATGAAAGGCGTGGAAGACCACGGATGCCATCCGCCCTTTGTGGTATTCACCGGGCCCGTAAACATTGAAGAACTTCAGGCCGGCCCAGAAATAGGGCGCACGCCCCGCTTTTGCCTCGGCCAGGGCCCAGCGGTCGAATTGCTGCTTGCTCTCGCCATAAGGGTTCAGGGGCTTCAACACGTCGACCACATCATGGGCGTCCCGGTAGCCGTGCTCGCCGCCGCCATAGGTTGCGGCGCTGGAGGCATAAACAAGGGGTAGGCCGAAACGGTGGCAAAGTCGCCAAATCTCCTGGCTGTAACCCAGATTGAGGGAATCGAAAATGGAAGCATCCTGTTCCGTGGTATCGGTTCGCGCACCCAGGTGGAAGACAAATTGTACCTGCTCCTCGTTGGCTTCGAGCCACGCCGGGAAATCGGACCGGTCTATACGGGCTGCACAAGTGCGGCCTTCGTGGTTACGCGCCTTGTCCGGACGGGCCGAGAAGTCGTCAACGAGGACGAGATCATTGAATCCCTCGGCGTTGAGTTGCGCCGCGAGTGCACTGCCAATGAACCCGGCGGCCCCTGTGATGGTAATCATGGTGCGAAGTTACTTTCGCAACCCACCCGATGAAATACGTTTACGTCACCCGCCGCGCCCGATTCAATGCCGCCCACAAATTGTGGAACGACGATTGGTCCGAAGAGAAGAACCTCTCCGTATTCGGCAAATGCGCCAACCCCAACTGGCATGGCCACAACTACGAGTTGCATGTGACCATCAAGGGGGTCCCCGCCGAGGAAACCGGCTACTGCATGGACCTCAAGGACCTGCGCGATATCATCAAGGAGCGGGTGGAGGAACCGCTGGACCACCGTAACCTCAACATGGATGTGCCTTGGATGAAAGGGGTGCTGACCTCGACGGAGAACCTGATCATCGCGATCTGGGATCGATTGGAGGGCCCCATTGGTGAATCGGGCTGTCAGCTTCACCACATTCGCCTCTACGAAACGGAGAACAACTACGCCGACTACTACGGAGGTGAGTGAGACCCGACGGGTGCTACCTTGCGCCCATGCCGCTGTATCGAAGGGAAGACCACTACGACGAGGACGCCATTGCGGCGCTGTCCGGGCATTACCGTCAGTTGCTCCAGGGCATCGGTGAGGATGCCGGGCGCGAGGGATTGCTCAAGACCCCCGAGCGCGCCGCCAAGGCACTGGCCTTTTTGACCCAGGGAATGGGGCAGGATCCTTCCGCCATCCTCCGGTCCGCCATGTTCGAGGAAGAGTGCGAGGAGATGGTCCTCGTGCGCGACATTGAAGTTTTTTCCTTGTGTGAGCACCACATGCTTCCCTTCTTGGGCAAGGCTCATGTAGCCTATTTGCCACAGGGGCGCATCACCGGATTGAGCAAGATTCCCAGGGTGGTCGATGTGTTTGCCCGCCGGCTTCAGGTTCAGGAGCGCTTGACCCGTCAGATTCGGGATTGCGTGCAGGAGACTTTATCCCCAAGGGGAGTGGCCGTGGTCATTGAAGCGCGTCACCTGTGCATGCAGATGCGGGGGGTGGAGAAGCAGCACAGCCTGACCACGACCAGCGCATTTACCGGTGCATTTCTGAACGATCCTAAAACGCGAAAGGAATTCATGCGTTTGATTGACACAAAGGGCGTCTGATTTCGTCGGAATTGCGCAATTTGCGTGCATGTCGAATCAAGATCCTCCCCGCATTTTCGGCGGGAACCATTCTTCGGACTTCTCTTCTGCGGGTGTGCCCGTCATCGCGGATGAACGCGCCTTCATGAACAGCGTCTTTGGATGGATGGCCGGCGGCCTTGCCATCACAGGTGCCATGGCTTGGTACTTCGCCACCAGTGGCGCCATCATGCTCCTCTTCAGTGAGACCGGCGGCATGAGCATGCTCGGTTGGGTGGTGACCCTGGCCCCGCTGGGGTTCATTCTCGCCATGAACTTCGGCCTGCAGCGCATGAGTGCCTCCAGCCTGGCCTTGCTTTTCGTGGCCTTCAGCGCCACCATGGGCGCCTCGCTCAGCAGCATCTTCCTGATCTACAGCATGGGCAGCATTGCGCAGGTCTTCGGCATCACGGCGGGCACCTTTCTCGTGATGTCCATCATTGGCTACACTACCTCCACCGATTTGAGCAAATTCGGCAGCATCCTGATGATGGCCGTGGTCGGTATTCTCATCGCCATGGTGGTCAATTGGTTCCTGGCCTCTTCGGCCCTGGACTTCATCATCTCCATTGTAGGCGTGCTGATTTTCACCGGCTTGATCGCCTACGACACGCAGAAGCTCAAGCGCATCGCCGCTGGGGTCGAATACGGAAGCGAGACCGGCCGCAAGCTGGCCTTGCTCGGTGCCACGAGCCTCTACCTCGACTTCATCAACCTCTTCCTCTTCCTCCTTCGTCTGCTCGGACGCAGGGACTGAGTGGAACGATAACCATGAAAAAGGCGGCCCGAAAAGGCCGCCTTTTTTCATGGCACACCCGCGATGCGGGTTACCGTACCATCAGGCGCTGGGACCAAACGCCTTGCCCCTCCAATTCGAGGGTGATGACATGGGCTCCGGCGACCAGGCGAGCGGCATCCACGAAGTGTTTGCTGATGCCTGCGGGAACTTGCCCTTCGAACAAAATGGCGACTTCGCGGCCCACGGCATCGCGCAGGACAATGCGGCCTTCGGCGGCTCGGCTCAACGCTACAGGAATGCAGGTAATGGCAGAAGCGGGGTTGGGAAAGGCGGGCTGGAATCCTGCGAAGGCAGGGAGCACATCGAGACCATTCACCACAATCTCCCCTACCCGGAACTGCCAGTATCCCTCCGGCGCGGGCATGGGGCGGTCCTGCACCTTTCCGCTGACGGAGGTGCCCTCTACGTAGTACTGAACCACCGTGTTTTCGGGCTGCGCCGGGATGCCGGCGGACCACATGTCCTCCATGCCCTCGGTCATGGCCACCTCATTGTACTCGGACTGGCCTTCCAAACGCCAGAACAGGCGGGCGGATTCGATGCCGGAACGGTGTTGAACCAATGCCTCCACCGGATAAGGATTGGCGGTGTCTTCCGTGTCATCGAGCGGCTGATGGCTGATGAGCAGCGGGTCCTCGACGCCCACACTGTGGGTGATGCAATGGATGGCACCGCTGGCGGAGATGATTTGATTGCAGTCGATGCCCACGACATTGTAGCCGGGCATGGCCTCTTCATAGATGCCCAATGCAATGGCATCGTACTCTTCATAATAGGTGGGGACGAGAATGGTGTTGTTGACGAACACCGAATTGGTATAGGTCATGTAGTCTCCCCCTTCATCCGGGAAGCCGCCCCCCCAGCCGGGCTCGGGTGGCGATGGGATGCGCAACACCTCGAAGGGGGTGCCCCACTTGCTGTTGTGGTTGGAGAGAACGTATTCGAGGTTGGCTTCAATCTGGGGCCCATCCGCTATGCCTTCGGGATATTCCGCCATCAGAATCGTCTCCTCATCGAGGAGCTTCATGTGCATGTCGATGTGGTGGATGCCATCAAAGGGCAGGTTTTCCATCCGCACATAGGTGTGCAGTCCCATGAAGTCGGCAAGGATGCCTTCAATCTCTTCCACGCTCTGGTCCGGGAACTGCGTGCCCCACCAGGTGCCTCCCCCCGAATTCTCATCCACGATGAGGTTGGAAGCGAATCCCATACCGAACCCGTCGCTCATGAAATTGCCGCCCGTATTCATGAGGTCGTAGGGCTCCGCTGTGGTCTCGTACAGGGTGATGCCCATGTGGTCCGCGATGACCTGCGGCGAGACATCGTCATCCGGCCTCGGGCGGTTGTAGAGCCAATCGACGATGATGCGGTCGTCCACCCCTGTGCCGTAAACGGTATTGGGTCCGTAATCCCGAATCCACACCGTATTGAGCGGGGTTTCGATCGTCGTGATATTGTCCAGGGTCGCCGCGGCACCTCCATTGTTGGCGGAAGTAATGTAGTCCTCGACATAGGCCGGGTCCTCGGTCAGTACGATGACCTCACACTCTTGGGCGGCGTTGACTACGATCTGCTTTTGGATCGCGCTGTACCCTTCCCAGCCCACGCAGAGGATTTCGATTTCCTCCCATTCGGCCATGGTGCGGAGCCCCTCGAATTCCGGGGGCGTGGTTTCCCCACGCGTGGCTACCGTTTGGAACGGATGGGCCTCGTAGTATTCGACTTCTCGAGGGTCAATCCCGTGGGAGAGGGGAGAGTCAAAGTGTTGGGCTCGGACGACCGGATTTGACAGGAAAACGGCGACGAGCAACAGACAAGGAACAGCAGCGGATCTCATGGGTGCGGGTTTCAGGTGTCAAGTTAACGCCGCCCCAAATGAAAAGGTGGCCCGAGACGCGAAGTCCCGAACCACCTTGGATGTCATTCCCGAATGGGGTCAATCCATACGGAACAGAATAGGCAGCGTAATCGTGGTCGCGATGGCCTTCCCTTCCTTGGTCGCGGGGGCCCAAGCGGGCATGGCCATGGCCGCGGCAACAGCTGCACTGTCGAGGGCGGGGTGGAGCGATTCCAGCACACGTGCATTGGTCACGGCACCGCTTTCTGAGATGGTGAATTCAACGAATACCTTTCCTTCCACACCATCTGCTTTGGCGGATTCGGGGTAAGTGACGGCACCGGAGATGAAGTTCATGACGGCAGCAGCACCGCCAGGAAACTCAGCGGAAACCACTTCGGAGGTGGTGTCCAGGGCGTCATCTTGGGCGGTGTCAGCCTTTGCGTCTCCGCTAGCGCAGGAAGAAATCACAAGGGCACAGCATGCGGCCAGCCACATGCCAAAAAGGGGACGGGTGAATCGAGTCATGGCCCGAAATTACACGAATACTTGGGTCAGCCGATATGACCCAGCGCCTGAATGACAGAGGCCGCGTGAATGTCGTGTCCTCCGTTGAAGGTGAGCCGCAAGGTCTGGTGGGGTTGTCCTCCGCATCGCTGCCACTCTTGCTCGGAGGTCGAGAAGCCATCTTCGAGCGAGGTGATGAAGGCATCTTCCAGCCCACCGATGAGATGCAATGCCGGGGCATCTTCGAGTAAGCCTTCATCTTGGGGAAGGTCCGGTGGAATGATGCCGCTGTGCGCCACAATTCCATGCCATGAGCCCGGTCCACCTTCTCCCATGGCCATCCAACGGAATGCGGTGGCCACCCCTTGAGAAAAACCGAGGAGCACGTGGGGCAAGGAACCATCGGTGGTCTCGCGTCCTTTGCGGAGCAAATCGAGGAACCGCACATAGTCTGCAATGTCCGCGAGTCGGTCCTCCTTCGTCATCCAACTGGCTCCCACGCGTCCGGAATAGCCCTCCAAGTAGAATCGGTGGGCGCCCTCTGGCGCCACGATGCGCCAACCATGGTCCGCCACCGCTTGGAATTTGCGAATGAAATACTGCGCCAGCTGACCGTAGCCATGCAGTACATACAAGGTTCCCTTGGTCGCCACTCCTTCGGGCTCAAGCATCCAATACCGGGCTGAGCGCGGCACCTCCATGCGGTGTGACGTGACCGACAGGGTGGACATCACCAGGTCAGGTTCAACGCCGCCGAACCAAAGGCCGGGCAGAAAACGGAATCCAGGAAGAGGCCCTCGGGTTGTCCGATGAGGGCCACCTCGAGGTCGGCCCCCCACGTCATCCAATGGCCGCCATACATCACACAGGACCAAGAGGAATCCGCACCCACCCCTTCCAAAACAAGGGGGTCGGTGGGGCAGCAGGCACAGTCGAACTCCTCGCCCAAATTGAACAGCATTCGGTCCGTGCTGTCTTCCGGCGCAACACTGGCCAAGTTCACGTGGAGGGTGCACACGGGGTACATTCCCAGCTCCAGTTCATAAGGGACATTGGGGTACAGATCTTCGGGGTCCAAAGTGCCAGAAGCCGGAAAATGGCTTTCGGCAGAAGACGTCCATCGCAGGCTGTAGCTGCTTTTCCTCGGAAACTCCACCGCGAACCGTCCTTCATCGTCGGATTCCGCTTCCGCGATGATGACCTCGGCTTGCAATGCACCGTCCTCCACTGCCCTTTCGTAGAGGCTGAAGTCCAAGCCGTCCAGAGCCTCTCGCGCGGGCAAGGTCAAGGCTTGTCCCTCCAACTGAAGGAGCATCCCTTCGCTGCGGCGTTCGCACCCCACGAGGAACATCCACAACAGTGTCAGCGCCAGCATGGCCCGGCAGGAGGAATGGCCCATCATGCAACGACCTCGAGCTTGGCGAATTTGAGCAACAGTTGTTTCTGTCCAGCTGAAGGGAAGAAGACCGTGGCTTTGACATTGGGTGCTTCTCCTTCGAGCTTCAACACCTTGCCTTTTCCGAACCTTGCATGCTTCACTTCCACCCCGGCTTCGATGCCCCCAACGGCAGTGCCGGTTGCAGCGGGTGGCGCACCGGCACCTGCAATTCCGGCCCCGGCATCCGAGACCTTGCGCATCCCGGGTTTGGGAGGCGCACCTGCTGTGCGGGCGGAAGGCATGGGCTTGTAGAAAGACGAGCGGGCAGAATGAAAGTCGAAGGGCTCGGACCTGCGGGCATCCACCACCGGGAGGTTGAGGAATTGCTCGTCGACTTCCTCGATGAAGCGGGAGGGTTCATTCTGCTGCAATTGACCCCAGCGATAGCGGGTCAGGGCATAGCTGAGCGTGGCCTTCTTCTCGGCCCGGGTCAGCGCCACGTAAAAGAGCCTGCGCTCCTCCTCCAGTTCCTCACGCGTATTCAGCGCCATTTGACTCGGAAATAGATTCTCTTCGAGACCCACTATATAAACGTAAGGGTATTCCAGGCCCTTCGCTGCGTGAATCGTCATGAGCGACACCTTGTTGTCATCACCGTCGTCCTGATCGGCGTCCGTGAGCAGGGCTACATCAATCAGGAAGTCGCCAAGTGTCCGGACCGCATCCGGGGCAGCCGGGTCCACTTGCTCCGAGAACTCTTTCATCCCCGCGAGCAGTTCCTCCACGTTCTCATAGCGGGCGACGCCCTCGGGGGTCCTGTCCTTGTGCAACTCGCGCAACAGTCCGGTGTGCTGGGCAATGTGGTGACCGATGTCGAAGGCAGAGGCGGATTCGAGTTTCGTGGCGAATCCCTCGATCATCTTGGCAAAGTCCTGAAGCTTGCCCCAAGCTGCACCTTTCAGGTCTACCGGCTTCCGCATGGGGTCGCGCAAAACGTCCCACAAGGAGCATTCGTGATGGGCGGCCGCCACCGTGAGCCGGTCCATCGTGGTTTTGCCGATTCCGCGGGCCGGATAGTTGACCACCCTTTTGAAGCCCTCGTCATCCGTCGGGTTGGCCACGAGCCGGAAATAGGCGATGAGGTCCTTGATCTCCTTGCGCTGATAGAAGCTCAATCCCCCATAAATGCGGTAGGGCACATTGCGCTTTCGCAGCTGCTCCTCAAAGGAGCGGCTCTGGGCATTGGTGCGGTAGAGGATGGCGAAGTCGCTGTTCTCTGCCTGCCTGCGCGATCGGGTGGTAAGTATGGCGTCCGCCACGAAGCTGCCCTCGTCATTGTCACTCAGTGCGCGGTGCACATCGATTTTCTCCCCTTCGTCATTTCCGGTCCAGACGTCCTTGCGGATCTGGTCCTGGTTCTTGGCGATCACCGTGTTCGCCGCTTCCACGATGTTCTTTGTGCTGCGGTAGTTCTGCTCGAGCTTGTACACCACACAATCGGGGTAGTCCCGTTGGAAGTTGAGGATGTTCTGGATGTTGGCTCCCCGGAAGCTGTAGATGCTTTGCGCGTCGTCGCCCACCACACATACGTTCTCACGCGCCGCACCCAGCTGGCGTATGATCATGTACTGGGCGAAGTTGGTGTCCTGGTACTCGTCCACGAGGATGAAGGCGAACTTCTGCTGGTACTTGTGGAGCAGATCGGGAAAATCCCGGAGCAGGACATTGGTCTTGAAGAGCAGGTCGTCGAAGTCCATGGCGCCTGAGCGCTGCAGACGGGCTGCGTAACGGGCATAGATTTCTGCAATGCGGGGTCGTCCTGCCTGCTGGTCTTCGCCTACGATCTCCGGGGTCTGCGCATAGTCCGCCGGGCCAATGAGGTTGTTTTTGGCACCGGAGATGCGGCCGTGGATGGAATTGGGCTTGTAGAGTTTGTCGTCCAACCCGAGGCCCTTGATGACGTCCTTGATGACGCTCCGGCTGTCCTGTGTATCGTAGATGGTGAAGTTGGAGGGGAAGTTGATCCGCTCGCTCTCTATCCGAAGGATCCGGGCGAAAACGGAGTGGAAGGTGCCCATCCATATGTTGCGCGCCTCGGCGTCTCCTACGATTCGGCCGATGCGGACCTTCATCTCCCGGGCCGCCTTGTTGGTGAAGGTCAGCGAGAGGATGGAGAAGGGGTCCACGCCCTGGTCAATCAGGTGGGCAATGCGGTGGGTCAGCACCCGCGTCTTGCCAGAACCCGCTCCCGCGACCACCATCATGGGGCCCTCCACGTGCCCGGCGGCCGCCTTTTGCGCCTCGTTCAATCCTTCCAGCATCTGCATTTTCCAAAGGTAGCGGGATTGGCTTCCAACACATTGCCCCTCGTGCACCCAGATAAGTGAAATGAACTGCACAATTACATGTTGGAATTCCCGGCATTTCACGTAGTTTTGCACCCCCGTTGAAAAATGGGGCAGTGGGCTTTTTGTCCCTGAATGATTGAAAACGACGCCATTAACAAGCAATGCCGACGATCCAACAGTTGATCCGAAAAGGCCGTACGGACAAGGTGTATACCTCCAAGTCCGCTGCACTCGACTCGTGCCCCCAGCGCAGGGGTGTATGTGTGAGGGTGTACACGACCACACCCAAGAAGCCGAACTCTGCCATGCGGAAGGTGGCACGTGTGCGCCTGACCAACGGTAATGAGGTCAATGCCTACATCGGCGGAGAAGGACACAACCTGCAGGAGCACAGTATCGTGCTCGTGCGTGGAGGTCGTGTGAAGGACCTGCCGGGTGTCCGCTACCACATTGTACGTGGTGCATTGGATACAGCAGGAGTGGAAGGCCGCAACCAGCGTCGTTCGAAGTACGGAACCAAGCGCCCCAAGAAGTAATCCGATATGCGCCGTAGACAAGCCAAAAAGCATCCGCTGATTCCGGATCCGAGGTTCAACGACACCGACGTCACGTACTTCGTGAACAACCTCATGTTGCAGGGCAAGAAGAGCACTGCATTCGACATCTTCTATACCGCCATCGACAAGGTGACCGAACGGACAGGAGAGGATGGCCTGGAGCAATGGAAGCAAGCCGTGGACGCCGTGACCCCCAATGTGGAGGTTCGAAGCCGCCGTGTCGGTGGAGCCACCTTCCAGATTCCGCAGCCCATTCGCGATAGCCGCAAGCGCAGCATGGCGGTGAAGTGGATCATCAGCTACGCCCGCCTCCGCAACGAAAAGACGATGGCGGACCGCTTGGCCGCTGAAATCATCGCAGCGAACAAAGGCGAAGGCGCCACCTTCAAAAAGAAGGAAGACACCCACCGGATGGCAGAAGCCAACAAGGCTTTCTCCCACTTCCGCTTCTAATCAAGACACACCCACCACACCACCTCCGAAACCATGTCCAAGAGGGACCTCAATTTCACGCGCAACATTGGCATTATGGCCCACGTCGATGCGGGTAAGACCACAACGACGGAGCGCATTTTGTACTACACGGGTATCTCCCACAAGATTGGAGAGGTGCACGATGGTGCAGCTACCATGGACTGGATGGAGCAGGAACAGGAGCGCGGCATCACGATCACTTCGGCTGCCACCACCTGCTTCTGGAATTTTGAAGACCAGGATTACCGCATCAACATCATCGACACCCCGGGACACGTGGACTTCACCGTGGAGGTGGAGCGTTCCTTGCGTGTATTGGACGGTGCGGTTGGCTTGTTTTGCGCCGTTTCCGGCGTGGAGCCCCAATCCGAGACCAACTGGGGTCTTGCCGATAAGTACAAGGTGCCCCGCATTGGGTTTGTGAACAAGATGGACCGTTCGGGTGCCGACTTCTTCAACTGCCTCGAACAGATTCGCGAGATGTTGGGGGCCAATCCCGTGCCGTTGCAAGTACCGATTGGTGCTGAAGACGATTTCAAGGGCGTCGTGGACCTGCTTACGGGCAAAGCCATGGTGTGGAACGAAGAGGACAAGGGCATGACGTGGACCGAGGTCCCCGTGCCGGACGACCTCGTGGCCACTGTTGAGGAGTACCGCGAAAAGCTCGTTGAGGCTGTTGCCGAGCAGGACGACACCCTCATGGAGAAGTTTTTCGAGGATCCTGACAGCATCACCGAAGCTGAGATGGTAGCTGCCATTCGCAAATCCACCATCGCGATGACCATTACTCCGATGATGTGTGGTTCCGCTTTCAAGAACAAAGGCGTGCAGACCATGCTTGACGGCGTCATGCGTTACTTGCCTTCGCCCTATGACATTGGTGAGATTGTCGGAATGAACCCCGACAACGAGGAAGAGCAGGTGGTGCGCCACAGCGATCCGGACGAGCCCTTCTCAGGACTCGCGTTCAAGATCGCTACCGACCCCTTCGTGGGACGTCTGTGCTTCGTGCGCGCCTACTCCGGCATCTTGCCCGCTGGTTCATATGTGAAGAACACCCGCAGCGACAAGAAGGAGCGGATCAGCCGCATTTTCCAAATGCACTCCAACAAGCAGAACCCGATCGACCAGCTCGAAGCCGGTGACATCGGCGCAGTGGTGGGCTTCAAGGACATCCGCACGGGAGATACGCTCTGCTCCGAAGGGCACCCCATCACTTTGGAGAGCATGACATTCCCCGATCCGGTGATTGGTATTGCCATTGAGCCCAAGTCGCAGGCAGACATTGACAAGCTCGGTAACGGCCTCGCCAAGCTCTCAGAAGAGGATCCGACTTTCCGGGTTCACACAGATGAGGACAGTGGTCAGACCGTGATTTCCGGCATGGGTGAGCTTCACCTTGACGTTCTCGTCGACCGTCTCAAGCGCGAGTTCAAGGTCGAGTGCAACCAGGGCCAGCCACAGGTGGCTTACAAAGAGGCCATTTTCGGAGAAGTCCAGCACCGCGAGGTTTACAAGAAGCAGTCCGGTGGTCGCGGTAAGTTCGCTGACATCATCGTCAAGATTGGTCCGTCCCCCACGCCGGAGGAGGAAGGTCTCGTCTTCACCAATTCGGTGAAGGGCGGAAACGTCCCCAAGGAATTCGTTCCTTCAGTGCAGAAAGGATTCAAAGACGCCATGGTAACGGGCGTGCTCGCGGGTTACCCTATGGACAGCATGTCCGTCGAGTTGATGGACGGATCATTCCACGCGGTGGACTCCGACCAGCTCTCCTTTGAACTCGCGGCCAAGATGGCCTACCGCAACGCGATCAAGGGGTGCAACCCCAAAATCCTCGAGCCCATCATGGCCCTCGAGGTGCGCACACCGGAAGAGAACATGGGTGACGTCATCGGTGATTTGAACAAGCGCCGTGGTATGGTCGAAGGCACCGACGAGCGCGGTGGTAAGACTGTCATCAAGGCCAAGGTGCCCCTGAGTGAAATGTTCGGATACGTGACCGATCTGCGCACGCTGACCTCCGGTCGTGCGGACAGCAGCATGACGTTCAGTCACTATTCCGAGGCTCCGAACAACGTTTCGGAAGCCGTTATCGCAGAGGCCCAAGGCAAGTAATAGAAGAAGAGATGGCCCAGAAAATCCGCATCAAGCTCAAGAGCTACGACCACAACCTGGTCGACAAGTCTGCCGAGAAGATCGTGAAGACGGTCAAGTCGACGGGCGCCGTTGTCAGTGGACCGATTCCACTGCCGACCCACCAGCGCATCTACACGGTGCTGCGTTCGCCTCACGTGAACAAGAAGTCGCGTGAGCAGTTCGAGCTCAGCGCATACAAGCGATTGCTGGACATCTACAGCAATTCCTCCGCTACAGTCGATGCGCTCATGCGCCTCGAACTCCCCAGCGGTGTTGAAGTTGAAATCAAAGTCTGACGGACATGCCTGGATTGATTGGAAAAAAGGTCGGTATGACCAGCATGTACAGCGAGGAGGGCAAGAACCTCCCCTGCACGGTGCTCGAGGTGGGTCCCTGCGTGGTAACCCAGGTCAAGACCGCGGAGAAGGATGGCTACGACGCCGTCCAGGTGGGTTTTGGTGACCGCAAGGAGAGCCGGACCAGCAAGGCCATGGCCGGACACTTCAAGAAGTCGGGTGTCAACGCCAAGCAGCACTTGGCCGAGTTCGCCGGATATGCCGCCGAATACAAGGCGGGTGACGAGGTCAAGATCGAAGACGTTTTCGCTGAAGGCGAGTTCGTGTCGGTCGTCGGTACCAGTAAGGGCCGAGGCTTCCAAGGTGTGGTACGCCGCCACGGTTTTGGTGGTGTTGGGCAGGCCACGCACGGTCAGCACAACCGCATGCGCGCCCCCGGTTCCATCGGTGCGGCATCGACGCCAGCACGTGTCTACAAGGGCATGCGCATGGCCGGTCAGATGGGCAACGGTCAAGTGACCATTGAAAATTTGCAGGTACTCAAAGTGATGTCCGATGAAGGATTGATCGTGGTCAAGGGCGCTGTGCCCGGACACAAGGGTGCCACTGTCATCGTTCGCAAGCCTGAAGCCTAAGTCATGAAAGTCGACGTTTACAACACGGAAGGCAAGAAGACCGCCAGCGCGGATTTGAGCAAGGACGTTTTTGGCATCGAGCCGAACGACCATGCCATCTACCTGGATGTGAAGCGCTACCTCGCTGCACAACGCCAAGGAACGCACAAGTCCAAGGAGCGCGCCGAGATTCAGGGCTCCACACGGAAAATCAAGAAGCAGAAAGGCACGGGCGGAGCGCGTGCTGGCTCTTTGAAGAACCCGCTGTTTGTGGGAGGAGGTACGATTTTCGGCCCCCGTCCCCGCAAGTACGATATCAAGCTCAACAAGAAGGTGACCAAGCTCGCCAGGAAGAGCGCTCTCGCATACAAGGCGAAGGAGGACGGAGGGATCCGCGTCGTGAAGGGTCTGTCCATGGACACTCCCAAGACGCAGGAGCTTCTCGGCACCTTCGGGAAGCTCGGCCTCGCAGACCAGAAGACCCTCGTGGTGGTTCCGGAGCAGAGCAAAGCCCTCTACCTTAGCAGCCGCAACCTGCCCAAGCACCGTGTGATGACGGCCGGTGATCTGAGCACCTACGACATCATGAATTGCCAGAACATCGTCTTCGTGGACAACGCCCATGAAGTCATCACCGGCATCCTCACCGCCTGAGCCATGAAGAACATCCTCATCAAGCCGTTGATCACCGAGAAGATGACCGCCGAGAGCGAGCGCATCAATGCCTACGGGTTCGTGGTGAACGACGACGCGAACAAGTCCGAGATCAAGGACGCGGTCGAGCAGACCTACGGAGTGACCGTGGCGGGTGTGCGCACCATGCGCGTGGACGGAAAGGTCCGCAGTCGCTTCACCCGCACGGGGGTCCTTCGCGGCCGCTCCGAGTGTTACAAGAAAGCCATCGTTCGTCTCGTGGACGGTGACACCATTGACTTCTACGAGAACATCTAAGGAATCATGGCAGTACGCAAGTTCAATCCCATCACGCCCGGCATGCGGCACAAGGTGTTGTCCAAGTTTGACAACATCACGACCGACAAGCCGCACAAGCCGTTGCTGGAGCCGCTCAAGAAGCGCGGTGGCCGGAACAACGACGGTAAGATGACCATGCGCTACCGCGGTGGCGGTCACAAGCGGATGTACCGCGTGATCGACTTCAAGCGCGACAAGCACGGCATGGCCGCAGAGGTAAAGACCATCGAGTATGATCCCAACCGCAGCGCACGCATCGCCCTGGTCGAGTACAAGGACGGTGAGAAGCGTTACATCGTAGCTCCTGAGGGACTGCAGGTGGGTCAGAAAATCATGAGCGGTGAAAAGGCTGCTCCTGAGGTGGGCAACGCCTTGTTCCTGTCGAACATCCCGCTGGGAACCATGATCCACAACATCGAGTTGCACCCCGGTCGTGGCGCCAACATCGCCCGTTCAGCCGGAGCTTCCGCCCAGTTGAAGGCCCGTGATGGCAAGTATGCCGTCATTGCCCTTCCGAGTGGAGAGGTGCGCATGATCCTCACGACCTGTCTGGCGACCATTGGCAGTGTGGGCAACAGCGAGCACAACCAGCAGGTGTCCGGTAAGGCCGGTCGCAGCCGTTGGTTGGGTCGTCGTCCCCGCGTCCGTGGTGTCGTCATGAACCCGGTTGACCACCCGATGGGTGGTGGTGAGGGCCGCAATGCCGGTGGCCACCCACGCAGCCGGAATGGCATTCCAGCCAAGGGTTACAAGACCCGCGACAAGCAGAAGCATTCGTCTAAGTACATCATCGAACGCCGTAAGAAGTAAGCCATGGCACGTTCGCTCAAGAAACCCCCCTTCGTCCACTACAAGCTGATGCAGCGTGTGGAAATCATGCAGGAAAGCGGCAAGAAGTCGGTCATCAAGACCTGGAGCCGCGCCAGCATGATCACCCCCGAGTTCGTCGGCCTGACCATCGCCGTGCACAACGGTCGCCAGTTCATCCCGGTCTTCGTGACCGAGAACATGGTAGGTCACAAACTGGGCGAGTTCTCCCCGACCCGGACCTTCCGCGGTCACGCTGACAACAAAAAAGATAAGGGACGTCGTTGACGGCCGCCAATCATCGTAACCATGGGAGCACGTAAGAGAAACGCAGCCGCAGCCCGCAAGGAGGTAATGGACCAGACGGCCATTGCCAAGTTGAACGACTGCCCGACTTCCCCCCGGAAGATGCGCTTGGTCGCGGACACCATCCGCGGCAAGGACGTAGTGAGTGCGCTGAACATATTGAAGTTCAGCCAGAAGGAGGCCTCCGGTCGACTCGAGAAGTTGTTGCGCTCGGCCATCGCCAATTGGGAAGCAAAGAATGAAGGCTCACGCCCGGAGGATTCCGGATTGTACGTGAGCGAGGTCAAAGTGGACAGTGCCCGGATGCTCAAGCGCATTCAGCCTGCACCGCAGGGCCGTGCCCACCGAATTCGCAAGCGTTCCAATCACGTGACGTTGATCGTTGATAGCCTGAAGAAGTAATGGGACAGAAGACACACCCCACCGGAAACCGCCTTGGGTTCATCAAGGGATGGGATTCCAATTGGTACGGCGGCAAGAGCTACGTCGACAAGATTGTTGAGGACGACAAAATCCGCAAATACCTCCGTGCGCGCCTTGTCAAGGCCAGCGTTTCCCGCGTGGTCATCGAGCGCACCATGAAGTTGGTCACGGTGACCATCCACACGGCGCGCCCCGGTGTCATCATCGGAAAGGGCGGCCAGGAGGTAGACAAGCTGCGTGAGGAGCTGAAGAAGCTCACCAAGAAGGAAATCCAGATCAACATCTTCGAGATCAAGCGCCCCGAACTTGACGCCCGTCTTGTGGCAGAAAGTGTAGCGCGTCAGCTCGAAGCTCGGATCAGCTACCGCCGTGCGATCAAGATGTCCATCGCCAGCTCCATGCGCATGGGGGCTGAAGGCATCAAAATTGGAATCGCGGGCCGTTTGAACGGTGCAGAAATTGCACGTTCGGAGACCTTCATGGAGGGACGCGTTCCCTTGCACACCTTCCGTGCCGACATCGATTACGCGTTGGTGGAAGCCCACACGACCTATGGACGCATTGGCGTCAAGGTTTGGGTCTTCAGGGGAGAGGTCTACGGAAAGCAGGATTTGAGCCCTACCGATCCGACCAAGGAAGAGAAGCGCGGAGGTGGTCGCGCAGGAGCAGGTCGCGGTGGTGACCGTCCCGAGCGCCGTCGCCGTCGTCAACCACGCAGCTAAGCCAGGAAACCATGCTTCAGCCGAAAAGAACGAAATACAGGAAGATGCAGAAGGGCCGCGTGCGCGGCCTCGCTCAGCGCGGCAGTTCCATCGCCTATGGCACCTTTGCCATCAAGACGACGGATATGGGGTTCATCACCTCTCGCCAGATTGAGTCTGCACGTATCGCCATCAACCGCTATATGAAGCGTGAGGGCCAGGTCTGGATCCGGATTTTCCCGGACAAGCCGATCACGTCCAAGCCGCTTGAGGTGCGTATGGGTAAGGGTAAGGGTGCCGTGAGCCACTGGGTGGCTCCTGTGAAGCCGGGCCGTGTGCTGTTCGAAGTCGACGGTGTGCCGGAGCAAGTAGCAGAAGAGGCGTTGCGTTTGGGTGCCCAAAAGCTTTCCGTGCGCTGCCGTTTCGTAGCCCGTTACGACAATTGATCATCGTGGAATCATGAAGATGAACGAAATCACCGGTCTGAGCGACCTCGACCTCAAGGAGCGCATCGCTGCAGATCGCGAAGCGCTGCAGAAGTTGCGGTTCAACCATACCATTGCGGGCCTTGAAAGCCCTTTCCTGTTGCGCCAAAAGCGCCGTGACATTGCACGGATGCTGACGGAATTGAACGCCAGGAAGAACGCCAAAGCTGAAGAACAGAAGTCATGACCGCCGAGCCAACAGCCACCGAGCAGTCCACGGACAAGCGCAACCTCCGGAAGGTGCGCCAGGGCATTGTTACCTCCAACAAGATGCAGAAGACCATCACTGTGACGGTCGAGTACAAGGAGAAGCACGCCAAGTATTCCAAGTTCGTGAAGCGCACCCGGAAGTTCACCGCACACGATGAGCAGGACACCTGCGGCATCGGGGATACGGTGCGCATCATGGAGACGCGCCCATTGAGCAAGAACAAGTGCTGGCGCCTCATCGAGGTGGTCGAGCGGGCCAAGTAATCCTAGGCCGGTTTAAACAGAAAGAGAATAACAGCCATGATCCAGCAAGAATCCCGGATGCAGGTCGCCGACAACAGCGGAGCACGTGAAGTGCTGTGTATCCGCGTGCTCGGTGGTACGCGCCGGCGCTACGCCAGCATCGGCGATAAGGTGGTCGTCACCGTGAAGGATGCGACCCCAAATGGCGGCGTGAAGAAGGGAACCGTCAGCAAGGCGGTCATCGTGCGCACCAAAAAGGCGGTTCGCCGTCCTGACGGATCCTACATCCGTTTTGACGACAATGCCTGCGTCCTTCTCAATGAGGGTGGCGAGATCCGAGGTACTCGGATTTTTGGCCCAGTGGCCAGAGAGCTGCGTGAGAAGGACTTCATGAAAATCGTTTCGCTCGCACCTGAGGTGCTCTGAAGAAAAGGACAATGTATAAGCGTGTCAAAATCAAGAAGGGCGATACCGTAAAGGTGATTGCGGGCGGCAACAAGGGCAAGACCGGTACGGTGATGCAGGTACTCCGCAAGGACGACCGCGTTCTCGTGGAGAGCGTCAACATCGTAACGAAGCACGTCAAGCCCAGCCCATCGAATCCGCAAGGCGGCATCGAGAAGAAAGAGGCGCCCATCCACATCTCCAATGTGATGTTGGTGGATACAGCTGGCAATACCACCCGTGTCGGTCGCCGGCGCGGTGATGACGGCAAGCTGGTTCGCTACAGCAAGAAATCCGATCAAACGCTGAACTGATGAGTTACGTACCCCGACTCAAGAAGCAGTACGACGACGAAGTCGTGCCGAAGTTGCAGGAGCGCTTCGAATACAAGAGTTCCATGCAGGTTCCCAAGATCGAGAAGATCTGCCTGAACCAGGGATTGGGAAAAGCCATTGCCGACCGCAAGATTGTCGATGGTGCCCTCGAGGAAATCGCCCAGATCACCGGCCAGAAGCCGGTGGCGACCGTTTCCACGAAGGACGTCTCGAACTTCAAGCTTCGTAAAGGAATGCCTGTAGGCGCCCGTATCACGCTCCGCCGTGAGCGCATGTACGAGTTCCTTGACCGCCTCATCAATGTAGCGCTGCCTCGGACCCGTGACTTCCAAGGCGTGAAGGCCACTGGATTTGATGGGCGTGGCAACTTCAGCTTCGGCGTTCAGGAGCAAATCATTTTCCCGGAAATCGACCTCGACAAGGTGAAGCACCTCAACGGTATGCACATCACCATCGTCACGAATGCCCGCACCAACGAGGAAGCCAAGGAGCTCCTCTCGGCTTTCGGTTTCCCCTTCAAGAAGAACTGACACGATATGGCCAAGGAATCCATGAAAGCGCGCGAGCGCAAGCGTGAGCGCCTCGTCGCTCGTTATGCCGCCAAGCGTAAGGCGTTGAAGGAGGCGGGCGAATGGGACGCCCTTCAAAAGCTCCCGAAGAACTCTTCCCCGGTTCGTTTGCACAACCGTTGTCAATTGACCGGTCGCCCACGTGGCTACATGCGTCAGTTTGGCATCAGCCGTGTGACCTTCCGTGAAATGGCACTCGAGGGTAAAATCCCGGGAGTGAAAAAAGCAAGCTGGTAAGCCATGCATTCAGATCCTATCGCCGATTTCCTGACGCGCATCCGCAATGGCCAGATGGCCGGCCACAAAGTGGTGGAGATTCCCGCGTCCAACATCAAGAAGGAGATCACCAAGATCCTCTTTGACAAGGGCTACATCCTCAGCTACAAGTTTGTGGAGGACGGTCCTCAAGGCACCATCAAGGTCGCCTTGAAGTACCACCCCAAGACGCGTCGCCCCGCCATCAGTGAGATGCAGCGGATGAGCAAGCCAGGTCTCCGTTCCTATCGCAGTGCTGATGACCTTCCCCGTATTCTGAATGGTTTGGGTATTTCCATCCTGAGCACGTCCAAGGGCGTCATGACGGACAAGGAGGCCAAGCACATGAATGTGGGAGGTGAGGTCCTCTGTTACGTTTATTAATCAGAAGATAAAGACAACGACCATGTCCAGAATTGGAAAAGCACCCGTAGCCATCCCGTCCGGCGTTACCGTGACGGTGGCGGATGGTGTCATCAAGGTCAAGGGCCCAAAGGGTGAGCTCGAGCAGGCCTTCGATGAGGCCATCAGCGTGGAAGTCAGTGGAGAGGAGGTGCTCTTCAGCCGCAGCACCGATTCTCCGGATCACCGCTCCAAGCACGGTTTGTACCGCTCGCTTTGCGCGGGCATGGTGGAAGGCGTGACCAACGGTTACAAGAAGGAATTGGAGCTGGTGGGTGTGGGTTTCCGCGCCCAAGCTTCCGGGCAGCAGTTGACCCTCTCTTTGGGATTCAGCCACCCCATCATCATTGAGGTTCCCAAGGAAATCAAGATGACGGCAGACACGCAGAAGGGTTCCAACCCCAAGGTCACTTTGGAGTCGCACGACAAGCAACTTCTCGGAACCGTCGCCGCCAAGATCCGTTCATTGCGCAAGCCGGAGCCCTACAAGGGTAAGGGTGTGCGCTACACCGACGAGTACATCCGCCGCAAGGCAGGTAAGTCCGCGGCCAAGTAATCGCATTCGACATGTCCGTAGCAAGCAAGAAACTCAAGACCCGCATGCGCATCAAGGCGCGCATCCGTGGCAAAATCAGCGGAACGACGGCGCGCCCGCGTCTCTCTGTTTTCCGCTCCAACAAGCAGATTTACGCTCAGGTCGTGGATGACCTCACGGGAAAAACCCTCGCGAGTGCCAGTTCACGCGCCATCCCTGAATCCCAGGGAGTGGCCAAGACCGATCAGGCGAAGATGGTCGGCGCCAAAATCGCAGAGGCCGCCAAGGCCGCGGGTGTCGAGACGGTTGTCTTCGACCGCAACGGCTACCTCTACCACGGCCGTGTAAAAAACCTCGCCGATGCCGCCCGCGAAGGCGGTCTCAAATTCTGAAGTCATTATGAGAGACAACAACAACCGTCGGCGCAACAATCGGGACAACAATCAGCCCGAAAGCGACATCAAAGACCGTTTGGTCACCATCAACCGTTCGACCAAGACCACGAAGGGAGGCCGAACCTTCACCTTCACGGGTATTGTCGTGGTAGGTGACGAGAAGGGAAAGGTGGGACACGGCTCCGGCCGCAGTCGCGAAGTGGTGACCGCCATTCAGAAGGGCATCGAGGATGCCAAGAAGAACATGGTGGAGGTGCCCGTCATCAACGGCACGGTGCCCCATGCGCAGGAAGCCGTCTTTGCCGGTGCCCGTGTATTGGTCAAGCCCGCTACTCCAGGTACGGGTGTGATTGCCGGTGGTGCCATGCGCGCCGTGCTCGAGAGTGCAGGCATTAAGGACGTTCTCGCCAAGTCCCTCGGGTCCTCCAACACCCAGAACGTGGTCAAGGCGACCTTCAAGGCCCTCACTATGATGCGCAGTGCCTCCGATGTGGCCGATTTGCGCGGGATCTCTGTGAACCGCGTCTTCAACGGATAAGCACCATGGCCAAGATCAAGATCACCCAGGTACGCAGTGCCATCAACCGTCCAAAGCGCCAGAAGCTCACGCTTCAGGCCTTGGGCATCAAGAAATTGCACAACCCCGTGGAGCACGAAGCCACCCCCCAGATCCTGGGTATGGTGCGCAAGGTGAGCCACCTCGTCAAGGTTGAAGAATAATCACATCAAACCAGCAAAACATGAATCTCAACAGCCTCAAGCCGGCAAAGGGTTCCATCAAGCAGCGCAAGCGAGTTGGTCGTGGTGAGGGCTCCGGACACGGAGGAACCTCTACCCGCGGTCACAAGGGTGCGAAGTCCCGCTCAGGATACAAGTCCAAGATTGGATTTGAGGGCGGACAGATGCCCCTCCAGCGCCGCGTTCCCAAGTTCGGCTTCAAGAATCCGAACCGCGTAGAATACAAGGGCATCAACCTCGACACCCTACAGGAGTTGATCGAGCGCAAGTCCCTCAAGGAAATTACCCCCGCGCTCCTCGTGGACAACGGACTCGCCCAGAAGAAGGACCTCGTGAAGATTCTCGGTCGCGGCGAGCTCAAGTCGGGCCTCAAGGTGACAGCACACAAATTCTCCGCTTCCGCTCAGTCGGCCATCGAGGCCGCCGGAGGCAGCATCGAAGCAATCC
>JBDQOI010000129.1:0-563 GCA_040261275.1 Flavobacteriales bacterium | reverse complement strand
TGCTACCATCGACGACGGATCTTGTGAGTCGTTGACCTGCGCTGGTTGTACCGATGCTGCTGCATGCAACTTCGACGATACCGCTACCATTGACGACGGATCTTGCGAGTCGTTGACCTGCGCTGGTTGTACCGATGCTACGGCATGCAACTTCGACGCTTCTGCTACCATTGACGACGGATCTTGTGAGTCGCTCAGCTGTGCGGGTTGTACTGATGCTGCTGCTTGCAACTACGACGAAACCGCTACCATTGACGACGGATCTTGTGAGTCGTTGACCTGCGCCGGATGTACGGACAATACAGCGTGCAACTACGACGCTTCGGCCACCATCGATGACGGATCTTGTGAGTCGCTCAGCTGTGCTGGTTGTACCGATGCTGCTGCTTGCAACTACGACGACACAGCCACCATCGATGATGGATCTTGTGAGTCGTTGACCTGCGCTGGTTGTACCGATGCTGCTGCTTGCAACTTCGACGCTTCTGCTACCATCGACGACGGATCTTGTGAGTCGTTGACCTGCGCTGGTTGTACCGATGCTGCTGCATGCAACTTCGACG
>JBDQOI010000128.1:0-583 GCA_040261275.1 Flavobacteriales bacterium | reverse complement strand
CCCAAGAGGGCACCTGCGTGGTGCGCGACGAGCTGCGCGGCGCCATCGAGATCCCGTGGGCGCAGGTCGACATGCAGGTGCTCATGAAGAGCGACGGCCTGCCCACCTACCACCTCGCCAACGTGGTGGACGACCACCACATGCGCATCACCCACGTGATGCGCGGCGAGGAGTGGATCAACTCGGCCCCCAAGCACCTGCTGCTCTACGAGGCCTTCGGTTGGGAGCCGCCGTCGCTGTGCCACCTTCCGTTGCTGCGCAACCCCGACAAGTCGAAGCTCTCCAAGCGAAAGAACCCCACCGGCATCCTCTGGTTCAAGGAGATGGGCTTCCTGCCGGGCGCCCTGGTCAACTACCTGGGCCTGATGGCCTACTCGATGCCCGACGAGCGCGAGATCTTCGCGATGGACGAGATGGCCGCCACCTTCAGCCAGGAGCGCATCTCGCTGGGGGGGCCGGTCTTCGACCTCGACAAGCTCACCTGGGTCAACCGCTCGTGGCTGCGCGACCGCACCACCGATGACGAGTTCGTCGAGCACGTCATCGACTGGAAGCTCAACCGGGCCTTCCTGAAGCAGGTGGC
>JBDQOI010000127.1:317-586 GCA_040261275.1 Flavobacteriales bacterium | reverse complement strand
GGGCATGAGCCATACGATGTCCATGCCGAGCTCCTTGATCCGCGGCAGGTCCCTCATGGCCGATGCCAGGTCGCCTGCAGGCGTGTGCTGCCGGACATTCAGCTCGTAAATGACGGCATTGCGGGACCAATCCGGATGGATCAAAGCGTCCAGTGTATCCGTGGCATTGACCTGCTCCGCCATTGCCGTATCCCCATCGGCGGGTGCCAGCGCGCAGGATGAAATCAAAAGGCCCAAAGACAGGGAAATAAGGATGCGATTCATGCCGC
>JBDQOI010000127.1:0-307 GCA_040261275.1 Flavobacteriales bacterium | reverse complement strand
TCACCATTTGGGTCTTCCTGTCCAGATTCAGGCCCGGGTTCCGGGGTGTCTTCTGCCCCGTTTGGAACCGTGACATCGGCGGTTCCCTCGGGTTCGTCTGAAGCGTTGGGGTCGGGCGTATCCTCGAGTGCCACCTTGGCCCGGGCATCGGTTGAGAGCCGCTTGCCCCTGGCCTTGACCCCCTTGACGGCAATGAACTCGTTGAGGCTGAAACGCTGCTCGCCCAGGTCCTTGGCCTTGCACTTGATCACGGGCGCACCGTGATCGGTAAAGACCAACATCGACGACCCCTCAGACTCGCCAATGA
>JBDQOI010000126.1:254-604 GCA_040261275.1 Flavobacteriales bacterium | reverse complement strand
CCTCCAACGGATCGCAAATGCCGTTGTTGTTGGCATCCTCAAGGCAGTCTCCGTTGCAGTCCACATCGCTGCTCGACGGGAAGGTGCATTCACCGTTGTTGATGGTCGCCGCAGCGTCGTAGTTGCACGCCGCAGGGTTGGTACAACCGAGGCAGCTGTTGTAGTCACAGCTTCCGTCGTTGATGACCGCCTCCGAGTCGTAGTTGCACGCCACCGCGTCGGTACAACCGGCACAGCTCGTGCTCTCGCAACTTCCATCATCGATGGAGGCCTGCGAATCGAAATTGCACGCAAAGGGGTTGGTGCAACCCTCCGTCTCGTATTCATCGCAAATGCCATTGGTGTTTACG
>JBDQOI010000126.1:0-244 GCA_040261275.1 Flavobacteriales bacterium | reverse complement strand
CTCCGGCGCGAAGGTGCAGCTGCCGTCGCTCGCCGTCGCCGTGGCATCGTAGGTGCACGCCGCGGGATTGGTACAGCCCGTGCAGCTCTCGTAATCGCAACTTCCGTTGTTGAGGGTTGCCGTCTCGTCGTAGTTGCACGCCGAAACGTCCGTACAACCGGCACAACTCGTGGTGTCACAGGAACCGTCGTCGAACGTCGCCTGCGGGTTGTAGTTGCAGCTCAACGGGTTCGTGCACCCGCCC
>JBDQOI010000125.1:0-606 GCA_040261275.1 Flavobacteriales bacterium | reverse complement strand
GCTTCATCTGGGACTTCAAGGACCAGGGCCTCTGGAAGGAAGAGAAGGGGCGCCGCTTCCTCGCCTACGGAGGCGACTACGGTCCGGAGGGCACGCCGAGCGACCACAACTTCCTGAACAATGGACTCGTGGCCGCCGACGGCACCCCGCAGCCCCACATGCTCGAAGCCAAGCAGGTGCAGCAGCCGTTGCAATTCCGCTTGGGCAGCCCGGATGGTTCGGTGGTGAAAGCTGTGAGCGAGTACCGCTTCCGCGATGTGACGGTGGACCTCGCTTGGGAAGTCTTGGTCGAAGGACGCAGCATCGCCTCGGGCACATTGTCCGCTGTGACCTTCGCAGCCCTGGGTGCCCAAACCCTCGACATCCCTTTCAAAGGAGGGAGCGGCTCCGGAGAGACCTTCCTCAACCTGACGGCCACCCTCTCGGAGGCTGAGCCCCTGCTGCCCGCCGGGCACATCCTGGCCCGCGCGCAATTCGCCTTGGCGGGCGAGAAAGCCGACCCCGTCACAAGGGAACCGGCCAGCGGCTTGGTGGAGATGAAGGTGGATGGAAGCGATGTGGTCCTCTCCTTTGATGGCGGATCACTGTCCATCGACCGAAATACCG
>JBDQOI010000124.1:0-609 GCA_040261275.1 Flavobacteriales bacterium | reverse complement strand
TCACCGACATCACCGGCGCCTGCGAGCGCATACTGAAGACGCCCATCCCCTACGGATACAGCCTCTTCATCAAGAAATTCATCTTCGCGTACACGCTCACGCTGCCGTTGGGACTGGTGAACCAGTTCAATTGGTGGACCGTGCCGCTCAGCACATTCGTGCTGTACGTCTTCGGGTCGCTGGAACTGCTGGCCGAAGAGATCGAGGAGCCTTTTGGCGTCGATGCCAATGATCTCCCGACCGACCCGCTGGCCGATACCATGCGCGGCAACGTCGCCGAGCTGCTGGCCTGAGCCTGACTGCAATCAAAAGGCGGAATGACGAACGTCATGATGCGGAGTAAGGGACCGGGTCACCTTGCTACCATCAAATACACTTTGTCATGAATGTTTTCTCTTCCTCCTGTGCAGTGCCGTTGGCCTTGGCCGTTCTGTTCACCGGCTTGCAAACCCTTTCCCTTCACCCCAAGTTGGTCGATAAGGTCGCTGTCGCCCTGCCCAGCCACCTGCTCATGTTCACCCAAGAGTTCTGCGATGATGGCACTTGCCTTTTCATCACCGAGTTCAGCTACCGCACCTTCTTCGTCTCCCAAGAGACCCTCTCCGAAGC
>JBDQOI010000123.1:338-610 GCA_040261275.1 Flavobacteriales bacterium | reverse complement strand
GACAACTACGATCCAGGAGCCAACCTCGAGGACGGCACCTGCGAATACCTCGGTTGTATCGACCCGCTGGCCATCAACTACGATGACTTCGCCAATGTGGACGATGGGTCGTGCTTGTTCTTGGGATGTACGGATCCCGAGGCGGACAACTATGACCCCGACGCGAACTACGACAGCGGTGCTTGTATCTACATGGGATGCATGAATCCAGATGCCGCCAACTACGATCCTGATGCCAATGTGGACGACGGATTCTGCGTGCTGATGGGTTG
>JBDQOI010000123.1:0-328 GCA_040261275.1 Flavobacteriales bacterium | reverse complement strand
CTCTACGGAGGTTGTATTGACCCGGCTTACCTCGAATACGATGCCACGGCAGATGTGGACGATGGGTCTTGTACCAACTTGATTGTGGAAGGCTGTACCGATTCGAATTTCACGGAATTCGACCCTGCCGCCAATGTCGAAGATGGCAGCTGTGCTACGGCTGTGATCCTCGGTTGCACGGACCCCAATTTCTTGGAGTACGACGCCACGGCCAACACCTACGATGGCAGTTGCAATATCCCCGTTGTCTTGGGCTGTATGGACCCCGCTTATGTGGAATACAATGCGCTGGCCAACACCGATGACGGTTCCTGCGCCACGCTGATTG
>JBDQOI010000122.1:0-612 GCA_040261275.1 Flavobacteriales bacterium | reverse complement strand
GGGCAACCTCGAGAACCTGGCGATTTCCTGGCTCGACCCGAACCGGATCTACGTATCCAAGGGAAGTGCCATGTACACCTCCTCGAACGGAGGATCAAGCTTCACGGCCATCAGTGGACTGCCCAACGTGTTCATCACGGACATCCTGATCGACCCGACCGATGCGTCGCGCGTCTTTGTGAGCCAAAGCACGTTCACGGGAACACAGGTGCACGTCTCCACCAACGCTGGCGCGTCCTGGACCGCCATGGACGCCGGACTGCCCAATGCTCCCGCCTACTGCCTCGCCTACCGTGACCTCTCCGCCGATGAAATCTACGCTGGAACCGGCGTGGGCATCTACAAGTGGAACGGAAGCAGCTGGGATGACTTCAATGTGGGCATGCCCAATGTGGAAGTCTACGACCTTGAGATCCAGGAGACGGAGGGCGAATTGTACGCCGGCACCTATGGCCGCGGCATGTGGAGCGCCAGCATCGGCGCTCTGGGTGGTTGTACCGATCCTGCAGCCTGCAATTACAGTGTAGACGCCACAGTGGATGATGGCTCTTGCGCCACCTTGGACAATTGTGGGGTATGCGATGGTGACAACAGCACTTGCGCAGGCTGCAT
>JBDQOI010000121.1:0-622 GCA_040261275.1 Flavobacteriales bacterium | reverse complement strand
CCTTGATAGAGAGGGGAATGGCCGTATTGTTTATGTCTTGGGAAGTCAGGCCAAAATGCACATACTCCGCTTGGGATTCCAAACCAAGCTTGGTCAATTGATCTTTTAAAAAGTACTCGACCGCTTTGACGTCGTGGTTGGTTGTTTTTTCGATTCGCTTGATCTCGAGCGCATCCGCTTCCGAAAACTGGGTGTAAATCTGTCTCAAAGCCTGTTTGTGCTCGTCGTGGATCCCCGAGAGGGCAGGGAGCGGGAGTTCGGCCAGGGCAATGAAATACTCCACTTCCACGCGAACGCGGTAGGTGATGAGTCCAAATTCGGAGAAATACGGCGAAAGAGGTTGAGTGGTCCGAGCATATCGGCCATCAAGCGGCGACAAAGGGACCAAATGGCGGTAGCATCGGCACAGATTTTGGGCCGTCTGCCTGAAATATCTGCCATTCACGCCCATTCGTGATGGCGCCCCACGGGGCTCGGGTACTTAAATTATAGCGCATCCATTGGTCGCTCACGGAATCGTTTAAGGGAATGTGGTCGGCTTTGCACTCAATCAACATCCAAAGTTTCCCCTCGAAAAATATCGCAATGTCGAATCGCCGGAGCATGCCGTTAACTTGAATAG
>JBDQOI010000120.1:0-636 GCA_040261275.1 Flavobacteriales bacterium | reverse complement strand
GTCTACGCGATGCTCGCCTGCGCGCGGATCGGCGCCGTGCACTCGGTGGTGTTCGCGGGCTTCTCCGCGGAGTCGCTGCGGGACCGCATCGTCGACGCCGACTGTCGCGTCGTGCTCACCGCCAACGAGGGGCTGCGCGGCGGCCGCACCATCCCGCTCAAGGACACGGTCGACGCGGCCGTCGGCGGCCTCGACGCGGTCCACACCGTGCTGGTCGCCCAGCGCACCGAGACCGAGGTCTCGATGCGCGACGGCAGGGACCACTGGCTGGAGGCCGAGATGAAGCGCCAGCGCGCCTACTGCCCTGTCGAGTGGCTGGACAGCGAGGACCCGCTGTTCGTGCTCTACACGTCGGGGTCGACCGGCAAGCCCAAAGGGCAGCTGCACACCAACGGCGGCTACCTGGTCTACGCTTCCTACACCCACCAGCTGGTGTTCGACTGGCACCCGGGCGACGTGCACTTCTGCGCCGCGGACGTCGGCTGGATCACCGGGCACAGCTACATCGTCTACGGCCCGCTGTGCAACGGCGCGACGACGGTGGTGTTCGAGTCGACGCCCCTCTACCCCGACGCGTCCCGCTACTGGGAGGTCTGCGACGACATCGGGGCGAACATCTTCTACACGGCCCCGACC
>JBDQOI010000011.1:0-72511 GCA_040261275.1 Flavobacteriales bacterium | reverse complement strand
GGCTGCAGACAGAGATGCAGGCTTCCAGTGAGTCGATGGGCTCTTGGGTGCCGTCTCCATCGGAGTCCTGTTGTGGCGTGGTTTCGAGAACGATGATGGAACAGTCTCCCTTGGAGGGGGGACATTCTACTGTGATTTGACCTACTTCCGTGCAAAAGAGGTCAGGATTGAAATTGGATTGAACCGTGTAGGTGAAATCGTAAGTGCCACAGCAAATGGAGGGGTCCTCTTGGACGTTGTATGACACCCAGGCTAATCCCGTGGGGAACAGGAAGGGGTTGAAAGTAAAGCAATCGGGCAAGCCTTCAATTGCGATCACCGTGAACCCTTGACCATCATTGCTCAATAGGTCCAAGTAGAACCCGGGTAGATCGTCGACTTGTACAGTAGCGTAATCAGGTTGGAGGGGGAAAATATCGGGGTCGCAATCTTGACCAAAGAAAATGGGCATGGCAAAGAGCCATGCGCCCAAAAGGAGGAGTGATCTGGAAATAGGCATCCACGGAAGTTGCGGACTTCATGGCCTGCCTTGCTGACGACCGTCAGGTTTGAAGATGATTTTTAGCAGACCCTCTTTTTGTGAGGATGTTATTCCTACTTCTGAACCTGGTTGCCGCGGAGGCTCCAGCCGATGCCGAAGTGGAGGGCGATGTTGCGCACGCGCGGTCCGAAGAACGTGGAACCGATGGCCGGACCGTCGCTCTTGAGGCTCAGTGCGCTGCCTGAGATGCGGGCCTGGAAGAAGGTGGATTTGCCCAGAGGGGCTCGGGCGTAGGCCTGACCTCCGACGTCCCAAGTGTTGAGGTCGTCCTCCAATGAGCTGGAGGTGTCGGAAACGCGCTGCCATTTCTCCGCCTTGATCATGCGGCCGAGGTAGGGGCCGAAGCCCACCTGGTAGTCGCCAAGGTTGACATCCAGCAGGATGGGGATGTCGATGTAGTTCATGCGGAGCTCTATGGTGGTGGTGCCCACTTCAGGATCGCCTCCCCGCCGGCTGCCCTTCTCCGCGTAGTGCATTTCCAATCGAATGCCCCAGTAGTTGTCGGGGTTCCGGACGTCGATGAAAGCGCCTCCCGAAAGTCCGAGTTTGTTGAATCCTGTGTAATCGTCTCCCTGTACTTGTGCGGCATTCAGGCCGGCGACAGGGCCGCCATCAAAACGCAGGGCCTGGGCTTGAGCTTCGGAAACTTGAAGGCCAATCAGCAAGAGCAGAACAAGGAGGGACAGCGGATGCTTCATTGGGCCCAAGGCATGTCAATGCAGTTCAGAACCTCGCCTTCGGCGTTGGTCAATACGGCGAGGACGTGGCAGTTTTCCTGAATCCACTCGGACGGCCAGACCATGGTGTAGTCCATCTGAACGGTGGTTCCGGCTGTGGGGTCGGTAGCGATGACGAGTCCATCGGCTCCGCTCAGGCTGCCGCGAAGCAGGTGGTTGTGCTCAAAGTCCGTGATGACTTCTGGGTCGTTGCCGTAGTCCAGCTGGGCAGCGATGAGGTGGCTCTCGTTGATGAGCAATGCGAGGCGAACTTCTCCGGTGACCGCTTCGGCGAAGGTGATGTGGGTGTGCAGGTGGAGATCGTCGGCGACGGTGAGGTCTGGGATCACAGTGCCCTGCAGATGGGCGGCCGGGGTCAGGCCCAACTCGGTTTCCACGGCCGAGGTCCAATTGTTGGGGGATACGATTTCGGCAGATCCTCCGCGCCGGTTGACCCGGCCAATGGGGTTGACCGGGAAGGACAGCTGGTCCCAATAGGTGTTGGCATCGGCATTGGTCCAATCTGTGTCGAAGGGGGACGCCGCAACGGCGGCCAAGGAGCCGGCATGCACGGCGAGGACGTGCACGGTATTCTCATGGGCCTCCTCGAGCGAAGTGGCGAGTTCTCCAGCGGGAGGGCAATTGCCGCATTGGTGGGCGGTAAAATCCTCGAGCAGAACGTGTTGTGGACCGCTGTTCATGGCGGCGAAGGTTGGGGGCTCCGCTTCTCCTCGGTAGCTGATGGTCAAGGGAATGACGGGGTCATCGATGTAATCGCATCCGCCCATCAACAGGGCGATGGCTGCGAAAAGCGGGGCGAATCGTGTGCGAAGGAACATCATCAGAAGCTGCTCGTAAAGGTGATCTCGAACCCGTTGGAGGCGGGCACGGCGCGGCACACCCCGCCGATGCAGAAGATGCCTTCTCTCCGCTTGCCATAACCGATGGACAAGCGGTGGGCGCCTTCGATGCGGCCGACAGTGCCGTACAGGTAGTGAACGCGCTGATCGGGGTCAGGGTTGCCGAAGTTGTATTGGTCCAGCACGGAGAAGAACCAATGGGGGCTGATGGAATACTCGGCGAGCACTGTGGCCCAGTCGCCTTTGTCTTGCTTGACCTCCTTCATCACGCCGTTCACTTCCTTCATATCGGTTCCCGTGAACAGGGCCTGCACCTCGGTGCGGAGGCTGTGGCCTTTCTTGATGCGGACCTGGGTCTCGACCACGTGGACGTTGGCGTTGACGATGCCTTTGTAGTCCGTGGTAACCGGTGTCGCAAGGGTGTTGAAGTCAAAGTGGAAGAAGGCGTACTTCGCCTTGAAGCCCTTCGAGAATTTGCGGCTGATGTCGAAGTTGATGTCGCGGATGAACAGGTCTTCACCTGCCGACCAGCTGTTGCGCCGGTATCCGTCCACCAGTCCATCCACCCCGCTGAGGCTGGTGGTGTCAAGGCTGCTCGCGGTGGCGTATTGGAAGCTGATCTTGGTGCCGTATTTGCCCCCGATCTTGCTCTTTCGGGGGATGGTGTAGAATACCTCTGCCGACCAACCGACCTCTCCCTGGACCACCGTGGCGTATGGGTATAGGGTGGCGGCGAGGTTGTAGGTGTGTTGCTTGGTGATGGCGGGGATGTAGTTGATCGGCAGATCGAAGAGCTGGAGGTTCCGGTCGGAGCGGAATTGCATGTTGTCGACGCCTTTGAAGCCCAGGTTGATGCCAAGCCCCTTCGTGGACCAGCCGGCATTGAGCAGGATGCCCTCGCCGTCGCGGTAGGTATAGCCGTTGTCGGCATTGGGGTCGTTGATCTTGCGCACGTATTCCCCCATGAATTGGAAGCCGCCCTTCTGGACCTGGGCGCGGTAGCCCCACGCCCCGACGTTTTGCGGCAGTTCCATGATGAGGGTATCCTTTGAGATGGTGCTTCCCGCCTGGAAGCGGCTGACGAAACTCGCCCCGAGGGTCACGCGCGTGCCGGCAGCGGCCCACCGTTCGAAGGCGTCGTTCAGGTTGATTTCACCGTCGAATGCGCGAACGATGCCATCGCTGTTGATAAGGCGGGAGTCGAAGTCGAATCGCTGTTTGCCAACGAGTCCCTTGACGGTCATGCCCTGCATCGGACGCAGGACCAGGCGGAAGCCGTCGAGTGCATTGTCGATGCCGAGTTGCCGCTCCTCGTAGGCCCGCAGCACCAGGCCAGAGCCGAATTGTTCGTAGAAGTTGCCGATGGTGACCTCGAAATTCTCCTTGGCGTAATTCGCGTAGCGGTAACCGATGCCGGATCCACGGAAACGCCCAGGGTACCCGAGGATGGGGTTGAGATAGCTCTCGTAGCGCATGCCGGCCGAGAAATCGCCCCGCGTGTAGATGAGGTTGCCAAAAGCGTTGAAGCCCGTCTTACTGGGGGGCACTTGGGCGCCGATCAGGGTGTCCTCCTGATAGGTCTGGAAGAGCATCTGAACGTTGCCCGTGATTTGTCCGGCATCGGGTTCTTCCTGCGCCCAAAGCGCGAGGGGCGTGCACATCGCGGCGCAGGTGGCCACCATTAGAAGATGGCGTTTCATTCGGCGAGTTTCAGCAGCTCTTCATACAGTTCGTCCTCGTCGCCGTCCGCGTAGTTGTTGTGTTGCCAGACGACCTCTCCCTCGGCATTGACCAAGAAGGTGTGGGGGACGTTGTTGACCTGCATGGCGCGTGCGAAGGCCTTATTGGGGTCGAGCAATATGGTATAGTCCCAGCCTACGCTGTTGACGTAGGGCTTGACCCGCATCATGCTGCGGGGGTCATCGATGGAAACGGCTACGATTTCGACGCCGGTTTCATCCTGCCAGTCCGGGTAGAGGTCGGCGTAGTTGTTCAACTCCCGCTTGCACGGGCTGCACCAAGTGGCCCAGAAGCAGAACAGCACAGGCCCTTCGGCTTGTTCCACAAGGCTCCGGGTATCGACGGTCAGGTCCCCGAGGTCCTTGAGTTCAATAGAGGGGATGTCCTGGGCATGCAGGGTGCCCATCAGACCCAAGATCAGAGAGAGAGAGAAAATGCGCATCGTTTTCAAAGCAGGTTCTGCAAGAAAAGAAAGACCGACGAGGCGGGGCCCCATCGGTCTTCCAAAAAAGTCGATAATGAAGAATTACTTCTTCGTGACGCGCATGGTGGAGATCGTGTCTCCAGCGGTCAAGGTGACCAGGTAAATACCGGACTCCACTCCACCGAGGTCGAGCTGCATGCGGTTGTTACCGGCCGACATCGTTCCGAGGTCTTGGCTCATGACGCGCTGTCCGAGCAGGTTCACAACGTCGAGGCGTACCTCTTCGTTTCCAGCGAGGCTCAGGTCAACCCAAGCCACGTTCTCGACCGGGTTCGGGTAGACGTTGAAAGTGGTCTGCTCGACCTGCTCTTCCACACCGACCACGGTCATGACGTCGGCTGCACGGGTCTCTTCTGCGAAATTGTAGCTGCCGTTGTAGCTGTACACGTATCCGTAAGTGGTAAGGTCATCGTTGACGGTGGTGACGTAGCATGCTCCGTCCACACTGCCCCACTGGCTTCCGAAGATGCCGTCTCCGTAGGTGTCGGTGATGGTGAAGGTGTAGCAACCGGTGCTGGGCACACCTACCCACTCCTCGTAGGTCGTGGTGTTGCCGTAGGTGCCTGCTGCAGCACTAGCCACAACGTCGCCGTCGCCGTCGCGGATCTCCCAACCGGTCTCCTCACCCCAGCCATCGGTCTCGATGTAGATGTAGAAGAGCGTGGTGGCAGCATTGGCGCCTTCCACACTGGCGGTCAACATGTCGTTGTCGGCGTTCATGTCACCGCTGGTGATGCGGATTTCAAAGTCGGTAGAACCGTTGAACTGATGGCTGCCCATCTGGACGTCCTCAATTCCATAGGTGTCGAGGTTTCCACTCCAGTCATAGCTCAGTACGCTATTGCCGTTGATGAAGAGCTCGAGCGTAGCGCTGGTGAGCGCCTCGGTTCCGAGGTTCATGAGGCTCGCGCTGATGGCGGAAGGGCTTCCACTGCAGCTGATGGTCTCACCGGTGTATCCGAGAACGGCTGCGTCGTTGGCCTGCGTGGCAGCGGCACAGTCGTTGGCGAAGAGGATGGCGGCGTGATCGTCAGCCGTAATCTGGCTGCTTTCGGTCAGCATCCGGTTCGGGCAGATGGTGTAGATGGTGGGGTAGTATGCACCATCGTAGTCATCGAAAATGGAACCGCCGTCGTCGATGATGGGGTAGCCGGTTCCGGCTGTCCAGTCACCTTGGGTAGCAGAACCGGTTCCCTCAAGATCCTCAAGGGTGGTGGTGTCGTCACCTTCGATGAAGAAGACGTACACTTCGTCGGTTCCGTCGGGGCCGTATGTTTCCCAGATGTCCTCGAGGGCACCGGTATTGTGGTAGCTCCAGCAAGGGCCGCACCATGTGGCGGAGAAGTCAATGATGACCTTCTTTCCCTCGTCGAGGAGGCTGTAGAGGTTGTGCTCGTTTCCGTCAATGTCCGTAGCGGTCCAGTCGGGAGCAATGCTGCCGTCAGGCAGTTGTGCAGCAGCAGAGAAGCTGATGAAAAGCGCAATGAGCGCGGTGTAAATGTGCTTCATGTAAGCAGGTTTGAGTTGTTCGTTCCAAATCCTTAACAAGGAGGGTAAATATAGCGTTGCACGGCAATATTTCGTTTTTGACGTTCGTTAGGTTCCGTTTTTGGTCAATAAACGCTGAATTTGACCGCTATTATGGATGCGTTGGGCGGCGGTATCGCGGCCCAGGGGCTAAATTTGCAGCATGAAGCAAATCATGCAACGGTTAGCGATGCTCCCCCTGATATTCTGGGTCTTTTCATTGTTTTCGGGCCTTCTTGCTCAAGGTCCCATCCTGATTGATGCCGCTGAGGTGGTGGAAGGAAGTCCTACCGATACTGTGATGGTGGCCGAGTGGTGGGTGACGAACGCCTCTGAGTCGCCCATGACACTCTACGTTGAACGCAACGTCCTTCAGGTCGTTGACCCCATGAATTTGCCCTACCAAGCGGGAGCCGAGGGCGCCTATGAGCGTTTTTGTTGGGGAGGAACCTGTTACCCTTACGGTACGGGGTCCAGTGCCTTGCCTCTTGCGCTGACCTTGGAGCCCATGGACACGACCGGCATCAATGCGTTTGGCGCGGAGGATTGGCTCATTTCCGATTACTACCCCAATGGTGTGAGCGGTGTGACCGCTTTGGAGTATTGTTTCAAGGCCACCCAGCAGGGAGTGCCGGATGTGTGCCACACGGTGTTGTTCTGCGCAGGTGTGGAGGAGGGAGAATGTGTGGCTTCCGTGGGACAGGCGAAGGAGCCGGGATTCGAACCGCTCGCACCCAACCCGATCGTGGGCCGGTCGGTCTTGACCTATTTTGCTCCGGAGGGAGGAAACCTCGTGGTTTTGGACTTGACCGGTAAGACGGTGAAAACGGTACCCTTGGCGCCCGGGCGCGGCATGGTTTGGATGGATGCCTCCGAGTTTGCCCCCGGCGTCTACCTGCATGCTTTGGAGCAGAATGGGCAATTTCTCCAAGCCCAGAAGTTTAGCGTATCCCGCTGAAGACAAATCAAAGTTGAACCGTTTGGTCCGCGCGGGGGTGGGGACCATCTTCGCGCCGCAGGACAGTCCCACACGATGAGCAGCATCCGCAGAAAAGAAGCCCTCGATTATCATAGTCGGGGGCGTCGGGGCAAGGTGGAGGTCATTCCCTCCAAGCCTTACAGTTCGCAGAGAGACTTGAGTCTGGCTTATTCGCCAGGAGTAGCGGAGCCCTGTCTGGAAATCGCCAAGAATCCGGAGGACGTATATCGTTATACGGCCAAGGGGAATTTGGTGGCGGTGATTTCGAATGGTACCGCCGTTCTGGGGTTGGGGGACATCGGTCCTGAGGCCTCCAAGCCGGTCATGGAGGGGAAAGGCGTTTTGTTCAAGGTCTTTGCAGACCTCGATTGCTTCGACATTGAGGTGGACGCGTCTGACGTGGACACATTCGTTCAGACCGTAAAGGCCATTGCACCGACGTTTGGTGGCATCAACCTCGAGGACATCAAGGCACCGGAGGCTTTTGAGATTGAGCGTCGCCTGAAGGAGGAGCTCGACATTCCGGTGATGCACGATGATCAGCACGGAACGGCCATCATCAGTGGTGCTGCGTTGATCAACGCGCTGGAGTTGGCCGGAAAGAAGGCCGAGGACGTGACCATGGTGGTCAGCGGTGCAGGAGCGTCAGCGATGGCCTGCATTGACCTTTACATGCAGTTGGGCGTCCGTCTGGAGAACATCGCTGTGTTTGATAGCAAGGGACACATACACAGCGGTCGGGAAGAATTGGGTGAGCGGAAACGCAACCTGGCACATGCTTCTCAGGAAATTCCCTCTTTGGCCGAAGCGATGAAAGGCGCCGATGTGTTCATTGGTTTAAGTCGCGGGGGTCTGGTGGACAGTGATATGGTGGCGGGTATGGCCGAAAACCCTATTGTTTTTGCCCTTGCGAATCCCGATCCAGAAATTCCCTACGCCGAGGCGAAGCGCGCTCGCCCGGATGTCATCATGGCCACGGGCAGAAGCGACCACCCCAACCAGGTCAACAACGTCTTGGGCTTTCCTTTCATTTTTCGGGGAGCCATGGACGTCCGTGCCACGGCCATCAACGATGAGATGAAAATGGCGGCCGTTCGGGCCATTGCGACCTTGGCAAAGGAGAACGTGCCAGATGAGGTCAATGAGGCTTACGATCAGCGCGGGCTGGGTTTCGGTGTGGACTTCATCATTCCGAAGCCCATGGACCCCCGGCTCATCACGACGGTTCCGCCGGCGGTAGCCGAGGCGGCCATGGAAAGCGGTGTGGCCCGGGAGCCCATCCGGGATTGGGACGATTACAAGCGCGTTTTGGCGAGCCGCTTGGGCCAGGACAACACCTTGGTTCGAAACCTCAGCATCCGGGCAAAGCGGCACCCAAAGCGCATCGTCTTCGCGGAAGCCGACCGCTACAAGGTTTTGAAAGCGGTAGAGACCGCCCGCGATGAGGGCATTGTCCACCCCGTCCTCCTGGGATCGCGGGAGAGGATCGCGGCCTTGATTGAAGAGCACCGCATCGAATTGCCGGAGGTGGAAATCATCGACCCGGCCGACCCGATGGAAGCTGCGCGTGTTGAGGCCTTTGCGGGACACCTGCTGGCCAAGCGGCAGCGCAAGGGGTTGACGCGGTCTGAAGCGCTGGGTTTGATGCGCCGTCGGACCTATTTCGGCTCTATGCTGGTGGAGTCCGGTGAGGCCGATGCGGTCATCAGCGGGTTGACGCGCAACTACCGAGAAAGCCTGCTTCCTGCCCTCCAGACCTTGGGGTTGGCAGAAGGGGTCAGTAAAGTGGCCGGCATGTACATCATTCAGGCCAAGAGCGGCCCGATGTTCTTTGCGGATACTACGGTGAATCGCGACCCTTCTGCGCGAGAGCTGGTGGACATTACGCTCTTAACGGCAGAAGCAGTTCGGGCCATGCGCATCGTTCCCCGGATTGCCATGTTGAGCTATTCCAATTTCGGGTCGGCCAATGGGCGGGATGCCGAAAAGGTTCGGGAGGCGGTGTCCATTCTGCATGCCGAGCATCCCGATCTCATCGTGGATGGTGAGATGCAGGCCAATGTGGCGCTCAACGGAGAGCTTTCCAACGAGTTGTTTCCCTTCAGCAATCTGCGGGGCCGCCGTGTGAACACCTTGATTTTCCCGAACCTCGCGGCGGGAAACATTTCCTACAAGCTCATGCAGGAAATGGGAGGATTCGAGGTGGTGGGGCCCGTCTTGCTTGGGTTGAGAAAGCCCTTCCACATTCTTCAAATGGGGTCGAGTGTTCGTGAAATCGTGAACATGATCCGCATCGCCGCGGTCGACGCACAGAGCAACGCATGATCCATCACCTCTCCGGCCAATTTGTTGAATTGACGCCTACCTACGTGGTGATAGAGTGCGCCGGTGTGGGCTACATGGTGCACATCAGCCTGAACACGTCCTCGGCCTTGGCGGGCCAGACGGACGGCAAGGTGCTCATACACGCTGTGTACCGCGAGGATGCCCAATTGCTCTTCGGCTTTTCGGAAGCGACCGAACGCAGTTTGTTTGTGATGCTCACCAGTGTCAGCGGTGTGGGTGCCCAGACAGCGCGGATGATTCTGAGTGGCTTGGGGCCGTCCGAATTGGTGGAGGTCATTAGCCGCGGGGATGTAGCGGCACTCAAGGCGGTCAAGGGAATTGGCGCCAAAACAGCCCAGCGAATTCTCGTGGATTTACAGGATAAAATGGGCAAGGACCCCTCTTTCTCTGCCATGCCCGCATCCGGAATGTCGGGAAGCGCAGGCAAAGAAATGGAGGCGGGAGGCAATACACGGCGTTCTGATGCGTTGGGCGCCTTGTGCAACCTTGGATTCGACCGTAAACGCGTGGACAATGTGCTGGATGAGCTGTTGTCCGAAGGCGTGGACACCGTGGAGGAAATGGTTCGGGCAGCATTGAAACGACTTTGACCAAATTGGGAATGACCGTGGGTGGTGACAAGCCGAAAGGCGCGCAGCATGGAGCCGAGCTTTGCAGACCGCAAAGCGGATGGGCTTTGGTCTTGCTGTTTCTGCTTCCGGCCATCGCCTGGTCGCAGGATGCGGACACATTGGATTTACCCTTGCCTCACGGCAATGATGTTCCAGACCCAACGGAAACGCCGGGTGGGGTGAGTTTGGGTTTTCCCGACGTCGTGGAATACGGCGTCGAATACGATGAGTCGACCGGACAGTACATCGTCCGACAGAGGTTGGGTGACACCTTGGATTTCCGGAATCCCACCTTCTTGACCTTGGATGAATTCCTGGATTACAACATCGACGAGAACATCAGTGAGTTCTGGACGGAGATGCAGCAGGAGGTGGACGATGAGGAACGGGGATTTGCTCCCAAGCTCACGGTGGACTCTGAGATTTTTGAGACCATTTTCGGTTCGAATGAGATCGAGATTCGGCCACAGGGTTCTGCCGAATTGAATTTCGGTGTGCGTTATAGCCGGACGGAGAATCCGAGACTGGCCGAGCGAGACCGCGCCATCACCACGTTTGATTTCGACCAGCGAATCCAGCTGTCCATAGACGGAAGCATAGGCGATAAGATCAACCTCGGGACGAACTACAACACGGAAGCCACCTTCGATTTTGAGAACCAGATGAACATTGGCTTCCAAGGCGAGGAGGACGACATCTTGAAGAACATTGAGGCGGGCAACATCACGATGCCCCTGCAGAGTACGCTTATTCAGGGCAGTCAATCGCTCTTCGGAACGAAGCTCGAGACCCAGTGGGGCAAGGTGTACAATACCACGGTCTTCAGCCAGCAGAAAGGCGAGCGCAAGGAAATTGAGATCGAAGGGGGCGCGCAGACGCAGGAGTTCGATATCCGCGCCGACGATTACGAGGCAAACCGCCACTATTTCCTGTCCCAGTATTTCCGTGACCAATACGACAACGCTCTGCGCAGCTTACCGGTCGTCAACTCTGGAGCGCGCATCACGCGGATCGAGGTCTACGTGGTCAACACCCAGGCCAATACGCAGGATGTGCGGAACATCTTGGCTTTCACGGACATCGGCGAACACCCCGACTACATCTCCACGGACCTCCCTATTGCGGAACTGACGGATAGCCCCGACCTGGGAATCACCTTGAATCGGGCACCGAACAATGGGAACAACGAGATTTTCCTGGACATGACCGGAGATCCCAATGTCATGGGATTCAGCGGGGCAGGAGCGGCCATCGCCTCATACACGGGCGCGGATGGTGCGCCGATTTACGATCAGGGAATCCACTACGAGCGCGTGGGCAATGCCCGTCGTCTGGCACAAACCGAATTCACGTACAATGATCGACTGGGATTCATCAGCTTGCGCCAGTCGCTGAACAACGCTGAGGTTTTGGCGGTAGCCTACGAGTACACTTTGGATGGGGAGACCTATCAGGTGGGAACCCTCAGTCAAGACGGTTATGCCGCTCCGGGTGCCCTCGTGTTGAAAATGCTCAAGAGTTCCGTGACGCGGGTCAGCCTTGAAAATGGGGATGTGGCACCGCTTTGGGACCTCATGATGAAGAACGTCTATTCGCTGGGCGCCTTCGGATTGAGTTCGGAGGATTTCCGGATTGGTGTTTGGTACAACGATCCGGCAACCGGTGTGGACTTGAACTACATCCCGCGTGATCCGCTCGATGGAGAAATGTTGATCCAAGTCCTGGGAATGGACCGAATCGATGTGAACGGCCAGTTGCAGCCCGATGGGGTGTATGATTTCGTGGACAATGCAGCCACGCAAGGGGGCACCATGAACAGCCAGAACGGTCGGGTCTTCTTGCCTTCGGTGGAGCCGTTCGGCAAGTCGTTGAGGGACCAGATTGAGTCGAGGGTGACGGATCCCGATCAGGCACAAGCCCTGATTCAGACCATTGTTTTCCAGCCGCTTTACGACAGCACCAAGACGGCCGCACAACAGATTCCCTCGCTGAATCGATTTCGGATCAAGGGCCAATACCAGAGCCAGGTCAGCTCCGAGATCATGCTGAATGCGCTGAACATTCCCGAGGGATCCGTTACGGTCACTTCGGGGGGGGTGCGGCTTATCGAGAATCAGGATTACACGGTCGACTATAACCTCGGTCGCGTGCGCATCATCAACGACGGCCTGCTGGAGAGCGGTCAGCCGATTCGAGTATCGCTGGAGAGCAACAGTCTGTTCAACATTCAGACCAAGACCATGATCGGAACGCGTTTCGACTATGCGCCGAGCGAGGAGCTGGCGTTGGGAGCGACCTTCCTGAATTTGCGGGAGCGTCCGCTTACCCAAAAGGTGAACATCGGGGATGAGCCGGTGAACAACACCATCATGGGGGCGGATTTCACGTACTCGCGCTCGAGTCAATTCCTCACGGATCTCATCGACAAGCTGCCGCTGATCAAGGCATCGGCGCCATCGAACATCAACCTCAGCGCGGAAGCCGCTTACCTGATTCCGGGTCACAGCCGGGCGGTGGGCAAGGAAGGCAACGCGTATATCGATGACTTTGAAGGCTCCCAAAGTGCCATTGACATACGGTCTTGGACGCAGTGGAGCTTGGCGAGCACGCCCAAGTTGCAGCCCAACCTCTTCCCCGAGGGCAATGTGGAGGACAGCCTGTTTTTCAACTACAACCGGGCGCGGATGAATTGGTACACCATCGACCCCAGTTTCTTCGGTGGCGGCCTGCAGGATGGTGAGGTGGACCTCGATGTGCGGTCGAACCACCTGATGCGCCTGGTGGAGAACAAGGAGGTATTTCCCAATCGGCAGCTTCCATTGGGTACCCCGGAGAACTTGCCCACCTTCGATCTGACCTTCGACCCGACGGTTCGCGGGCCTTACAATTATCTGCCTGCGGAGGGGGTAGGTCCCGTGCCGGGATTGAATGCGGATGGATCCTTGCAGGCGCCAGAGGAGCGATGGGGGGGCATTCAGCGCGCCCTGTTGACGACGGATTTCGAGCTCTCCAACGTGGAGTACATCCAATTCTGGGTGATGGACCCTTTCAACGAGGACAGCCCCAACGACACGGGGGGTGAGCTCTACATGAACCTCGGTTCCGTGAGCGAGGACCTGTTGAACGACGGTCAGCTGGCTTTCGAGAATGGTCTGCCTTCCGCCAACCAGCCTGCACCGACAGTGGAGTCGACTTGGGGCGTGGTGGCGGACCCCTCAACATTCAACGTGGTCAATGCGTTCGACAATTCCACGGGAGATTACAGCCAACAGGACGTCGGTCTGGATGGACTGAATTCCGAGGAGGAGCAGGCATTCTTTGCGGATTGGTTGAACGGTTTGCAGGGTGTTTTGGAGGCGGATGCTTACGACGCCATTCGGCAGGATCCATCAGCCGATGATTTCCGCTATTTCCGGGACCCCGAGGCGCAGGCGAACGGGGAGAATGTGCTGGAGCGCTACCGCTTCTTCAATGGCTATGAGGGCAACTCGAGTACGGCGCAACCCGGCGGATATCCCATTGCTTCCACCACCTTGCCCAATACCGAGGACCTCAATGAGGACTTGACGTTGAGCTCCATCGAAAGCTATTTCCAGTATCGGATCCCCTTGCGTCCCGGTCAGCTGAACGAAGCGAACATCGGACGCAATTACCTCTCCGATGTTTTGGTTGCGGACAAGACCATGCCCAATGGCGAGACGCGACAGGTGAAGTGGTTCCAGTTCAAGGTTCCCATTCGCGATTTCGAGGCCCGCATCGGAGGCATCAGCGATTTCCGGAGCATTCGATTCATGAGGATTTTCATGAAGGGATGGCGCCAGCCGGTCACCTTGCGCTTTGCGCGCCTGGAGTTGATCAGAGGTGAATGGCGGAAGTTCCTGGAGTCCCTCGCAGGACCGCAGGAAATCGAGCCCGACGACCCTTCCGACACCCAATTCGCCATCAGTGCGGTCAACATTGAGGAGAACGGCTACCGTCAGCCCATCAACTACGTGACGCCTCCGGGCATCATCCGGGAGATCAATGTCGCCACCGCCAACCAGGCCCAGCTCAACGAGCAGTCCTTGCAATTGGAGATCTGCGGCTTGGAGGATGGCGACGCGCGGGCAGCCTACCGCAACATCAACTTTGATATGCGGATGTACAAGCGGTTGCGCATGTTCATCCACGCCGAGCAGTTTCGGGACGATGAGCCGCTGGAGTCGGGTGACCTGACCGCCTTCATTCGCCTTGGGTCGGACTTCGTGGACAATTACTACGAGTATGAGATTCCCCTGCAAGTCACCCCCTGGGGCACCTCGGAGGAGACGGAAATCTGGCCGCAGGCCAATGAGATTGACCTTCGGTTCCAGGACCTGCAGAACTTGAAGATTTCCCGCCCCATCGGATACCCCCTGTTTCAGGAATATGAGCGGATAGAAGGTACCGAGCGCTTCGCAGTGCGGGGAAATCCCAACCTCGCCAATGTCGTGACGGTGATGATTGGCGTGCGCAATTCCGACAAGGATGTGAACCGCTTTGGTGGGGATGACGATGGAATGGAGAAATGCGCCATTGTCTGGGCCAACGAGCTGAGGCTTTCTGAATTCAATGAGGAAGGCGGATGGGCCGCCACCGCACAGATGCAGGCGACCCTGAGCGATTTGGGCAACCTGAGCGTGGCGGCGAATATGTCGACCCCGGGATGGGGCGGACTCGAGCAGCGGGTTCAGGAAAGGCAACGTGAGACCATACAGGGTGTCGATGCCAATACGACCCTGCAGTTGGGCAAATTCCTGCCCGATTTCCTCGGGGTTCAATTGCCCATGTACCTCGGGTACAGTGAGACGGTGTCCACGCCGCAGTTCGATCCGTTGTCTCCCGACGTGGAGATCGCCGATGCAGGCTTGTCCACGGAGCGGCAGAAAAAGTCACAGCAGATCAACCGCATCCGGAGCATCAATTTCTCGAACATCAAGATCGACCCGCAGATCGGGGGTCGGGGAAAAGACAAAAAGGGCAAGAAGGGACGCAAATCCGACGAGGATGGGGCCAAGGAGGCCGAGCGGCGCATGGCCGGAGCAGATGATGTCACCAAGGAAAGGGAAATGGCGGCACAACGGGGGGCTGCAGGCCGTCCCTCGCGCGGAGGGGCAGGCGGACAGAATTCCGGAGGAATATTGGCCTTCCTGGACCCGGGAAACCTGAGCGCCAATTTCGCCTACACTGAAAACTACCAGCGGGACATCAACACGGAGTTCAACCTGCGCAGGAATTACCGCGGCGGAATCCGATATGATTTTACGAACCGCCCGAAGGAAGTGAAGCCTTTTGCCTGGATGGGCAGGGGAAAGGCCATTCGTTGGCTGACCGATTTCAATTTCTACACCGGTCTGAAGCAGGTGTCGGTCAACATGTCCATGGACAAGACCTACGAGGCCAATCGCATTCGGAACAATACGGCCGACCTCTTGGGCATTGAAACGGCAGTGCTTGTTAATACACAGGTTCTCAAGCAGTGGAACTGGAACCGCGACTACGTGGTCAAGTGGGACTTGACCAAGAGCCTGCGGTTGGATTACAATGGAAGGGCGACGGCCCTGATTGGGGAACCCACGGGGGTCATCGACAGGAATGACGCCGAGGGATACGCGCGCTACCGGGATACCGTGTTGACCAACATCCAGAATTTTGGCGAGGTCACCACCTATGACCACAATGTCTCCGCGAGTTACAAGTTACCACTGGACAAATTCCCGCTCCTGGACTTCACTTCCGCGGACGTTCGATACCAGAGCACTTACCGTTGGGATCGCGCTCCCTTCTCGCAGGACAGCTTGGGCCATACGATTCAGAACAGCCGCAACATCCAGCTCAACGCTCAGGCTAGCCTCAAGACCCTGTACGACAAAGTGCCCATGCTGAAGGACATCAGTTCTGGAAAGCGGAAGAGGGATTGGGAAAAAGAGAAGGAGAAGAAGCGGAAAGAGATTGAGAACGAGGACCGCGATGGTTTCGGCAACTATGAAGACGACGAGAAGCCACCGTTGTACATCGACCCCCTCTCCTTTGTGCTGAAGGCCATGATGTCGGTGAAGAGCCTGAACGTCAGCTATTCCCGAAACGAGGGATTGCTCCTTCCGGGCCTCGCCGTAAACCGCAAGGCGCGCTATGCCGGTTTCGATGATGCGTTCGAGTCACCGGGCCTTCCCTTCCTGTTGGGCCATCAGAACACCGACCTGCAGGGCAACCGCACGGGAGACTATGCTGTGGAAGCTGCGAACAATGGCTGGCTTTCTGCGAGCCCCTATCAGAACCAGACCTACCAGGAGAACTACACCTCCAACCTCAACCTGCGGGCGCAGTTGGAGCCGATCGATGACCTGAAGATCGATTTGGATGCGAGCCGCACCGAAAGCCGCAACCAGCAGAGCTTTTTCCGTTTTGATGAAGCCCTCGGGGACTGGCAGTTCGAGTCGCCCCAGGACGGCGGCAACTTCACGTCCACCATTATGACTTGGGGAACGGCGTTCGTAGAAGATGACGAGACGTTTGACAGCGAGACGTGGCGTCAGTTCAAGCTGAACCGCCTCGACATGAGCGAGCGATTGAATGCCGCGAACTACAACCTGCCGGACAGCGAGCCTACGGGCTACTACTCGGGTTGGGGTCCCACCAACCCGGCGGTGACCATCCCCGCGTTCATCGCGGCCTACACCGGTGAAGAGACGAACAATGTTGCCCTCGACCCCTTCAAGACCGCGCTTGCTCCGAACTGGCGGGTGAGCTACGATGGTCTTTCCAAGGGCAACCTGCTCAAGAACCGCGTCAAGCGCTTCACTTTGAACCACAGCTATCGGTCGACCATGACCACCTCCTATGTCACGAACTTGAGTTTCGATCAGAATGACCTGGGTCTGCCTTCGGAGAGTGACGTGGTGGGCAATTGGATCAACGAACGCCAGTACAACCAGGTCACCATTTCTGAGCAGATGTCGCCCCTCATCGGAGTCGACATGACCCTGAAGGCGAAGGGCAAGAACGAGCCGCAAATCAAGGTGGAGATGCGCCGTGACCGCACCATCAACTTCGGCCTGACGAACAACCAGATCACGGAGACCAAGAGCAGCGCCTTGGTCATCGGCACAGGATACCGGATCGCCAACGTTCCGAACCCGTTCCTGCGCACGCGGGGCAAGCTGCCGATCCAGATGCTCAAGGAGACCGATGTGGTGCTGCGCCTGGACATCACCGTGCGCGACAACGCAACCATCATCCGCAAGCTCGATCCGCTGGCGGCAGTGCAGGGTGGTGTAGTTGGCGGAGACAGTCGGGAGAACCAAGTGACGGCGGGCCAGAAGGTGGCCAGCATCAAGTTCAGCGCAGACCTGGAGGTGTCCCGTAAGCTCATCCTGCAGGCCTTCTTCGACGAGCAATTGACGCGCCCGAAAGTGTCTACGAGTTTCGCCACGACGAACGTCAAGAGCGGCATCGCGTTGCGCTTCAACCTCACGCAATAATTCGGGCGGTGCATAGGTCGCCTGCGCTACATTGCACCCCATGAACATCCCCCAGGACCTTCGCTATTCCAAGGACCACGAATGGGTGCGCGTCGAGGGAGACGTGGCCACCGTGGGCATTACCGATTTCGCCCAGTCGGAATTGGGCGACATTGTATTTGTCGAAGTCGAGACCGAAGACGAGGAACTCGATGTGGATGCCGTATTCGGTACCATTGAGGCTGTCAAGACGGTCAGCGATATGTTCATGCCCGTGGCCGGAACGGTGGCGGAGTTGAATGCGGAACTGGAGGACAACCCCGCCCTGATCAATGAGGACCCTTATGGCGCGGGTTGGATCATCAAGATCAAGCTGGACAGTGCGCCGGAACTGGATCATTTGATGACGGCCGAGGCCTATGCCGCGGAAGTCGGCTGAGGCGCGAGGACAGGGCCGATGGCGTCGGCTCCAGCCCGCACTTTGGATGGGTTTGGCCGTTGTGGCCCTACACGCCATGCCCGGCGGCGAGCTCGGGGCCCACGATTGGTGGATGAATTGGCGGTTGGACATCCTGTTGCACATGGCACTTTTCTGCATGTTCGGCTTGTCGGCCCTCATTGCCTTGCGAAAGGGACGTGACGGAGGTTGGGCGTGTCGTCAAGCTTGGTGGTGGGTCATCGGTGGTGGGATGTTGCTCGCCCTGATCCTGGAGGGGGCGCAAGGGCTCGTTTTTCCCGAGCGGGGCAGCGATCCATGGGATCTGCTCGCCGATTTCATGGGGCTCACGCTGGCTGGACTCGCATTTCGGGCATTGTATTTGATGTGGCCTGTGGGTAAGCGACCCCATTGATTAATTTGGCCCTCCCAAAAGGGAAGGCCCAGCAACACTTCATCCATGCAGCCACGCAAAACACCCCAAGCCGACCTCGAGAACAAGAGGGGCACCTGGAGGTCCATCGGATTCGTTTCGGTGCTCTCCCTGCTTCTCGCCGCCTTGGCCTGGACCAGTTACGACGTGAACATCATCCGGGCCCTCGACTTTGAGGTCGATCTCCTCGAGGACGAGGTCATTCCGGTCAACGTCATCCCGCCACCGCCACCGCCACCGCCTCCCCAGCAAACGACGGTGATTGAAATCGTGGATGACGAGGAGGAAATCGAAGAGGAACTGGTCATCGAGGACATTGAAATCGATGAGGACACCGAAATCGAGATCATCGAGGTCGAGGAGGAAGAAGTGGTCGAGGAGGACATTCCCTTCATGATTGTTGAGGATATGCCGGGATTCGGTCCGTGCAAGAGCAAGACCGGTCCGGAGCGGGACCAGTGCACTCAGCTTGAGATCATCCGGTACGTGAGCTCGAACACGAAGTATCCGCCCATTGCCAAGGATGCGGGCATCCAGGGTACGGTCTTCGTCTATTTTGTCGTCGGCAAGGACGGAAAAGTGCGGGACAGCCGGGTGTTGCGTCCGGTCGATCCCCGGTTGGACGAGGAGGCTTTGCGTGTCGTAAGCTCGTTACCCGATTTTGAGCCCGGACGCCAGCAGGGCAAGCCTGTGAGCGTTCAGTACACCATTCCGGTGAAATTCATCATTCGCTGAGGCGAAGGAATTACCACCCGAACCATCCCATCAAGGCCATCACCAAATAGATGGCGTAGAGCGCGGCCCCGAAAGGAAGGCCGCGCTTTGCGTACAGGAAGATGGCCACCGCGTCGATGACGATCCAGTAGGCCCAATTCGCATGGTGGTTCTGGACCATGAGCCATGTCGCCCAGAGGCTGAAGACGGTGGTGAATGCGTCGGGCAAGGGCAGGGCGCTTCGGGTGAATCTTTTCAGCGCCCATGCGGTGGCGAGGGTCAGAAGGGACGTGATGCCGATGGCCATGACATGCCAGGGCCAGGGCTGTGATTGGGGCGTCCAATCCTGATCGCCGGAGGACAACCAGGCGCCATAGCCTGCAAAGGCCACATAAAACCCCTGTAGCGCGGCTTCAGCCAGAATGTTGCGGCGCCAGCAGAGCCAGCAGAGCAGACCTGCCCCCGCGGCTGCAGGAGCGAAACACCAAGGTGTCCAACCCTGCAGATATCCCCAGGTGTATGCCAAGCTCAAGACCACCGCAATGGCTTCGGTCCTTCGTTCGGCAGGAAGTGGGATGCTGTCCTTCATGGGGTGCCATGTGCCAGGATGAGGTCCCGTGCCCGCTGGTAGCGCTCTGCCCCGAAGGTCATCCAGACTTCCTCGAAGGCACATTTGCTCTCCTTGAGGCGCTTTCGATATCGTTCTTGGAGGGCGAGCCGATCTTCAAGTCGGGGCAGGGTGCGAAGGGGGTCGGGGTGCCATTCGGACTGGGTGTGGAAGAGAAGATGCAGGTCCATGAGTGCCATTGCCTCTTCGGTTCGTGCCAGTCCTTGTCCGAAGACTTCGCTTGCCCAGATGTCCAGAACCAACCCGCCTGTGTCGCAGAGGAGTACGTCTGAAGCAGCCTGCCGGCGATGGTCCTCCACGTCATCAATGAATTGGTCCTGAAGCCGTTGCAAGTCTTCAAGGGTCGTCTTACCCGCCAGTACGGGGGCATCTGTACGCGCGGCTTCGGGGATCAAAGGCCATTTCATGCGAAGGGACAGCAGTTCGCCAATGGTGGTCTTGCCCGCGTTCTCCACCCCCGTGAGTACAACGACCAGGGGACGGTTCAATCGTCGAAGTCGCATTGGCAAGGAGGGCTCAGGTGGATGGTCCTTCCCGGAAGAAGTTCCTTTACCCAGGTCTGCTCATCCTTCGACATCTCGTTGTGCAGCAGGTCCAATTCGATCAAGTCATCGAGGTGGCTGAGGGATGGCGGAAAGTGTCCGATGACGTTGGACCAGAGGATGAGGCGCTCCAAGTGGGACAGGGCATCGATGTCCTCGGGAATGCCGGGGATGAGGTTGTCCGCCAAGTTGAGGTCGCGCAGGTCGCGCAGGGAAAGCAATTGGGGAGGGAATTCATCCAGTTGATTGCTCTTTATGCTCAATCGTTCGAGTTCCACAAACTCACCCATCCAAGGGGGCAGTGAATCCAGCTTGTTGCGGTCGAGTACCAGCTCCCGTAGTTGCCTGAACCTGCGGAGCCGATGATCGACGGTCTTCCATTTTTGCTTCGTCAGGTCGAGTCTTAGGACCAGTTCCGGCCTTTGCAGTGCGGCTTCGAAGTCTGTCCACACTTGCGCAGTGTCCCAATCCGGCGTGTCCTGGGCCGCCATGGGAATGCTCACCAGAAGCGGCCACAGTGCGGCCATAGCTGGTAATGTGAAGGCCCGAAGTCCGCGCATCTTATGGGAAACGTTGTCCATGGTTTTAAACGTATCCCAATGCGCGTTTGGCCGCGAGGGTGTCGGCTTCCAATTGTGCGACAAGGTCAGCGGGACCATCGAATTTCTGGATGTCCCGAATCCGCTCAACGAAAGACAATTCGACGGAAGAGCCGTACAGATGAGGATCATCTGCATCGAAAAGGTGAGCTTCTATGGTGGAGGGTCCCGACTCGTCTTCGAAAGTGGGCCGGGGGCCGATGTGCACCATGGCAGACCAACCGGGTTTTACGACGGTGAATCCCTGGGGGTCGAGAAGATGGAACCGCGCAGCGTAAACTCCGGTGGGAGGAAGCAACTGCAGGGGCTCTATGGCCGCGAGATTGGCAGTGCGGAAGCCGAGTTTCCTGCCCCTTCCTTCTCCTTCCACCACTTTTCCGCGCCAGGCATGTGTCCGACCCAATAAGCGTGCAGCCTCATCCATGTTTCCGTCCTGAATGCGCTGGCGGACCTTGGTGCTGGAAACGGTGAGCTCACCTTCGATGTGGGCCGGAATATGTACCACATCGAAACCATAGGACTCACCGCAGTTTCGGAGAAGGTCCACATCGCCTTCGCGTCCGGCGCCGAATCGGTGGTCATGTCCCACTGCGATGGTGGTGGTTCCCATGCCGCGCACCAACACATCGCGCACGAACTCTTCTGGTCTCAGGCGGGAAAAGGCAATGTCGAAGGGCTGGATCACCAAGTGGTCCAGTCCAGTGGATGCGAGGCAGGCGGCCCTTTGGTTCAGGGTTTGGAGCAATTGCAACCCGGAATCTTCACCGAAAAGCACGGAGCGGGGGTGCGGATCGAAGGTGAGGACCACCGTCTCTGCTTCTTGGGACTGGGCTTCTTGGACCATCCAATTGAGCAGGGCCCGATGCCCGAGATGCACACCGTCAAAAGTGCCGGTGGTCACGACGCGTTTCCGGTCCGGTGCAAAATGGGGAAGTCCTGTGTGGATCTGCACGTAATGCGAAGGTAGCTTTGGGCGGTTTCCGCAAGGACATGCAACGTCCAATGGACGTGAATTCACGGGCGTTGAAAACTCGTTCGGACCCTTGGTGGGATCGGGATGTTCATGGGTGGTCGGTTTGGGTTAATTTTGCGCCGAAATCAGGGAGAACGCTCTCCCCACTACGTTTAAAAAATCAGCTCCCATGAGCCAGAACGTCGGTTCCATCACCCAAGTCATCGGTCCGGTTGTGGACATCAGTTTCCCCGCAGGCATGGCGTTGCCCAAAATTCTCGAGGCCATGGAGGTCGAGCGGGAAGGTCAAGTACCCCTCGTTTTGGAGTGCCAAAAGCACATCGGTGAGGACACGGTGCGCGCCATCGCCATGGACGGAACGGAAGGATTGCGTCGCGGCATGGCTGTGCGCCTCATGGGCCGTGCCATGAGTATGCCCACCGGTGAAGCGATCAAGGGCCGCCTTTTCAATGTGACCGGTCAAGCCATCGACGGCATCGACGGCGGTAAGGTGGCCAGTGATGGTCCCCGTGAGATCCACCAGGCCGCTCCGAAGTTTGAAGAGTTGAGCACGAGTACCGAAATCCTGACGACGGGAATCAAGGTGATTGACCTCATCGAGCCCTACTCCAAGGGGGGTAAGATTGGACTCTTCGGTGGTGCCGGTGTGGGCAAGACCGTACTCATCATGGAGCTCATCAACAACATCGCGAAGGGCCATGAAGGCCTGTCCGTGTTTGCCGGTGTCGGTGAGCGCACACGTGAAGGAAACGACCTCCTCCGCGAGATGATCGAGTCCGGCGTCATCAAGTACGGTGAGGCTTTTGAAAAGAGCATGGAAGAAGGCGGTTGGGACCTTTCCTCTGTGGACATGGAGCAGCTCGGTACCAGCCAGGCCACGCTCGTGTTCGGTCAGATGAACGAGCCTCCAGGAGCCCGCGCCCGCGTGGCCTTGAGCGGTCTTTCCGTAGCTGAGTACTTCCGCGATGGAGGGGGCGAGGGAGCCGGTCGCGACATCCTGTTCTTCATCGACAACATCTTCCGCTTCACCCAGGCCGGTTCTGAGGTGTCCGCCCTCCTCGGCCGTATGCCTTCGGCTGTGGGATACCAGCCCACGTTGGCTACTGAGATGGGTGCCATGCAGGAGCGCATCACCTCCACCAAGAAGGGGTCCATTACCTCGGTGCAGGCGGTCTACGTCCCTGCGGACGACCTCACGGACCCGGCTCCGGCTACGACCTTCGCCCACCTCGATGCCACGACGGTATTGTCCCGTAAGATCGCATCGCTGGGTATCTACCCCGCTGTGGATCCGCTCGACTCTACGTCCCGCATCCTCACTCCGGAGATCGTGGGGGATGAGCACTACAGTACGGCAGAGCGCGTGAAGGAGACCCTCCAGCGTTACGTCGAGCTGCAGGACATCATCGCGATTCTCGGTATGGACGAGCTCAGCGAGGAGGACAAGCAGGTGGTGCACCGCGCCCGCCGCGTCCAGCGCTTCCTCTCGCAGCCTTTCCACGTGGCCGAGCAGTTCACGGGCATCCCGGGTGTACTCGTTTCCATCGAGGACACCATCAAGGGCTTCAACATGATCCTCGACGGGGAACTCGACCAGTATCCCGAGGCGGCCTTCAACCTGAAGGGCAACATTGACGAGGTCATCGAGGCCGGTGAGAAGATGCTCGCCGAAAGCGCTGCCTGATGAAAGTGGAAATCCTCACACCCGACGCGGTCCTCTTCGATGGAGAGGCGCGCCACGTGTACCTCCCCGGTTCGGACGGTGCGTTGGGCGTGTTGGACCGCCACGCTGCCATGATCACCACCCTCACAAAAGGGACGGTGAAGGTGGACACTCCCGAAGGAGAGCAAGCGTTTGATTTGAACGGGGGAACCGTGGAGGTCCTGGACAACAAGGTCCTGATCCTCGCCAGCTGAATCCTTTTATTCGTGGTGATAGGGCTCTCCGCGCTGGATGGTCTGTGCGCGATATAGCTGCTCCACAGCGAGTAGACGTATCATCTGGTGGCTGAATGTGAGGCTGCTGAGGGCGAGTTTCTCTGCAGCTTTGGCCTTTACTTCAGGTGCAAATCCATAGGCGCCGCCGACAACAAATGCGAGATGGCGAATGCCGCGGTGGTGTCGATCTTCCAGCCATTGAGCGAGCTCCACACTCCGGGGTTGTTTCCCTTTTTCATCCAAGAGCACGACATGGTCGGCATCGGCGATGGCTTTGAGCAACACGGGGGCTTCAGCGGCCTTCAGTTGGTCCTCGGAAATCTTGGCGCTTCTCACTTTGACGTCAGGGAGTTCGACGTACTGGAAGGGGGCGTAACGGGTAAGCCTTTTTACGTACTCGTCGATGCCCTCTTTCAACCAGGGCGTGGAAGTCTTACCGATGACAATGAGCGAAATGCGCATGCCCGAAGTTCCGTCGAATTAACTTGCCGCCTATGACGGATTCACGACCGGAGTCTACCACCGCTTTTGATGCACTGCCGTCCGCCATGCAGGCCTCTATTGCGGCGGCTTGGTCGGAGGATATAGGCACAGGCGATGTGACGTCTGAGGCCTGTGTTCCCGCCGATGCGTCCGAGTCAGCGGGATTTCTGATGAAGGGCGCAGGGGTGCTGGCGGGATTGGCGGTGGCCGAGGCGGTATTTTCCTTTGGGGCACCCGATGTGCGTTTTGAGAAGCTCGCTTCGGACGGAGAAAGGGTAGAGGCCGGCGATGTAGTGGCGCGGGTGGAAGGCCCCGCACGTCAAATCCTTACGGCGGAGCGATTGGCCTTGAACTACATGCAGCGCATGAGTGGAATAGCGACCGGCGCGCGGCGCGTGGTGGACTTGCTGGCGGGCACAGGGACACGGGTTCTCGATACCCGAAAGACCACGCCGGGGATCCGGGCTTTCGAGAAGGCTGCGGTGGTCATGGGGGGAGGCGTGAACCACAGGATGGGCCTTTACGATCAGATTTTGATTAAGGACAATCACGTGGACTACGCCGGGGGTATGGCGGCCGCGGTGCAGGGGGCGAGACGATGGTTGGCAGCTGCGGGACGTTCGGTTCAGATCGTGGTGGAAGTGCGCAACTTGGAGGAGGTGAAGCAGGCATTGGCGGCAGGAGGTGTGGACCGCCTGCTCCTCGACAATTTCAGCCCATCTCTCGCGGCGGAGGCCGTTTCCTTTGTGGCAGGTCGTGTCCCCACCGAAGCCAGTGGGGGTTTGACACCTGACAACGTGCGGGCCTACGGCGATGCCGGTGTGGACTTTGTCTCCCTGGGGTGGTTGACCCACAGTCCGATGCCATTGGACATCAGCTTGAAGAGCGCTGAATCATTGAAATCCGCAGGTCATGGGTGAACAACCCTGGGAGAATTGGATGCGCAAGACGCCCTTGCGGGGTTTGGTCATCGTGCCGATGGAACGCTTTCACCCTTGGGGGTTCGAAGGAATGAGTGCCTGGGATGTCTTTCGATTTTTCGTGGTGGGGGTAGCCGAAGGTGCCTTGGGGATCCGGGCAGCGGCCATTGCCTTCCAAGTGTTCGTGGCGATTTTTCCTGTGATTCTGGTCTTGTTGAGCCTGCTTCCGCTGGTGCCGGTAGAGGACTTTCAAGGCAGTCTTTTCGATGCGTTGCGGCAATATTTTCCGGGCGATACATTTCATCTGGTGGAGTCGACGGTGGCGGATTTGCTGGCCACAGGTGTCCATCCGGAACTCGCCAGCTTGGGATTCTTGCTGATGCTGTTCTACGCTTCGAGCTCCATCAACGGCATCCTATCGGGATTGAATGAGGCGCACCACCTCGAGAAGCGGGGCCATTGGTTGCTCATGAGGGCCATGTCCATACTGCTGATGGTGGTGTTCTCGGTGTTTCTCATCATCGCCGTACTCCTGATTGTTTTCAGCGGAACCGTGCTGGATTGGTTGACGGCTGAGGGTTTGGTGGCCTTGGCCGATCTCCCCTTGATCCAGGCGGTGCGATGGGTGGTCACCCTGGTTCTGTTGTTCACCACCATAACGGCTTTGTACAATGCGGCGGACTTCACGAAGGACAGGTGGCGGTTCATTACGCCGGGGGCAGTGGCCACCACGGGATTGATCGTGCTGACCTCTGTCGCCTTTGCTTGGTTTGCCACGAGCCTTTCGAGTTACAATCGACTCTACGGTTCACTCGGAACGTTGCTGCTGCTCTTGGTTTGGCTCAACGTGAACTGCTTTCTGCTCATTATTGGCTTCGACCTCAACACGGCATTGAATAAGGCCCGGCGCACGGGTAAAGGCCTTGATGCGCGGGACGGGGCTTTGGGCACATCCGCTTAATTTCGGGCCATGATTGCACGATTCGCCCTTTCCGCTGTGCTGCTCTTGAGCACCGCGGCCGCTTCATCCCAGACCCTCACGGGCAAATGGAAGACCATCGACGACGAAATCGAAGGCCGTGTCAAGAGCATTGTGGAGATCACGGAGAAGGACGGCAAATACTACGGTACGGTCGTGGAGCTGTTCCGCTTGCCCGATGAGGACCAGGACCCCCACTGCGAGAAGTGTTCGGATGACCGCAAGGACAAGCGTGTGCTCGGGATGCAAATCGTCCGGGACATGATCGCCGAAGAAGGTGAATGGGATGAGGGCACCATCTGTGACCCGAAAAACGGCCGCATCTATGATTGCAAGATGTGGTTTGAAGAGGGCGAACCGGATGTCTTGAAGGTCAGGGGATACTGGGGATTCCTCTACCGCACGCAGGAGTGGCTGCGACAGTAGGTTCGTCCTGTCGGGGAGCGCAAGCCGTCAATTTCTGTTGCGAAGGGCAGCCCATTTGCGTTGGGCAAATTCTTGGGCTTCCGGACTGAGTTGCCATCGCCACGTCACAAAGCTCACCCAGGCCGTCACGATGCCGGATTTGGCCAGAATCATGAGAATGGCGGGAATGTCATTTGAGATGTAGGACAGGGTCAGTCCGGGAACCAATAGGGTGACCAGGATGATGAGGGTCTTCACTCCGGGCACATACCGCTTCCAGATTTTCCAAACGATCCATTGCCGAGCGAGGATGGTGGTGGATATGGCACAAAGGGTGGCAACGGCAGCGCCGAATATTCCCCAGCCGACACCTGTCTCGGGAATCAGGAGGAGATTCAGGGGCACAGCGAGGAGGACGGCCGTCCAGTTGAGACCGATGGTGTGCCGGTAGTGATTGGAAAGACCCAGCAGTTGATTGGTTCCCATGGCGCTTCCTTGCAGGACACGGGCGATCCCAATTGCCAAGATGACCGTATCCAACCCCCGGAAGGGTTCGGGGAGCAGTCGGTTGATTTCGGGCATGCTGACCCAGATGCAGGTCAGGATCCAACCTCCTACGAGCAGCATGTTCCGGTGTGCCTGGTCCACCAGGTTCCAAGCTTCTTCCCCCTTCTTTCCGTGCAGTGCTTTGGCCAGAAGCGGTTGGAGCAAACGGGCAGAAGCGCGATGGGGAATACTGGTTACGGTGGAGATGAATACGGCAATGGTGAAAGCGGGCACCATAGCCAGACCGAGCAACCGGCCGACCATGATGATGTCGATTTGGGAAAGGATGACGATGGCACTGCTTCCCAGGACCATAGTCCCCCCGTACGTCCAGACTTCCTTTCGAATTTTCCAGCTTTTCAAACCTCTGAGGGACCACTGAAAGCGATTGGCAAGGCTTTGAGCGATCAACAAGGCGAGGACCACTACGTGCAGGGCAACGAAGGCGGGGAGGAATGCGGGTTCTCCGAGGTAACCTAGACCCAGGGCAACCCCGAGGATGGCATAGCCAAACTTGAAAAAGAACTCTCGGGCAAAGGTGGCCATGGCCGTTTTCAAGCGGGAGGAGAGGAAGCCCGCGAAGTAAACCTGAGCCGCTTGGATTCCGGCAAGCAGGCCAATGGGGCGAACGGCGTTCCGGTTCTCGCCCTCCAATCCCAGCAATTGGGCAACTCCTTCTGGGAATGAAAGGGCCGGCAAGGCAATGAAAAGAAGGTAAAAACAGACGGGCGGCCAAATCAGGGTGCCGTTGAGCTCAGGCAAGGCGTCCTTTTCGGACATCGGACCCTTGAAACGGTTCATGGCGGAAGGTGCCCCAAAGGCGAGGATCGGCCCCAGCAAGGCCGCCCATGCAGCAGCGACCCTGACCAACCCCCAAGAATCCAGGTTGTCCCCGAAGGCCCAAGGCAGGATGATCAGGTTGTTGGCTGCACCGAGCCCGAAACCCAGCAGAATGCTGAGAAAATTTCGAAATGCCTGGACGGGTGCACGGTGCCGGGCCATGTCAGTGGGGGTGACTTTGGGTCATTGTATCCAATACATCGGCCAACAGCGTGGTCAGCGTTTTTCGCGAAAAGCGATCGATGTGTGCTCGGCGCTCCGAATCATGCGTGAATAACCCCTTGAGCATATGGGTTGCTCCTTTGACATCATCATGTCCTGTAGGTTGGAGTTTCCATTCTCTGGCTATTTCGTCCAGATCACTTGGCACCGGGGTGACAATGGCCATGGGCCTGCCTGTAGCGAGGTATTCAAAGGCTTTCCCCGGGATACATCTCTCGCCTGTTTCATTGTTGCTCTGAAGCAAGAGCAGGGCGTCCATATCCATCATCATTTTGATGGCCTTCCCATGAGAGACATAGCCATGGTCCGTCCATTCACCGGGCTCAAGGTGCTTTTCTATGCTGGCCACAACCGAAGCGTTGACACTTCCGACAAGATTCAAATGGATGGGTTGATGGCCGCTTGGGACATGATCGTTCCAGTTTCGAATGGCTTCCCAAAGTCCCGGGGCATTTCGAACGGGAAATAACGATCCGAAGTGTCCGAGTTGATAATGACGGGATCCTTTTTGGGTTTGGGTGTCGGTGCGGTTGTCGGCAGCACTTTGCGGCAAGTCGGTAGGGTCCCACCCGTTGTGAATGAGATTCATTTTCCCTTCTGCAGGGGCTCTATCCGCAGCTTGCAATGAAAGTCCCACGCCAGGGGTGGGATAGGTCACCGCGTCCGATGCTTCGATGACGTCCCGTTCCAATTCGGCGTGGATCCTTCGGGTTCTGTTTGTGGGGTGAAAGTCCTCGAGGTAGTCTATTTCCCTCCACAAATCCCGAAAATCAGACAGCCAAGGCAGTCCCCATTTTCTTTTGATATCGAGTCCGATCAGATGCACACTGTGGGGTGGGCCGGTGGTCACAATGGCGTCGAATGGACTGCCATTGTCTCGGGCATTCCGAAGCATTTCGAAAGCCTTGTTGCGCGCCCTACGGCGCCATAAAACCCGGGGGTCAGGCAGCAGGATATTCCCTCGGCTCCACATCATGAGAAACCGCGTCAGCGATGGTTTGCTGGATTGAGCGACCGATCCGAGGCGCTCGGCAGACTTTTTTCCTTGGAACAGTTTAATGACGGCTTCATAGGGTTCGAAAATGGGAACCCTCACCACTTCCAGGTGATTCGGAACTTCTTCTGTCAGGGTTTCATCAAGTACAGGGTAGGATGCTCCATCAGGAACGAGCAACGTGGGCTGCCAACCGTTTTCTGGCAGGTACTTTGAAAATTTTAACCACCGTTGAACACCCGGACCACCCGCTGGTGGCCAGTAATAGGCAATGACCAAAACCCTTTTTTTTTCGTTCTGTTTGAAGGCTCCGGTGCGCGGTAATTCCATGCGTGAAATCTACTCCAGCGTCAGGCAATCGGCGCACCACTTGCTGTCCTCATTGTGGGATACGGAGGTGTTGTCGTCCTTGGGCAGCAAATCCGAGACGATTTCTCCCAGCCAATCACGGAGCAGATCGTCGTGGCTGGGGTCTAGCGCGGAAGTTCCTTCCCACTGCAAGGTGAGCAGGCTGCTTCCATCGCCCGGTCCTTTTCTCCCCGCCCGAATGGCGGATCGAATGGCGTGTGCTTCCGGGTGACGTGCGCGCAGCATGGCGGCGTAAAGCAGCAGTTGGAGTGCCTTTCCATGCTTTCCGTCGCCCAGTTTTTCGCGCCATTTCGCATTGAGCTTCAACTCACTGCCTTCGACCTTTCCCGTTTTGTAGTCGATGACCTGCCAGACCTCTCCCTTCGGGCCGCGTTGAACCTCGACCCGATCTGCCAAACCGTGAAAGGAAATGTTGCGCCCTTCTCCAATGGCAAAGGTCCGGGACAGGTATTCCTCCAGTCCGATCAACGTGACTTGCGTATCGTCCCGCCACTCGTCCAATTCGTCGCGAACCCAACGGCCAATCATGGCCGCAGCCATGCGCAGCACGAGAACATTCTCTCCCGTGTCGGCTTGTGCCCCTGCCTTTTCCTGGGCTAGGGCGGTGACCAAACGAGGTTCGACCTCGGCTGCGAGGCGCTTCAGGTCTTCCCGCTGAAGGACCCGGCCCACGGCGGATTTCAACCCCTCCTCCACGGCGGAGTGAATGATGGTGCCAATGGTGCTGGCCTCCAAGTGCTCTTCCACGGTGTCCGCCTCCCCGAGACCGAGTACATAACGGTAGTGGAATTGGCGCTCGCACGTGAGGGCCTGGTTCAATGCCGAGGGACTGATACCCTTCTCGAGCATGCGGTCCATGGTGGCACGGGCCGACGGGCTCCAGCCCAATCCGGGAACGGGGGGTGCTGCATCGGGGAGCGGAGCGGACCACAAGGCCTTCCGTAGGGTCACACCGGGCAAAGACGCGTTGGCCCACGCTTCGATTTGGCCCAGGAATCGACTGGGCTCGGTGCCGCTATCGCCCAGGTCTGCGCCCACGCAGAGCAAGTGAACCTTGCGTGATCGGTGCAGGAGCCGATGCAGGTATGCGGAGAAGATGCCGTCCCTTTCCGGTCTGCCGGGAAGGCCCATGGAGCGTTGGAGGTCCAAGGGCATGAAGGTGGGCGGAGGGGTGCCGTTGGGAAGGGTGCCCTCATTGACATCGAGGATGAAGATCTCGTCAAAGTCCAGTCCCCGGCTCTCCAAGAGCCCCATGACCTGCAACCCTTCGAGGGGCTCGCCGGACAAATCCACCGATTGGCGGACCATCCATTGCTGGAAGCGGTTCCGGGTCTCTTTGAGGTCGGGAGGTGTGCCCGTGCGGTCGAGGCTGCGCTCGTGCAGGGCGATGATGTCCCGGAAGCCCATCCACGTTGCGGCCAACCAGGGGTCTTTGGGAAAAACGACCGAGGCCGCATCGGTCCATCGCGCCAATTGGGAAAGGACGGTGGCGGTTCCATCGTCGCGCTCGCTTTTGGAGGCGGTTTGCCCGTCCCACCAAGGTTGCAGCAAAGCCATGACTTCGGGGAACCCCACGAGTTCAGAAGGGGTGAGTCGGATGTGGGTATGCTTGGCGCAATGTTGGGTCAAGGCTTGCAGGCTCCGGCAGGCTTTGGGTTGAAGGGCCCGGGTGAGTGGATGGGCGAGCAAGCCGCACAGCCGCTGGTGATGCAGCCTTCCGCGGTCTCCGTGCAATCCGAACACCAAGTGCAGGAAGCTTCTGAGGGGGGTCTTGTCGAGAGGAACCCCCATGGTGAGGTTGACTTTTCCGGTCCCTGGGGGCAAGGAGGCAAGCAGGGGTGGGGCGATGTCCGATGCGGGAAGAACGATGGCGGTCCGGTCCCCGGCATGCTCTCCTTTTTCGAGTTGCTGTCGGACATATTGCGTTTGCATGGTCCGCGAGCTGCACGTGATGAGGTTCCACTCCCGCAGGGCACCTTGGCTCGGTTCCAAAGCGTCTTTCATGGGATGTGGCAAGGAATTCCTGCGGCTCTTTTCCACGATTTGTCGGACGAACCGTCCGGCCTCCTGTCCGTCGGTCACATAACTCCTGTCCGTGTCCCAAATCCACTCACCCTGACCCATGCGGACGAGCCTTTCTACCGTTTTGTGTTCGGCCGGAGTCAGTGCATTGGCGCCGGCCATCCATACCGGCCCCGTGACCGCTGAAAGGGCATGTTCATCTGTGGCCATGAGGCGGGCGAGCCTTCCGGAGGTAGTGGAGCCGTGCGCTTGCAGATGGGCGTGGAAGGCGGTGTGCAAGGGGTGCAGTGCATTCCATTGATCCAAAAAGGAAAGTTGCCCGGGCGTCAGATGGGGACGGTCAAAACTCCATGCCTCGATGTCCTTGATATTGCGCAGATCTCGAAAAGCCTGGCGAATGTCGACGAGGTGATGGTCGAGCGCATTGAAATCCGCAAGGGCGGCCGTGCCCCAAGGTTGGAAACGGTCAAAGGACCCCCACTCGGGAAGGCGATGCTGGGCGCGGAGGGATTCGGCCACTTCCTGCAGTTCGACCAACAATTCAACCTTTCCGGGCACGTGCAGACCGAGTTGTGCACTGCTCCATTCGCCCAATGTGGTGATGTGGGGCAACCAATGGCCGGGCGGCAATTCGGTTTTGAGTGCTTCCGTCAGCTTTCGACCCGCTCTGCGACCGGGCAGCAGGATGGTGACGTCACCCCATTCGGAGGCGGGCTTTTCTCGCAGCCGTTCGATGATGCGATGCAGGAAATCTCCTTCGCGGATCATGTGCGGAAGCCATTTCGGATGAAGGAGAGGAACTCCTTGCGGCGCTGGCGGTTCGTGAAAACCGCGCTCACTTCGCGCCAAATGCTGGGAGGGGTTGAGGTGGCATTTTCTGCCTCCTCCTTTTTTGAACCTGCAGGGGATTCCGGTGAATGGGATTGGGCGGGATCCACCCCGGCGTCTTTGAGGATGCCCATGAGGGTGTCGGCCCGGCGAAATCGCTCTTGGGCGGATTTGCGCATGCCGTACTGTTCCTCAAGCAGACCGAGGTTATTCAGGGCAATGGCGTCATCGGGATCCAGACCGAGTGCCTTTTTGTAGTCCTCGATGGCGCCGTCGACGTCCTTCATGGACGCGCGAATCCAGGCCCTGGAGGAGTAGCGATAAGGGTTGTCCGGGTCCAATTCGACTGCCCGATTGAACTCCTGCAGGGCTTCCTTGGTGCGCCCGAGCTGGAAGATGCATACCGCCCGGTCGTGGATGAGGTTGCTGTCGGAGGACCGCTCGTCCAGCAAAGCGTTGAAGCATGTCTCCGCCTTGCCCCACTGCTTGTCAGCATAAAGGCTTTCCGCCTCCCTTCGCCTCGTGTCGAAATCCGTACTCATTTTCCTTGGAGCAATCCTTCTACCGCCTCGATCATCGCTTCGAATTCCTCTTCACTGAACAGCCGGGTGAGAAAGGCGATGTGTCCGGTTCTATCCACCACAACATTGCGTGTCACCCCGGCCTTGGGAACGGTGATTTCCTTGAAGAGCCCGCCTCCAGGGTCCAAACAAAGGGGATAGGTCACCCCTGTATCGTCCACTAAGCTTTGCACCTTTTCGGCAGGTTCGTCCAAGTCCACACCCAGCAATTGAAGTCCTTCATTTCGGAAACGTTGCCAGACGCGTGATTCCAGATGGGGCATTTCCTTTCGGCATACGCCACACCAAGAGGCGGTGAATTGAAGGATGTACACTTGGCCCATCAGCGCCTCCCGAGACCAGGTCTTGCCTTCAAGGTCGGTGAGTTTGAAATCGGGCACGGCGTCGCCGATATCCACGCGGTATCCCCTGTCGTCCTGCGCAGCAGATTCGAGATTGAAAGCCAGCAAGGCGAGAAGGAGCGGCCAGAAATGCAGGCATCGGAGCCGTGGAGATCGGAAGGGTCGACACATGGCCTGAAGTTCGCAAATCGGAGCGACCCCGGCGGGGTAATTTGTGCCCATGTCCGAGAACTTTCGTCCCCTTTGGTTCGCCACTCCGGATGGGAACACCGTCTACGCCGTTCCATCCGAGGACCGATGGGTGGAGCATCAGCGCATGGGGAGTGTTTATCGGCGCCATGAAACGCAGGTGAGCACCTATTCCGATCGCCTGCATGTGTCCGCATTGCTGCAGCGGCTGGAGGAGGGCCTTCTGGTGGCATTGGGCGAAGCGGAGTATGCGGAGCGGGTACGCCACATTGAAAGGTTGAAACCGATGGCGTGAGCCTGACATTTGGGTCGGTTCGGTGCCGTTATTTCGAACCGTGCAGATGGACCGACACCGCTCCCTTGCGGAGCTGACCACTTTCGGCTTGCCGGCGCAGGCCGAGTATTTCGTTTCCTGCGGTTCGGTGGAAGAGGTGCGGGAGGCCTTGGAATGGCAGAGGAGTCAATCGTCACCGCTGCACGTGCTGGGTGGGGGCAGCAATGTGCTGATGGCGGCGGACTTGGACGGACTGGTGCTCAAGATGGCCATCCATGGTATGGAGGAAATAGGCCGTTTGGATGGTCAGATTCGTGTTCGCGTCGGAGCGGGAGTTCCTTGGCATGCATTCGTGATGACGGCATTGGAGCGCGGGTGGTACGGATTGGAAAACCTTTCCCTCATTCCGGGAAGCACGGGCGCAGGTCCCATGCAGAACATCGGCGCTTACGGCGTAGAACTTGAGGAACGCTTCGAATCCTTGGAAGCGGTGGATGTGACCACCGGGGAAACGGTTCGGTTTGCTCATTCCGATTGTGCGTTCGGATACCGGGAAAGCGCATTTAAACGGGCGCTCAAGGGCAGGTTCATCATCACTTCGGTCACCTTCCGCCTGCTCGAAGTACCCGAGTTGCGACTTGATTATGGTGCCATTCGCACAGAATTGGAGGCTGCAGGTGTGGTGGATCCTACCCCGCGGGCTGTTTCCGACGCGGTCATCCGCATTCGGCGCAGCAAGTTGCCCGACCCTGCGGTCGTGGGCAATGCGGGAAGTTTCTTCAAAAATCCCGTGGTGTCTGCAGCTTTGGCGCAGGACCTGCAGGAACGGTATCCGGACCTGCCGAACTACCCTGCGGCGGGGGGTGTCAAACTGGCGGCGGGCTGGCTCATCGACCAGGCCGGCTGGAAGGGTCACGATCGCGGAACCCACGGGGTGCACGACCGTCAGGCCTTGGTGCTGGTCCACAAGGGAGGGGCGAAGGGCTCAGAATTGCTCCAGCTCGCTCAGGACGTGCAAGCCGATGTCGAGCGGCGCTTTGGCGTCTCCTTGGAACGGGAGGTGAATGTGCTTCCGGTAGAGGCGGGATGATCGCCGTCAGAATTCTGCGCAGGGCAGAATGCGGTGTGGTTTGGACCGAAGGTGACTGGGCGTCTTCCACACGTAAGTCAATGTCAATTCGTGCGCTCCATCGGACACCCCCCACCCCAGGGTGGAGACGGTGATGTCATAGCTGTATCCCACCCGGAAATTTTCTTCGGTCAATCCCAGGATGAAGGAGATGGCGTCGTGGTTGGGAGCTCCGTCCGGAGCGGATTTCATCAGGATCTGGCGATAGGAGATGCCATAAGTGAGGAAGGGACTGTCGAAGCTGAACCCGAAGTCCATTTGGTCGAACCCACCTTGAGAGCGGTAGGATGCGGCGAGCAGCAAGTCCTGTTGGGCACCGCTGGGTCCATTGACATAAGGAATGCGGACTCCACCGTGGGCGCTGAACCAGATGGGAACAGGGGCTGTGGTCGCATCTGTGAGGCTTTCTGATGGACTGTTCAAGTGGCGGCTGCTCATGCCGAGCCAGAATTTTTTGCCGTAGACGACACCGCCGGCGGCCACGTCGAAGTAGTTGCGGACCAGCTGGAAGTTTTGCAGGCCTTCCAATGATGCCGTGGCACCTGCCCCTCCGGTTCCTCGGTTGAGTTGGTCACCGAACACCAGGTCCTGCCAGTTCAGCAAGCCGCGACTGCCCCATCCCAGCTGGAGACCGGGGCGGAAAGACAGTTTTTCACCCAATGGTACCTCGTAGCTGTATTGGAAGGCAAACATGCTCGAGCCCAGCGCGCCGGTGCCCGCTTCATCGGACGAGAAAATGACGCCCAATCCGCTGTTGATCTTGGGAATGAAAACGTCGTAGGATGCGCCGTAGGTCACGAAACGACCTGGAATTCCCGGCCATTGATTCCTGTAATGGAAGGCCACGCGGTTCTCGAGGGTGCCACCGGCAAAAGCGGGGTTCAGGTGGGGCGCGGCGGCGTAGAACTGCGTGAGCTGAGCATCTTGGGCACGCGCGTCCGTACCTGCGGCGAAGAGCAGGAACAGTGCGAAGGCGGCACCGCGGAGTCTGGGGGAGTTCAATGCGCTCATCTTCGGATCAATGTGACATCGCCGGCTTGTTCCACTGATGTTCCGTCGAGGAAAACAGCGGCTACGCGCCAGACGTAGACATCCTGTTTGCACAGTTTGCCTTGGAAATGACCGTTCCAACCAATGTTGGGGTCGGACGTGCTGAAAATCTGCTCTCCCCACCGATTGTAAACCGTAAAGCTGTAGGCGATGGGAGTGCCTTGAAGTTGCGGGAAAAAGACATCGTTGTCCCGGAAATCATCATCGCCAAAGGCTTGGGACCCGGATCCATCGCCGCCGAAGGTGGGCGTAAAGGCCGACGGCACACCTACCGTGCCCCCTTCGAATTCGATGACGCAAGTGCTGCGCATGGTGCTGTCGGTGCACAGGGCGTTTTGCACGGTGAGGGTAATCTCCGGGTCACCCGACTCGGTGTAAGTGTGGGTGATGATGCCGCCTTCTGGCACTTCGGTGCTTGAGCCGTCACCAAAATTCCAGATGTAAATGGCGTCGTCGTACAAGAAATTGGGCGTGAGCTCGAGGATGTCGCCTGTTTCCACGCATTCCGAGGGGAACATGGTGAACCCGGCGTTCACCTGGTCCAGAACCACAACGGTGTGGGACTCGGAAATGGCAGTACCCCCGGGGCCATAGGCCGTGACCCACACATCATAGGTGCCCGGTTCGAAATAACCGAAGCCGATGGGGTCGTTGAGGTTGTCCCTGACCACCCGCGTGGTTCCTTCACCAAAGGACCAGATGAGACTGTCTACGGCGCTCTCCGGCGTGGCGACAAAGACCGCCTGTAGGGGTGCGCAACTCGTGGTGTCTCCTTCGAAACTCACGGCGGGTGCCGGGGGAATGAGCGTGATGGCGGCGGCATAGCTGTCGCTGCAACCGTAATTGTCCAAGGTGACTTCCACCAAGTGGGTGCCATAGGCGTCATCGTTCCAGTTGATGGTGCCGCTGGCCACATCAATGAGTCCTTCCGCCTCTGCACTCCAGAGGACCGACGTTCCGGCGGCGCTCTGGTTCATGTCGATGAGGTTGGTTTGGAATGGCGGGTCGTAGATGACGTCCGGGGTGAGCAGGAAGCTGGCTTGGGGCTGGCCCAGTACCAGTACTTGTCCTGTTATCTGATCCTGGCATCCGTTTTCCGGATGGATCACGTTCAATGTCACGTCCAGCAGCGCATTGGATACGGGGTCATTTCCCAGCAGGTCATCTCCTGCCAAGGGACCGGTGGGTTCGAAGCCGATGAGGGTATCGGACCCCAAGGTCCATGTCCAGGCCCCTCCGGCCGTTCCCAAATCCAGGGGAATGCCGGTGGACTGGTTTTCCAAGGTGACGATGTCTCCGCGGCACAAAGTGTCGGGTATGCTGAATTGTGCAACGGGTACGGAGGGTATGTCCAACGTCACGGCATCTATATCTGCGCACCCTTCGGAAAGGGCGGTTACCGTGGCCATGGTCAAGTAACCTGTGCCGAGTGGATTGGGGTAGGCGTGGGAAACCGTGGAGACCGTTGTGACTTCGGTTTCCGGTGCGAAGGGGTCACCAAAGTCCCAAATCAGGGTGTCGGCAGTGCCCGTGTAACTGAAGGTGGCCTGAACGTCACAACCGCTGAGTCCGTCGATGACGAGCTGCCCCACGGGTTGGGGCTCGACGATGATGGAATCACTCGCCAAAGCGGTGCAACCCGTCAAGGGGTCCACCACAGTGAGCCCCACGTGGTATTCCGCTGTGGTACCCGGCATGCCGGGAGCCCCGGGTTCCGCCGTCCATGGAGGTGCGGAAGGTGCGTTGCCGGAAAGCGTATCTGTCCCGAAGGGAGTGTCGACGATCCACGTTGCAACCGCACCGTTGCTGATATCGATGTCTTCCACGCCAAAGGCGATGGGCTCGCACCCGCCTTCCGGCAGGCTGAACCCGGCGGTCACTTCTTCTTGAACCAGCACGCTGGTGCTGGCTTCTGCGCTGCACCCTTCCGCATTGGTAGCAATGACGGTGAGCACATGCGCCCCGGGCGCGAGGTTCAACAAGGTATCGACCGCACCGTTCCAGGGGTAGGTGGTCGACAGGTCCACTTGCAATGCCCATTCGGTGGCCCCATCCTCTCCAGCATCGGTGCGCAACGGGTGAACGGGATCAGGAGCACAGAGAACATCTTCAGCGGAGATACCGGGATTGGGGGTGTTGTGGACCACTACGGTGGATTGGGCGCTGCCATTGCAGCCGAAAACGCTCATCCCCGTGGCGGAGACCGTGTAGGTGCCCGGTGTGGGATAGAGATGGGCCGTAGCGCCCGGAGCATCGGGGTTGTCCGGATCGCCGAAATCCCAATCCATGGAAAGGGCGACCTGATTGGGTGCGGTGACCGCGAGGGGGGCGCACCCTTCCTCGTTCTGCACTTCCGGGGTGAAAGAGGGCCGGACCAGGATGGTCGCTGAATTCGAGGCGGTGCAGCCGTTGGAACGGAACACATCCACCTGCACCGAAACGGTATCGGTGATTTGATCCGGGTTGATGAAGTCGTAAGAGAAGCCTTCGAAATCGCTGGTGATGGTCCCATAGTCCTGGGCGCCTTCTGACCAAACGTTGTCGACCTCCCAGAACCAAGTGCCGCCTTCGCCCAAATTGAACGCATTGCCGGCGAAGGTGAAGGCAGTTCCACTGCAGATTTCGCCGCCGGTGGTCTGTACAAAGGGTTCCGGGGCGACGGCAACGGTGATGCTCTCCACGTCTGAGCAGGTTCCGGTTCCCGCCTCCACCATGACGGTGTAGTGCACCGTGTCGGCACTGGTGTTCACCGGCCACGTGTGGGTTCCGTTGGGGTCGAGTTGTGATGCATTGCCATGACCAAAGGACCAGGTCAATTGATTGGAGTTCACCGTGCCTGTAGTGTCACTCGCTGCGAGTGGGATGGTGAAGGGGCTACAGCCCGCCGTGTCCTGCGTGGCGAAGACCACTTCAGGACGGGGCAGGATCTCGACGGAAGTACCCACCGAATCTGCACATCCCGCTGCCGTGGTCACTTTTAGGGTGACGGAAACCGTTCCGGAGGTGGAGGGTGTGAATGTGGCGGTTTCGCCCGTCAACTCCACATCCCCCGCGGTCCATTCAAAGGCTGTAATCGGACCTCCTTGGGTGGGGTCGGCGATGGATGCGGAGGCATCCAGGGTAATCTCGCTGCCAAAGCAGGCGTCCTCCGCCACAAATGCGGCTTCGGGAATACCTGCGAGCACGAGGTTTTCGCTGTGCGAATCGAGGCAGCCATTGGCAGATTCCACTTCCAGCTCGAAGGTGAAGGTTCCCGGGCCATTCAGGACGGTGGTCGGAGGGGTGGGACCTGTGCCGATGGTGCCCGTGCCGTCCAAAGTCCACGTGTAACCGACGGCGTCGATGGAGGCGTCGGTCGGCTGAACGGTGAGGTTGTCCGAACAGGTATCTCCAGGGAGGCTGAAGTCGGCGGTGGGAGGTGTGAGAACCGTGACCGGAATGGAGGCGGTGCCCATGCAGCCTGGTGCCAATGTGGCGAAGACCTGGACCGCGGCGTCATAGGTGCCTGCGGCGTCGTACACGTGGCCGGGCTGGGACGGAATTCCAGAAAAGGGGATAATGCCACCCACCATGGGTATGGTCATGGAATAGGGCCCGTCACCAAAGGTGAAGTTGAAGCTGACGTCTGCCGCAGTCAAGGGCGGGTCGGAAGACCAGCTGACCGATTCGAATTGGAAAGGCTCGCCGGGGCAGAGGGTGGTGATGTCCGCCGTCACCCCAACAGTAGGCGGTGGAGTCACCATGATGTCCTGCGTGACGGTGTCGATTCCACAGTGATTCTGCGTGTAGAGTTTCACGGTATAGATGCCTGGGGCGGGAAAGGACAGCAAGTGTTCCTGCGCACTGGTGCAATCAGCTCCCCATTCGATCCAATCGGTGGGGTCCGGTCCGCTGCCGATATAGGTTGCGGCACCAAAATCCCACTTCTCCGTTCGGACGGTTCCGTTGCCCGCAACGTTGTTTCCCTCCGAAGCGGCGCAACAGTTGGGACACGATTCATTGCTGACGGTGGTCTGGTTCTCCGGCCAGCAAAGGACGGGATCCGCAACTTCCACCTCGGCATCGTCAATGTCCCAAGTGAGGAAGGCATTGCCGAGCAGTGCCTGCTTGTAGCCCGTGCCGACGATGGTGCCTCCCGGCACATAGGGGGTGTTCGCACCGCGAACGGAGCAGTAGTTGGAGTAGGTCAGGGTGAGGGTATGGTCGCATTCTCCTGACGCACAGTTTTGCGCGTCGTAAATGTGGGAGGCCCCGAGGATTCGGTAAATTTCATCTCCCACACTGGAGGTGAATTTCAGGGTGTCGTAGGTCGTTTGATTCAAGACCTCTTCCATCGTGAATTCATCGGGCGTGGTTCCGTCTCCCCAGTCCAGACTGAAGCTCCACGTGGGGCTGAATGCGAGGTTGATGTCCACTTTCGGAAAGGCCTCAAAAGGAGCGCACCCTGCATTGTTGTCGCCGTACACCAGTACGGCACCGGGATTTTCGGGTTCGTACACGAGGATGCCCGCCTGCCCGGTTGGGCAGGCGTTTGTGGTCACCGTAATGGTAAAGGTTTGCCACTTGTCGGCGTCGTAGTTGTGTACGATGGGGGTCGCTCCGTCCCAGTTTCCGATGGATTCAGGTGCGGTTCCGTCGCCCCAGTCCACAGTGACGCCGGTGTGGTTTGCCGTTTGGGCAGTCAGTTCGAAATCGAAGGGCTCCGGGTCGGCGGTCACGCTTCCGATGCATTCGAACCAATGTGGGATTCCAACGGTGGCAGGCAGGGCCGTGAAAGACTCTGTACCGGTGAAAATGGGGCACTGGGCTGCAGCCTGTTGGACAGGGACGTTGAGTACTGCCCATGTAAGGGTGAGAAGGAGCCAGTGACGGGGGGCCATATTGCTCCATACGCGGCGCGGTCGCCACAGGTTACGGCATGCCGATTGCATTTCAGGAAATTAACGGATGCTTCCGCCAGTGTGAGGGCGTGCGCATGGACTTGTCCACCCCGGATTGCGCACTATTCCTGTCTCTGCCGTTTAAGAAAGGAGGTGTCGGAGGAAAAGGAAGGTCAACCCGAGCAGGAAGGCGAGGCCGAGCCAGGCCGTGATGCGCATGCCCCATCCGGGTCGTGCCTCTTCCGGAAAGGCTTCTCGGGTGACGAGGATGAGGATGGCCAGTGCGAAGGGTGGGGCAATGCAGAAACTGAGGATGTTGCCGAGGTCCAGTAGGGTGCGGATGTCCGAGGGAAAGGCGGTGATGAGGACGAGAGCGCCGATGGCGATGAGAACGAGGCTGGTGTGTTCGTGCCGCGTTTGGACCGGGGAATCGCGAAGGGCCGCAATGCCGTGGCCAAAGCTGCGGGAAAAGCCGTCCAGGCAGGCGATGCAGGTGCCAAACATGGCGGCGAAAGCCGCAGATCCCACAAACGGGGTACTCCAGCTCCCGAGCACCTCCGTGTAGAGTCCGATGACCCCGGCGGCGAAAGCGGCGGTTCCACTGGGAAGGGCCATGTCTTGGGTACGCAGCAGCAGGGCGCCAAGCAGGAGGAAGCAAACAGCCAGGCCGATGCAGAAAGAGTAGCCGAGGTTGAATTCGCGCAGGGCTTCTTTCAGTCGGGGCGTGAATCCGGTTTGCCTGTACCGCTCCAGTGTCCAAATGCTGACCCATGGGGTCAAATCCACGGCAGTGGGCATCCAACCGAGCAGGGCGATGAGGAAGACGAAGTCGCGGCCGGTCCACGGACTGAAGTCCTGCGGAGGCGGTGGCACCGCATGGAGGGGTGTGTGCAGAAGGGCCCCCACTGTGGCGCCGATGGTCCCGATGAGCAGGACGAGGCTGACGGTTTTGATGACGCGGTCCAGGGTGGCATAACGCCCCATCAGGAGGATGCCGGCACAGGCGCTGAAGGTGAGGATGGCGACATGGGGGGTGGCATTGATTCCGAATGCCCGGGATACGCCGAAGAGGTGGTCCAGGAAGGAGGCGGTGACGATGCCCACGCCGCCCATGACGAAGGTGCAGGTGAGGGCGGTCAGGATGAGGTAGGACCAGGAAGCCCACTTCCCGAAGGTGCGGAAGCCGGCGATGAGGGTGGTGCCCGTGGCGTTGGCGTAGCGCGTGCCGAATTCAAAGAAGGGGTACTTGGCGATGTTGGCGGCGAGGATGGCCCAGAGCAGGGCAAAGCCGTATTCTGCGCCCGCCCGGGTGGATTGCACGAGGTGGCTCGTTCCGATGGCGGTCGACGCAAAGAGGATGCCGGGTCCGAGCGTGAGCAGGAAGCGGCGGAGGTTCATGGGTCAGTGCGGATCCGCAAAGGCCGGATTGTGGGCGAACGCGGTGTCGGTTAAGGTATGCAGGAAAGCGATGAGCGCTTCCTTCTGCTGGGGTTGCAGCATGAGACCTCCGGAGCTGTACTTCATGAAAGGGTCAATGGTGGCCGAAGGCTGGCCGCCGGAATCGTAGTGCTCCACTACCTCTTCGAGGGTGTTGAACCTGCCGTCGTGCATATAGGGGGGCGATAAGGCTACGTTGCGCAGCGTAGGCGTGCGGAAACGGCCGCTGTCGAGGACCTGTCCGGTGATGCCTGCCAATCCGGGGTCCGCGGCGAAAGTCGCGTCGAGTCCGTTGTTGTGGAACAGGTAGTCGGAGAACTGCAGGCCTGCCTCGCCATGGCAATGGAAGCAATCGCCGCCGAATTGCCCGCCGGTGACAATCTCCGGATCTCCTCCCTCGCGGTTGAAGATCTCGTAGCCCATGAATTCCTGTTCGGTGAGTTGAATCTCGCCCCTGCGCCAGCGGTCGAATTTGCTGTCCGCGGAAATCATCGTGCGCAGGAACTGGGCGATGGCCTTGGTGGTCGTGGAGGCGTTGAGCCCCTCTTCCCCAAAGGCAGCGGAGAAGCGTTCAGCATAGTCCGGATCAGCCGCCAATCGGGCCACTGCCTCGTCCCAAGGCAGGTTCATCTCGTCGGGATGGGGAACGGGATCCAGGATCTGCTCCTCCAGCGTTGCGGCGCGTCCGTCCCAGAAGAAATGCTGGGTCCATCCCATATTGATGAGGGCCATGGCATTGCGGGTGCCCTGGGCGCCCGTGACGCCGGTGGATACCGCATTCGGATCTGAAAAGGAGAAGCTCGGCAGGTGGCAGGAACCGCAACTCATGCTGCTGTCGGAGCTCAGCCCTTTTTCCCAGAAAAGCAGACGTCCCAATTCCACACCCTCCACCGTCATCGGGTTTTCCGGTGGAATGTCCATAGGTGGAAAAAACGGCGGAATGTCAATTTCGTACGGTGTGGTTCCAGGTGGGGTCTTGCATTCGGTGGCAGGGTCGGGTTTGCACCCGGCCAAGAAAGCCAACACGGCCACCGCGCAACCTGCAAGGGTGCAAGTGGTTTGGAGGTAGGTCCGATGCCGCGTGCGTTCCATCAGCACCAAATTAGGCCGGTGAGCATCATTCCTGCTTTCTCAGGGTCACGGCCTGCTGTTGGGCGGCGACGTAGCGCTGCGCGAGGGCGGGATTGTCACCCGTATGGGTGATGTGATCGTCCCGGACGTCGATGGTGTCGTTGCCATTGACCAGGAAATCGAGGATGTCAGCTTCGAGATCAAAGGTGTGGAAGGAGCATTCAGCGACCGTCCAAGGCTCGTTGTATCGGACCTCGAGGAGTTGGTCGTCCCCGCCGATGTGGAAGGCATAGGGATGGGTGAAGGATTCGGCACCGGTGGTGTCGGCTTTGCCGTCGAATTTGCTGAAGATGTAGCCCGTATTCCAGCTCCAAAACATTCCGGCGCTGCCGGTTACCCCGAGGGGGTGGTTATTGGGCCAGATGGTCGGATCGGTATCGGTATTGAACTCTGCCGGTACGCCAAGATGCAAACGGAATCCGCTGTAGGTCCCTGGTTCGACGACGTACTCCCAGCGATTGGGAGCCCCGGCGTCCCACCGTTCGGCATCGGACAGTCGGACGGCACCCGTGTCATTGAGCAGCTCAATCGCACCGAGGTAGATCGAGAATGTTTCCAACCGCAGGTGGTTTTCGGCGGCGTCAACGGCCGTTTTGCCGACGAGGACGGAATCTCCGCCAAAACGGAATTCCGCGTTGAGGGTGAGGGTGCCAGGCCCGCCGTGCATGGGCTCGGGCTTGCATCCCGCGACGAGCAGGAGGCTGCCGAATGCCGCAATCAAGACCGGTGCGATGGTGCGATTCAGGATCATGTCGTGAATTTCCTACCGTTGGAACGACCAAGTGCACCTTCGGGTTGCAATTCTTCCACGGAAAGGTGGGTAAGGGGCTTGGGGAGCGCGAGTCGAGGGGCGAACTTGGTGGCCATGGGAGGAGAGGCAAATACCGTGCAGGAGACCGGCGAAGTTCGCGGGGGCTTCCGCGTAATGCGGGCTTCTGCGGGAAGCGGCAAGACGTTCCGCTTGGTGGAGGCCTACCTGGCATGCTGTCTCGGGTCCAGGGATCCCTTGCGGTTTCGGCGCATCCTGGCATTGACCTTTACCAACAAGGCGGCGCAGGAGATGAAGGACAGGGTGGTCTCGGAACTGGACACCTTGGCAGCTGATTTTGACGCAAGTCCTCACGCGCCGGGCTTGCGCCGGGCGACGGGTTTGGATGACGCCATTCTGGCTGATCGGGCGCGTCAATTGAGGCTTACCCTGCACCGTCACTATGGAGAACTGTCCATCATGACCCTCGATAAGTTCGTCGGGGGGTTGGTTCGCGGTTTCGCCACGGATTTGCAATTGGAGCACGACTTTTCCATTGAACTGGATACATCCCGTCTTTTGGAGTCGGCCGTGGACCGGGTCCTGGACCAGATGGGTCACGACGTGGAATTGACGGAGTTGCTCGGCCGCTTTGTGGAGCAGGCGGTAGAGGATGACCGCGATGCCAAGGTGAGGAGGCAGCTCATCGACATTGGAAAAGCCATCGAGCAGGAGCAGATGCAACCGTTGTTGCAGGCCTTCACCGGTTGGTCGCCAGGGCAGTTTCTGGAGGTGCAGAACCGCATGCGCAAGGAGGTGTGGCAGCGCAGATCGGAATTGCGAAAAGCGGCCCGTTCGCTGAATGCCGACCTGGATTCGGCAGGATTGCATGAGACTTTTTCCCGGAAGTGGGTGACCCAAAATTGGCTTCCGAGCATCGTGGCCGGCAAGGCGGAGGTTCGGGGGTCCACCCTTCAGACGGGATTGGAAGAAGGTCAATGGGCCAAGAAATCGGATGCCGCGGGTGCCGCGGCGATTGCCCCCTTCCACGATCGCTTGGCGGAGGTGGCGGCACTGGAGGAGCAGCAAGCCAAATGTGAAGCCGGACGGGATTATCGAACGCGGCGGATGTTGTCCGATCGATTGCCGCTCATCGGCACACTCACCGCTCTGCGAGAGGCGAGTCGGGCTGTGCAACAGGAGGAAAACGTGCGAACGCTGGGGGGATTGAATGCCATGATTTCCCAAGTGGTGGCAGAGAACCCGGCGCCCTTCATCTTCGAACGGACCGGGGAGCGGTATGACCACATTTTCATCGATGAGTTCCAGGACACGTCGGTGACACAGTGGCACAACCTGGCTGTGGCGGTTGGGGAGTCGCTGGCCCAGGGTCATTTGTCGCTGGTGGTGGGCGACGCCAAGCAGGCGATTTACCGCTGGCGCAATGGGGACCACCGTCAGCTGTTGTCTTTGCCTGACCTGGTGTCGGATGATCCGAACGGCTTGCCCCCGTCCCTGCAGGACGCCTCCGTCCAGATGAGGGAAGCGTTCGATGACGAGCCCATCTTGGACAATTGGCGCAGTGCTCCGGAGATTGTAGGCTTCAATAATGCTTTGTATGCCGCATTGGCATCGGGGCTGGGTGCAGGGCTGGACTCGGTCTACACGGGCCAGGAGCAGCATCCGCGAAAGGAATTTCCCGGCGCGGTGGAGGTTGAGGTGATCGACGCGCCCACGGTCGATGAGAGGTTTGAAGCCGTCTGCCTCTGGATGGAGCAACGCATCCGACAGGCGATGGACGATGGATTTGCTCCGGGCGACATCGCCCTCCTTGTCCGGACCAATAAGGAGGCCAAGCGGCTGGCTGAGTATTTGCTGGGTTGTACCCCTCGCATCATTCCTTTTACCGATGAAAGCTTGGCCTTGGGGCGACACCCCGCGGCGCTGTCGGTGGTGCACCTGCTCGAATGGCTCGTGGACCCTGAGCCGCCGGCTCCCGTGTTGAAATTCGTCCAAGCCTGGGGCGCGCTGGAGGTGGAAGCCGGTCGTCCTTGGGATGAAGCGTCCCTTTTGTCGCGTCATCACAAGTGGGAGACCTACACGCGAAAGAATGGGACCGAAGGCCGTTATGCTGTCTTGGATAAAGAAGGCATTGTAAAATCACTGGTCCCCTCCTTCGATCGTGCTGCCTTGTCTGCCCTGCCGCTTTCGGAATGCGTAGGTCGCATGCTGCGCGCGTTGAATCTGGACATGCGCTATCCCGCCCACGCCGAGGCGCTGATGGAACAGACTTCCGAACGGGCTGCCATGGACCATGGGATCGGGGGGTTCCTCGCACACTGGTACCGGAAGGGTTCCGAGCAGTCCATCCGGGTGCTGCCCGGGCCGGACGCGGTTCGCATCCTGACCGTGCACAAGAGCAAGGGGCTGCAGTATCCGGTGGTCATTACGCGGTTTGGCGACAGTGACATCCACAAGTCGGACGTTTTGATGCCGGCACGCCTTGATGTCGAGACGTATGGGGTGCCCGGGGTGGTCGTGCCCCAAGCCGCATTGAATGAGACGGCGGCCCACGATGTGTGGGAGATGGAGCACGCCCGCCAACGCTTTGACAATACCAACGTGGCCTATGTCTGCACCACGCGTGCCGAGGTCCGGCTCCACATCGTCATAGACGTGGAGAAGCGGGAGTGGCGAAAGGAGGACCTGCCCGGCCAAGTCGGTCGGATGGTGGCCCGCGGTGTGGAAGATGCTTTCGGGTGTGACCTCACTGCGGCTCCGTGGATGACCGGTGCGCTCGATGCGGCGCGCCCCCTCGTGGTTGCGGACAACCAGGACGATGCGGAAACCCATGCCATTGAGGGCTTTGTCTTCCACGGCATCTCGGACGATGTGTTGACCGGTCGACGGGACGACCGCTTCCTGCCGGTCCTCGGGCGGATGACGCCCCAGGAATTTGGCAACACCGTGCACGGGGTGCTGGCGACCATTCGCACCACAGCGGATGCGGAGCGCGTGCTGAAGCGAAGCTGGCCCTGGATGCGATGCGCCCGGGAGGATTGGGACGAGGTCGTGAAGGCGGTGCAGGGGGTCCTGGACTCTCCTGCTGTGGCGCCTTGGTTCGACGGCTCGGGGCGCGTTTACATCGAGCGTGATGTTCTGGCGCCGAGTGGAAAGGTGCTGCGTCCGGATCGGGTCGTGGACTTTGGTGATCGCATCGACGTGCTCGATTTCAAGACGGGTGAAGAAGCGGATCCCGGCCAGCACGGCGAATACGTCAAGCAGGTGCGGGGCTACATGCAGTCTCTGCAACGCGCGGATGGCCCGCCCGTCAGGGGCTACCTCTACTATCTGAAGGAAGACAACCTCGTTGAGGTGACCGCACAGTAGAGCGGTTTCCTTTCGGCTGTCCGTTCCCGCCTCGTCTGGGGCCGGTTTAAGCCTCGTGCTGGTTCAGGATGTCGTGCCCGCCGTCGAGCAGGTACTTGTCGCGCTTGAAGAGGGCGACATCGGAGGCGACCATCTCGGCGCAGAGCTCTCCCAAACTGTGCGTGGGCGTCCAATCCAGCTTTTCCTTGGCCTTGGTGGCATCGCCCACGAGCAGGTCCACTTCCGTGGGGCGGAAGTAGCGCGGATCCACGGAAACGAGCGTCTTGCCCGTCGCCTTGTCGATGCCTTTTTCCTCTACACCCTCGCCTTGCCACTCGAGTTCCATGCCCACCTCGCTGAAGGCCATGTCCACGAAGGAACGGATGGTCACCGTATGTCCGGTGGCGAGGACGTAATCGTCCGCGTGGTCCTGCTGCAGCATGCGCCACATGCCCTCCACGTAATCCTTGGCGTGCCCCCAGTCGCGCTTGGCGTCGAGGTTGCCGAGGTGCAGGCTGTCCTGCAGCCCCAGTGAAATCTTGGCCACCGCCCGCGTGATCTTGCGGGTCACAAAGGTTTCACCGCGCACCGGACTCTCGTGATTGAAGAGGATGCCGTTGGAGGCATGGATGCCGTATGCTTCTCGGTAGTTCTTGACAATCCAGAAGCTGTACAGCTTGGCCACACCGTAGGGACTGCGCGGGTAGAACGGTGTTGTTTCGCTCTGCGGTACGTCCTGTACCAGCCCGTACAACTCGGAGGTCGAGGCTTGGTAGAACCGCACGTTTTGTTCCATGCCGAGGATGCGGATGGCTTCGAGCAAGCGAAGGGTGCCCACGCCATCGGCATTGGCGGTGTACTCCGGCGTATCGAAGCTTACCTTGACGTGGCTCATGGCCGCGAGGTTGTAGATCTCGTGCGGCTTGACCTCCTGGACGATGCGGATGAGGTTGGTGGAGTCCGTCAGGTCGCCGTAGTGCAGCTTGAGCCGGACATTCTGATCGTGGGGGTCCTGATACAGGTGGTCGATGCGGTCTGTGTTGAACAGCGACGCCCGCCGCTTGATGCCGTGCACCTCGTAACCTTTGGAAAGGAGCAATTCAGTCAGGTAGGCGCCGTCTTGACCGGTGATGCCGGTGATGAGGGCGCGTCGTGGGGTGGCCATGCCCAAATTTACAACCCGCTCGCCGTAACGTCAGGCGCCAATTGGCTGCCGTTGTCCAATTGGTGTTCCACGAGTTCGCGGTAGCGGCCGCCAGTGGCCATGAGGTCGTCGTGGGTGCCGATTTCGGCGATGCGTCCGGCTTCCAGCACCGCGATGCGATCGGCGGACCGAACGGTAGACAGGCGGTGGGCGATGACCAGCGAGGTGCGGCCTTGCATGAGCCGGTCGAGTGCCTGCTGAATGGCCTTTTCGCTGGCCGCATCGAGGGCGCTGGTGGCTTCGTCGAGGATGAGAAGGTCGGGGTCGCGGAGGAAGGCGCGGGCCAAGGCGATGCGCTGTCGCTGGCCGCCGGAGAGTTGCACTCCCCGCTCTCCGACGAGGGTGGCAAAGCCTTCGGGGAAGCCTTCGATGAATTCGAGGGCCAGGGCGTCGTCCGCGGCTTGCCGAACTTCACCTTCGGTCGCGCCGGGTCGTCCGTAGCGGATGTTCTCCTCGATGGTGCCGCCGAACAGGATGACCTCCTGCGGTACGAGGGCCATGCGGCGGCGCAAGGGGGTCAAAGCGTGGTCGGCGATGGGTGTACCGTCGATGTACAGCGCGCCGGAGGTGGGGTGACGAAAGGCGGTGAGCAGGGATGCGATGGTGGACTTTCCCGCACCCGATCCCCCTACAAGGGCCAGGGTTTCTCCCGCCTTGAGTTCTAGGTCAATGCCTTTCAGGACTTCGATGTCGGCGCGGTTGGGGTAGTGGAATCCGACCTCCTTGAATTGAACGGAAAGCCGAGTGCCGCCGGGCTTTTCTTCTCCTTCCTCCAAGGAAACGGCCTCGCGCTGTTCTTCGACCAGGTCCATGACCTCCTCGATGGCGCCGAATCCGCGTTGCAGGTCGCCGAAGATATTGGCGATGCCGCCGATGCTGCCGGCCACAAGCCCCGTCATCAGCAGAAAGCTGAAAAATTGCTCCGAGCTGAGTTCGCCTGACTGCAGCATGCTCGCCCCTTGGAAGAGCACGAGGGTGATGGCGCCGAAAATCATCACGATGATGAAGCTCGCGAAGGCTCCGCGCCACAGGGCCGTCTTCAGGGCGATGCCGCGCACGGCCTCCACTTTGGCGCGGTAGCGGGTGAGTTCATAAGCTTCCCGCGCAAACGCTTTGACGCTGACGATGCCGGTCAGGGTCTCCGATACGATGGTGTTCGATTCGGCCACCGCTTGTTGCGTCTGCTTGGACATGGACCGGATGAACCGGCCAAAGAACATGGCCGACAGAATGGCCACGGGTAAGGACCCGAGCATCCAGAGCGTCAGTTGCCAGCTGAAGGTCATGAGGGCCAGCATTCCGCCGCCGATGATGATGGTCTGCCGCACGAGCTCTGCGAGGACGGTCGTGAACGTGTCCCGGATGGCCTCGATGTCGGCGGCGATGCGGCTGCCCAGGTCGCCGACACGACGCGTGTCGAAGAAGGCCATCGGTTGCGTGATCATGCCGGCAAAGGCGTCTTCGCGCAGGGCCTTCAGCATGCGGGTCGTGATTTCGCCGAAGAGCCAGATGCGGATGAAGCTGAGGGCCGATTGCAGGATGAGGACGGCGAGGATGGCTGCGCCTATGCTTTTCAGGTCTCCTGCGTCGATGGGCAGGGGCAGTTCGAAACCCGCGGAGCCGACCCCGGGATCCACTCCTACGCCGCCGAGTTGACCCCAAAGGCGGGTGACCACAAGGGTCAGGAGTCCAGACAATGTGATGAGGACGATGCCGCCGGCAAACTTGAGGCGGTGGGGCCTCAGGTAGGGTGCAATGCGCCCGAACTGCCGGAATCCGTCGCGGTTGAGCTTGGCTTTGGCAGGTGGGGGAGCGAGGGGATCCTCGGGAGTATGGCGTGCGTGACGGGCCAAGGTGGCGTGGGGGTTCCGTTGTGGCGGTAAAGCTAGGTTGTGCGAACTTTGGCGCGCGCAATCAGGGGCATCGGATGTTGTGTGAAAACCCCTGCGGAATTACCGAATGGTTGTCTATCTTTGCGCTCCCTATTTCGAAACCCTGTGTCATGAAAAGGACATTTCAACCCTCCGTTCGCAAGCGCCGCAACAAGCACGGATTCCGTGAGCGCATGGCTTCCGCCGCTGGACGTGCCGTACTCGGCGCACGCCGCCGCAAGGGACGGAAGAAGTTGAGTGTTTCCGATGAGCGCCGCCACAAAGGCATTGAGCGCTGATCGCTGACCGACTGTCATATGTTCAAAGGGGCGCCCATGTGGCGCCCTTTTTCTTTGATCACGTCAATGGTGGGGCAGAGCATGTGGCCACCGCCAACCAAGCGTCCGGTTCAACGAGCCGGCGCCAGGTGATGTCGAGGTGTTGGGACTGGACCGTGGCCCATACCGTGGCATGATCGTCCTGGATTCCGCGCCATTCCAATCCGGTCAGAAAATCGAGTCCCTTCCCAAAGACCTTGAAGGCCGCTTCTTTTGCCGTCCACAGCCGGCACAGGGTGTCCAGGTCGTCGCCGAAACGGTCGAGGACCGGCGTGTCGGCTGGGCCGGCAAAGCGCCGCCGCGCCCGGGCCAGCCGTTCGCCCGATGCTTCCACGTCGACCCCAATGGGGTATGGGGCCTTGCCGGCCACCACCCATCCACCGCCGTGGGAGAGGCTGCAGTGTTGATCCTCGGCCATCAAAACCGGCTTTCCATGGGGCAAAAGATGCCATTCCGGCCACCCTTGACGGTCCCAAAGGGCCTTCACGGCGGCCCTTTGCGAGGCGAGTTTGCCAACGCAGGGTTCTCCGATGAGTACGGCGCCTCCAGCAAGGGTCATAGGGAAGGAACTTTCCGGCATGGGGGCGCAAGGAAACAAAACGACGGCAAACCTGTGTTAATCCTGTGCTCCAGCGCATTGGCTGGCGGCTATCTTTGCACCAAATTCCAAGAAGAACGCATGAGCGTCTCCAATACCACTACTGCATTGCCTTACAAGGTCAAGGACATCAACCTGGCCGAATGGGGAAGAAAAGAAATCCAGCTTGCAGAAGCTGAAATGCCCGGTCTCATGGCCCTCCGTGAGCGCTATGGAAAAGAAAAACCACTTGCTGGTGCCCGCATTGCCGGATGTCTGCACATGACCATCCAGACGGCGGTCCTCATCGAGACCTTGAAGGAACTCGGCGCCGACGTGACCTGGTCCAGCTGCAACATCTTCTCGACCCAGGACCACGCTGCTGCGGCCATTGCAGCTGCCGGTATCCCCGTCTACGCTTGGAAGGGCATGACGGAGGAGGAATACGAGTGGTGCATCGAGCAGACCCTTTTCTTTGGAGAGGAGCGTCAACCGCTCAACATGATTCTCGACGATGGCGGTGACCTCACCAACGTGATCCTCGACAGCCACCCCGAACTCGCCGGGGGGATCAAGGGCATTTCCGAGGAGACCACCACGGGCGTTCTTCGTCTCTACGAGCGCGAGAAGAAGGGAACGCTGCCCATGCCGGCGATCAACGTCAACGACAGCGTGACCAAGAGCAAGTTTGACAACAAGTACGGCTGCCGTGAGTCCTGTGTGGATGCCATCCGTCGTGCGACCGATATCATGATGGCGGGCAAGGTGGCCTGTGTCGCAGGATTTGGTGACGTTGGAAAGGGTTCCGCCGACAGCTTGCGCAATGCCGGCTGCCGTGTGATCGTGAGCGAAATCGACCCGATTTGTGCGCTTCAGGCTGCCATGGAAGGATACGAAGTCAAGAAGTTCGTGGATGCCTGTGCCGAAAGCGACATCGTCGTGACCGCAACGGGCAACAAGGACATCGTGACCGCCGAGCACTTCCAGGCGATGAAGGACAAGGCCATCGTGTGCAACATTGGTCACTTCGACAACGAAATCGATGTGGCTTGGCTGAAGGAGAACCACGGGTCAACCCACGACAACATCAAGCCGCAGGTCGACAAGTACACGGTGGACGGGAAGGACATCATCCTGCTCGCCGAAGGCCGCTTGGTCAACCTCGGTTGTGCCACCGGTCACCCCTCCTTTGTGATGAGCGCCAGCTTCACCAACCAGACGATTGCCCAAATCGAGCTTTGGAAGAATGCCGGCAATTACGAAAACAAGGTGTACACGTTGCCCAAGCACCTCGACGAGGAAGTAGCGCGTCTCCACCTCGCCAAGATTGGCGTTGACTTGGAGGTGATGTCACAAGATCAGGCTGACTACATCGGTGTGCCGGTCAACGGGCCGTTCAAGGGCGACGCATACCGCTACTGATTCCTGTCCTGTTAAGTTGGCCCATTGGTGTGGGCCATCCGATCGAAAAGCCCCGGTTCTGCCGGGGCTTTTTCGTTGTGGATCGGGGGTCAGATGAACACCTCAGTTGCGGATGGTGAGGACCGGCGGAATCCACGTGGTGGTGTAGCGCTCCAGGAAGGCGGTGGCCGGTCCCTGAATGAGGGAGCCGTCGAAGATGTACCACTGCGATTCGCTGCAGGGATCCTCGATGGTGTATCCGTCCGCGGCGACAGTGCATTGGCATCCAGCCCCTACATCATAGGTGGCGTGACGGTCCAGGACCACGAATTCGTCCAGGGTATAGCGGTAGACAATCAGGCCGCGGCTCCCGCCGGAAATGTAGAGCCAGTTGCCGGGGAAATTGAGGCTGTTGTATGCGGGCAGGGAGAGGTTGATGTCCACATCGACGGCCACATAAGGGATGACGCCCGGTGTGTCGCGACAACTGGACAAGGGCAGGCAAGCGAGAGAAAGAATGAGGAGGAGGCGACGCATGATCAACGGAATGCAGCGCGCAATCCGAGGGGGTCCTTCGGGCGGCCGGGTTTGAAATCCTTCAGATAGAACGGCTCAAAGTCCGCGACATTTTCCGTTGTGCCCGTGGCAAGCTGGCGGACGGCTTCGGGAAGCAACGCTGCTGCGGTGGGAAAACACGGGTGGAAGCGCCATGATGCGGGATGGTCCGCGAGGATGTCCTGGCATTTGTCGGCGCCGTCGCCAACGAGCAGCGCCGGTCCAGCACCCAGGTCCTGACGAAAGTTGGCGTCCACTTCGGCGGCTGTGGGTTGGCCATCGGCATCCAGCGTGTACAGTTCCATGCGCCGGGCGTCGAGGGCGGGTACAATGCGTTCGGGGGTTCCCCCCAAATCGGGATGGGCTTTTATTCCCAGTTGCCGAAGGCCCATCAATGGGCACGGTGCCAACAGTGGCAGGCCCAGACCGATACACATCCCCTTGGCGGCGGAGACCCCAATGCGCAAGCCGGTAAAGGAGCCCGGCCCTCGCCCGACGCCAATTGCAGTGAGGTCCTGACGTGCTGTCCCTGTCGATTGGAGCAGCTCGTCGATCAGGACATGGAGCCGTTCTGCGTGCAGATATTGGTCGCTGTTTTCCTCCTTCGATTGGACACATTGGCCATCGGGGGTGCCGAGGGCCACCGAGCAGTTGAGGGTGGAGGTTTCCAGCAGCAGGATCATCGGTTAATTCGTGGAGATGGAAACCGAAAAACCGGATTCATCTGCTTCTGGGCCCGATCCCTTCTTGCTTTCTACGGCATCGCCGTCCTCCAGTTTGCGGCTGATCAGGTCATACGGACCGGTGATGACCGTGGCGCCTTCCGGGAGGTCAGTCAACAGGGCGATGGCTTGGTTGTCTTGAATACCGGTGGTGATGTCGTAACGGATGGCCTTGCCCTCCTCCAAGAGGAAAACGCACAGAACCGAGGGTGCGCCCGCTGCAACGGAGGTGTCGGGGCGTGTTGTCACGGCCTTGATGGGGACAGCAAGGGCATCGGGCTGTACCTCCGTTTCGATTTCCACCGTGGCGGACATTCCCGGGCGGAAGGGGGTCCAGCTGCTGTCGCGACCAGACCGCAGGTCGGCATAGCTTTCGGGTAGGATGCGGATCTTGACGCTGAAGTTGGTCACACTTTCCAAGCTCAGGCGGGCAGCGCCACTGGCGTTCAGGGCGGTGTTTCCGATTTCGGTCACGATGCCGCGGAAGTTGCGGTCGGTGTAGGCATCGACTTCAATGCCCGCGGTGTCTCCTAAGGCGACTTTCACGATGTCGGACTCGTTGACCTCCACATCGACTTCCATGGCGCCGAGCTCGGAAATCTTCATGATGACCTCGCCTTGGAAAGAGCCTATGCCCTGGACGCCTTCCCCTTCTTCCTTGACCAGCGCTGTGACGGTGCCGTTTTGAGGGGCGCGCAGGACCGTGCGTCGGAGGTTTTCCTGGGCCTCGGTGACGGTGGCTTCGGCACTTCGGATGCTGAATCCGGCCGAGCGCACACTTTGCTCCGCCGCCTCTTGGTCTGCTTGGGCACTTTTGAAGGCGACTTCGGCTTGCTCGAAGTCCGAGCTGCTCAACACACCTTTTTCGAAAAGGTCGCTGTTCCGGTTGAATGCCAATTCCGCCGCGCCATAGGCAGCGTGTGATTGGGTGAGTCTGGCTTCGGCGGTGGCTTGATTGGCGCGGGCATTGTCCAACGCTGCCTTCGCTTGACTCAAGCGGCTTTCGAAAATGTCGGGGTTGATGCGGGCGAGGAGGTCTCCGGTGGAGACACGATCCCCTTCGCGAACGGGCAGTTCGATGAGCTGACCGCTGACCTCCGCCGATACCTTGACCTCTACCTCAGGTTGTATGCGTCCTGAAGCAATGACGGTTTCCACGATGCGGTGTCGCTGTACCACATCGGTCTCCACCCTGGGGACCTTGGGGCCGCCCCCCATCACGGAGGCCAGCACGATCAGCAACAGCACGCCGCCGCCGAGGATGTAGTAAAAGCGCTTTCCTCTCATCGCTCAGAAGATATTGAAGCGCAAGCCGCGTCCCGAGTAGAAATCGAGTATGGCAATGCGGAAGACCAGGTCGTAGCGGGAGCGCAGGGCTTGCAGCCGGGCTGAATCGTAACGGTTGCGCGCCTGGGTGTAGTCCACTTGCGTGGAGGCGCCTTGCTCGAAACGCAGTTCCGCATTTTCAAAGGCCAATTTGGCCGAGGCTTCAGACCGCTCAGCCGCAGCCAAGGTTTCCACTGCATTTCGGGCATCGCGGTGCGCGCGTTCTACGGATTGTTGTAACCCTTGTTTCACCTGCTCCTGTTGCAGCTCGGCTTGGGCCACGCCGATTTCACTGCGGCGAACACCATTCCGCACAGACCAGCCATTGAAGATGGGGACGGACAGGCTGAAGAACAGACTCTGGTTGACGTTTTCAGTGATTTGGTCACTGAAGGGGCGTGTCTGGAATTCATTGTAGCTCAATGCGCTGGAGTAGACCGTTTCGAGGCTGTTTTCGGTGACTCCGATCGGAAAGACTTCCAATTCGGGGTCGCCCACGGGCTCCTGCGATGCGCCGGAATAGCCGGAGCCGTAACTCCAGCTGGTGCTCAATCGCGGCAGGCCGACCGTTTTGGCGAGGTCCTTCCCGATTTCCTGCTGTCGAATGCGGGATGCGCTAGCCTTGACTTCTGGAAAAGAGGTGAGGGCGGCTTCGAGGACGCGATCCAAGTTCGGCAGGGTGGGGAGGGACCCCACGCTGGAGAGGTCGGGTCGGTCAATGCTCAGCTTTTCGGAATCTTCAGGACTGAGACGCATGGCCTGTGCGAGTTGCAGTTTGGCGATGGCGACTTCTCCCTCGGAGGAAATAAAAGTGGACTGGTCCGAAGCCAGCTGGGCTTGCAGGTCTAACAGGTCTGCCGCGGGCGCGGCACCCGCATCAACGAACGCACGGATTCGCTCAACCTGTGTTTCGGTCGTTTTTACGTTGAGCCGTGCGATTTCCAATGCGTCCTCGGCAAACATGAGCGAAAGGAAGGCGCTGGCCACCTGCAAGGCGACATCGTTCTTGGTGCTTTCGAGGTCGTGCTCGGCGGCCACACGGCGCTCCTCCGCTTGGTCCAGGCGAAGGTGGTTGGCCTTTCCGGCGTAAAGTGTGAGCCCCGTTCCCAATCCTAGGCTGTTGGACCGGATGCGGGAAGTGGCGAACTGGTTGGTGAAGGGGTCGATGCGTTGGCCCCAATTGTACCCATGGGAGGCACTGCCATTGAGGTTGGGCAGGAAGGCGGCTTTGGCCTCATCGACGTCAATGTCGTTGCTTGAAAGCCCGAGCTTTCCTTGCTGGACTTGGAGGTTGTTCGCCTGGGCATGGGCAACGGCGCGGTCCAGGGTCCAGCTCTGGGTCTGCGCCATCAGCGGCAATGCCGACAGCAAGGGGATGAGGAAGAAGATGGTGGTGAAACGAAGGGGCTTCGGAGGAACCCGGGATATCGCAGGGGTGCAGGGGACAAAGGACATCGCCCCGCGAAAGTAAGGTGTGCGCGCATGGTGTGCGCATGGGCTGAGGCCTCAGTGCCGAATGACCTCAATTTCGACCCGGCGATTGGCTTCGTGTTGCCAAGCGTAAACAGGGTCCGGAAACAAAAGGGCATCTGCGCCACCGCCCTTCGGAATCAACCGTTCGGCGTCAATGCCTTGGGCCATCAGCCAATCGATCATGACCTCGGCGCGCCGCAGGCTGGCCTTTCGGTAAAACGCGCGTGATTTTCTACCATCGGCTCCGTTGACGTGTCCGATGACATTGAGCTCTACCGTGGGGTTTTCCAAAAGCCAATCGCGCAATTCCTCTGCCACCCCGAGGCATTTCGGATGAAGTCGATCTTGGTTCCCCAAGAAATGGATGCCGAGGATATCTGTGCGCTGTCCAGTCTTCAAGGGCCGCATTTCCACGCGAATTGTCGGCTCTGCAAGCAATTCAGGGTAGAAAGATTCAGTGTGGAACATGTAGCCGGGCTTGCTCCCAATGAGGGTATGCCTGCGGTGGGGAACCACATGGAGCACGGTATCACTGACTTGGGACCAACGGCCGGGGCGACGGCTGTGGTAGCCGAAGAGGACCACGTCGCATTCATCGGGCTGCCCCTCGGTGGCTACCGACAGGCGGTAGCTCCCGTATTCAAGAATGGTCTCATGGGGGTCAATGGCACGTTCGGCGTGGAATTGGGCGCGGGCCGAAAGGCCGGAGAGTACCAAAGTGGAAAGGGTCAGGGCAGACAGAGCGAGGGAAATCCCTCGCCCACGGGCGACAAGCTGGTTAAGCATGTCTTAAAGATACAAATTAATCGACGAAATTCCACTTTTTGAAGACTAAATAACCAAATACGCCTAGTAACAAATAGGGAACGGCCATGATGTAGAGGATGCCCTGATTGATCCCACGACCTACCGCGCCCGCAGCAGCGCTGTCCTCGGCCACCGCTTTGCACATTACGCATTGACCCCAAAGTGTCCATTCCGGACACATGAGAAGGACAAGGAGCAGCGCAAGGGCCAGGGTGCGCATCAGTACGGATAATAGGGTGAGATCATCAAAAAGACCACCACGCCTGTTGCTGTGACGTAGAGCCACATCGGCATGGTGATGCGCGCGATGCGGCGGTGCTTTTCGATGTCGCCTGCCAATCCGCGTGCATAGCTGAACAGCGCCAGGGGCACAATGACTGCCGACAGAAGGATGTGGCTGACCAGAATGGCGAAGTAGATAGAGCGGATTGCGCCCTCTCCACCGAACCTCGTGGACTCGGTCAGCATGTGGAATGTGACGTAACTCAAAAGGAAAAGGGCCGATAGCGCCAGTGCCGAGGTGTTCAGATTCCGGTGACGTTGCACCTCGCCACGACGAATGGAGCGGAGGGAGAACGCCAGGCACAGAAAGGCCGATCCGTTGAGGATGGCGTTCAGGCGGGGCAGTAGATACACGCGGCGCAGTGTGTCTTCGGAGAGTCCCTCGGCCGGTGGAATGAGAAAGAGGCCGGCGACGATGAGAGGTACGGCGATGGACAGGGTCCAGACGAAGCGGCGTACGGCTCGGTCGGATGCGCTGGGGGTCTTCATCGATGGGCAGTGTGGGGTTCAGTGCTCTGACGGGATAGCAATCCCATCAAGTCCTCTAACATTTTGTCGACCTCCAAGGTTCTCGTGCCGTCATAGGTGCCCCGAATTTGCCCCGCTGCATCTACGAGAAGGATTTGGTCGCTGTGGAAGAAGCCGCCTGCCGCGGTGTCGCTGGGCAGGGCGGTCAATAGGTAGCCCTCTTGCAACAAGGGGTACAGTTCTTCCTCGGGTCCCGTCAGGAACTTCCACACATCGGGGTCCGCCCCCAGGCGCTCTCCATAGCGGCGCATCCGCTCGGGGGTATCGTTTTTCGGATCGACGGTGTGGCTCAAAATGCGCACCTCTTTCTCCAGGCCTTCCTCCCAGAGGCGGTCGTGCACCCGGGCGAGCTGCGAACTGATGACCGGACAAATGGTGGGGCAAGCGGTGAAGAAGGCGTCCACGATGCGGACTTTACCCTCTAGGTCGCGGTGGCTGTATTCCCGACCGAGCTGATCGGTCAAAGAGAACTTGGGCACGGTGTGAGGGTCATCGCCTATCGCGGGACCGAGCACAGGCAAGGCGGGAGCTTCGGCATATTTGCGCCAACGCACCTCGCGCTCCTTTTTCCGCTTTTTGAGCAGGGCGATGTCTTCCACGGCGTCGCCAATCTCATGCTCGCTGGAGGCGAGGTATTTCTGGCGGACGTAGCCCCGATCGTCGATGAGCAGCAGGGTGCCCACATTGTACAGGTCATCCGGATCGCGGGGGATACCCAGGCCGTCGCGGATGATGCTGTCAATCAATGGCTGTTGGCCCGTGAGAAAGCGCCACTTGTCAGGGTATCGGTTGTACCGTTCGTTCTGGCTGACGTAGAAAGCGAGCCGATCCGGTGTGTCGTGCTCTGCATCGAGGGTCAGACAAAGCAAGCCGACGTCAGGCTCATCGCGATAGCGCCAGTTGGCCCACAAAAGCTGCTGGGTGAGTTCGGGCAGGTAGGGAGTGGTCGCCGTATTCGTGGTCATGCAGGCGACCAACCAAAAAGTTCCAGCGAGGCTGTCGCGGGTGACCGAGCGTCCTTGCTGGTCGAGCAGCGTGAATTCCGGAATGCGGCGGGCCCCAATGGGAGAAGTCACCCTTTCTCCAGCAGGGGAAAAGAAGTCGAGATCGCTGAACTCGTGGCGCATCCCCTTGCCGAGGACGAGCAGCAACAGAAGCGGAAGTCCGGGAAGGGCTACGACGAGCAAAAAGCGGCGCAGCGGGCGGCGGGTCGTGGCGTGGCGCTCACCCATGAAACCGGAAAAGGGTCAGTGGAACATCAAGTCCATCCCGTAGTGGGCCAGCCCTTCGGTGATCGCAATGAAGATCAGGTAGAGGATGAACACGAAATACGGGAGGATGACAGCGTTGCGCAGGTTCTTGCGCTCGTCGCCGAGGTGCATGAACGTCATCACGATGTAGCCCGCCTTGAAGAGGGTCAACACGATGAAGGTCCACTTGATGGCCGTCCAGGTAAAGGTCTCGGACCGCTTGAACATCACACCCATGCCCACCTCGATGGCGGTGATCACCGACAAAATGACGGTGACCATGTAGATCTTCTTGCGGATGGCCACGCCTTCCTCTTCACTGTGGTGGGCGTTGAGGGCGTAACTGTCATTTACGATGAGGTCGTCGCGCTCCATGTCAGATGAGGTAGAAGAAGGTGAAAACGAATACCCACACGAGGTCGACGAAGTGCCAGTACAGGCCCACCTTTTCGACCATCTCGTAGTGCTTGCGGCGCTCCATCACGCGGTTCAGTACCATGAAGAAGATCACGATATTGATGATGACCCCGGAGAACACGTGGAACCCGTGGAACCCGGTGATGAAAAAGAAAAAGTTGGTGTAGCCCTGCTGGGTGGCGTATTCGCTGTGGTTGATGCCGCCCCAATCCGCTCCGAGGCCGGGGATGGGGGCTCCGAAACCGAAATTCTCGGACCGTGCATTCCACAGCTTCATCACGTCGTCACCCTCTACGAGCGTCTCGTCTTCGATGTACTTGTTGACTTTCAGTCCATGCAGATGGGCTTCGTGGGGATGGTCACCCAATTCGGTGAGCACCACATGTCCACCCTCTTCACTCAAAGGCACCCCAATGGGATCGTTGAGGTGCATCTCCATGAGATGACCAAAGTGGTGGTCCATGTAGACGCGGTCGCCCGCTTCCATGGTCATGGTGCCTCCGTCGGGGGTGGAGATGGTGACTTCCTTGGCCAGATTGAAGAATCCGCCGCCACCGTGAATGAAGTGACTCCACTCCCAAGCCTGCGAGCCGAGGAAGAAGAATCCTCCAATGATGGTGAGCCCCATCCACTTCAAAACGCCGGATCGGTCGTTGCGGTGCCCCGCCTCCACGGCGAGTACCATGGTGACTGAGCTGACGATGAGGATGAAGGTCATGAGCGCCACGTAGGCGAGGGGGTATTCACCTTCAAGGCCGGGAAGTGCGCGGAAGACCTGTTCCCCGATGGGCCAGGCGTCTACCGCGCTGGCCCGCCAGAAGGCATAGGCGATGAGCAATCCTCCGAACGTCAAGGCGTCCGAGACGAGGAAGTACCACATCATCATTTTGCCATAGGTGACGCCGAATGGCGACTGCCCTCCTCCCCAGAGGACTTCTTTCGAAACTTCTGCTTGTGCGTGTCCGGCCATGACGCTGATTTGCGCCGCAATATTACGCCATCCTCAATGGATAAGGAACAGGAAAGCGAACAGGTATACCCACAAGAGGCCCAGGAAATGCCAATACACCCCACCAGTGTGCAACCGCACAGTATCCCCGGGGTGAATTCGGCCGGTGAGGATGCGGATTCCATTGACCACGAGATAGGCCAGACCCAGTGCCAGGTGGAACAGGTGAATGAGGATGAGGATGAAGAGATAACCCGACGCCGAATTGGAGGTCCGGATCACGTCGAGGGTGATGTCCCGGGCCATCAAAACGTCATCTGCCGCGAAGAGTTGGTTGGTTTCGGGTTTGTAGTTCAGTGGGGTCCCGTCCTGCACAATGGTATAGTCCGTGCCCCATTCGGCGGGACCGTCCAGCAATTTGTCGATGCTGTTCCAGCGGTAGGCTTCGGCGCCAGAGGCGAGTTCATCGATGGTCCAGCCCATGCCTTTTTCCTGCAGGTGGTCCCAGCTGTGCAGTTGCATGAAGGTGAAGGCGATGCCCAAGGCAAAAGTGAGGGTGAGGTGGATGAAACTCGCTTGCGGCTTGCCCTGCTTCATGGCGCGCAGGCTCAACCACATGGGCAATGAGCTGAGCACGATGAGCGCGTTGCTGATCCACAGGTCCCGGATGGGATTGATGTGCACCCAGTATTGGCCCACATTGGAGACAATGTAGGCAGAGGTGAAGCCGGCGAAGAGCATGACCACGGCGAAGAGGATGAAGTACATCAGCATCTTCTTGGTGCGCTCGCGGACGGCGGGGTCCAAGCCTTCGAAGACGTCGATTTTGCCCGAGGGGGCTTCCGTGGTGGTTTCGGTGGTGTTCATTTCGATGAGGTGCAAGTAGGAAACCGTTGAAGTCCCTTTGGGTTCAAGGGATCTTATCGAGTACATACGTGAGTTGCACGATGGGGAGGTACAAGAAGCTCGCGAACATCAATTTTCGCGCGTCGGCGACCTCGAGGTTGCGCCAGAGCCGATAGGCGGGAACGGTGAAACCTAGGCCCGTGAGGATGGCCACGGTCAAGGCGATGTCGCCCACCATGGGCGATGCGCCTGGCAATGCCCAAGGAAGAAGGCTCGCGGGAATGCAGAGCATGGTGTACAGCAGGATTTGCCGTGCGCTGGCCCGGGTGCGGCCTTCCACGAAAGGCAGCATGCGGTATCCCGCTTTGAGGTAGTCCTCGTGCGCCACCCATGCGATGGCCCAGAAATGAGGGAATTGCCACATGAACTGGACAGCAAACAGGGTGCCGGGCTCGATGCCGAATTCGCCTGTGGCCGCTACATATCCGAGCATGGGTGGAATGGCGCCGGGAATGGCGCCCACCAACACGCTGAATCCCGTGCGGGATTTTAGAGGGGTGTACGCCAATACATAACTCAGGATGGCGAGCAGGCCGAGCAGGCCCGCTCGAACGCCGAGGTCGAACAGGGCAGCAAGACCGAGGAGACCGGCAGCAGTGGAAAGAAGTGCTGCTGTCCGGACGGTCATGCGGCCGGTGGGCAATGGCCGGTCGGCGGTGCGGGCCATCTTGGCGTCGTTGTTCCGTTCGATGATCTGATTGAAGCCGTTCGACGCGCCGGTCAACAGATATCCGCCGATGGTGAGCTTCAGGAAAGGAACGAGGGCAATGGTATCGGCCCCCATGAACCAGCCGAGCACGGCGCTCAGGACGACGAAAGTGCCGAGGCGCAGCTTGAAGAGGACGGCGATGTCCTTCAGCAGGGTAGGGGATGGCGCGGAGGTGGCCGACATGGAGCGGCGGCGAAATTAGGGTGAGGTTACCAATCGGCACCGAACCATGGCCCTGTGCTGCGAAGACCGATCAGGATGAGCCCGTTGATGTCCCTGTGTCCCTCCATCTCCACAGAGCGGAATTCGCCGCGGAAAAAGGCATCCCATGCGCTGAAGCCCTCGGTAGACAGCTTTCGGGAAATGTCGATTTGGCCGAGGAGCAGGTTGCGCTCGCTGCCATTGAGCCAATCGTAGGTCTCTTCCGTCCGTTGTATGTCCCCGATCTGAGGCAGGGACCCGGTGGGGACTTCTCCCGATGGATCGTCCCCGCGGCGGGAGGCGGTGACGCGCCCTTGCACTTGCCATGCTCCTTTTTCCCATCGGCCTTCTGCAGAGGCTTCGAAGAAATTGGCACCCAGCGGGTGGGCCACGGGGGTGAGACCATGGATGTAGGCAGAAGTGGGGGTAAAGTGGCTGTATGTCCAGGGCCTAGCACCGGACAATTCCACCCGCCATCCGCCACGGGGGTAGTTCCAGCAGATGCCGCCGAGCAGGGCGTATTTGTTGCCCCACCACCCTGTGGAACCAAGGATTTCCGCCACGATGAGCTCGTCCAGGAGCAATTGTCCGTACAGGTATTTATCCAAGCCGTCCAAGGCTCCCACCTTCAAACGTCCTTCCAACCCGACGAGTGCATTGTCCGAACTTCCCTGTGCGTATTCAGTGGGACGGAGGCTGGTCAATGGCATCAGGTAATGAGGCTCGAATGACCTTTCGCGATCGGCCATGTTCCACACGACGGCGCCCCAAAGTGCGCCTGTCAACCTGCGTCCGAAATCCACTTCAAGCCGATGTGCGACCACCATGCGCTCGATGCCGCTGCGCACCGCTCCTTGGGGAGGGGTCCAGGTCCGGTGGTCACCGGCTTCTCCCGTCCAACAAAACATGCTGGGGCTTCCCTGAAGCGCTTCCCAGCGGTGGCGGTACCGGAGCCTGCCGCCCCCATCGATCGCAGTCTCGAGAAAGGGAGCCGGCGCGGCATGTCTTCCGCGGAAAAGCGACCTGCGTCCCCATCCATCGTGCAAGGTGTCCCGACCCAAAGAAAGGCTCACTGAGGGCAGTATTTGGACGTCCCATCTTCCGCGCCAACGGGTCGCTGTCAGGCCCTGACCAGATCGCCGATCGAATCCAGCTTCCATGGCGCGCAGCCACGTGGGACCGCTGCCCCGAACGGCCTCCATGGTGATGTGCCCCTGTCCCCATTTTCCGCTGAAAGCCGCCGAAAATGCGCCTCGGAAATGCACAGTAGCGTCCGGATGTTCTTCCTGTTGGCTCGAAAAAGTGCCCAGTCCCAATGCGGCAGGGTGAAGGTTGAACTTCAATGCCGCCGTCGAATCAGCACCGCCGTCCGATGGGTCCATCTGACCCTGAACGGGCCCGGTGATGACCCACCAGAAAATCGCGACAGGAACGAGGCTTGCCCTCAACATGATGCAAACCTAGGGTTTGCGTGGATGCCGCAATGAGCAGGAAAAAGGGAACCCTGGGAGGGGACGATCAGGGTTGTGAGGCGGGGACTTGACGCCGCTGGGCCCTGGAAATGGCCCGCCACTTCTCCAGTCCAATGATGACAACGGGCAACATGAAGGCCGCTCCGAGCAACAGGAAAAAGGACAAGGTGGGCTCCATTTCGGGAATGCTGAAGCCCAACATGACCATGGATGCGGTGTATGCATGAATGAAGAGGGCGGCCTGCAAGTGGGTCATGCCCAGATGCAGCAGCCTGTGGTGCAGGTGGTTCCGATCTGCATGGAACGGTGACCGCCGCTTCAGGGCACGAAGGGTGAACACACGGAGGGTGTCCACCAAGGGGTAGCTCAATGTGGTCATGGCGAGCACAGGCAGTGACCGGTGGGACCACATCGCGGGCACCTGTTCGGCAGGGGTCTTCATGATGCTCGTGGCCATGACATAAATAAACATGCCCAAAATCAAGGACCCACTGTCTCCCAAAAAGATGCGTGCAGGGGTAATGTTGAATACGATGAAACCACAAAGGCTCCCTGCCAGGGCCAAGCAAAGCGTGGCGTAATCCTGTTGGCCCGTGACTTGGAACCAAAGTGTGCAGGCGATAGCAATGAGCAGCCCATAACCCCCAGCAAGTGTGTCGATACCATCAATCAAATTCACAGCGTTCACCACCACGATGTAAACAAAAAGTGAAAACGGAGCGGCAAAAATGGGAGACAGAGAACCGATCCCGAACAACCCACCAAAATCTTGGATGGCGAACCCGCCGCCCAAAATCAAGATGCCCCCAACAAACAATTGGGCGATTAATTTTTTAAAAGGGTCCAATTCCGTCAGATCATCTTTCAATCCCAGGAAAAACAAAACAATAGAGGCAGCTGCCAATCGAAGAAAAGAAATGGCTTCGACACCTTCAGGATGAACCAGGAGCGTGGTCGTAAATAAGGTTCCTATGAAGACCAATACGCCGCCCAAGCGGGGAACGCTTCGTTTGTGAACCTTGCGGTCTTCCAGTGGTTCGTCCAGCAGATTTTTCTGCATGGCCAGCTGAATCAACGATGGCATCCCGAGCATTGCGATCACGAATGCGAGGAGGAAAGGCAACATGTTTCTGGTCAACTCAAAGTTACGACATTTTATGGTTGGTTTTCATTTTCGGGCCGATGGTGGATTCCGATGGAACGTCTCTCGGAATATTCCGACAATAATGTGCGCATAAAGTCGACGTACGCCCTTTTGGCTTGCTTGTAATAGGGCGTCATCGCGATTCCCCCAAAGGGAATTTGCTGATTTTTGGAGCTCAAAAATCGATTGACCCTATTCGACACCCGGCATCATTAACAACACAAAACTTGCCATTGAGAACTTGATGTGTTCGGGATCAATGTGTCTTTCGGGTGCCCATGACGGGACAGGAGATTCCCATACTCAGCCAGGTCGTGCGGGACTTGGGATGCTGCTGCACAGAAATGAAAGGGCTCAGTGGAACCAGTGGGGGCCAGTATTGGCTGGGGCTAAACCTTTGATTTTGGCGAGATGAGACCGTGGCATCTGCTGAGCGCGAGGGGAGAGCGATGGTACCCTTCCATGTCATGCCGTGTAGCTCTGAACCAGGGGTTTCCGGTATTCGGGCTGCCTCTGCCGAGAGGACCATTCCCGCGATTTGAATCTCACCTCCTTGGATGAAGTCCGGACGCCAAGGTGACCAAGGCTGAATGCCGAGCGGGCTGACGGGAAGCAAGGGCGCGACAGATTCCGCAGCGGAAGGGGTGACGGGTGCCCACTCCGTCCAGAAGGTCCACTTGTCTCCATGTCTTACGTGGCCCACCATGCACTGTCGGGCGTCCATCTGTTGGTCGGCGATGGCTAGGGCATAACGATCGTCCTGGGGGTTGATGCGCAGTTGGCCGTACCATGTGGAGCGCGCGCGGCGCCATTGCAGGTCCAGCCCCAGGTGCGCGGCCATGGTTCGGTATGGTGCTCCGTTGGATGGGCCGGGCAGATGCCAAGGTGCCAAAGCTGCCGTCCAGTCCCATACGCCGAGCCGGTCCTGACCGCGCTGGAGCACATCGGTCCATTGGGCAGACATGAAAGTGATGTCCAGACGTTGTCCCTTTCCATGAACGCTCTTGGTCAGGCTGCGCAGCCCGAGTCCGAGGGGATGGTAGCGCCCTTCCCGTGCACCATCGGCGGGCAGCCGCTCGCGGCCCCTTTTCCGTGACTGTACCCAAAGCCATGTCCACCCCTTCCCGAGGTCTGCTTCCAGCAGCAGGTAAGGCGCCGGTGCGCGATTTCCGTTCCACAGCACATTCCGGGTTCCCGGGCCGAGCTGGGTGGCGCCCAGGCCCCATTGTACCCGAAGCCACCTTCTTGGCTGGGTATCGAACCAGACTTCGGCCAGGCTGTGGTCCAGGCTGAACAGGCCGTTCTCCGCCGGGCGGAGTTTGCCGGGACCCATGCCGGGGTATTCCTGTGCCGCAAGGATGTACTCGGTTTCCGGTGCGACCAGCAGGCGTTGCATTTCCAGCACCTTGCCACCGAATCGCACGCGGTCGTCAATGCTCCCGGAATAGCGCACGCCCCGCACGTTTCTGTGGCCGTATTCGGTGGTGGGGTCTTCCCCCCCATCCTCCCCGTTCGGCCTCCTGTGGATGTCGCGGGACAGATCCAGCACGGGATCCATGGTCACCTGGACGGGCCCGTCCAGGAAAAGCGCGTGCCGGTGCCACCACGTGTTGCGACCGCCTTGATCAGCGGGCAGGGTGCGCAATGAATCGTATGCGAGCGTGCCCCTTTCTGCAGGGGTCGTCAGGGCCAGCATGCGCCTTCCGTCAGGCAATCTGTCGGGCACGACGATTTGTGTGGTCCCTTGCAGTGTGGCGCACGTCAGCAGGCAGGCAATGAGCCACGCCTTGGGTGGATGCTGTAGCGATGGCAACGTTGGTGTCGATGGCACTAACGACACCGACGACACCGGGACCTCAAACGGGGCGAACCGGTGTCCCGTATTCATTTGGCACGGGCGGATTGTGGCGCTTCCCGGTATTCTTCATAAACCGCACGGAGTCCTTCCTCCAGGTTTATGCGGTGCTTCCAACCTAGGGTGTGGATGCGACCGCAATCCATGAGTTTGCGAGGTGTGCCGTCGGGTTTGTCGCTGTCCCATGCTATGGTCCCCTCAAACCCCACGATGCGTTGGATCATCTCTGCGAGCTCCTTGATCGGCAGGTCTTCACCGGTGCCGACGTTGACGAACGGCTTGTCATCGTACTGCTCCATCAGAAACAGGCAGGCGGCGGCGAGGTCGTCGACGTGCAGGAATTCTCGGCGCGGGCTGCCCGTTCCCCAGCAAGGCACGCTGGCATCGCCGCGCTCCTTGGCCTCGTGGAACTTTCGGATGAGGGCCGGCACTACGTGACTGTTGTTCAGGTCGTAGTTGTCGCCGGGACCGTAGAGGTTGGTGGGCATGGCCGAAATGAAGTTGGCGCCGTATTGGTCGCGGTAGGCCTCGCACAGCTTGATTCCGGCAATCTTGGCGATGGCGTATGGCTCGTTGGTCGGCTCCAGTGCGCCGCTGAGGAGGGCATCCTCCACGAGCGGTTGGGCCGCCATTTTCGGGTAGATGCAGCTCGATCCCAAGAACAGCAGCTTCTCCACGTCCACGGAATGGGCGGCATGGATGATGTTGGCCTCGATCATGAGGTTGTCATACAGGAATTCCGCGCGGTACACGTTGTTGGCGTGGATGCCCCCCACCTTGGCGGCCGCGAGGAAAACATGGGTGGGGCGCTCGCGCTCCATCATGTTGCGCACGGCGGTCTGGTCCCGCAAATCGAGCTCACGGCTCGTAAAGGTGATGGGTGAAGGCAACCCTTCGGCTTCGAGGGCACGGCAGATGGCACTGCCCACCATGCCTCGGTGACCGGCGACGTAGATGCGGGAAGAAGAATTCATGGCCGGTGCGAAGATAGTTCGTCACCGCCGGGCTGCCTGACGCGCAAACGCGTTGGATAGGGCGTTGAACGCCAGTACGAGCGATACGATGCAGGCCCCTGGGATCAGGGCGAGGTGGGCGTGACCCGTGAGGATGGAGCCGTAGTGGTCGCGGATGAGGTTGCCCCAGCTCGGCATGGGAATTTGAGCACCCACCCCCATGAAGCTCAATCCCGCCTCGATGAGGATGGCGGCGGCGAAGTTGGCTGAGGCGATGACGGCGATCGGTCCGGCGAGGTTGGGGAGGATGTGCAGAAAGACGATACGCGGCGCAGAAAGGCCGAGAACGCGTCCAGCCTCAACCCACTCTACGTTGCGCAGGGCGATGACCTGTCCCCTGACCACGCGGGCGACCTCCACCCACATTGAAAGGCCGATGGCGAGGAAGACCTGTTCGAAGCCCTTGCCAAAGGCGAGGGTCAAGGCGAGTACGAGCAGCAAGGTCGGGATGCTCCAGACCACCTGCAGCAACCAACTGACGGTCGCGTCGAAGGTGCCGCCGAGGTAGCCTGCGTAGGCTCCGAGAGGAATGCCGATGAGCAGCGAAAGCAACACCGCAACCAGCCCGACTGCGAGGGAAAGCCCCGATCCTGCCACCACGCGGGACAGGTAGTCCCGGCCGAAGCGGTCCGTGCCGAGCAGGAAGGTGCGGCGGGGGAGGGTGTTTTCGGCGACGCCATCCGGATAAAGGGTCACGGTGGTGCCGGGGGCGAGCATGGACCACTCGAGGTTTTGTTGGTTGGCGTGGCGGGAGGGGTCCGGACGCCAAAGGGTGCTGGTGGTGGCAACGAGGGTCCACAAGAGAATCCAGCACGCTCCGGCGAGGGCGGTGGGTTCGCTGCGGAAGAAATCGCGGATGCCTTGCACGCCGCCAAATTAGGGGGCCTTGCGTCCCTTCCACCGTGCGGTTCTGAACGGCATCAAAAGCAAGGTGGTGATGATGAAGGGGGGATGAACCAAGGCGAGCAGGGCGAGGGTGCTCCATCGCTTGGCGGCGCCCATTCCGTCGAACAGTCCATAGGCCCGGGCTACGCCGTGGGTGTAGGCCATGTCGCCCAGCGCTTTGGCTGCCCAGAAAAGAAGGCCGGCCGCAGGTTGCGTCACCAGCAGAGCGAGCCCGGCGATGTGTACGGCTGCGATGACGGTAGCGACCCTGCGCGCTTCGGAGAGGGCCTTGGGGTAGGCGGCGGACTTTGCGCCCCAGCGAATGCGCTGGTCCAAAAGGGCGCCGAAGGTGGGCATCGGGGCGGCCGATGCCATGGTTTCAGGATGACCGCACCACCCCACGCGCCTGCCGTCGCCCCGCTCAATCAAGGCCGCCAGTGAGAACACGTCGTCTCCGCTGGCCAGTTCGGGCCGGAGGTGGTCGTAGGGAAAGGCCGATTGCCGCCAGATCCAGGCACCGCCACTGGCCATGGCCGGTCGGCCCCGGCGCACCGCTGCGACCGCCCACCCTTGCATGGCCGCAAAATCGAGGGCCTGTAACAGGTCAAAGGTGCGCATCGGGGCTCCCGTGGCGGTGTCGGCCAACCGGAGCGGCAGCAGCAGCATGTCCGACGCCGCTCCATCGCGGGCCAGGTGCTGGCCAATGGCGTCCAGGAATCCCGGTTGAACCCGAACGTCCGCATCGACCTGGACCACCCATTCCGTCTCCGCTGCCCGCATTCCGGCAGACAATCCGGCCTTCTTTCCACTGCCGGGATTGGCCATCCATCGCACCGGAAAGGGCCACTGGCTTGACGGTCCCACGGCTTTGGCCGTTCCGTCATCGGAGGCATCGTCGACCACAATCACCTCTGCGGGATGGACACCGCCCGCCGCCAGATCTCCGAGCAGACGGGGCAGGGTTTTCGCTTCGTTCCTGACGGGCAATACCACAGTAATGCCGGGACTTGAAGGATGTGAAGGATGGGGATGGGTGGGGTCCCTTTTTACTGCCGGGATCGCTTCACTCTCCAGCGCACCGTTGAAATGGCGTGACCAATTCCGTATTTGCCCGAAGTGGGCAAGCAGCGGCGGGAAAAGGAGGAAAATCGTCCAAGGGGTCACGCCCGAAAGTTCGCGCGGAATGCGTTCGCGCGGCGTTGGGCATTCCAATGCCACACCAACCCTACGATGGACGGGATGAAGAGGTTGATGACCCAAAGGGTAAGGGTAGCCGCCACAACAGCGGTGACGTCAGCGGAAGTGGGGGTCGCGATGGTCAGCAGGGCGGCAGCTTCGCGCAGGCCGAGGTCGCCAAAAGCAGGCATGGGCGCAAGGCTCGTCAGTCCCCAGGTCAAGGCCACACCCTGTCCCTGTTCGAAAAACCGATCGATGTAATGCGTCCATCCCGCAAGGTGGCCGAAGGCGTTCAAAAGCAGCACGAATTGGCTGATGATGACAAAGAAGCGCGCCACGCTCAAGGTCAAGGCCCGGCGCCTTCGCACCGTTGCGATTTTCCGGCTCAGTCCCCAATGACCGCATAAAGGAGAGTGCTTGATGGCCTTCCAAAAGGTGGGTGTCCACCCAAAATATAGGGCGAGGGTTATCCCCGATATCAGGGCAACGGAAAGTCCCGCTGCCCAATATCCCGCGCACATGAGCCCTATCGCAGCAGCGGTGATGGTGCACCACCATTGGGACACGCATGCTGTGGAAAACGCCCGGACCGCCATGTTGCGCTCCCCTTTCCTGACGGCGGCTATCCGACCTACGGCTGCACCGAGGCGGAAGGGGCCGATCAAGCTCCACGCCGTACCGTACAGCACCTCACGGGTCCGGCGGGCCATACGCGCATAGGGCAACAGCTCGGCCCATTTCAAGGATTCGAGCCCCCAATTCACCGGTACAAGCAACACGGCTCCCAGCAGGGCCATAGGGTAGACCGTGAGCTGCCAGGATTCGGCAGGCAACGCGGCCAAACGGGTGAACAGCCAATACCCCGATGCGCCCAATGGCAGCAAAAAGAAAACACCCCAATGGACGGCGGCAGGGAGCTTCAACGAAGCGGGCCATGTGCGCACTTTCGGTGGAGTCCAAGTCGTGGTGCGGACGGCTGAGGTTTTGGGATTTTGTGTCACACCTGAAAGGTAGGGATTGCCAATGAGACGATAAATGTTCTGGGGCAGACATATCGATATAATTTGTAGGCGTAATGATGGCTTTCTGCTCTTGAAGGGCTATCACGGTTGTAGAGTCAATGCACTGTGGATAGCCTCCTTCCTTCAGGAGACATTTTGCCCCTGTCCCGTGCCACCTTGTGCCCGTGAATCAGGGCCCCACCATCATCCTTGGCATCGACCCCGGAACGACCATCATGGGGTACGGTGTGATCCGCGCCTGGTCGCGCCAGCGGGTGGAACTGCTGGAAATGGGCGCCCTTCATCTCGCCAAGGTCAAGGACCCTGCTGCCAAGCTCAAGCGCATCCACGACCGGTGCGCCGGCCTGATTGAGGCGCATGCCCCGGATCACTTTGCCGTAGAGGCCCCCTTCTTCGGAAAAAATGTGCAGTCCATGCTGAAGCTCGGCCGGGCGCAAGGTGTCGCTCTTGCGGCAGCCCTGGTCCGCGAGGTGCCGGTCGCTGAATACGCCCCGCGCCGGGTCAAGCAGGCCATCACCGGAACAGGTACGGCCTCGAAGGAACAGGTGGCCGCGATGGTGCAGCGCACGTTGTCGATTCCCGACGCGGACATGCCGCGCGACCTCGACGCCACCGACGGGCTGGCCGTGGCGCTCTGCCACCATTACGAGATGGGCACCCCGACGCTGGGCGGCAAGGGCGGCGGCTGGGCGGCCTTCGTCCGCGAGAATCCCGAGCGCGCCCGCTGATGAGCCGCCTGACACGTCGGGCGTGAGCCTTTGTTGACGAACGTTACGCATGGCCGAATACCAACCGCTTCCGGTGACGCTGCCGTTCCCGACACCCCGCCAGGAGGTGTTCGATTTGTTGCACGGGATCTGGGACCGAAACTGGTTGACCAACGATGGGCCGGTATTGCGTGAATTCGAGGCGGGGCTGCAGCGGGAGCTGGGACTGGAGAGGCTTCACGTGGTGGGCAACGGGACCATCGCGCTCCAGCTGGCCTACCAGGCATTGGGATTGGAGGGCGAGGTCATCACCACGCCCATCAGTTATGTGGCGACCGCATCCAGCTTGGTTTGGGAGCGGTGTACACCGGTTTTTGTGGATGTGGATCCCCAAACGCTGTGCATCGATCCGGGTAAGATTGAGGCGGCCATCACCTCG
>JBDQOI010000119.1:0-652 GCA_040261275.1 Flavobacteriales bacterium | reverse complement strand
CCTCGTTGGCAACGTCGTTGTAGTTGCAGGCCGATACGTCGGTACAGTTGTCCGCGTCGTCACAAATTCCATCGCTGTCCACGTCGATGCCGCATCCGCCGCAAACATCACAGGCGTCGAGCTGGTTGCCGAGGCAGTCGCAGTCGCCGGCCGGGATGCCGGAGCCACCGCACACGCCACACTCGTCGAGCACGGCACAGGCGCCGTTGGCGTCGTCGTTGTAGTTGCAGGCGGTGATGTCGGTACAGTTGTCTGCGTCGTCACAAATGCCATCGGCATCCACATCGACTCCAGTTCCTCCGCACACGCCACAGGCATCCACCTGGTTTCCGTTGCAGTCGCAGTCACCCACCGGGATACCGGAACCGCCGCAGACGCCGCACCCATCCAGGGTCAGGCAGGCCACATTGCCGGCATCGTCGTAGTTGCAGGCCGTGAGGTCGGTACAGTTGTCTACGTCGTCGCAGACACCGTCTCCGTCCACATCGACACCCGTTCCGCCACAGACACCGCAGGCATCCACCGTAGCGCAGGCGCCGTTGGCGGGATCGTCATAGTTGCAGGCGGTGATGTCGAGGCAGTTGTCCTGATCGTCACAGATGCCGTCGCCGTCCGTATCGGGATGGGTGATGGTCACCGTGAAGTCCACCTG
>JBDQOI010000118.1:0-658 GCA_040261275.1 Flavobacteriales bacterium | reverse complement strand
GACTGGCCCGCGGTGGGCTGACCATAGGTACAGGAGCCGTCGTTCAAGGTCGCCGTTGCGTCGTAGTTGTTGGCTGCGGGGTCGGTACAACCGGCGCAGCTCGCGAAGTCGCAATTGCCGTCCGATACCGTGGCATCCGGGTTGTAGTTGCACGCAATGGTGATCAAGCAACCGGAAATGACCGGGTAGGTGCAGAGGTCCGGATCGTTGAAGTCCGCGTCCGGGTTGTAGTTCTCGGCGTCGGGATCAAGACAACCCACCACGATACAGCTTCCATCGTCCTGGGTGGCGTCCGGGTTGTAGTTGATGGCGGCAGGGTCGGTGCAACCGCGGCAGGAGAACAGGTCGCAACTTCCATCCGACAAGGTGGCGTCCGGATCGTAGTTGCAGGCCAATGCATTGGTGCAGCCGTAGCATGAGGTCACGTCACAGCTTCCATCGTCCACCGTCGCAATGTCACTGAAGTTGCAAGCAAACGGATTGGTGCAGCCTGAATACAGACAGGATCCGTCGCTGTAGTCCGCGTTCGGGTCGTAGTTGTCTGCCGCCGGATCGGTACAACCGGTGAAGAGACAGCTTCCGTTGTCGATGGTCGCATCGGCATCGTAGTTGATGGCGTCCGGGTCCGTACAACCACGGCAGGTCACCAGGTCACAGC
>JBDQOI010000117.1:323-666 GCA_040261275.1 Flavobacteriales bacterium | reverse complement strand
GATGTGAAGTCGGCAAATCTTAAAGATTTTGAGATTTGCCAAATAGATGTAGGTCATCCAAGATGAGAATGATAATCTAGTCGATTACATGCCGGGATAGCTCAGTTGGTAGAGCAACGCATTCGTAATGCGTGGGTCGTCGGTTCAAATCCGATTCCCGGCTCTCTTTAGTTAAGAGGGATTCAAGGTAATGAGTGCCCCAGTGAAGTTTTTAGATTCCTGTATTTTATACATGATTTTATACACCAATTGTTCGCGAAAACGAAAGGCGAACCTGTATGAAAGACTGGAAAAAAGTAAACGGGGTTGAGGGTTTATATCAGAATCAAAATGGGAATTATTA
>JBDQOI010000117.1:0-313 GCA_040261275.1 Flavobacteriales bacterium | reverse complement strand
GAGAGAGAGTGTTTAGGAATTTAGCCACACTTGAACATCCAATGGTATAAAAATGGTATAAAAAATTAGGACTGCACCCCCATATATTAAAAATTAGTGTAGGCTAGGGGGTAGACTTTAGCAGGAGTAGTATTCGATAGCCCTTCAGATTTTCCTGACCAAATTATCCCCGCTCTAACTTCATCCATCCATTGTCAGGCAGATTAGCATTCCACACATAAAAACCTTCAGCGGTTGCGTGCATATAATACCAAGAGAAGTTTGTATAGGAGTAGACCCAAGGGGTATCGGTGAAGTAAGCCCAACCTAATAA
>JBDQOI010000116.1:0-686 GCA_040261275.1 Flavobacteriales bacterium | reverse complement strand
CCTGCGCCGTGGTGGACGCATGCGGAGTGTGCGGCGGAACCGGCATCCCTGCCGGCGACTGCGACTGCAACGGCAACACCGAGGATGCCCTCGGTGTGTGCGGAGGCACCTGCACCGCGGACAGCGATGCGGATGGCATCTGCGACGATGCGGACAACTGCACGGACCTCAGCGCCTGCAACTTCGCCGACCCGGCCAACGTGGCCTGCCTGCAGCTCGACGCGTGCGGTGTATGCGGCGGTAGCGGTATCCCGGTGGGCGACTGCGATTGCTTCGGCAACCAGCTCGACGCCTGCGGCGATTGCGGCGGAACCGGCGTGGACACCGACGGCGATGGCATCTGTGACGCCAACGACAACTGCAGCGACATCACGGCCTGCAACTTCAACGACCCGGCCAACGGCACCTGCCTGACCCTCGATGAGTGTGGCATCTGTGGTGGATCCGGCATCCCGGCCGGCGACTGCGACTGCAACGGCAATGTGGAAGACGCCCTCGGCGTCTGCGGCGGCACCTGTGCAGCCGACAGCGACGGAGATGGCATCTGTGACGATGCGGACAACTGCACGGACCTGAGGGCCTGCAACTACAACGACGCGGCCAATGAGGCCTGCGCCGTGGTGGACGCATGCGGAGTGTGCGGCGGTGACGGCATCCCCGCCGGCGACTGCGACTGCAACGGCAAC
>JBDQOI010000115.1:0-730 GCA_040261275.1 Flavobacteriales bacterium | reverse complement strand
GGAGAGACTCGAACTCTCATGGACTAGGTCCACACGGCCCTCAACCGTGCCTGTCTACCAATTTCAGCACGACCGCAATATGTCCCATAATAAATGAATGACTTCTATCTTTCAAATTGGTAAATATTCTTATGGATTTTACACAGGAAGTAAAACAATCAACTGACTCTATTTACCAGAAAATTTCAAAGGTTATGCCTGAAATTGAATGGTCAGTACACGCACCTTACATTCATAAAATTAATAAACTCAAAAAAGAAAAAAATGCAATAATACTTGCTCATAATTATCAAACACCTGAAATTTATCATGGAGTAGCTGATTTTTCTGCAGACTCATTAGCTCTTGCTATTGAGGCATCAAAAACTTCAGCGGATATAATTTTAATGGCAGGAGTTCATTTTATGGCTGAGACAGCAAAATTAATGAGCCCAAGTAAAAAAGTTCTACTACCAGATATGAATGCGGGCTGTTCACTGTCATCTTCAATTACTGGAAAAGATGTAAGATTATTGAAAGAAAAATATCCTGGAGTGCCAGTTGTATCTTATGTAAATACTTCAGCAGAAGTTAAGGCAGAAACAGATGTTTGTTGTACTTCAGCTAATGCTGTAAAAATTGTTAAATCTCTTGGTGTAAAAAAAGTGATATTTTTACCAGATGATTATCTTGCCAAATACGTTGCATCACAAACTGATGTTGAAATTATTTCATGGAAAGGAATTTGTAT
>JBDQOI010000114.1:264-752 GCA_040261275.1 Flavobacteriales bacterium | reverse complement strand
AATTTAGATAACGTTTAAAAATTGGGACGATGTACACCAAAAACATCTTGACACCAAACGCAAATACACGTATACTAGAACTTAACAAATTAGGAGAGTTGGCTGAGTGGCTGAAAGCACCTTCCTGCTAAGAAGACATACGGGGATAACCTGTATCGAGAGTTCGAATCTCTCACTCTCCGCCAAGTTGGAGCGGTAGTTCAGTTGGTTAGAATACATGCCTGTCACGCATGGGGTCGCGAGTTCGAGTCTCGTCCGTTCCGCCAAATTACAAGGAGTTAAAGATGAAAAAACTATTTGTTACGATTGCTCTACTTTGTGGTTCGCCAGCACTAGCGGCTGACAGTGTAAAGGTTCAAGACTTTTACAAGACAATAACAAAACAGATTCCTATCACTACTCAAGTGTGTAGAACTGTTGAAGTACCCATATACGAGTCAAGCACTACGTTTGATGAGACTGGTGCTGTGATTGGTGGAGTAGTTGGA
>JBDQOI010000114.1:0-254 GCA_040261275.1 Flavobacteriales bacterium | reverse complement strand
CATGCCTGTCACGCATGGGGTCGCGAGTTCGAGTCTCGTCCGTTCCGCCAGCAGTAAAGAAGTATATGTGGACGTGGCTGAATGGTTAGGCAACGGATTGCAAATCCGTATTATGCAGGTTCAAGTCCTGTCGTCCACTCCATAACAAAGAGGTATATGCGGATATCGTATAATGGTTATTACATGGCGTTGCCAACGCTATAATGTGAGTTCGATTCTCACTATCCGCTCCACAACAAAGAGGAAAGTATGAC
>JBDQOI010000113.1:0-758 GCA_040261275.1 Flavobacteriales bacterium | reverse complement strand
ATTGATACTTGTATTCTCTTTGCTCACAACCTTTACACAACCAAAGTAGCAAAAGTAGCTTCTGCAACCACTTCATTAGAGGAAGGTGAAAGAGTTTACAATGTTGCTGCTCCTGTTGGCATTTTCTACGAAGATGTTGTCCCTCTCTTAGAAGGGTTCTATATGGGTCAAAAAGGAATGAAGGCTTACTATTCAATCCCAGCAATGGGCGGCAGTTCTGGATCTCCTATTTTCAATGCAGATGATGAAATTGTTGGCATGATCCATTCTGTAAATGTCTACTTCCCGGTTGTGTCCGTATCACCACCAATCAAAGAACTTCGTCAATTTGTTTACAATTCTATCGTAATGGGCGAACAAAAAAGAAAAGGCACTCAAAAAGAAGATACCTTTTCCCTTTCAGAAACATTAGGTATCTCACCAATGAGTGCCCCAAGTGATTTGAACTTTTAGTATCGGAAGGGGGACTTGAACCCCCACACTCAAAAGAGCAACAGATTTTAAGTCTGTCGTGTCTACCAATTCCACCATTCCGACTTAGTGTTTTAGTAATATAATAAATCTTTTTTTATTTGTCAACAAAATTTTACAAAACTTCATTCCTAATCGTATACTTATAGTAAGGACAGGCTAATGATTTCGATTGGACTATTTGCATATATATTATTTTTGCACTATCTTGGAGATTATATCTTCCAACCATATAGCATGTCCCTTAGAAAGTCAGAAGACTATATGGTACTTTTGTACCACACAAT
>JBDQOI010000112.1:309-769 GCA_040261275.1 Flavobacteriales bacterium | reverse complement strand
ATAAAATAGAGTATTAAACCTAATATGAAAACAAGAACAAATCCTATTAAAATAAAACTAGAAACGCCATTTTTTTGTATAAATTTATCGTCATGATCAAATTTTTTATTTGATTGGATTCCACAAAAAGCAGCCAACACGCTTTTTATTATAAAAATTAGATTTTTCATTTTTTTGTAATTTTAACCATTCAAGATAAAGAATGTAAATGGTGGTGATGGAGAGACTTGAACTCTCGACCTCAGGATTATGAATCCTGCGCTCTAACCACCTGAGCTACATCACCAAAAATTGATTAAGCGTGAGATTATATTTTTATAGCTTGTTAAAGTCAAAGAGTAATTAAACGTTAAATCTAAAATGAATGACATCGCCATCTTGAATAATATATTCCTTTCCTTCAAGACGAAGCTTTCCGGCTTCTTTCGCTTTTTGTTCCCCGCTTAAGTCTATATAGTGT
>JBDQOI010000112.1:0-299 GCA_040261275.1 Flavobacteriales bacterium | reverse complement strand
TTTTTCAAAGTCAGTATGAATAACACCTGCTCCCTCTGGAGCAGTAGCTCCAATTTTAACTGTCCATGCTCTAACTTCTTTAATTCCAGCTGTAAAGTAAGTTTGAAGTCCTAAAAGTTTATATGAGGCCCTAATTAATCTATTTAAACCTGGCTCTTCTAATCCTAATTCTGTCAGAAAAATTTCTTTTTCTTCGTCTTCTAAATCAGCTATATCTGATTCAAGTTTTGCACAGACTGTAACTACAGGGATATTAAGTTTGTTCGCATATGAGCTCAATTCGTCAAGTGATGCATTAT
>JBDQOI010000111.1:0-786 GCA_040261275.1 Flavobacteriales bacterium | reverse complement strand
GTTTGGGAATTTGATGATAAATTCAAGTCCTATCTCAATAATATACGCGCATACGCTATCGATATGGAAACCGCTACACTTTTTACTGTAGGATTCCACAATCAAATCCCCACTGGCGCATTGTTACTTGTTTCTGATTCGCCAATGGTACCGGACGGAGTTAAAACCCTAGAAAAAGATAAAGTGAATTCAAAAATGTTTGATGAAACACATATAAAACTAGGTATCAAAAGTTTAGAACAACTGATCAATAAAGGCGAAACCATCAGACATTTGAAATTCTAATAGGTTTAACGCTTTGCTTTTTAAAGGGTTTAGACTTCGTAGTTTATAGTCTATGGTTTCTGGTTTCTAGTTTCTAGTTTCTGGTACTTTGAGCTTTCAATTTCAAGATTTATTGAGGCTACTAGCAACTAGGAACTAGCCACTAGCAACTAGGAACCAGGAACTAGGAACCAGGAACCAGCAACCAGGAACCAGCAACCTAGACTCGGGTTTTTACTTTAAAAAGGATGGCGGCGACATACTTTCCCAGGGATTAACCAAGTATCATCTGCGCTGAGGGGCTTAACTTCTCTGTTCGGAATGGGAAGAGGTGGACTCCCTCGCCATAGCCACCATATGATCTTTATGACTCTTTTAACAATGTCGGAAATAAAATAAATAACTACTAAATAAAGCGATAGGTAAGTTTACGGGTAATTAGTACTACTCGGCTTTGACGTTACCGCCTGTACACCTGTAGCCTATCAACGTGGTCATCTTCCACGACCCTTAAAGGAAAAC
>JBDQOI010000110.1:465-794 GCA_040261275.1 Flavobacteriales bacterium | reverse complement strand
GGCCCTTCCGGGCGGCGTCCGCTTAGGCGAGGATGGCCACTTCTACAATGCCGGGGACATCGGCTACTGGTGGAGTTCTTCGCCCAGTGTCGATAGTGCTTGGTTCCGGCATTTGAACTACAATTATCCAGTCATCTTCCGGTTCAACAACGATTCGCGGGATGGGTTTTCTGTGCGGTGTCTCAAGGATGCCGAGTGAGCGGAGCGAAGGAGGGTTGACACTTTGACACTTTCCCGAGACCGCCCGAGCAGGGCGGGCGAGGGTTTTTGGGCCCGCTTGCTGTGTGGCGCTTAGAAGCGGACGGCGAACTTGAGGTTGATGCGCCGGG
>JBDQOI010000110.1:0-455 GCA_040261275.1 Flavobacteriales bacterium | reverse complement strand
TGAGGTAGTTCGGGATGGCGTAGCGCCGGCCGGTGACGTCCTGGATCCACGTGTGGTTGATGGTGTTCCGGATGCCGAGGAGGTTGAAGACCTCGAGGGCGACAAAGCCTTCGAGGGGCTTGGTGCGGTCTGTGCCGTTCTTCTTGAAGCGGCCCCGCTCGCCGAGGAAGAGGTCGCGGGAGAAGCCGATGTCCACGCGGCGGTAGGAGGGCAAGCGAAGGGTGTCCTTGTAGCGCGAGAAGTCGGGTGGTCCGAAGGGCAGTCCCGAGCCGTAGAACATGCTCAGCAGCACCTTGTATTCCGGGGCACCGGGCATCTCGTCCTGGAACAGCATGGACAGCGAGAAGCGCTGGTCGGTGGGGCGGGGGATGAAGCCGGGCTCCGCAAGGGTGCTGTCGGTGGCGACCGGATCGAAGGAGTAGCCCGGGACGATGAGCTCGCCCGCCGCGTTATAA
>JBDQOI010000010.1:12642-72680 GCA_040261275.1 Flavobacteriales bacterium | reverse complement strand
CTTCTACACGGCCGATGGCACGTTGGTTGCGGAAGGTGGCCTGGCCTTCAACGAGAACGACGGTGAATTCGACACGGATGCTGTCTGTTTGGATGCTGCTGGATGTTACACCTTGATCGTCACCGACGGTTCCTTCCCAAGTGAGGTGAGCTGGACGATTTCAGGCTCTGCCTTCAACAACACTTCAGGTGGTCCTGGTACCTACAGCGTGGGTCTTGGACAGGCTTGTACCGAGGGATGCACGTTGCCGATTGCTCCGAACTACGTGTCTCCGGACAGCGTGGACATTTCGAACGACGAGCTCTGTGACTTCAGCTTGGTTGTTATGGGTTGTACCTACCCGGATGCTTCCAACTACCTCGATATTGCAACGAACGATGATGGTTCATGCACCTTCGATATTGCCAACCCTTGTCCGACCGACCTCAACGGAGACGGACAAACGACGACCTCCGACCTGTTGATCTTCCTCGGTGCCTTCGGTACCGACTGCTGATCGCAGAACGGGAAGGACCCAGTCCTTCGTCGATAACAACGGAAAGGCCCGACGCAAGTCGGGCCTTTCTCTTTTCATAGATGTGCCATCTTCGCAACATGAGGAAAACGGTACTCATCACAGGCGCGGGTTCGGGTATGGGCCGCGCTGCGGCCGAGCGGTTTGCGCGGGACGGTTTCGATGTGCTCTTGGTGGGCAGGAGAGTGGACGCTTTGGAAGCGACGAAGGAAGCTTTGGCTGGAGATGGGATGCATGAGGTCATGCCATTGGACGTAGCCGATCGCCTTGCCTTTTGTCGGGCTTTGGAAACGACAATGGAGGCTGTTCCCGGACGGTCTTTGGTGGGGGTGTTTGCCAATGCCGGTATCGGTGGGGCGAACACCTTTTCTAATGATGCTCAGGCGGATCGGTGGGATGAAATCATGACGGCGAATGTGACCGGAGTGTATGTCACATTGCATACGGCTCGTCCTCATTTGCTGAAGGCACCGAAGGGGCGGAGACACGCGGTGGTGACTTCCAGCGTGTTGGCACGCTTTGGGGTGCCCGGACAAAGTGCCTACGTGACCTCAAAGACTGCCGTGTTGGGTCTTGTTCGCAGCCTTGCGGTTGAGTGGGGGCAGGATGGGATATTGGTCAATGCGATCTGTCCGGGTTGGGTGGAGACGGCGATGGCGCGCGATTCCATCCAGCGTATGGCGGACGCTCAGGGTCTGAGTTATGAGGCGTGTCATGCCCAGCAATGTGCCCTGTTGCCGACGGGTCGGATGAGCCAGCCTGAGGAGGTGGCTGATTTTGTAGCGTGGTTGATGTCGGATGAGCAAAAGGGCATTACCGGTCAGGGACTGGACCTGAACAATGGAAGTTGGATGTCATGAAAAAGATGAGAAGAGTAAATCATAGGGCTGTGGCTCTGATTGGGTTGGTCTTGGGGTGGATGCTGGTTGGTGGTTTAGGAGTGGGCTGGAGCCAATCCGCATGGAGTTCGGTTGATTCGGCCATGGTGGCGCAAATCCATGGCCAAATTCTGGGAGATGGACAGTGCTACGAGGACTTGCGCGTGTTGTGTAAGGACGTTGGGGCGCGCTTGAGCGGATCGCCTGAGGCGGATGCTGCCATTCTCTGGGGTGCGCGTACGCTGAAGGAAATCGGTGCTGGGGAGGTGAGGATGCAGCCTGTGGTGGTGCCACATTGGGAAAGGGGGGGACCCGAGCGTGGCTGGCTCCGGGTTGATGGCGGAGCTCCTGAGCCTTTGAGGGTTTCTGCGCTAGGGGGGAGTGTTGGAACGGAAGGACCCTTGGAAGCTGAGGTGGCTGTTTTCCGTCACTTCGATGAATTGGACAGCTTGGGACCGGAAGGGTTGGCGGGGCGTATGGCATTTTTCAACCGGCCGATGGATCCGCTGATGATCAATGCTGGCGGTGCATATGGCGGTGCCAATGATCAGCGCTCCCGGGGAGCTGTGGTGTCGGCGGAACACAGCGGTGTGGCGGCGATTGTTCGGTCCCTGACGCACGCACTGGATACATTCCCTCATACGGGGGCCATGCGCTATGATGATGCGGTCCGTCGGGTACCGGCGGCGGCGGTGAGCACCGTTGATGCGCGCCGGATTGCCACACTCGTGCAGGCAGGGCATGAGGTGCGCGTAGGGCTTGAAATGGATTGCGTTCTCCACGAGGACAAGGCCCAGGCCAATGTGATTGCCGAATGGACGGGCACGGAGTATCCCGACCGCTACATCGTGGTGGGGGGCCATTTGGACAGTTGGGACATCGGAGAAGGCGCTCACGATGACGGCGCAGGCGTTGTACACAGCATTGAGGTCATGCGCAGCCTCCATGCGCTGGGATACCGCCCGCGGCACACGCTGAGGGTAGTGTTGTTCATCAATGAGGAGAACGGCAACAACGGAGGCAAGACCTATGCCCAACGCGCCCGGGAGCGCAAGGAATGGCATGTGGCGGCCGTTGAGAGCGACGCCGGTGGGGATGCGCCGCGCGGCTTCTCCATTGATGCCGCTGATGGGTCCACCGATGCCGTTCGTGCATGGCGCGAGAACTTCATGGACTACGGTGTCGGTGATATGCGCCGGGGCGGTGCTGGGGTGGACATCGGGCCATTGAAGAAGGAGAAGCCCGCCGGCAAGCGCCCTTTGATGGTGGGGCTGCGTCCGAATTCACAGCGCTATTTTGACTACCATCACAGCAACCGCGACATTTTTGAAAACGTCCACGAGCGGGAGCTGAAATTGGGTGCGGCGGCATTGACCTCTATGGTCTACCTGCTCGACCAACTGGACTACGACGGTTTGGAAGGGGCAAAGGACTGAACGCAAGGAACGGAACGATATGCGGCACAGCATCAGCGATACCAGTACGCTCATCCTCGATCGGCGCAGCCTTTCTCCTGAGCGCTTCTCCGGGCGGCGGGTTCACCGTGAGATTGTCGAGCAGGTGCTCCAGCACGGAACATGGGCACCGAACCACGGACTGACCCAGCCATGGCGCTTCCATGTATTCATGGACGATGCTGCCCAGCGTTTGATGGCACGCTTGTCAGTTGCTTATCGGGCGCATTCCGGTGAGGCGGTGATGGACAGTAAGGCCGAGAAAATCCGCGCACGCGGTGAGCGGTGCAACGCCATCGTAGCCCTGGGGCTCGCCCACGACGAAGCCGGGCGATTTCCGTTGTGGGAGGATCAGGCGGCCCTTGCGGCTTGCGTGCAGAACATGTTTCTGATGTGCACCGCCCATGGCATCGGGGGATTCTGGTCCACACCGGGTTTCCTGGCGCATCCGGAGGCGGTGCACGCACTCGGACATGAGGAAGGGGTGCAGGGGATGGGCCTCTTCTACATGGGTTATCCGGAAGGGGAGTGGCCGGCCAAGGGCCACCGTCGCCCATTGGAATACGTGACCCGCTGGACCACGGATTGACTCCACCATGCGCCTGACCAATTGGTATACGCATCCGGCGGACAACCGCTACCACGTCTTCGAGTTCCACGATGCGGGAATGGCCGAGGAGTTTCAGCGAGATCTGCAGTCGGCCGGCATTGAATTCGAACGGGAGGTGCCCGTGCGGGGTGCAGAAGAAGAGGTTGCCCGGTTTGGGGTGCACCGTTCCTTGTTCAAGCAGGCATTGAAGGTGAACCACTTGTTGCACGGGCGCCACCGCGTTCCCTTCATTGCACACAAGGGGCTGCGCTGGTTCATGTTGCTTTTCACTGCTGCCTTGGTGGGTTTGGCGGTGGTCGGATGGATGCAGTCATGAGGTGGAGCATCACATGGGCGTTGGCATTGCTGACAAGCACATCGGTCTTTTCACAATCGACCGACTGGACTTTGGACGTGCGTTTGCTCACTTCCCTCGGGTTCGCGCGGCCTGATGTGGGAGAGGGCGTGGGGTGGAGTGGACAGCCGCTCACTTTACAGGACGGCCCATTGCATGCGCGTTGGGGCGCATTGGGGACGCGCAGCTATGGCGTGAGTGTGCGCCGCCGATTGGGCAAGGTGAGCCAAGTGGCCTTCGGGTTTGAGCAGACGCGTCGGATCTGGCGCCTCGAGGCCGATTGGATACCGGAGGTCGCCTCGGCTCCTTTAGCCGCCGTGGAGCTCGATTGGATCGTGGCTTCGTACTCTTTGCCGGTGCTCTATCGGACGGAAGTGGTGCTGACGCCGGGCTGGCGATTGGGCGCCGGGGGCGGCGTGGTGATGGAGATCCTGCCAACCAATGCTTTCGCGTCGACCAGTGCGGAAGGCGGTGGCGATGTTTTTGCCATCGAACACAGCTCACTGCGCTACAACTGGAACCGATGGTGCATGGCGCTGGAGTTGGGCATCGTGAAGGAAGGCGAGGAAGTGGACTTGCACATAGGGGGTGCCTTGCGGCCGTTGATTCAACCCCTCTTTCAAGGAGAGCTGGTCGCCCGATGGAACGTGGGTCAAGGCGATGCAGACTTGCGGGAAGTGGAGCGCATTCTCGATGGGAGTTGGTGGGGGTTGGATGTGCGGCTTATCCTGCATTGACCCTTTCTCACCCAACAAAAAAGCCCTTGAAGCGATGGGCTTCAAGGGCTTTCCAATGAGTGGCCAAAGGCAATCTCAGCTGGTCTTCAGCGTGAACCCGATGGTGAAATCGTCGTAAATCAACTTATCGCCCAGTTCGGCAGCGTCGAAGAATGATTTGCTTCGGAAGCGGACGTCGAAGTTGGAGCGGTCGAGGGTCATTTCGCCGGAGATGGTTGTTTCCATCTTGCCCATTTCCACCTTAACCGGGAAGGCCACCTTGGCTGTACGGCCTTTGATGGTGACGGTGCCCTGGGCCGTGAAGTTCATCCCATTTGGAGCACGCAGTGGGTTCAGGCTGATGAGCTCAAACTGGGCGGTCGGGAATTGCTCCACGCCAAAGAAGTCGTCGCTCTTGAGGTGGCCGTCGAGGCTCTCCTTGCTTCCGCCCTCTAAGTCGGTGGTGTTGATGCTCGTCATGTCGATGATGACCGAAGCGCCGGTCACCATGCCGTCCTGGACGCTGATGAAGCCGTTGCTGATCATGATGTCGCCGCTGTGGCTACCGGTGACTTTCTTACCGATCCAGGTGACGGAGCTTTCTTTGGCGCTGACCGTTTGCTTGGAGGGTTCGGTTGCGCCATCTGTGGCCCCGAATAGTGGTGTCAGCGCCAGTGCGGCAGAGAGAATGAGGGTATACATGGTATGAAGTAGGTTTTGGTAATGGGATTCGATCCTTTTGTGTTTCAGTTCAACACCTGATAGGGAACAACGTTCAATTCAAGTGACCTGAAATGCACCACAAGGGTATGCACAGGTTACCTGTCGTAGAAAAGGGAATATGTCAAATCCTCTAAAAACGGGCCGTCAGCCCAGCAGGCCTCGGACGATGGCGCTGATGGCCTTGCCGTCTGCTCGTCCGGCAAACTTGGCGGATGCTGCGCCCATGACGCGTCCCATATCTGCCATGCTGGAGGCGCCGAGTTCTTCTACCAGGGCTTTGACACCCGCTTCAAGCTCAGCCGGTCCCATGGGTTGGGGTAGGTATTTCCGGATGATTTCGGCCTGGGCTTGCTCTTCGTCTGCGAGGTCTTGGCGTTCTTGTTCGATGTAGATGGCCAAAGTGTCCTCACGCTGCTTGAGCTGCTTGGACAGGATTTTCATAACGGCGCCGTCGTCGAGTGCAACCGCGCCTCCGGATTCCGTCAAGGCGAGCATGATTTTGGATTTGATATCCCGAAGGGCGGCAAGGCGCACCTTGTCCTTGGCCTTCATGGCCTCCTTCATGTCCGCACTGATTTGTTCCTGAAGCGTCATGTCGGGTTCAGTCCACGTTGTCGTGCAAGAACGGATTGTCAGTTTTAAGCCCACCGGTTTCCTCGTCAATGCTGACGCGGGTGGCTTGCGACTCATCGCTGGAAGGCGTTCCGCTCAATTGGAAATTCCGACGCTTGTAGGCAGGCTCTTCCTCGAGCTCCGTCAATCCACTGGGGGTGCGTAAGCGCTTGGTGAACTCCTCAATGCTCTGCTGCCGCTGCGCTGCGCGTTGTGCCCATTCAGCATCGGTTGTGGTTGGTTGTGCCTGTTGGGTTTGGCGTGTGGCTGGATTCGCCGGTGCGGCGGGCTGGGATTGAATCGGGGTGGGCGTTGGAATCGGCTGTGCCTGCGCTTGAAGGGGAGTTTCGACGGGGCCGGCAGGATTATCTTCTGTCGGGTTGACCTGTTCGTTGGTGAAGTTTACATCATCCAATCCCTCGGGGATGAGCGTATCGTCCTGGGTGTCTTCTAGATCGAGAACGTTGAACTCTCCTATGCGGGTTGGAGTTTCCGTCGCTTCAATGGGCTCATGGGTCTCCGCAGTTTCTGCCGGCGTCCATGGTTCATTTTGTGCTGGTGAGGCTTCCTGTGACGGTTGCTCTTCCTTGTGAATCAAGGTGATTTCTTCTCCGGTCTTTTTGGTCGTTCCGAAAAGATCGGGAGCAGCGGCAGGGCCGTTCATGGAAGTGATGTCTTCCGCATTCCACTGCATGGAGATGTCGGAGTCAGTTTCGCCCAAGGTGGATGGGGAATCCACCGGTTCAGCTGTTTTGAGTTCCGGTTCTGTTTCTGCCGGATCAGTTTGGAGACCGGGTGCGATCACCTCATTCCCAAGATCCATTGGGTTTTGGAGAGGTGCGGTGATCTCCCTTGCCGTCATATCCAGGGTGTGCGTTTTGATACTTGGACCTTCTGGAAGTTTGGGATTGGCTTCAAAACCGGTGGCGATCACCGTCACACAAATCTTGTCGCCGAGTTCTTCGTCATGGCCATAGCCCCAGATGACTTCTGCCGTGGCTCCGGCTTGGTCCTGGATGTAGTCGGTGATTTCCGAGATTTCGTCCATCAGGATTTCCTCAGACCCGTAGGTGATGTTGAGGAGGACGAAGTTGGCGCCCGTGATGTCGCTGTCATTGAGAAGTGGGGACTCCAATGCTTCGGATACCGCAGTCATGGCCCGGCCATCGCCGCTGGCACTTCCGGCGCCCATGATGGCGGCTCCGGAATCGCGCATGACGGTTTTGACATCGTTCATGTCGACGTTGATCTCCCCGGTGAGGGTAATGACCTCTGCGATGCCTTTGGCTGCCGTGCAGAGGACTTCATCCGCATTTGAGAAAGCCTGTTTCAACGTGAGGTTGCCAAAGAGCTCGCGGAGCTTGTCATTGCGGATGACGAGCAGGGTGTCGATAGCGGCCCTCATTTCCTCCAATCCTTCACCGGCTTGGTTGGCCCTGCGTCGCCCTTCGAAATTGAAGGGAACGGTCACGATGCCGACGGTGAGGATGCCGAGGTCTTTGCAAGCCTTGGCGATGACTGGAGCTGCACCTGTTCCCGTACCGCCGCCCATTCCGGCCGTAACGAAAACCATGGTGGTGTTCTCTCCGAGTTGTTCGAGCACATCGTCCAGGTTTTCGATGGCTGCATTGCGTCCGGTTTCCGGGACGCTTCCTGCCCCTTGTCCAGCGGTCAGCGTGCGGCCCAATTGAATGCGCACGGGAACATCAGAAGCCTCCAGCGCCTGATTGTCGGTGTTGCAGACGATGAAGTCCACTCCCTTGATGCCCTGTTGGTACATGTAATTGACGGCGTTGGATCCGCCGCCACCTACGCCGATGACCTTGATGGGAGAGCCTGTATTCTGTGGGATATCGAATTGCATCTGGTGTTCCTGGATGGATGGGTTTCAGGAGGGTTTTGCGGAGGACTGATGCCCCCACGCAAGTGCGTGCCAAGAAAGGACCTCAGGTCGTGTGCTCGGCACGGCTTCAGACCTTTCCATCCACGATGGTGTGGTTGAAAACGGGATTTGGTGGAATACCACGTTGGGGTTATTCAGGCAGTTCCTCTTCAAAGAAGTCCTTGATTTTCTGGAGGAAACGGCGCGGCCCCGCCATGGTTTCTTTGCTTTCCTTCTGCCGTGTGTCTTCGTATTCGGCCTCGCCTCCTTGTTCGAAACCGAGGAGAACGAGGCCAATTCCCGTGGCGTAAATGGGCGCCGTCAAGCTGCGGTCCGGTGCCTGCGCCAAATGAGTGTTGGGAAAACCGATTCGACAATCCATGGTCGTGACATATTCAAACAACTGGCGCACGTGGCGCAACTGGCTTCCGCCACCGGTGACGACAATGCCGCCGATGAGTTCGCGTTCCAAGCCGCTGTTTTTGATCTCGTAATGGACGTGCTCGATGATTTCCGCCATGCGCGCTTGAATGATGCCTGCAATGTTTCGGCGGGATACTTCCTTCGGTGGCCTTCCTGAGAGCCCCTGGATGACTACGATTTCGTCCTGGGCCATTTCCTGTTCCAAGGCTGAACCGAATTTGTTCTTGAGTGCCTCGGCGTGCTTCTTGAGTACACCACAGCCCTGCTTGATGTCGTCCGTGATGGCGTTGCCTCCGAAGGGAATGACCGCGGTATGACGGATGATGCCCTCTTGGAAGATGGCAATGTCGGTCGTGCCGCCTCCGATGTCCACCAGGGCCACACCGGCTTCCTTCTCCTCTTCACTTAATACAGCGCAACTGGAGGCGATGGGCTCCAGAATGAGTTGGTCCACCTGAAGTCCTGCCCTCTTGATACAACGGTAGATGTTCTTCGCGGCGGAAGTTTGTCCGGTGATGATGTGGAAATTGGCTTCCAGCCGAACGCCCGTGTGTCCAACAGGCTCCTTGATGCCGGGCTCACCATCCACGGTGAATTCTTGGGGAAGGACGTGGAGGATTTCCTCTCCGGGGAGCACCTTCAACTTGCGCATATCATCGATGAGCTGCTGCACATCGTTGCGGGTGATTTCCTCGTCGGTCTCGGTGCGGATGATTTGACCGCGGTGTTGCAGGCTCTTGATGTGTTGTCCCGCGATCCCCACGTTCACGACTTCGATTTTCACATTGGCGGACTTTTCCGCGGCTTCGACCGCCGTGCGAATGGATTGCACGGTGTGCTCGATGTTCGCTACGACACCGCGGGTGACTCCGATGGATTCGCTCTTGCCGTATCCGATGATTTCGAGCTTGCCATGGGTGTTCTTCTGGCCTACGATACAGGCGATCTTGGTGGTTCCGATGTCGAGTCCGACAACGATGTCCTGATGTTGGTGCGGGTTTTCCATGGTGGGAGGGGATTGGATTATTTGGCGGCGATGAGTTGACCGTCGTATTGGAGGCGGATGGTGCGGTATTGCCTCAGGTCGCCGCGTTGAATGAGTTCGGAATAGAAGGCGCGCAGTTTTGTGAGTTGGCCGTTCAGCCGGTGGCTCGAGGAGTCTGGGGCTCCGAGCTCCACCACGACGTCAGCCACGCGCGGTCGGAAGGAGAGGTGCCCTTCGGCGTCCACCTCGATCTGATCGATGAAGGCATTCCAAAATGGAGAGCGGTCCATGATTTCCAGCAGGGGCGTGGCCGCCCTGGCAGATTCCAAGGTCATGGCGTGGACGATGGGAACTTCTGCTGTGTATCGCGAGGAAAGGGGAAGTGCCCTTCCTCTGTCATCGAGGTAAAGCACGGTGTCGGGCATCCAAACCCGGGCCAGCGGGCGCTGTTGGGTCACCTGGATTTTCAAAGTGCCACCCAAGGTGGGAGCGATTTGACAATCGGCTACGCCGTGTTGGGCCATCAATGTGGCGTGAATGTCGTTCAGTGGCAGTTCCGCCAGCGGTTGGTCGTGAAGGGTATAGCGCTCACTGACCAAGGCGTGGAGGGTGGGGGCGTCTACGAAGTACATGCCGTCGACCTGGTCCACTTCCATTTCGAGTGCTCGACAGGGCACGGTGTGTGTCGCCCGATCCGCGGCCGTAAAGACCAGCATGGCGGGAAGGGCGAGCAGAACGGTGAATACCGCCTTCTTTCGGCTCCAAGTGGGTCGGGGTTGGACCTCTTTTTCCATGGGGGGGCGGTGACGGCTCACGTTGTCTCTATGGGAGGTTGATTCCTGCGGTTTTCCAATCGCGACCAGGCGGGTTCAATCCATTGATCGAGGTTCCCTGCTCCCATGAACAAGAGCACGTCCGGATCGCTTTTTTCCAGAACATCCAAAAACCGATTTTCCGGCGGGCATTTCACCGGACATCCGACCATCTTTTCCCCAATGCCCTGTGTATCCACGCCGGGCAAGGGAGTCTCCCGGGCGGGGTAGATGGGCAATAGGATGCAAGCGTCGAGTTGGGACAGGGCGTGGGCGAATTCGTCCATGAAGTCTCGCGTGCGGCTGTAGAGGTGGGGCTGGAAGACGCCCGTGATGTGCCGGCCAGGGTACAATTGGCGTGCCGCTGCAATGGTGCCGGCGATTTCGCTGGGATGATGGGCGTAGTCATCCACGATGACGCGGTTGTCGGATTGGTGCCTGACTTGGAACCTGCGCGCAATGCCGGGGAAGGTGGCCAGCGCTTCGGATAACAGGTTGTGTGGCATTCCGGCTTGCGTGGCGAGATGTGCCGCGGCTGTGGCATTTGCAGCATTGTGGTGCCCCGGCAGCCGCCATTCGATGTCCAATGGAGCTTCTCCTTTCAGATGGAGGGTGAAGGTGGCTTTCCCTTCCTTGCCGGTCACGTCGGAATACCCTGCGCTCCAGTCCATTTGGGAGAGGGAATCGCCAGGAGATAATGGTCCGTAAAGCTTCGGATCCGATGCGGATTTGGCGTGACCGTGTGCTTGCATGGTCTCCCATGCGTCAGCATGGATCAGACATCCACCCGGGGTGATTTGCTGGCTGAATTCGTCGAATGCGGCGATCATTTCACCGTGGGTGCCATAGATGTCGAGATGGTCCGGATCCACGGAGGTGATGGCCGCTTTTTCTGGATGAAGGTGGAGGAAGCTGCGGTCGAATTCATCCGCTTCGGCGACCATCCAGCGGGTGTTGGAATTGGGATGGCTGACAATGAGGTTGGAGGATTCACCCATGGAGATTCCGCCGAGGAATGCATCCACACCGATTTTGCCACAGTCCAGTAAATGTGCGAGCAAGGCGGTGGTGGTGGTTTTTACGTGGGTTCCCGCGATGGCCAACAAGGGGCGTTGGCGGGAAATCTCACCCAGGACTTCCGCTCTCTTGAGGAGGGGGAAACCGGCGGCGCGAAACGCTTTCAACAGCGGGAATTCCTCCGGTATGGCCGGGGTCCAGACCAGCGTCCAACGGTCGGTGCGGGAAGATGAAAGGTCCTCTTTCAGGCTGCTCGGCAATGCGTCGAGGGAACCGGTGTGGTCCACTGTCATGCCTTCGGTCTCCAGGGCGCGGGTCAACGCTGTAGGTGTGCGGTCATAGCCTGCCACTTCTGCGCCTGCAGCCTGGAACCAGCGCGCCAATGCACTCATTCCGATGCCGCCGATTCCGAGGAAATAGATGCAGCGCGTCATGATGGAATCAGCGATAGGATTTCACGGGCTACCCCGTCTGCTGCTTCAGGGCGCGCGGTCGCCCGAAGTGCAGTAGACATGGCTTCGCAACGCTCCGCATCATTCAACAGGGCCCGAACCTCCTTGGGCAGGTCCCGGATGACCCTGTGGTCGGGCAGCATGACGGCACCTGATCGGTTCACGACCGACTTGGCGTTTTTGGTTTGGTGGTCCTCTGCGACATGAGGGGAAGGGATCAGAAGGGTGGGTTTGCCTACCAGCGCCAATTCTGCGATGGACATGGCGCCGGCCCGGCTGGCGATGATGCTGGCCGCGTCATAGGCGAGGTCCATTCTGTCGATGAACCCGCGGACCACCAGAAGGGTGTCACCGTGCTTTTCTGCCCAGGCGCGTTGCTCGGATTCGTAGCGTCCCCCACATTGCCAAAGGACCTGGAACCCTTTTTTCGCCAAGGGCCCTGATTCCAAGAGAGCTCTCACGGCGGCATTCATGGAGGCTGCGCCCAGGCTGCCACCCAATACCAGCAGCACCGGTTTGTCTTCGCGAAGTTGGAAATGGCTGCGGGCAGCGGTGACGCCCGAAGATGTCCCGGATTTGTTTCCCAGTCGTGCCACAATGCTTTGCCGCAGAGGATTCCCGGTTTCTACGATGCGTTCACTCGGGAACCAGCGCTCCAACCCCGGGAATCCGGCACATACGCGGTCTACCTTTCGGGCCAAGAGCCGGTTGGTAATGCCGGGAAATCCATTCTGCTCCTGAATCAGGGTCGGGATGCCTTTTCGCGCCGCGGCCCAGAGCAGGGGGCCGCTCGCGAATCCACCTACCCCTATGGCCACGTCGGGTTGAAACCGGCGAATGATGCGGTTGGCCAGCACCAAGGAGCGGATGAGTCGAAAGGGAAAGGCGAAGTTGCGCCTGCTCAGTTTCCTGTCGATTCCGGTGATGGGCAGGCCGGTGATGCGATAACCCGCCTTGGGGACGCGTTCCATTTCCATCCTGCCCAGCGCGCCTACGAATTCGATGACCACATCGGGACGCTGCTTTTGCAGCGCCTCTGCAATGGCGATGGCCGGGTGGATGTGTCCCCCAGTGCCGCCTCCGGAGATCAATATGCGCAATGGCCGCTCCGACATGGTTTCAGAGGGTTCGCGGTTCCAGCGGTCGGGCGTGTTGGCTGCCGCTGGGTTCCACGGGTGCGGCCGCTTCTGGATCGGTCAGGCTGCGGCTGACCGAGAGGATCATTCCGATGGCCACGCAGGTGAATACGATGGAGGTTCCGCCCATGGAAACCAAGGGCAGGGGCTGTCCGGTCATGGGCAGCAACCGAACGGCGACGCCCATATTGACCAAGGCCTGCAAGGTGAGCATGAGTCCGAGTCCTATGGACAGCAATCCGCCAAAGGGACGTGGACATTTCGTCCCGATACGGATGGCGCGCGAAAACAGGATGAGGTATAGCAACACAAGCCCCAATCCCCCGAGGATGGCTCCCCACTCCTCGATGATGAAGGCGTAGATCATATCGGCATAAGCGACCGGCATGGCGTTTCGACTGACCCCGGATCCCGGTCCTTGAGGAAGCAAGCCACCTTGGTGGATGGCTTGAAGCGCATAGTCGATTTGACTCGAGTCGGATCCCCCCTCGCCCCCGAGGAAGCCCTTGGCACGCGCCACCCAGGTGCCCATTCTCGGAAATAGCCCAGGCGCGACAGCGGCCAGCCCCAATGCGGCCATCCCCGCACCCGCTCCCAGACCGGTCGTGATCAGCATGGGCTTCCATGTCACTCCTGCGATGAGCATCATCAAAAAGCAGACCAGCCCCAGCATGGCAGCAGTGGAGAAGTCGGCGGGCAGAATCAAGGCGCAGGTGAGGCCGATGTAAGCCGCAATGGGTTTTACTCCCTTGTTGAAGTCGTGCAGGACCAGCCGATTGCGGTCAAGCATGCGCGCCACGAAGGCGACGAGGGCCACCTTGGCGACGTCGGATGGCTGAAAACGGAACCCGCCAATGTCCATCCAACGCTTGGCGTCATTGATCTCGGAACCCATCAGTAGGGTCAGGAACAGCAACGCCAGTGCCACGTGTATGCCGAGTTGACTCAGGCGGGAAAACCATGCGAATTTGAGCCGATGAACTGCCCACATGGCGCCCAATCCCACCATCAGGAACGTGGCGTGGCGGAATAGAATGCCAATCGAATTTCCGTCTTGTTTCCAGGCCAATGTTGCACTGGCGGAATACACGCTCACCAGGGAGGTCAACACCAGCAGGATGGCAACGACCCAAGTGGCGCGGTCGCCGCGCAGATGTTCGTGCAGGAAATCCGAGAAACGGTGCTGCATGGATTCAGAGCGAACGGACACCCGCTTTGAACCGCTGCCCGCGCTCTTCGTAAGATGAGAAGAGGTCGAAGCTCGCACATGCCGGAGAGAGGAGAACGGCATCACCAGGCTGGGCCACATTGTACCCCAGAATGGCGGCCTCTTCGGCACTTTCCACTTCGAGGATGCGGGTCACAGCGGTGGCGAAGGCCTTGTGCAGTTTCTTGTTGTCCTTGCCCAGGCAAATGAGGGTGTGCACCTTTTCGCCAACGAGGGGGATCAGTGAAGTGTAATCGTTTCCCTTGTCCACCCCGCCTGCAATCCAGACGGTGGGTGTGGTCATGCTGTCCAGGGCATACCAGGCGGCATTGACATTGGTGGCTTTGCTGTCGTTGATGAATTGGATGTCGTTGATTTTGGCGACTTGCTCCAAGCGGTGTTCCATGTTGCGGAAGTGCGTGAAGCCGGCCCGCAGATCGGCGTCCTTGAGTTCAAGAATGCGGGCGGCGACGCCGGCGGCCATCGAATTGTAGAGGTTGTGCTTGCCTTGAAGGGCGAGTTCCTGAATGCTCATGGTGAAAGGGGGAGTGAGGAAGGTGAATCGTTGTTTGTCAATGCTGTGTGCCGCCAATTCCGGGGCGGTTTCCGATGGGGGTGGCGCCATTTGCACCGTGTGCAATTGCGCGGATGTTTTGCGACGGTCCCGAAGCGCGGTCAGACCGGGATCGTCGGCACAGACGATGAGGTGGTCTGATGGGGTTTGCCGGGCGGTGATGTTCCACTTGGCGTCGGCGTAGGCTTCCACACTGCCGTGTCGGTCGAGGTGGTCCGGTGTGATGTTCAGAATGATGGCCACATCCGGACGGAAGGAGGCGGTGTCCTCGAGCTGGAAGCTCGATGCCTCGACGACCCAGACGGCGTGATCTCCTTCTTTGCGCGAACGTGCGTCGGCGACGGCTCCGGCGAAACTGCTGCCGATATTCCCTGCACAACCTGCATCCACGCCGCCTGTGACGAGCAAATGGTGCAACAATGCGGTCGTGGTGGTCTTGCCGTTGGTTCCGGTGACCGCTGCGATGCGCGCCTGAGTGTGGCGGCTGGCAAATTCCAGCTCTCCTATGACTTCAACACCGGCTTCCCTTGCCCATTGGATGGGGGGGGCGTTGTTGGGGATGCCGGGAGACTTGACCACCAGGGAGGCGGACTCGATGAGGGTGCGATCATGCCCGCCTTCTTCCAGGGCAACCCCCATGGAGGTCAGGCGCTCCTTGCGTTCGGGCGCCACAGCCCCCGCGTCGCTCACGCGGCAGGGCATGCCCAAGGATTGGCACAACCGGGCCGCTCCTTCACCGCTTTCGCCGGCTCCAAGTATGGTCACCGCGTCCTGCATCAACGAACCTTGAGGGTGACGATGGTGACGACGGCCAGCAGGATGCCGACAATCCAGAAACGCGCGGTGATCTTGCTCTCGGGCAAACCGCCTTTCTGATAGTGGTGGTGCAGGGGCGACATGCGGAAAATCCGTCGTCCCTCCCCGTATTTCTTGCGGGTGTGGCGGAACCAGGCGACCTGCATGACCACGCTCAGGTTCTCGATGAGGAAGATGCCGCACAGCACGGGGATGAGGAGTTCTTTGCGAATGGCAATGGCGAACGTGGCGATGATCCCGCCGAGGGCGAGGCTGCCGGTGTCGCCCATGAAGACCTGGGCGGGAAAGGCGTTGTACCAGAGGAATCCGATGCAGGCGCCCACAAAGGCGGAGATGAACACTACGAGTTCGCCCGAGTCCGGGATGAAAAGGACGTTGAGGTAGTCGCTGAAGACGGCGTTGCCCGACACATAGGCGAGGATGGCGAGGGTGAGGCCGATGATGGCACTGGTGCCCGTGGCCAACCCGTCCATGCCGTCAGTCAGGTTGGCGCCGTTGCTGACAGCGGTGACGATGAAGACCACGATGAGGGCGAAAACGGCAAACCGGGCCCAAGGCGAATCCGTGGCCCACTCGGTCAGACGGGCGTAGTCGAATTCATTGTCTTTGACAAAGGGAATGGTCGTCTTCATGGACCTGCGCTCGGCGCGCACCCAGCCGTCGCCGTCGGTGTCCTCCAGCCCTTGGGCGATGGCTTCGGTGGAATTGGCGGGTACGGCTTCCTTGACCCGTACTTGGGGATTCCAGAACAGCATGGCGGCCACCAGGAGGCTGGCCCCCACTTGGCCCACCACCTTGAATTTCCCGGCCAGTCCTTCCTTGTTCTTCTTGAAGACCTTGATGTAGTCGTCGATGAATCCGATGCCGCCGAGCAGCACGGTGACGAGCAGCATGCACTGGATGTAGACGTTGGTGAGGTCGGCCAGCAGCAGGGTGGGGATGAGGATGGCGCTCAGGATGATGATGCCGCCCATGGTGGGGGTGCCTTGCTTCTGCATCTGCCCTTCGAGGCCGAGGTCCCGAACGATTTCGCCGACCTGCTTGAGTTGCAGCCACTCGATGATCCGCCGCCCAATGCCGATGGAGACAAGCAGGGACAGGATGGCCGCCGCGGCAGCCCTGAATGATATGTACTGGAACAGGCCCGCTCCCGGGAAGTCCGAGATCTGATGGAGGTGGTCGAAGAGGTGGTACAGCATCGGCTCGCGTTCAGTGGGGAGTGAGAGATGCGGTGAGGATGGCGACGTCGTCAAAAGGCAACCTATCGCCTTGGATTTCCTGGTACTTCTCGTGCCCCTTTCCGGCCACCAGGACCACATCGCCGGGCTGGGCTTGGATGCAAGCTGAGCGGATGGCTTCGGCCCGGTCTTGGTTGGCGGTCACTTTCCGCGCCTGAATGGGGTCTAGACCCGCTCGCATTTCGGCGATGATGGCGGCGGGGTCTTCGCTGCGTGGGTTGTCTGAAGTCAGGATGACGAGGTCGGCGAGGTCGGCGGCGACCTGCGCCATGATGGGGCGCTTCGCGCGGTCCCGATCTCCTCCGCAGCCCACCACACAGAGAATGCGGGCTTCTTGGCCGGTGGGCGTGGTTGCGGCGCCGGATTGGCGCACGTTCTGCAGGGTTTCGAGCACCTTGCGAAGAGCGTCGGGGGTATGGGCGTAGTCGACGATGGCGTGGATGTTCCCATCACCCGATCGCACCTGTTGCATGCGTCCATCGGGTGCATCGAGCAGGGACAGGTGGGTCAAGGTTTCCATCGTGTCCCATCCGAGTTCCCGAGCGACGGCATAAACGGCGGTCAGGTTGGACGCATTGAAGTCGCCGATCAGCCGGGTATAGAGGTCCTGGCCTTCGATGTGCAGTTGCAGTCCGCCAAGGCCGTTTTCCACGATGCGGGATTTATGTTCTGCCACTTGACGTGTGCCAAACGTGACCACCCGCGCCCGTGTGGAAGCGACCATGGTGTCGTGGTGCCGGGCATCGGCGTTGGTCAAGGCGAATGCCGTAGTGGGAAGTCGGTCAAAGAGGGATTTCTTGGCTGCGATGTATGCGTTGAAGTCTCCGTGGTAATCCAGGTGGTCGTGCGTGATGTTCGTGAATACGGCGCCGACCAGGGGTGTTCCGGTGAGGCGATGTTGGTCCAATGCGTGGGAGCTCGCCTCCATGAAACAATGCGTGCATCCGGCATCCAACATGTCGGCGAACAGCTTTTGCAGCCCCACGGGATCCGGGGTCGTGTGGGTGGCGGGCACCACTTTGTCTACGATGCGGTTCTCTACGGTGCTGACCAGGCCGGCCTTTCGGTCGAACAGGCGTGCCAAGCGGTGCAGCAGGGTGGCGACCGTGGTTTTGCCATTGGTGCCGGTGATGGCGATGATTTTGAGACGCTCTCCCGGGTTGTCATGGAAATTGGCGGCCAGATGCCCCAAGGCGGCACGGCTGCTCTCCACCTGGATGTAGACCACTTGATCCACGCGTTCCGCTTCCGAGGGCATGGTTTCGCAGACAATGGCGGCGGCACCCGCGCGAACGGCGGCGGGAATGTGCTCGTGGCCGTCTACGGCGGTTCCGGGAATGGCCACGAAGCACCCGAAGGGCTTCACCTGTCGGCTATCGGATACGACCGATTCCACCGCGATGTGCGTGGATCCGATGACCTCGGAAATCCTTGCGCCGTAGAGTATGTCCTTCAACAGCTTCATGAGAGTTCGAGCAGGATGGTTTGACCGGTGCGGGGCGCCGTTCCGGGGGCTATGCTCTGCCGGCGAACGGTCCCCCTGCCATGAATGTCTACCCTCAATCCGCGCGTCTCCAGCAGTTGGACGGCGTCCCGCAATGACATGCCGCGGACGTCCGGAATGTTCTCCGGATCCACCCTGCGAGGGGTGAGTGAAACGTGTGTGTCACCCGTCGATGCAGCGACATGGGACGGGAGTTCTTCCGTCCCCGTTGTGTCCATGACGTAGGGCATTCCGAGGTCGTCATAAAGGGTCGTCAGGGTGCTCACCTTGCCGTTCATTGATACGGGGAGTCGGGGTGTTTCCGCAAGGAGCCCCTGCTCCATTTCGACCAATTCGGGGCGGGTGCCGTGCAGATGGTCGGCGATGGCCCGGAATACCGGAGCGGCCACAGTGCCGCCGTAGTAGCCGTTTTTGCTCGGTCGTTGGACCACTACTGCGATGGTGTAAGCGGGGCGGTCGGCAGGGAAGAAGCCAGCAAAGGAGGCACGGTGGCCGCGGTAGCCGCCTCCCGGGTGTGCGGCGCGCGCAGTGCCCGTCTTTCCCGCCACGCGGTAAGGGCGATCGCGGAAAATGTCTTCAGCCGTCCCGTGTCCGCCAGGTGCGCAGACCCGCTCCATCATGGACCGCATCGCGGCGATGGTGGTGCGGCTTGCGATCCGCTCTTCGATCACCTTCGAACGGAACTGGTTCACGACTTGGGTGCCGTCCAGGATGGCGTCGGCAAAGCGGGGGCGGATGAGCCTGCCGTCTGCGGCAATGGCGTTGTAGAAAGCGGCGGTCTGCAACGGTGTCATCTCGACCTCATAGCCGATGGACATCGAGGTCAGGGAGCAGTCACTCCAGGTGCGTTCCCGGGTGGTTTCGTGAAGGAAGGGGGTTCCTTCCCCGGCCAGGGCAATGCCCAGAGGTTTGCTGATGCCCAGGCGTTTCAATGCATCGAGCCATTGTTGAGGGGCATCTGCGAATACCTGTTGAACGGCCATGGCGGTGCCCACGTTGGAGCTGCGTTCGAAAACCTCCTCCAGCCGCAGGGGGCCGTAGCCGCCATCGGGGTGGCTCGTGTCCGTCATCTCCGAGCACCCCTTGGAAGGTCGAAAAGCGCCGTCTCCGGTGTTGAGGGTGTCGTACGGGGTGATCTTGCCCGATTCGATGAGGGCCATGATGCTGGCGAGCTTGAAGGTCGACCCCGGTTCCACTGCCGTTCCGATGACGTGGTTGTAGGCCTCGGCATAGCTGCCGTTGGTTTCGTTGCGTTCCAGGTTGGAAATGGCGACGACGTTTCCGGTGGCGACCTCCAATACAACAGCACAGCCCCATTCCGCATGGTGATGCTCCAATTGGGTGCGCAAGGCGTCGGTGGCGACATCTTGGGTGCGCAAGTCCAGCGTGGTCCGGACGTCTTTCCCCGGTTCGGGTGCCAGGATGAAGTCGTCGGTGGCGGGAATCCAGTAGTTGCCGTGAATGCGACGCATCAGGCGCTCACCTGCCTGACCTGACAAGGCGTCGTTGAATGCATCTTCAATGCCGACGCTGTTGCCTTGGGGGCGGTGAAGTCCAATGGTCCTGTTGGCGAGAGGCGAGAAGGGTTTGTCTCGACGGGGCTTTTCAGAGAAGATGAAACCCGACCGGTTGCGCGATCGGTCTCCTATGAAGGGAAAGGATTCCACCGCTTGCCTGCGGTCCCATTCGATGTTTCGGGCGACGGGTACATATCGGCTCTTTCCACTGCGGTGCGCTTCGAGCAGGAAATCGCGCCATCCCGCACTTGAGCGCCCTCCGAATTCTGAAGCCAACGCATTGGACAGCGCCGGCAAGGTGTTGAGGAACGCGTCTTTTTCTTCCGGTGTGTCAATAACGGTGGGGTCCCAATGGAGGTCGAATCGAGGAACGGAAGCGGCCAGCAGATGCCCATCGGCGGAGAGGATGCGGCCCCGTTCCGGCTCAATTGTGCGAACCTGGGGCAGCATTGCGGCGGCTTGCGCGTGACCGGGGTCGAGTTGAATTTGCGCGATGCGCAACACAATGGCGATCCCGAAGAGGGCAAAGGCAGCGAAGAGGACCCACGCCCGCGTGGCGATATGTTGCAGGTTCCTCATTGCGTGACCGGGTTTGGCGCGGGAAGTGAGGTGGGGGGCGCTTTCGGGGCAGAGAGCCCGACGGCGGCCATGTCCTCGTCGAGCCGGCTTCGCTGCAGTTGAGATTCAAATCGTCCGCGAAGACTCTGCTCGTGGTGGCGGAGGTTCATCAGCTCCTTCCGGCCCTCCTTGATGGCACGCTCGTCATATTCGTATTTGTACTCCAGGTAAGTGTACCCGAGCATCAGCGCGGCGATGAACCCGATGAAGGGAAGGTGGCGGATGACCTCAGGCCCCCCCAGCCATTCTCCCGTGAGGGAAGAGCGCACCGGAGCGAAGGCGCGCTTGAATGCTGCGCTCCAACGAGAGGGCGTGCGGCCAGAATCAACCGATGGGCCAGCGGGCTTGCCCAGGGGCTTAGCGTGCCCAGCGGATTTCCGATGGGGCCGTGCTTTTTTTCTGGTCTCGCGGTTTTCCGAAGCAATGTTGTGTGCCAGCCGCTCTTCTGGCGTCAGTTTCCTGTTGGTGCGTTTGGACGCCTTGGGGCTGCGTTTGGAAAGAAAACTCATGCGGCTTGAGCGTTTCGGGCCGCGACGCGCAGGCGCGCACTGCGGGACCGGGGGTTCCGTTCCATTTCTTGGGCGTCGGCCACGATGGCCTTGCCGGTGACCTTGTCGAAGGGGGCGAGGGATCGACCGTGGAAGTCCTTGGCGATTTCACCTTCTAGATTTCCGGCGCGCATGAACCGCTTGACCATGCGGTCTTCGAGGCTGTGGTAGCTGATGACGGCCAACCTTCCCCCGGGCTGGAGCAGCCTGAGGCTGGCCTTGAGCAAGTCCGCGAGCGCGCCCAGTTCATCGTTGACCGCAATCCGCAGGGCTTGGAAAGCTTGGGCGAGGTACTGGTTGCGCTTCTGCTGGGGGGCCAAGGGCAATAGGATTTCCTGCAGACGTGCGGTGGTGGCAATGCCTCCCGGGTCTTCGGAGCCTTCTGTGTCGAACGCTTGGCGCAGGGCCCGTGCGGCGCGGTGGGGATGGGGCAGTTCGCCGTAGGTTCTCAATATGCGGGTCAGTTCCTGCTCGTCCATGCGGCGGATGAGGTCGTCGGCTCCCTCTGGCAAGCGGGGGTCCATCCGCATATCGAGGGCGCCTTCACCCCGTGTGCTGAAACCGCGCTCGGCAACGTCGAACTGGTGGGAGCTGACACCCAGGTCGGCGAGAATGCCGTCTACTTCGGTCACTCCGTGGAGCCGGAGGAAGTTGGCGGCGAAGCGGAAATTCTCGGGAATGAGGGTGAAGCGGGGGTCGTCGGGCACGTTGGGTTGGGCGTCCGGGTCGCAGTCAAAAGCGAAGAGGCGACCGTCGGGCCCTAGGAAGTCGAGGATGCCGCGGCTGTGTCCGCCTCCGCCGAAGGTGCAATCCACGTAAGTTCCGGCGGGCTGCAAGGCGAGCCCTTCGAGGGCGGCGTCAAACAGCACGGGGACGTGGTAGGCGGTGGACATCAGTTGCGCTTGGAGTCGTTGGAGTTTGCGCCGGGCTCGATGTCCCGGCGGACGCGCTCGGCCAGGTCGCCGAAATCGAAGTCGGCGTCATCGCCGAGTACCTGTTCTTCAAAGCGGGCCTTGGACCACACCTCGATCTTTTCACCCAATCCCGTCACCACGCAGTCTGCGGCTTTGCCGGCCTCGAGTCCTGCGTATCCGAGCAGGGCGCCGGGGAGCAGCATCCGACCGGATCCGTCGAGTTCCACGAGTGTGGCCCCCTTCATGAATTTCCGCTGGAAAAGCTGGTGCTGCCGATCGTAGCGGCTCAGCTGCCCCATCTCGGCATTGACCTTGTCCCATTCGGGCTTGGGGTAGATGACCAAGCAGCCCTCGAAGATGTCCCGGTTCACCACCAGACCGTCGTGCAGCACGCGGTCCAACTGCTTGCGCAGCTTGGCCGGGAAGCTGACGCGCCCTTTGGCGTCGATCCGACAGTGGTATTCCCCGAGGAGGTTGAGCATAATGAATGGGCGACTTGCCCAACCAAAAGTAGACTCTTTATCCCACGATTTCCCACTGACTCCCACAATCTGACACAATGTGGAAAATTTACTGACGCTTGTGGATGGGCAACTTTTTCAACAATGGTCGCTACCTTCAGTAATTACAGGGGTTTTCGACGCTTTGACTCGGGGGTCAGGCGCGGTGGGAAATTGTGGGATGTGGATGGCGGGCGGGCTGACAGGGGCTCACCTTGTTCACACCCCCGCTTTCATTGCATGTGGCCCGGACGGGGAGTGGTCCATTGGATTGGTGTTTTTTTGCTTCGTAGTCCAGGCATCCGAATGGAGCACGATCTCATCACAGAAGGGAAGTACCGCTACGTCCAGAGTGCGGCGGAAGGCACCCCGCTTGTCCTGTTGCACGGGCTGTTCGGTGCGCTCAGCAACTTCGAGCACTTGTTCGCGCATTTTGCCGGGAAGATGCGGGTCATCATTCCGATGCTGCCCCTCTACGATTTGCCTTTGGCGACGACGGGCGCCAAAACGCTCAGCAAGCATGTGGAGGGCTTCATCGACCACCTGGGGCTTGGGCAGGTGCACTTGCTCGGCAATTCGCTGGGCGGTCACGTCGGTCTCATTTATACGAAGCGCAATCCCGATCGGGTGGCCTCCCTCACTTTGACAGCGAGCAGCGGTCTGTATGAGAACGCGTTTGGCAGCAGTTTCCCCCGCCGCGAAGACAAGGAGTTCATCCGGGACAAGGTGGGTGAGACCTTTTTCGATCCGCTACATGCCACCGACGAATTGGTGGACGAGTGCTTCGCCATTGTAAACGACCGGAACCGCGTCCTGCGCATCCTCGCCATCGCCAAAAGCGCGATTCGGCATAACATGGCGGCGGATTTGCCCAACATGAAGCAGCCGTCCTGCTTGATTTGGGGACGCAATGACACCATCACGCCGCCCGAGGTGGCCGATGAGTTCAAGGCCTTGTTGCCCGACGCCGACCTCTTCTGGATCGACCAGTGCGGCCATGCTCCGATGATGGAGCATCCGGAGGAATTCAACCGCATTTTGAGCGATTGGTATGAGCGTCGAGGAATACTCGGTTAAAGATCCCGAGTTCGTCAAGTCGAGTGCCAAGCGGCAGGAATGTCCCAAGGCGGACCGTCCTGAGTACGCCTTCATCGGGCGATCCAACGTGGGAAAGAGCTCGTTGATCAACATGCTGACGGGACGCAAGGCGTTGGCCAAGACCAGCTCCACGCCGGGCAAGACCCAGCTGCTGAATCACTTTTCCATGTCGACGGCGGATAGGGAATGGTACCTCGTGGACCTTCCGGGCATCGGCTACGCCAAGGTGAGCAAGAAGGACCGAGCCTCTTGGAAGCGAACCTCGCGGGAATACCTCACCAAGCGTGAGAACCTCATGTGCATCATGATGCTCATCGACTCCCGGCTCCCTCCACAGAAGATCGACCTGGACTTCATGGGGTGGATGGCTGAGAGTGGGCTCTCGTTTGCCATGATCTTCACCAAAGTTGATAAGCTGACCATCGCAGATCGGGAGGCTTTCTTGCCACGCTACAAAGAGCGCATGCTCAAGCAGTGGTCTGCCATGCCGCCCCATTTCGTGACGTCGGCGGAGAAGGGTGACGGCCGACAGGAGGTGCTCGGCTTCATCGCCCAGACCAATCCCATCTACAGGAAGCCCCCTGAGGAGGAGGAAGTGTGATTCTCACTCCGCTTCAGGGCCCACGCCGATGCGTTCGGCGAGTTCCGAGGTGAAGCCGCGGATGGCCCCTGCCGCCCGCTCGTCTTGGGTGGACCGTTCGAGGGCGTCGGCCAGCGTCATCATGGATTGGCAGACGAAGACCTTCATCTCATCCACGGTCATGTCCTTGTCCCAGAGGTCGATGCTCAACGCTTCGCGGCCGTTCCACACACTCAACGCAAAAGCCTTGGCTTCGGCGTTGGCAATACCTGCATCGCTGGCGGACCAGCGGATGGAGGTCGGGACCTTGTTCTCGTCGGTGGTGACGTTCAGCTCGATCTGTGAGGTGCGGGCATCAGACATGGGCGCAAGTTCGCCCGCACCGCTCAACTTCCCGGTCGGTATGACTGCAAAAAGGGCAGCACGTCTTGTTGTGCCATCAGTTCGGCGAGGCTCATTTCTGGGTGGCGCCGCATGAAGTCCTCCACCCACCTCAATCCCATGTACCAACCGAGGCGGTCAGGGCTGTCTTGGGGCACGGCGCCCGCCTTGGTGAAAGGGGCGTCGGCTGTCCAGCGTTGGATGTCCATCCGGTGGGTGGTGTACAGGAACTCCTCCTTGCGCAACTCGATCCAGACCTGCATCTCATGGGCCTGGATCCACGCCCATTCCTCGGGTGTAAAATCGAGCAGGTCCCACGGCTCGACCCCCGGCGCAAGGCAGCGCGCAATGAACAGCACCTTGCCCCAATACACGAGCTCGTCGGCCAATCTTCCTTGCTTCGGATAATGGTCATCCTGGAAGTGGACGAGCAGCCAACCCCGCAATGCGTCACCCACAAGGTGTTCGGGCACCATGCGTTCCTGGACGTATCGGGGGTAAATGTGCGGAGGCAAACCTCGAACGGCCGGGTGGTCGGCACCGATGAAAAACTCGCAGCCGACCATCAGCAATTCGCTGGTGGGGTAGACGCTGTAGTTGAAACCGGTATAGGCAAAATCGAGGTTGGGAATGGGAGCGTCGGGGAAGTGTTGGGTCCATCGACCGAACGCCCCGTGCAACCGTTGTCTCGCGTCTTCAAGTTGGCCGGATTGGGCCAAGGCGCTGTCAATTCCCTCGATGGCGATTCGTGTTCCTTCAAACGAGCTGAACCCATTCCATGCTGAATCCAGGGCCCGGGTTCCGGGTTCGTCATGTGGTGGCCAAGCCCCAAGTTGAAGAATGTCCGTCAGCAAAGTGGCTTCCCATCCTTCACTCATGGCACCCGTCTCGGGCATGCTTCCCGACTCAACGAATGCCCAACTTTCGGTGGCGTGTGATGTCGTCTTGATCGGGTCTACGATGTAGGGGCCGTAGGGGTCGACGGGGCCGCATCCGATCACCACCAGCATTGAAATGAAGGGGGTGAACTTCATCGAGGGCTTGGGAAAATGAACCGGCTTTCGGATGCGCATGATGCAAAATTGGGAGGAAGTACCACGTTAATTCGGGATTGGTACGCAATTTGCTCCCTGAAGAACGTTTGATTTCCGACGATATGGTATCCAATGTGACTTTCCGATGGACAGCGATGGCTGTTGGCTTCATGGCCCAGACCCTTTGGGCCCAGGGATCATCGACTTCCTCCAGTGGCGCCTTGCAACAAAATGATGTGGCGCCCCAGTTCCGTATGGGACTCCATTTGCTGCCTTCTGTGGCGTGGATGGATGTTCGGGACGGGAAGAGCGTGGCCGATGGAAACGTGGTTCGGTTTGGCTTCGGTTTCACAGCGGATGTGATGTTTGCGGACAACTACGCTTTTGGCACAGGGATCAATGTGTTCCGAAATGGAGGCCGCTATTCCTATTTCGATAGGATCAAGGGGGACCCGGTGGACTTGGCCAATGACTCGACCCAATTTCTTGTGCGGAGAGACCGGGTGTTGACCCAGCATTGGGTGGAGCTTCCCTTGAGCTTCAAGTTCCGTACCCGGGAAATCGGGTACATCACTTACTGGGGACAGTTCGGATTGGGCTTGGGGCTGAATCTCAGGAGCACAGCCGATGATGCGGTGGATTATTTGTACCGGGAGTTGGACGCGGCGCAAGACCTGTGGACAGAAGCATCCGATATCGGGGTGTTCCCTGAAGATGACCTTCCGGTTGAAGACGAAGCGGCTTTGCTCCGCGCGGCCATGATCGTAGGCCTGGGCATCGAATACAACCTCAGTGGGAAGACGGCCTTGTTGCTGGGTGCCACATTCAACAATGGCTTATTCAACGTGGTGAGCAATCGAAATTTTGGGGAGAATATGCCGGAAGAGCACATCCTTCCCGCGCCCGATGGGTCTCTGGATCCCGCTCAGATTCAGGGGTATGACGTGAAAATGGTGGACAACGCCATCCTTTTCAGCTGTGGCTTGTTGTTCTGATATGCACCTGACGACTTCCCGAACCCTGGACGCAGAAGCGGCCGCACGGCACATCGAAGATTGGATGTCCGATTACATTGAGCGGTCCGGTTTGGACGGTTGGGTGGTCGGTGTCAGTGGGGGCATTGATTCTGCCGTAACCTCCACATTGGCGGCGCGGACGGGGCGGCCCACGGTGGTGTTGCGGATGCCCATCCATCAGGCCGAGGATCAGGATCGGCGGGGGGCCAATCACATCGCTTGGTTGACTTCAACCTATGCCAATGTAACCGCGCTTGCCGTGGACCTTACTTCTTCATTTGACGGGTTGTCTGCGGCTTTGGAGCAGGCTTCGGGTGCGCCCTATGGAAGCTTGTCCTTGGCCAATGCCCGGGCGCGTTTGAGGATGACCACGCTCTATGCCGTCGCGGCCGAAAAGAAGGCATTGGTGGCCGGTACCGGTAATAAGGTGGAGGACTTCGGGGTGGGCTTCTATACGAAATACGGCGATGGTGGGGTGGACTTGAGCCCGATCGCAGGCCTTGTCAAGAGCGAGGTCTATGCCGTGGGCCGCGTGCTCGGTGTGGGAGAGGCCATATTGAATGCTGCACCGACCGATGGTCTGTGGGGCGATAACCGAACGGATGAGGACCAATTGGGCGCTACCTATGACGAGCTCGAATGGGCCATGGAACAGACTGCCGCTGGCCGCACGTCGTCAGATTTTGGTCAGGACTCCCGGGAGGCTGCGGTTCTCGAGATTTACCTCCGTCACCACCGCGCCAATCGGCACAAAATGGACCCCATTCCGGTCTGTGAAATCCCGGCTTCCCTCTTCAGCTGACCGTCATTCCTCTTCCTCGAGGATGGCCCACTCTTGGCGGGCACTTGTGCCGTCAGCCAGCTTCAGGATGAGGGTGTAGTTCCCCGGTTCAAGGAAGGCGTCCTCGTTGAGTTGACGGGGCACGAAAGCCAAGGTCTGCCAACCGCGCCGGGCCGATTCAAATTCGGTCTGCGCGACGATGGTGCCGGCGCTGTCCTCGGCTTGGAGGTAGCATGTTCCCCCCTCGGGCAGAAAGGCGTCTACATCGACCTTGGGTTCCCACGGGTCGCCCCACCCATAACCGCGTTCCCCCCAGCCCTCTCTCCATTCGAGCTCTTCTGGGGCGTCGAAGCGAAGGGTGGTCAGATCGCTGTTCTCCTCGGACAGTCCGGCTACGAGCGGTGCGATATCGAGCACCCAGATGCTGCGGCCATGTGTGCCAATGACGAGGTCGTTTTCCCGCTCTTGGATGACAAGGTCGTGAACGGGTACACGGGGCAGATCGGGATGCGCCAGGCTCCAATTCATACCGCCGTCCATGGAGACGTAGAGGCCTCCGTCTGTGCCGCAGAACAGCAGGCCGTCAACATCGGCGGATTCGGCGATGGCGTTGATGGGTTCCATCGGCAGACCACCGCGCACCGTGCCGTTGTCTCCGAGCCGAATCCAGGTTGTACCCGCATTATCGGAGGCATAGAGGTAGGGGGCGAAGTGGTCGTGGCGGTAGCCGTTGAAGGTGGCGTATATCCGATCCGCATCGTGGTGCGACCAGAGGACTTCGGAGATCCAAAGGGAACGGTCGGGCGAGGCGTTCGGAGCCGGTGGAGTGCGGTCCTCCCAGGTGTAGCCTCCGTCCATGCTCGTATGGAGCAATCCGTCATCGGAGCCTACGGCGAGGCGTCCGAATCGCAGCGGGCTCTCGTGAAGGGAAGTCAAGGAGCCAAAGGGCACATTGCCTGCCCGGGACCCACGGGTGAGATCGCCGGACATGGCCTCGAAGTCGTCGCCTTGGGCCAGGGAGCGGTGCACCCGGTTGGAAGCCATGTACAACACGTCTTGATGGTGCCGGCTGAGGTAGATGGGCGTCTGCCAGTTCCAGCGGAGTGGGGTCTCGCCGAGGGTGTGCTTGGGATGCAGGAAGGCGCGGTCACCGGTCTGCTTGTTGGAGCGGGCGTACCAACCGAACTGGGATCCGGTGTAGACGGTTTCATTGTCGCGGGTGTCGACCTGGATTTGCATGCCATCTCCGCCGTTGAGTCGGTCGTACGGATAGTCACCGGTCTGGTGCCAACGCGGGCTGGCTTCATATCCGCTCGGACCCCGCCACGTGCCGTTGTCCTGCAAGCCGCCGTAAATGCGGTAGGGACTGGCGTCATCGACGGCTACGGCATAGAACTGGCCCACCGCGGGCGAATTGCATGAGGTCCAATGCTCGCCACCATTGAAGGTGACGTTGATGCCGCCGTCGTTGCCGTTGATCATGTGAAGCGGGTCGGCTGGATCAAACCAGATGTGGTGGTGGTCGACGTGGACGTTGTCTTGGGCAATCGATGACCAGGAGGCGCCGCCATCGGTGCTCTCCAACAGGGGTACGCCGCCGATCACCAGGTGGGTCTCGTCGGTCGGATCCACCTCGATGAGGCCGAAGTAGTAACAGTAACTGTAGCACACTTCGTCGAGCCCCTCCTCGTGCGTGCGCAGCCAGCCTGCATCGGCCGTGTCCATGCCGCGCGGCGCGGCTTCGCCGGAGCGCAGGGGCTGGGCGAGCCAGCGGTAGACTTCGGCGCCGATAATGGGCGGATTGAACATCTCCGCGTTGGCGTCGCCGAGATAGTCGGCCAGGGCCTCGGGTTCGAGGTCGCCCTCAGCCACGCGTCCAAAGAGGGTGGCGGCATCGGCGTCCTCTGGGAATCCATTGTCCTCGAGGAAGGTGGCCAAAGCAGCCGTATCCAATGCGGCAAAGGTCTTGGCGTTCATGCCACGGAAGTCCGCCGCTTCAAGCTTGGCTTTCTCTTCACCTTCCCCGTCTTCGTCGTCCGGTTTCGCGTTTTGATTGTCTACCATTACGTAGAGGCTGGCTGCTTCCGGATGGTAGGCGAGACCGATGCGGCCGATGCCGTCCGCAGCCGGAAATCCGTTGGATTCGGTGGTCAATCGGACCCAGGTGGCGCCGCCATCCACGGATTCGAATACACCGCTTCCCGGACCGCCTTCGGTGAAGTCCCAAGCCCGGCGGGTGCGGTCCCAAAGGGCGACGTAGAGGTGGTCTTCATTGGCGGCGTCCACGACGAAGTCGACCGCCCCTGCGGCCGGCCGGTCCGCCTGTGTTCCGTCCAGCAGCAGGGTCCACTTGTCTGTCTCTGGTGTCCAGCGATACAGTCCGCGCTCACCTCGTGACCCTTCTTGATAAAGGGCGCCGAGTGCGGCGACATAAACAGAACCATTGGCAGTGATGTCCATGCGCCCGATGTGGTGGCTTTTGGCCAGCCCCATGTGTTCCCAGTTGGCGCCCCAATCGGTGCTGCGGTAGACGCCAATGCCGGCGTAGCTGGAGCGGGAGGAATTGACCTCGCCGGTTCCGACCCAGATGGTGCGGGCTTTCCAATCCACGGCGATCGCCCCAAGGAAGGTGACTGTTTCGTGGTCGAATAGGGGAGTGAACGAAGTGCCGTGGTCGGTGGTGTGCCACAGTCCGCCAGTGGCGTAGGCCACCAAAAATTCAGAGGGGTCGGATGGGTTCACGGAGAGGTCAACGACACGGCCACTCATGACGGTCGGTCCTACGTTCCGGAGCTTCAAGCCCGCTGTCCAGGAGGCTTCGTCCAGCGCGGCGTGGGCCCCTGCAGCGGCGAGGCGGTCTGCGGCCGGGGTGGGCGAGATCGCGTCGGAACGGCTTCCGCGTTGGGCTTCGGCACCGGCCACCCACATGAGGGCAGCGAGAAGGAGGATTTGGCGTAGGGTCATTGGAGCTTGGGGTTGTTGCGGTGCCGGTTGGCATCGCGCTGGGTCTTTTTCTGAAGATTGCGTTGGAATGCCGCGGAAAGGTCCACGCCGGTCTGATTGGCCAGGGCGGCGAGCACCCACAGGACGTCGGCCATCTCGTCGCCGAGGTCGCGCCCGGCATCGGACGCCTTTTCGCTCTGGTCGCCGTATCGACGGGCCATGATGCGGGCCAGTTCGCCTACTTCCTCCGTGAGGATGGCCATGTTGGTCAGTTCGCTGAAGTAGCGCACGCCAATGGTGGTGATCCAGTCATCGACTTGGGCCTGCACATCAGCCAAGGTGGGGGAGTCGGGCGTCATTCCTTGTTGCGGGTGTCGAGGGTAATGGTGACCGGGCCGTCGTTGATCAGGTCCACTTCCATCATGGCGCCGAATCGGCCCGTGGCGACGGGGCGCTTGAGGTGGTCTTCGAGTTGGCGAACGAACCTTTCGTACATCGGGATGGCCGTCTCGGGTCGGGCGGCGTGGATGAAACTCGGGCGGGCGCCTTTTTTGGTCTTGGCGTGGAGGGTGAATTGGCTCACCACCAGCGCCTCTCCAGCGATGTCGATCAGGGATTGGTTCATCTTGCCTTCTTCATCGGAGAAGATGCGCATCTCGGCCACCTTCCGGGCGAGCCAGTCGGCATCGGTATCGCCATCTTCGGTGTGGACGCCGAGCAGCACCATCACACCGGCCCCGCAGGATCCGATCACCTCATTTTCTACGCGCACCTCGGCGCGGCTTACCCGTTGAACGACAGCCCGCATGCCGGCAAATTAGTGCCCCGTGCATTATACCTCGGCATCGTGCCGAGTCCCATGCATTGCGAGAACGGGAAATGGGCAAGGGTTGGGTAAATTGCGGCATCGCTTGTCATGGACCTCTGCTTGCCTTTTCCCACGCGTTTTTTTCGTTTGCTCGCGAGTGGTTTGCTGTTGGCGGGATGTGTACCGATGCAAGGGCAGGTCAAGACGGTAGATTCGGGGTGGCAGGAATTTGCCTTTCCGGAAGGAAGGACCCTCGTTCAGGCGGAAATCTGGGTGGTTGAGCAGGCCAAGGTTCGCGCCATGGCGGCGGAGTTTGGTACCCGGGTCCGAAGTGAGACCGTGCAAGTATTGACCGATGCCAACGGCCAGGTCGACCAGTCTTTTTCCGAAATGAGTGTGCAGCAGGTTCAGGGCCAATGGCTGGAGGACAGCGAGATTGAGGGGCCGTATCGAGTGTGCCGGGAAGGGGATTTCTGGTTTCGCGTTCGCGTGCGCGGAAGGGCCCGTGCCGACCGTCAGGAGCAGGCTGACATTGAGATGGATCTCCGAGCGGATGTGCTTTGTTCCAGGGCGGTGGAGACCCTATCTCATGGCGATCGCCTCCGTTTACGACTCAGAAGTCCGGTAGACGGACACGTGATGTTTTTTTATCTGGAGGATGAGCAAGTGTTTGCGCTTTCCACAGACCAGACGGAGTGGGCGGTGGCCTTGGAGGGGCAGCAGGTATATTCTCTGTTCAACTCGGAGTCCGAATGGGTGGCGGCTGACGCCGAGGCATTGGGGCTGCGACGACTTTCGCGGTATGCCTATGGTTTCCAGGTAAGCGCGGCGGAGGCCAAGGAAACGCAAGCCCTGCTGGTAGGTGCCTTTGCGCCATCGGCCTTCGCTCCCCCCAAGATGGATTGGGTTGAAGAAGAAAAAATGTGGACCATGACCGAAGAGGCCTTCGAAAGATGGCTGAAGCAGAACCTCGCCCGCACGGATCGATTCCAGGTCGAACGTCTCCCCATTCGAATTCAACCGAAACAGCGCTATTGATGAAATTCGTTCGGTTGATTTTTCTCGTTGTTGCATGCCTGTCCGTGGGTCCGGGTTTCCAAGCGTCCGCTCAGATCGAAGGTGTAACGCGCAAGGCGATGACGATACACAAGCGTCCGATGAACCGGGTGCCCAATCTTTCCATTGTGGATGGCAGCATTCGCTTGGAGGATGGCAATCAGAACGGAGCACTCGATGCCGACGAGCAGGCGACGCTCTTTATCACCTTGGACAACGCATCATCTGCAAGCGGCGAAGCACAGGATGTATTGTGCGAGATCCGGGTAGAGGGCACCTCGTTCGGAATCACGGTTCCGGAGCAGATGCGGCTGGGCAACCTGCCCATTGGCAGTGCCATGGAGGTGTCGCTTCCCATCCGCACTGAGATGAACACCAAGGATGGTGAGATCACTTTGGCCATCAAAATCCAGGACCGATTCGGGATTGGGGTCAGGGAAACCCCTGTGGTCCTCGACACGCGGGGATTCAGGCCGCCAGAGGTGGCGGTTGTGGATCACCGGGTGAAGCAGGATGTGATTGAACGCCGGTCGGTTTTCGATTACGAATTCATGGTTCAGAACAAGGGGGATGGCTTCGCATACGATGTCAGGTGCGAAATCGAATTGGTGGATCAGGGCGTCCACCCCGTTTCTCAGCACACTTTCAAGTTCGAACGGTTGGCCCCGGGTGAGTTTCGGGAGCTCGAGGTCAGCTTGACGATTCAGGATGATTACCCTCATGATGAGGTCCGCTTCAATGTATTGTTGAGGGAGTCCTTCGGACGGTATGCGGAAACTTATGTGGAGTCTCTGCCGATTGAGGCTCCCCTTGAGCAGGTGTACAAGCCGATGCCCTCTTCTTCCCCCGTGGGCCATGGCAATGCCATGGCGTTTTTTGGGTCGGATGTGGACCAGAACATTCCCGATCTGAAAAAGAAGTTCGACAACCGATTCGCTTTGGTTATTGGAAACCAAGACTATACGACGTTGAATTCAGGTCTGAACGCCACCCAGGATGTGCCCTACGCGGCAGCGGATGCCCAGGTCATGAAGACGTACTTCGAGCGGCTGTGGGGCATTCCGAAAGACAACATCATTTTGGAACTCAACGCGACCAAGGTGACCATGGAAAGGGCGGTGGCGCGGTTGGCCAATTATGCCGGTGCCATGGAGGGCGAGGCCGAGTTGTTTTTCTATTACAGCGGGCATGGCCTTCCATCTGAGCAGACCTCGGAGCCCTTTTTGATTCCTGTAGACGTGAATGGAGACGATGCCGAATTCGGTTTGTCGCTGGAAGACGTGTACGTCAAATTGGGAGAGCATCCCACCCTTCGCACGACGGTATTCCTCGATGCTTGTTTCTCAGGTGGGGCCAGAAGCGGCACTTTGATCGCGGGAATGAAGGGGTTGACCCGTGTGCCTGAAGAAGTGGAGGCCGGAGGCAGGACTGTGGTGTTCGCTTCCAGTTCAGGAAAGCAATCGAGCGGTGTTTTCGAGGAGCAGGAGCATGGCTATTTCACCTACTTCTTGCTGAAATACATGCAGCAGGCGAAGGGCAAATTGAATTACGGCGAGATGTTCGATGAGGTCCGCCGTGAGGTGTCGTTGCAGTCCAACAGGGACGAGCGGAAACAGGAACCTTCCATCCGAGTTGCCCCTGCGGTGATCGATGAATGGAGAAATTGGGGTTGGGATGATTGATGGACATTCAGGAACAAAGCATTTCGCCGACGTACAATGCGGTTTGTGGGTCTGCCTCATGTCTTTCTTCATGGGGGCACTCTCCGCACAAACGGTCAACCGATTGGACGTGGAGGCCTTCGCCGAGGAGCTTGAGGTGAGTTATTCGCTCAAGGCGGATCGGCCGGTTTCCGTGCAGCTTTACTTCAGTGAGGACGACGGGCTCAATTGGGTCGGGCCGCTGGAGTCGGTTACAGGAGATGTGGGCGAGAACGTGGGGGCAGGGCGGAACAAGATCGTCTGGAACTTTGCCCGGGAAGTGGAGCAGCTGTGGGGTGAGCAATACCGTTTCAAGGTGCGCACGAGTGAGCACTACTCCTTCTCGATGAAGTTCCGGGAAGAGTGGTTCAACATGCCCACCGTCCTCAAGCGTGATTTCATGGCGGATGAGGATTTGGTGGCTTTTCGGCTGCGTCAGGTGGACGGGTGGAACTCCATGGAATTGAAGGCGCCCTCCGGCAATTATGACTTTGAGATGCACCATGAACTGAAGGGGGGAGATGTGCAGTCCCGGGTAGAGCTGCTGGGTTACCGGCACCGTTCCACAGGGGTGGGGATGTTATGCAGTGCTCTGCTCCCCGGGTCTGGAATCTCATATGTGACTTTTCAGGAATCCCAGAATTGGTCGGTTGACGTTTACGACCGCAAGTCCAAACAGGGCAACGGCAACTTTTGGGGAATTGCCATTTTTGGGGGTGCTGCCGTCCTGCTCCACAACGTGCAGCAGCAAGCCATAGCCGATGAATTGCGGCGGCCAGGTGCCACACCGGCATCGGCAGCAGAGGCGGGAGAAGCCTATGACGTCCCTAAATGGGGGATGGCAGGATTGGCAGGATTCATCTACACGATGCAAATCGCCAGGGTGGGCAAATGGAACAAGGCCCACAAATCAGACATGGCCAAGTTTATGTCAGAATGGGAGTGATACCGCTCCAGATCCAGAGCGCGTCCTTCCATGTTTGACCTGCCCAGAGCGTCAGTATATCGAGCAGCTCCCTCGGGTGGCCACCCAGCATGACGGTCAGCACCCCGGAGTAGCAGAGCAGGAAGGCGGTCGGCAGAAAGGCAAGGGTAAAGACGATGCCCGCCTGTTTGAAGTCGGTTTGCCGCGGATGGATTTGCCTGAGATGTCCCAGTAGGGAGAGTCCGATGACCATGCCGAAAACCCCGGATTCCGTGGCCTTGGGCAGTTGGAGCATTCGAATGAGGGCGATTTCGATGAGCAGAAGCAAAGGGAGGAAGTAAGGTGCGAGATACAGCAGCCAATGGCCGGGCGGTTCGAACAGAACGTGCCCACTACCGTCTTCCCTGACTTTCATTTCGCGCACGGGAATCAGGGTCAGCATGGCCACGATCGCATGAAGGGACTCGTGTTCGATGGTGGTGATGAACCTTCCCCATCGGGCATGACGCCAGCGCCAGAACCATAGCCCAACAACGATGAGCACCCCTGACCAAAACAGGAGGGCATCTTCGGTCCAGAGGGGACTCAGTGTGATTCCCATGCTGCGAACCGCGGAAGGCAAGCCCACGACGGTGACGATGCCCAACGGCCAGCGCAGGAATCCGAGAACCCGCCTGAGAAACGACCTCAAGGTTCGGGCGTTTCGAAAACGATCTCGACAGCGACAGGGCTCACAGTCTCCAATCTCGCCTGAAGCCACATCAACAGATTGGCTTCGATCTGCGCCTGTTCCTCTGTGGCAAGTTCAATTCCCCAGACCACCTGCAGTCGCGCTGCGGATTCCGTAGGTTCCGCTGCATCGCGGTCCCGTCCGTTGACCCTGCCCCATCGGACCGCTGTTGCCTGTGGATACAACGCCAGTACTTCTTGACCGATTCCCGGGGGAAGCAAGGCATTTTGGAGTTTTCGATTTTCTCCTTGTACCAGGGTCAATTCCGTTCGGAGTTGAGCGAGTTCCCTGTCTTTTGCGGAGAGGTCGGAATAGCTGCTCAGCATGAGTTCAACCTGTTGCTGCAGGTCCTCGATGTCGGCTTCATCGATGCTCGTGCGGAAGACGGCAAGTTCTATGCGCGGGTGCGTGTAAGCCAGTTGTTTCCGCCATTCCGCCTCTTGTTCGTCTGAAATGGGTTTGCCGAGGATTTCCACCTTGAGTTGGGCGGGTTCCACGTTTCGGTCAATTTCGGTTTTGATCGAGGTGCCTGCAATGTTCATGCGATTTTCAACGAATGCCTTCAAGGAAGCATCCTCACGGCTGGTCACGACGACATCGTAAAAGATGTAACCGGAAGGGCCGAGGAGCGCCAGGAACAAAAGGGCGGACATGCGCTTGTAGCGTCTTTCCACTGCCGGCTCCACGTAGTGCAACAATGGGAACCGGAGATACCGCACGACCACCCAGGTGGAAAGGGCGATCAGGGCGGTGTTGATGAGGAAGAGGTAGAACCCCCCGAGAAGGAAGTTCCATTCCCCGTTGGCCAGACCATAACCGGCCGTGCACAAAGGTGGCATCAAGGCCGTGGCGATGGCCACCCCCGGAATCACATTGGACTTCTCTTTGCGCGAGCCCGCGAGGATGCCCGCCAATCCACCGAACAGGGCCACGACCACGTCAAGCAAGGTGGGTTGGGTGCGGGATAGCAGTTCGCTGGATGCTTCATTGAGGGGGGACGAGAGGAAATAGAGCGCGCTGGTCAGGATGGAGATGCCCACCGCGATGCTGAGGTTGCCGAGTGCGTTTTTGAATGTGCCAGCATCGTTGGTTCCCAGGCCGAGGCCCAAGCCCATGATGGGACCCATCAAGGGACTGATGAGCATGGCTCCGATGACCACCGCTGCGGAATCCACGTTGAGGCCGATCGAGCAGATGATGATGCTGAACACGAGGATCCAGAGGTTGAACCCACGGAATTCGATGTCTTTCTTGATTCCGACGATGGTTTGTTCCGGGTCGGCGAGGTCGATGATGCGGAATCGCTCAATGGCCAAAGGGCGGAGCAACTCGGAAAGCCGATGCAGGAATCCGGGCTCGGGTGTGTTTCCGGAGGCACCGTGATTACCGCTCCCACTGGAATCGGGAGGCGGGGTGCCGGATGGGGATGTCTCTTCGGTTGACATCAGGTGTTTCGATTCAGGATGATCAAGGCCGCAATGACGCCCGGTACCCATTCGCATGCGGTGAGAACCAGGTCAATGAGGATGCTGCCGCACCCCTTGTCTAGAATGGCGAAGGGCGGGAACAATATGCTGAGGAGAACACGTCCTACGGACATGATGTGAACATAGGCTTTCCGGGCGACACCTTGCTACCTTCGCGGTACGCTTTCGCAACCCCGAACCGTTCGCAACATGGCCCAACGCGCATCCACCGCACCCGCCACCCTCGAGCAAGCCCAGGAGATGGGCCTTCGCCCCGAGGAATTCGACCAGATCGTCGAGATCCTCGGTCGCACGCCCAACTTCACCGAGATGTGCATCTACTCGGTCATGTGGTCGGAGCATTGCAGCTACAAGAACTCGATCAAGTGGCTGAAGACCCTGCCGAAGGACGGACCGCACCTGCTCGTCAAGGCGGGGGAGGAGAACGCCGGCATCGTGGACATCGGGGACGGCCTCGGTTGCGCCTTCAAGATCGAGAGCCACAACCACCCGAGTGCGCTGGAGCCCTACCAGGGAGCGGCCACCGGCGTCGGCGGCATCAACCGCGACATCTTCACCATGGGCGCTCGTCCCATTGCCCAGTTGAACAGCCTGCGCTTCGGTGACCTTGAGAACCCCAAGACGAAGTGGCTGCTCGACGGCGTGGTGCGCGGTATTGGCGACTACGGAAACAGTTTTGGTGTGCCCATTGTGGGTGGAGAGGTCTACTTCGATCCGGTGTATCAGGTCAATCCGTTGGTCAACGCCATGAGTGTGGGCCTGGTCCAGGCGGACCGCATCATCAGCGCCAAGGCCGGCGGCCCTGGCAATCCCGTCTACATCGTCGGTTCGGATACCGGAAAGGACGGCATTCAGGGCGCCTCGTTTGCGTCCAAGGACATCACCGAGGACAGCGCGGACGATCTGCCCGCCGTGCAGGTGGGGGACCCCTTCCAGGAGAAGCTCCTGCTGGAGGCTTCCCTCGAACTCGCCGGTGGCGACGCCGTCGTGGGCATGCAGGACATGGGTGCCGCGGGCATCACCTGCTCTACTTCTGAGATGAGTGGCGGCGGCGGCGTGGGCATGGATATCCGATTGGATCTCGTGCCCAAGCGCCAGGCCGACATGGAGCCGTTTGAGATTCTGCTCAGTGAGAGCCAGGAGCGCATGCTCGTCGTGGTGAAAAAGGGCCGCGAGGCCGAGATCGAAGCCATCTTCGACAAATGGGACCTCCACGCCGTGGAAATTGGTGTGGTGACCGAGGGCAACACCTTGCGCTACTTTGATGGTGAGGAGCTGATCGGGGAGGTGCCGGCGGACAGCCTCATTCTCGGGGGTGGGGCACCGGTTTACGAACGTGAATACAGCGAGCCTGCCTACCTCAAGGACATCGCCGCATTCGATCTGGATGCCATCCCCGAGCCGGACGACTATGTGGCGACCGCCAAGGCGCTGGTAAACCGACCCAACCTGGCGTCCAAGCGCTGGGTCTACGAGCAGTACGACAGTATGGTGGGCACGGTGAACCGTTCCACGAACCGCCCCGGCGATGCTGCGGTTGTGCAGGTCAAGGGATCGACCAAGGGCCTGGCGTTGAGTGTGGATTGCAACGGACGCTATGTGGAGGCCGATCCGCGAAAAGGCTGCGCCATCGCTGTGGCGGAGGCCGCCCGGAACATCGCTTGTGTGGGCGGTACGCCGAGTGCCATCACAAACTGTCTCAACTTTGGAAACCCCTATAATCCGGAAGTGTACTGGCAGTTCGTCGGGGCCATCGAGGGCATGGGCGATGCATGTCGGGCGTTCAATTCTCCGGTGACCGGAGGCAACGTCAGCTTCTACAACCAGACAGTGGACGCCGACGGTACCGCCAAGCCGGTTTACCCGACCCCGACCATCGGCATGGTTGGACTGATCGACGACGCCGACCGACAGATGACCCTCGACTTCAAAGAAAAGGGGGAGCTGATTTTCATGTTGGGGGAGTCGCGCAATGACCTCGGGTGCTCTGAATACCTCACTGCCATGCACGGTGTTCGCTACAGTCCGGTTCCGTATTTCGATTTGGATTTTGAGGTGAAGCTGCACGGCGCGGTGCGCACCTTGATTGACCGCAAATTGGTGGCCTGTGCCCACGATGTGAGCGACGGCGGACTCTTCACGGCGATCGTGGAAATGGGCGCCCCCCGCGGACTCGGATTCGATGTGGAGAGCGACAGCGAGGTGCGCCTCGACGCCTTCCTCTTCGGCGAGTCCCAAGGCCGCATTGTGGTGACCACCAACGAATCGGACCAGGAGGACTTTCTCGATGTGCTCGCTGAGGCGGGCATCCCCGTGACCTTGCTGGGCCACACCACGAAAGGCAAATGCGTCGTGGACGGCCAGCACTACGGTTTCATTGGCGAGTACGAGGAGGCCATGGAGACGGCCATCCCACAGGCGATGGCCCAATAATCTCGAAAGAAGGACGTTAGCCCCACGCATGCGACTGCTCCGTTTCCTCATCAGCCGGACATTTTGGGTCCAATTGGGCTTGGCGCTGGTGTTGGGGATGGTCGGGTTTGTGGCGTTGAACATCTTTCTCCGCGGTTTTACCCGCCACAGCGAGCGCATAGCCGTTCCGGGTGTGGTCGGATTGAGCGGCGAGGCGGCGGCCGGGGCATTGGAGGAGGCCGGTTTGACTGCCGTGGTGATGGACAGTCTATACAGCGCGAAGGGCCAGCCTGGGGCCGTTCTCGAGCAGGATCCCGCTGAAGGTGTGGAGGTCAAGGGTACGCGCAACGTCTACCTTACTGTGTATCGCTCCACGCCGCCCAGTGAGCGCATCGAGGTGGAGGAAGGCATGGACGCGGGTGTGGCTCGAATCCTGCTTGACGTCAAAGGTTTTCCCTTCCGGGAGCGATACGAGCCGGCTGCGGAGTTGGCAGGTTTGGTATTGCGCGTTGAAGATGGAGGAGGCAACGTTTTGGGGCCGGACGATCGACTGCGGAAGGGTAAGTCCGTGGTTCTCGTCATCGGCGAAGTGTCCGCCGAGCAGGTCGCGCTTCCCGATGTGGTGGGGTTGACACGTGCCAATGGCGTCGCCACCTTGCGTCAGGCGCGGTTGGGCGTGGGGCTCATACGATGGGCATTCGCTCCGGCTGATGCGACCGATTCAGCCGCTGCCGTAATTTCGGCCCAGCGCCCGGCCTATACCCCTGGGCGTGAGGTGCAGGAGGGAACCGCCATTGATTTGACCTTGGGGCCACCTCCACCGGAAAGCCTTGATTTGCCGTGAGTTCCGCGGTCCATGAAACAACCATGAAGCAGATGATTTCTTTTGTCCCACGAAGCGCCGCATGGATGCTGGTCTTGTTCGTTTCGGGCGGGCTCTCCGCCCAGGAGGTGGAACGCGATCTGCAATGCGTCCCGGTGGCTCAGGAGCGCAAAGGGGATGGGGCAGCCAAGCGGAGCGGTGGAGGCAGCATGTCCCTGCCGTTCTTTGACGACTTCGCTTCGCCCACATTTGCTGTGGAAAACGGGCCAGAAGCCCTCGTGCGTTGGGATGATGCTTCCGCCCGTCGAACCTTCACCTATGCGCTGAATGCGCCCACGGTGGGTCAGGCTACTTTGGATGGATTGAGGGCCGACGGCTTTCCCTACGCTTTCAATCCGGAGGCCATGGGATGGGCGGATACCTTGACCTCGGTTCCCATCAACCTGATGGGGCGAACGCCAGAGGACAATATCCATTTGGTTTTCTTCTTCCAAGGAGGAGGCCGCGGCAATGCGCCGGATGACAACGACAGTCTGGTGGTGGAGTTCCTCGCGCCGGGAGGCTTGGAGCCAGAGTGGACGCAAGTCTGGTCTGCCATCGGGGCGGAGATGGACACTTTCGCGATCGCGGCTGTGCATGTGGATCAGGAGGTTCACCTCCAGGACGGTTTCCGTTTTCGGTACCGCAACCACGGCGCCTTGGGAGGCAATGTTGACCTTTGGCACATCGACTATGTCCTGCTGGACGACAACATCAACCCGGACAACCTGGGCTTTTTCGAAGTGGCATTCACCGAACCGAGGTATGCGCTGACCGAACCCTACAGCATGATGCCGTGGTCGCATTTCCTGTCTGACCCCGCTGCCTTCATGCGCGACAGCATGGAGACGCAGCACCGCAACATGAGTGGCTTCCAGGCGGACAATGTGACCTGCGGTCTCAAAGTGCGCAATACGACCACGGGTGCCGAGCAGAATTTCCTGAACCCTTTCTCCAACACTTTTGTAGCGCCCTTTGAGGAATTCGCTACGCCCTACTATGTGCAGGTGGGTGCGAACGGGGTCGACCCGAGTGGATTCGCCTTCGGGGATGCCGGGAATGATACGGCGGCCACTTTCGAGGTGAGCCTCTATGAGGACGCCATCGGCATCTTGGAGCAAGAGCGGGTCGGGATTCCGGACAACGACAGCATCGTTTTCACCCAGGTCTTCCGCAATGAGTACGCCTATGACGACGGGTCGGCTGAAAAAGCATACGGGCTCACAACCGGTGGGGGCAAGTTGGCCATGAGGTATGACTTGGCCGTGCCGGATACGCTGTTCGGTTTGGCCATCCACTTCACCCCTTACTACGACCAGCAGACCAACTACAATTTCCTTCTGCGCGCATGGAATGACAATGGGGGAGAGCCCGGAGAGGAACTGGGCGAGCACTACGCCTTCCATCAGCCTGCCTACTTCACCGACGGTGCCGATGTTTTCGCCTATTATCAATATGATGACCCCATCCCGGTGGAGGGTACAGTTTACGTGGGCGTGGTGCAGGAATCCGAGTTTTCGCTGAACATGGGCTTGGACAAGAACACCGATTACAATTTCTCCCGCCTCTACTATCAATTGGGCCTTGGGGCCGAGTGGACCCTTTCTACGATTGAGGGTACGGTGATGATTCGGCCTGTTTTGCAGGCAGGGGTGGAGCAGGTCTTTGTCACTTTGGACGATGTGCAAGTCGCCAAGGGAGCCCTTCAAATCTGGCCCAATCCCGCTTCCGGAGAGGTCTTCCTTTCGGTGGATGCCGGATTCGATCCCCGGGAAGTCCAATGTGTGGATTTGACCGGCCGTCAGATTTCAACCACGATTTGGCCCCAGGGCATTGATCGGATTCGATTGTCGGTCGGCGACCTGCCGCGGGGTACCTACCTCGTAGTGGTGCGGAATGGGCGCGGTGACCGTACGGTGGAGCGCATCATTTTGCACTGAACCATGGTGGATGCGCACATGGAAGATGAAAGCACGGATGGCGATGAGCTGTTCGAGCACCATCGCATTGTCGCCGACAAGGGACAGGCCCTGTTGCGCGTGGACAAATTCCTGACGAACCTGTTGCCCAATACTTCCCGTAACCGCCTGCAGATGGCGGCCAAGAGCGGGTATGTGAGGGTCAATGGCAAACCGGTGAAGTCCAACTACAAAGTGCGACCCGCGGACGTGGTGACCTTGGAGTTGCCGCAGCCCGTGCACGAGTTCGAGCTGATTGCTGAGGACATTCCACTGGACATCCGATACGAGGACACGGAGGTGGCTGTGTTGCACAAGCCGGCGGGACTCGTAGTCCACCCGGGGGTGGGCAATTTCACGGGAACCCTCGTGAACGGCCTGTTGCACCACTTCGCCAACTTGCCTTCGGCGGAAGGCCAACCGGCGCCCCGTCCGGGCCTGGTCCACCGCCTCGACAAAGACACGACGGGTCTGATGGTCATCGGTAAGGTCGAGCAGGCCATGGTGAGCTTGAGTGAGCAGTTCTTTGAACGGACCACCGAAAGGCGCTATCACGCCCTTGTCTGGGGCGATGTCACCGATGACGGCGTGGTGGAAGGGCACATCGGTCGTTCGCGCAAGGACCGAAAGGTGCAACAGGTCTTTCCGGATGCTGAAGAGGGCAAGCACGCGGTGACGCACTACCGGGTGCTGGAACGATTGGGGCCGGTTACCCTTGTCGAGTGCAAGCTGGAAACGGGAAGGACCCACCAGATCCGGGTGCATATGCAATACATCGGACACCCCTTGTTCGGAGACAAGACCTATGGAGGTGCCCAGATTGTGAAGGGGTTGCCGAGCGGCAAGTACAACCAGTTCGTCCAGAACAATTTTGAGATTCTGCCCCGTCAGGCTTTGCACGCAAAATCACTCGGTTTCACTCACCCGGGTACGGGGGAATTCATGCAATTTGAAAGTGAACTGCCCGAGGACATGACCACGGTATTGGAGCGCTGGAGGCGGTACCTCGGAGCGACGACCCAACCTTGACTGGGAATTATCCGCCGCCGAGGGTTTCGAGCGCGTTGGTTGAGGATTCCCAATCGTTGAGGGCCTCCTGCAGGGCGGCTTGGACTTTCTCGAATTCGTATGCCTTCTCCACGGTGGCCATGCGGTCTTCTGGGTCGAGCGCAGCCATTTCCTCATTCAACTGCTTTTCCTTGTCTTCAAACTCGGCGATTTGCTTTTCGAGTTTGCTGATGCGGTTCTTCAGTTTGCGGATGGCCTTCTGGTCGGCGTAGGCTTGCTTTCCTTCGGCCTTTGAATCGGCCTTGACAGCGGCTTTGGTCTTTTCTTGGGTGTCCTTGCCGCCTGGATTTCCGCCGGGGTGATCGCTGCGCCCTGCTTCGTAAGCGGCGATGGTGTCTGATCGCTTCTCGATGAGGAACTGTTGGATGTCACCAATGTATTGGCGCAGCCCTGCGGGAGTGACCTCGTAGACGAGCTCTGTCAAGCCGGTCAGGAAGTCGCGGTCGTGAGAGACGACGATGAGGGTGCCATCGAAATGCATCAAGGCTTGCTTGAGTACGTCCTTGGCCTTCATGTCGAGGTGGTTTGTAGGCTCGTCGAGGACCAAGAGGTTGTAGGGGTGCAAGAGGAGTTTGCACAAGGCAAGGCGGGCCTTTTCACCTCCGGACAATACCCTGACCTTCTTGTCCACGTCTTCGCCGCTGAACAGGAAGGCGCCGAGCAGGGCCCGGACTTTTTTGCGCACCTCTCCTTCGGCCTCGTTGTCGATGGTTTCGAAGACGGTGAGGCTACCGTCGAGCTCGTCGCTCTGGTTCTGGGCGTAGTAGCCCACGTCAACGTTGTGCCCGAGCGAACACTGACCATCGCCCTCCAGTTCGCCGAGCAGGATGCGGGTCAGCGTGGTCTTCCCCGCTCCATTCTTTCCGACGAGGGCCACCTTGTCCTGTCGGGCGATCATGAGGTCGACGTCGTGGAAAACCTCGAGGTCGTCGAACCGTTTGGCGAGTCCCTTGGCTTCAACCACAACCTTTCCGGCCCGTGGAGCAGGGGGGAATCGGAACCGCATTTCCGCATTCTCGAACTGGTCGATTTCTATGCGCTCCATCTTGTCGAGCTTCTTGATGAGGCTCTGGGCGAATGCGGCTTTGTTTTTCTTCGCCCGGAACTTGTTGATCAGCTCTTCCGTGTGGGCGATGTCTTTTTGTTGCTGCTTGGCAGCTTGCTCCTGACGGGCGAATTCTTCCTCGCGCCATGCCATGTACTTGCTGTACGACGCCTTGTGATCGTGAACGCGGACGGAAGTGATTTCCACGGTACGGTCGGTCACGTTGTCCAGAAAAGTTCGGTCGTGAGAGATGAGGACCATGGCGCCAGGATAATTTTTGAGAAACCCTTCCAGCCACTCGATGGACTCGATGTCGAGGTGATTGGTGGGCTCGTCAAGCAGGAGCAAGTCCGGGGCCACGAGGAGCAGCTTGCCCAATTCAACGCGCATCTTCCATCCGCCGCTGAACTCGTGCATCTTGCGGTGCATGTCCTCCGGCCGAAAGCCGAGGCCTTGCAGCACGCGTTGGGTTTGTTCCTCTTTGGCACCTGTGCCCATGAGAGCGAGGCGATCGTTGGCCTCGGTCAGGCGGTCGATGAGGTGGGTATAGCCTTCGCTCTCATAGTCCGTGCGTTGGGCAATTTCATTCGAGACCCGCTCGATTTCTGCTTCGAGTTCCTGGTAGGCGGCAAAGGCGGACTGGGCTTCTTCAATGACGGTGGCCTCCTCGTTGTGTTCCATTTCCTGGGCGAGGTAGCCGATGCGGTATTCCTTGGGTGTACTGACGTTCCCTTCGCTGGCATTTTGGACACCCGCAATGATCTTGAGCAAAGTGGATTTTCCGGCGCCATTGCGTCCGACCAGACCGACGCGGTCCCTTCCTCCTATGGCCAGCGAAATGTTTTCAAAGAGGGTGCGCTCTCCGAAATGGACGCCAATCTGATTCAGGTTGAGCATGGGGGTGTATTGGGCAATGAAAAACGCCCACAAAGGTGGGCGTTTCTCGGGGTTCTTTCAGGACGATGGCTCAGTAATGCCAGAGGTCGTGCTCAATGGTAAAGAGCTCATCCTTGATGCGTTCAGACTCCAACAAGGCGTCAAGGCCTTGCGCATAATCGGAGATACTGCGGTTGAAGACGTTGGTCTCTTTGATGATGTAACTCGAGAAGTAGCGCTTCTGGAAGATTTCCTCAAACGTCCGACGTTGGGCGTCGTTCTCGTAATTGTAGCACTCTGCATTTGCGAAAACATAGCGGCACTCAGGATAGTATAGCCAGAAGAGGGGGGCGAGACCTTGCGAGTTGCCCTCGTCGTCCTTCTTTTCGATGATGGGGGCAATACCAATGATGCGGGTATGCCGTTGGCTTCGCTGCCGGTCCCAGACCCAATCTTCCTTCAGTCGGTAGCGCACGATGTCTTGACTGTTGATGGTCGTTTGTGCCTCCATCGAACCAATGACTTCGCCGGTTACATTATCGAACTGTGGGATGATGACGATGGGATTCAACATGGAGTCCACTTGGGACCCGTTCAGGGGGTATCGGAACTCATCATCATCTCCGGCAGGACCTGTTCCATACGCTGTCAAGGATCCCTCCACCTCCAGGGCATAACGAATCACGTCAAAGAGGTTCTTCCGGTCCTCGATGGGATCGACCGGGAAGTAGAACATTTGGTTGATTTTCTGTCGCAGATCTATGTCCTGCCAAATCCGCCGCACGTACATCACGTCCGCCTCGCGAAGATGAGGATATGGAATGACGCGCTTGGTCAAGTTGGTTTCCTTGATATACGCACCGTCCAGAACGGTTTGAACTTGGGCGTCCCCAGGAATGCAGACCCACAGGGTCAGCATCGTCAGCGCAAGATGTCGTGCAGTCTTCATCATGATCAGATCACTTTGAGTTTCATGGTGGGCAACGCGCGCTCCGTGCCATCAGGCATGGAGACAACGATGTCTTCAATATAGACAACCGAACCGCGGCCAACCGACCGGAAAAGTTCTTTCATGTTGGATGTCACCATGTTGGAGCTTGAACTCTGCTCTACAAAAGTGCCACCTTTTGTGACGGTGACATTGAAGCGCTTCACCTTCACCACTACGTCGAAGTCGAAATTCTCCATAAGGGCTCCGACGGAAGGCGCGTTTTCCAGCAAGACTTTCGTGATGGTTTTGTCGGCTGGCGACTTACCGGCGAATCGAGGAGAGGGATCGGGAATGCGCTTCACGCGAAACTCACGACCGGGTAGCGTTTTTTTGCTGCCGTCGGGCATGGTAGCGGTCACAACGATTTCTGCATTTTCGCCTTGTCCGGGGCTTACGATGAAAGTATCACCATCGGGTTTGATGCTGTGTCCTCCCGTGATGCGTACATCGAGCTTGTCACTGCTGACACCTGGGACCGAAATCTCGACGGGATTCGGAACCCCGCGGTAGAATACGTTCATCTTCGTGGGACTCACGACAAGCGCAGGTTCAGCAACAGTGAATTCCGGGGTGTAGAACGGGTAGTCACCGATGTTGCCATCGGGTCCTTGAAAGCGGATGAGACCTTTGTAGTTGCGCTCTCCCAGACTCATGCCTCGAGTGGAAATGCGCAGCTTTCCTAGTCCACCTTCCATGGTCAAAGGAGTTTTGTCGTTGTACGCCAAAAGCGCGCTGTCGCGCCCATTGAATTCCCTGTCGTCCACAAAAATGTCCGGACTGTTGGTGGCATCAAAGGCGGCGAGCAAAACGCTTGCACGGAAGCTGTCACCGCGGAGGATGTAATTGCTTTCCGGTACAACCAAGGGCATCAAGTTGGTGAACTTGTAGCTTTTGCCCTCAATTCCGGCGATCAGCTCGGTCATGAGGTTGGACTTGGCGTTCTCGATGTCAATCTGAAGCTTGGAGAGAATGGGAATGACGGCTGCAATCGGGACGTCGAAGAAATTGGCCGCTTCCCACAGCACTTCATTTCCGTCCTCCATTTCCCTTTCGTAGACGAAAGTCTGATCGAAAGAAGCTTTCAAGCCAGGAGATACTTCGAAACGGTTCCCTACGAAATCCGTGAAGGCCACACCCTTTAACTCATCCTTGAAGGCCAGGAGTTTTTGTTTGAGCTCCTTGGCGGTGAAGGGACCATCTTGAGGGTCACTTGGCTCTCCTCCTACGAGGTAAGCCGTGATTTCTTGATACTCGTCCTTCTTCTCGAGGAATTTGATATTGAGCACCGTGTCGCGGCGGGACATTTTGTCCTGTGCGATGTACTTGGAAAGATCACCGCCTGCGTCAACCACGTCGCGTTCGCCGCTGGCGACAGCCATGATGTTGGCCTTGAGCTGCGTGATGTGATCGTACAGTTCATTGGCCTTGGAATCGATGTCCTTGGCGGCATCGTAGTAAGGCTTCACCTTTTGCTGGTCCTGGAGGAACTTGGCCTCGAATTCCAGCATGGTTTCCCTGGACTTGCTCTGAACGGTTTGGTCGGTCTTGCGGAGTCCGTTCTCCACTTTGACGAAACCGTTGAGGATTTCCTTGGATATGTTGAGCGCCAACAGAGCGGTCAGGACGAGGTACATCATCCCGATCATCTTCTGACGTGGCGTTTCCTTCGCTCCTGCCATAATGCTTGTTCTAGGTCAGGATGGAATCAGCTGCGCGAGCTGCCCATGGCGTTGAGCATGTTGGCATACACCGTATTCAAGGCTTCCAGGTTGCTGGATAGCTCAGCGATGTTCTCCTTGTACTTTTTGGTGTCCTCCACGCTGTCGGTAAGGTTTTGGACCAAGGCACCCATTCCATCGAACAGTTGACGGCTCGTTTCCATTTGGGCCAATTGGGACTCGTACATTCCGTTCAAGCTGCCGAGGTTCTCATTCATCTTCTGGAGTTGTTCTCCCGCGGCAACCCCCATTTCTTTGTTGGCGGACAAGCCCGTAAGGGATTCGCTCACTTGAGAGTAGGTGTCGGTCAAACCATTCACCTGTTCCGTGGCGGTTCTCAGGGCACCTCCATATTCGCTGGTCGCGGCAGCCGCGTCAGTGACCTCGCTCAATTGGGAGGCCTGCTCACCCAAGTGCCGCATGCCATCTCCCAACCTGGAAAGGACAGCATTGTCCACTCCCACTTCTTTCAACATGTCGTCCAGTTGGTCCACGGGCTTCTTGGGACCAGATTCGGCTTCATCATCCGCCAGTTCCGGGTACACCAACTCCCACTTGGGTTCCTTGTGGGGAGGTTCAAAGGCGGACATGAAAAAGATGAAGGCCTCTGTTCCGAGTCCAACGATCAACATTTCGGATGCACCCTCCCAGTGTTCAATCTTGAACAGTGCTCCTACGATTACGATAGCCGCTCCCCAACCGTAAAGTTTGGCCATGAAGGACTTCCATGCCTTTCCGCCGATTCCGCCGCCGCTCTTTTTCTTCTTCGGCTTGTTGTTTGTCTTCTTTGCCATTTTCTCGCAGGTATTGATGTGGGTTGGACCGAAGCGGGTTTCATGCGCTTCTCATTCGTCCAGAGAGGTGAAGGGGATTAGTTGAAGTCTTCCGGGTCTACGTTTTTGCCTCGGCCGAGGTAGCTCATGGCACTGCGGAAACCGATGTAGGCCTTTGCTGTGTCCTGATATTCGAAGGAACGCGTACCTGTTTGACAATAGTATCCAATGTCCTTCCAGCTTCCGCCGCGAATAACCTTACGCTTGAGGCTGGGGGGGTCGTCGGCCTTGGCGTTGTATTCATATTCAGGGCTCATGTCGTGGCTGAAGTCATAAACGGTCTCGTCAAAGGCGGTATTCGTCCACTCTGACACATTGCCGGACATTTGGTACAACCCGTAATCGTTCGGGCTGTAGCTCTCGATGGGAACGGTGTGGCAGCCCGCGTCTTCAACATAGTCTCCCCGCATGGGCTTGAAGTTGGCCAGGGGACAACCGTAGATGTTGCGGATGTAGGGTCCTCCCCAAGGGAAGGGGGCGAGATCCAGACCACCGCGTGCTGCGAATTCCCATTCGGCTTCGCTTGGAAGACGGAATTTCTGTACCATGGTTTCGCCATTCTGACGCTTCCAAGTGGACAACAGTTGGGTCCTCCAGGCATTGAATGCACGGGCTTGACCCCAAGTCACCCCAACTACCGGGTAATCGTCGTAGGCGGGATGCCAGAAATAGGTCTCTGTCAACGGCTCGTTGAAGCCATAAGTGAAGTCGCGAATCCAGCAGAGGGTGTCCGGGTAGACATTGGTGTTCTCCTCGATTACGAATTGCGCGCGGTCGCTGTGGCCGCGGATGCTGTACAACTGCCCCAATTGATTGGGCTCATTCATCTCGTAGTCTAGACCGCTTTTGTTCGCCGCTGCCTGGAGGTTGATCCAGAAGTACTTGAAATTGAGCTTGCGGGTGTCCAATTGCTTCTGGTCATAGAAGCGGTCTGACCCCTGGTAGAAGAACTCGTCGTAAAGGGCATCGAAGATGTCTTCGTTGTCCCAATCGATGGGCTCGTCCCAATTCAGGACATAGCCCTTGTTGATGAAACGGTCAAGCTCCCTTCCTTGGGCATCCTCCGTAGAGAAGTACTCTTCGAAGTCGTTTTCTTGTAGGGCATCTCGAAAAAGGCTATCGCGAACCCAGTACACGAATTGCCGATACTCGTTGTTCGAGATCTCGTGGATGTCGAGGTAAAAGGCGGGAATGGTCACCGTCTTGGACCGCGCGGTTAGGGCGTATGGCACGTCCTGGTCACTTGGGCCCATGGTGAAGGATCCGTAGTGGATGTAGTTCATCCCATAGGGATTCACTTGCACCCAATCCTCCCGCGGGTACACGCCAACCAGCTCACCAGCAGGGCCGCCGTAGCAGCCTGCCAATGCGATGGCACAAAAGGCGATAATCGCAGCGTTTCTCATGGTTTCTATCCTTTGTCGAACGTATTCCGTTCCGTACTTGGGGCTTGCAGATTCCCTACAGTACGGTAGAATCAACGTGCAGGTTTCGTCGTTTCGTGTCTTTGGTTCAGAGGAACCTCGGATTTACATGACGGGTCTGCATCGGAATGCGTTCGAAATTGAACATGTACGAGACAAAAATTTCGTGTGAGCCACTGCTGTAGTTGGACAGCTCACTTACCGTCGCGTCGTAGCTATAGCCAAACCGGAAAATCTGCTCCGAGCGGCTCAGCTTCTCATTTTTTGTGGTTCCATATTCGAATCCGAGCACGGGCGCCACAGCATCGCCGGGACGGAAGGACAGACCGCCGTAGAGCAAGTCGTTCCACAGAACATTGGCGTGAATGTCCACAGTAGTCGCGTTCAGGTCCGTCTTGGCCAAAAGGTGGGAGCGGAGGCGAAGCGAACCATCACCCAATCCCTGTTCATAGCCTGCTTGCACGTAAATGTGCCGCACACTGCTCACATTGAGGTCCTTCAAATCAGTTGCAGCAAGTCGGGTGGTGCTCACGCCCGCATAATAGCTTCCGGGCACGCGGTACATGACACCCAAGTCCGCATCTACTGTGGTGCCGCTCTTTTCATTCTGGGGAATGACAGCGTCACCCTCGTCGATGTAGATCCAATCGCTGCCCAAGGTTTTGCCCATGTAGTTGGCCGCAAGGCCCAAACTCAAGATTCCACCATTGGCATCGGGCTCCATGTGATAGGCGTAAGCCAGTTTCACAACGGTATTCTGCTCTTGGCCCAATTCGTCCTGAAAGAAGCTCAATCCAATGCCGCCGGGAATGAATCCGGGTCTTCCGCTGTATTGGAAGAGGGTGGTGTTGGGATTCGTCTCCAAACCGTTCCATTGGTCGCGATAGAACGCGTTGACATACTGCAGGCGCTCCGCTCCGGCGAAAGCAGGATTGAAGGACAGTCTGTCCTGATAGAATTGAGTAAGCTGCGGGTCTTGTTGGGCCAACGCGGTGAGGCCAAACAGAAGGGCAGACAGGGTGAGCAGATGGCGATTCATTCCAATCAGCTGATTTTCAAACGGTTCCTTGCTATTACCACCGGAAGGTGGGCGGCTAATATACCGAAATTGAGTCAGCATTGCGCCTGCAAACCGCATTATCCCCCTCTTGTCGTGGATTTCGTGTGAATAGGTTGAAATTCAGACATCGGCGCTTGAACGCGAATGTGCAGGACAGCTCTGATCCCGACGGTGCGTGCTTATGACAGCTTCTGCTGGGTGCGCCACCATCGATCCGGTAATTGCCCGGAGGCAGCAGCTTGGTATTCTTCATAGGAGCAGGGGACCAGAAGAATGCGCCCTTTGCGGTTGCCGGAACCGGGCGTGGGAATGTCCATCCACCATCGATCGCTGCGCGGGCTTTTGTAAAAGACGACTTCGTGGTCTTCGTCTTCGAGTACCACGCGGTATTGCAGGTAATCGTCAATGGGGCCCCGCGGATGATCTTTCATGCGGTGCATTACTCCTTCGAGGAAGCACCAGATAGCCTCGGCAACAAGCTGCCCTCCTCGGCCATCGCCATCCCGAGACGGGTCGTGTTCAAAGAAGCCCACAGCGGAAAGCCGATCACTGTATCCCGCGTAGCGCGCCAGCTGGCAGAATTCCTCTCCTGTCAATCCGTTGGGATGAACCTTGGGTGACGCGGGATGATCGGACGTTCGCACACTCCCCAGATCAAAGGAAACGAGGTCGGAATCCCGCAGGATGGGTTCAGCTGCAGTCAGGTTGCTGCGCAGCATGCCCAGGCGGACATTGTCAAAGTGCATCTTCGCCATAAGCTGGAGGCTGTCCCCGTCCACCAGGTAGCGTTGGTGTCCCAAAGTGCTCAGGTCGAACAGGTGGCCCCCTTCTGGAAGAATGAGCTGGTTCAGCCAATTGCTTCCGTCGGTTTGCTGGGGGTCTCCTCCAAAGTCAATTTCCGCGTCGATCACGCTGACGTTGATGGGGCGTTTCTGAGGAGCGAAAGCCTTGTACATTGGATAGGTGAGGCTGTGCGCGCCTCCGATCACCACAGGGATGATGCCGCGTGACATGAGTTCCTGGCAAACCACATCCAGTGCCGCCATGGTGTCTTCCGGGCGTTGGCCGGCGGAGATGTTGCCGATGTCCGCCACGGGGGCGACGCGGTCCATGACGGTCAATGCGTACAGCTTGCTGCGCACCCACTCCGCTGCCCGGTCTGTCTCGGCCCCATCCGCACTCCCCCTTCGGTCCATAACGCCTACCAGCGCGGCAACACAGCCCTCCAGATCCGGACGTTCTCCGGAACGATGGATACGCAATACATCCCGCAGGCGGTCTACGCCGTCAGAGATATCGAACAAACCCGCCTCGGTCGGCTCGACCCAATCGAAGATCGATTCCATGACGGCAAGCTAGCCGCTAGGATGAGGTCTTTTTTGCCCCCTTGGTGGACTTTTTCGCCTTTCCCTTGATGATTTCCTGAGCCCGGCTCCAATCCATCTCGAGGATTTTCTCGCCGACTGGAATGCGCACGGACTTCTTCTCGGTGACCAGGTAGTACTGGCGGCCTTTCAAGCGGATGGTCCAAGCGGAATCCTCCGCAAAAGCCTTGATGATTCCCTCCTTCAATTCTTGGACCCGGGCCCAATCGATGTTGTCGACTTCTTCGCCTTTGGGAATCTTTACGTTGTCCTTGCCCGCCTTGATGTAAGGTCCCCAGCGCCCCATGATGATGCGGGTGTCGGGATCCTCATCAAAAGTCTTCAGCAGTGCTTTGGCATCGGCCTCGCGCTTGGCTTTGATCATCTCCATGGCGTAGTCGAGCGGGATGTCATAAGGCGTGTACTCGCTGTCCTTCGGGATGCTGACGAATTTCCCATCGTGGCGCACATAGGGGCCGAAGCGACCGATGGCGGCCACGACCTTCTTGTCTTCAAAGGTGCCGAGGTCACGCGGCAGCTCGAACAGCTTAAGGGCTTCCTCGAGCGTGATGCCTTCCAGGGTTTGGCCTTTGAGCAATGAGGCGAACCGCTTCTCTTCGTCATCGGGGGCGCCGATCTGGGCGAGGGGGCCATAGCGCCCAATCCGCACCAGTACCATTTTTCCTGTGGCGGGATCCACCCCCAACTCCCGCTCGCCGCTCTCGCGATCCGCATTTTCCGTGGTATCGAGGATTTGCGCATTGAAGGGGGTGTAGAACGCCTTCACCATGCGTTGCCAGTCGTCTTTGCCGGCGGCGATGTCGTCGAATTCCTGCTCGACCTTGGCGGTGAACTGGAAATCCATGATGGACGGGAAGTGCTTCTGCAGGAAGTCGGTGACGACGTTGCCGATGTCCGTGGGGAACATCTTGTTGCGTTCCGACCCCGCCATTTCCTTTTCCATATCGGAGCGCACCGTGCCGTCTTCCTGAAGGGTCAATGAGCGGTATTCGCGCTCCGAGCCCTCGCGGTCTTCCTTTACCACATAACCCCGCTTTTGGATGGTGGCGATGGTAGAAGCGTAGGTAGAGGGACGACCAATCTGGAGCTCCTCCAGCTTTTTGACCAGCGCAGCCTCACTGAATCGGGCGGTGGGTTTGGTGAACCGCTCGGTGGCCGTCATGGCCTTGAGGTCCAGGGCTGCGCCTTGTTCCATGCGGGGGAGCATGCCGCGCTCTTCTTTTTCTTCGTCCGATCCCTCGAGGTAAATCTTCATGAAGCCATCGAATTGGATGGCCTCTCCACGGGCTACGAGCATCTCCTCGCGTCCCGGGATGTGAATGTCGACGGTGGTTTTCTCGATGATGGCGTCGGCCATCTGGCTTGCGAGCGTCCGCTTGAAAATCAACTGGTACAGGCGCTGCTCATCAGACTCACCGGAGACCTCCGTGCGGCCCATGTCCGTCGGGCGGATGGCCTCGTGGGCTTCTTGGGCTCCGGCTTTCTTCGTCTTGAAGGTGCGGAGTTCGTGGTATTGCTCGCCGTAGGTGCCGACAATGTGTTCCTTCGCACCGTCCAGCGCTACATCGGAAAGGTTGGTTGAGTCGGTACGCATGTAGGTAATGCGGCCACTTTCGTAAAGACGCTGGGCCACCTGCATGGTCCTCGATACACTGTAGCCCAGTTTCCGGGCTGCCTCCTGCTGCAGGGTGGAGGTGGTGAAGGGAGCGGTAGGCTTCCTTTTTGTCGGCTTGCGTTCGACCCGGTCGGCCTTCAGCTGGGCGGCGTGGGCGGCTTTCAGGATGTCCTCCGCCACTTCCGGGGTGCCGATGCGCTTGTTGAGTTCGGCTTTGAAGCCTTGGCCATCGGTGGCGAGCTGCGCAGACACCTTATAATATCCCTCGGGCTGGAAGGCGAGAATGTCGCGCTCCCGATCCACAATGAGGCGAACCGTCACACTTTGAACCCGCCCTGCGGAGAGAGAGGGCCGCACTTTTTTCCAGAGGACGGGAGAGAGTTCGTAGCCGACGAGCCTGTCGAGCACCCTTCGGGCCTGCTGCGCCATGACCAGCGGCATGTTGACCTCCCGCGGGGTCTCAATGGCCTTGAGGATGGCGTTCTTCGTGATCTCGCTAAAGACGATGCGCTTGGTCTTTTGTTCGGGAAGCTGGAGGGCTTCCTGAAGGTGCCAACTGATGGCTTCTCCCTCGCGGTCCTCATCCGTCGCAAGCCAGACGATCTCAGCAGATTTGGCGAGCTTCTTCAGTTCGCTGAAGCGGCCCTTGTCTGCGGTGAGCTCGTAGGTAGGGGCAAACCCATTGTCCACGTCCACGGCCAATTGTCCACCCGGCAAATCCCGGATGTGCCCATAACTGGAGCGTACGACATAGTCGCCTCCGAGGTATCCCTCTATGGTCTTCGCCTTAGCTGGCGACTCTACGATGACAAGGTTCTTGCCCATGTTTTAGCGGATTGGGTCGGCAAAGGAAAAGACAAAGTTTGGGTTTCCGATGCGGCAGGGGTCTACTTGTCATGTGACGATTTGGTTACGTCACGCTACGCCGTAGGCGGGAGAAATTTTGGCGATGCAGAACTGACACGTTGTCAGGTTTGGGCCTAGTTTTGTCCTTCACCGTTTGATTTTTCTGCATGAGACCCGGCAACCACACGATTGATGAGCAGCGTCAGGGCGAGGCCGTAGGTCCCCGTTCAGGCAAAGAAGGAGGGCGGAAGCTGTACCTCGAGAGCTATGGCTGCCAAATGAATTTCAGCGACAGCGAGATTGTGGCGAGCATCCTGACCGATGCCGGCTATGCCACTACGCGGAACCAGGAAGAGGCGGATCTCATTTTGCTCAATACGTGTTCGATCCGCGACAATGCGGAGCAGCGCATCCGCCATCGGCTGCAGCACCTCAAGGGAGGTAAGCGTAAAAACCCGAAATTGAAAGTGGGCATCCTCGGGTGCATGGCGGAGCGGCTGCGTGACCAGCTTCTCGAGGAGGAGAAGCTGGTGGACCTCGTGGTTGGACCCGATGCCTACCGCGACCTCCCTCGTCTGGTGGACGAGGTCGAAGGTGGGCAAAAAGCCGTCAACACGTTGCTCAGCCGCGAGGAGACCTACGCCGAAATCCAACCGGTTCGCCTCGACGACAAAGGAGTGGCGGCCTTCATTTCCATCATGCGGGGCTGTGACAACATGTGCAGCTTCTGCGTCGTGCCTTTCACCCGCGGAAGGGAGCGCAGCCGGGATCCTCAAAGCATCGTGGCCGAGGCGCGTGACCTGTTCGCCAAAGGCTATCGCGAGGTGACCTTGCTCGGCCAGAACGTGGATTCGTACAAGTGGAACGTGGATGCCAAAGGCAATGTCAAGGACGAGAAGCAGCCCGTGGTGCGCTTTGCCCAGCTGATGGATTTGGTCTCGGATGTCGATCCTGATTTGCGGGTGCGCTTCTCCACTTCGCATCCGAAGGACATGACCGATGAAGTGCTTGAGGTGATGGCGCGCAAGGTCAATCTCTGCAAGTACATCCACCTGCCGGTCCAATCCGGCCACAGTGATGTGCTGAAGCGGATGAACCGCGGATACACCCGGGAATGGTACCTCGACCGCATTGCGGCCATCCGTCGCATCATGCCCGATTGTGCCATCAGTACCGATGTCATCGCCGGTTTCTGTGGTGAGACGAAGGAGGAACACGAGGAGACCCTTTCCCTGATGAAGGAGGTGCGCTACGAGATGGCGTACATGTACAAGTACAGCGAGCGCCCCCGCACCCTCGCAGAGCGGAAGTTCGAGGACGATGTGCCGGAGGAAGAGAAGGGACGGCGACTGTCGGAGATCATTGCCCTGCAGCAGGAGCACAGCCGCGAGCGCACGGCATCCCAATGCGGCAAGGTCTTCCGCGTTTTGGTTGAAGGCCCATCCAAGAAGAATGCCGAGGAATTCCAGGGGCGAAACACCTACAACAGCGTGATCGTATTCCCGAAGGGCGACGCCGAGCCGGGTCAATACGTTTATGTCCGCACCACCGACCACACATCGGTGACATTGCGGGGCGAACGCATCGCAGAGGCCGAAGCGCAAGAGGCCGGGTACATCGCATGAACCTGCAGTCTTTAAAGAGCCGATTCGGAATCGTGGGCAACAGTCCCGGTTTGGAGCGCGCCCTCGCCACGGCCGCGCGGGTGGCTCCAGCGGACATTACGGTTCTGGTGCGTGGTGAGTCGGGTACGGGAAAGGAGGCGCTGCCGAAGATCATTCACCACAACAGCGCCCGGAAGCACGGGAATTACATCGCCGTGAATTGCGGCGCCATTCCTGAGGGCACCATTGATTCCGAATTGTTCGGGCACGAAAAGGGCAGCTTTACGGGAGCGCATGAAGCGCGCAAGGGCTATTTCGAAGAAGCGGATGGGGGGACGATTTTTCTCGATGAGGTAGGGGAATTGCCCATGGCGACGCAGGCGCGGCTCCTCAGGGTATTGGAGACGGGCGAGTACATGCGCGTGGGTTCCTCGAAGGTGCGCAAGACCGATGTGAGGGTGGTGGCGGCAACCAACCTCGACTTTGACAAGGCGATGGGTGCTGGAAAGTTCCGGGAGGACCTTTTCTATCGATTGAACCAAGTGCCCTTGCTCCTTCCACCCCTCCGGGAGCGGGGAGAGGATATCCATTTGCTCTTCCGCAAGTTCACAGGAGATTTCAGTGAAAGGCACCACATGCCGCCGATCCGCCTAGGGCCCGAAGCAGTGGAATTGTTGCAGCGCTATCCCTGGCCCGGCAACGTCCGCCAGCTGAAAAATATCGCCGAGCAAATCAGTGCCATCGAGACGGACCGCACTGTGGATGCCGATCGACTGCTGGATTACCTGCCGGAATTGCCGCGACGCGATTTGGCCACCCTTCCCCGGGATGGCGCGGATGGAGCAGGTCCTGGAATGAACGAGCGGGAGATCCTGTACAAGCTTCTCTTTGAGATGAAGTCGGATCTGAATGACCTCAAATCATTGGTTTTAAAAATGATTCAGGAGGGCCGAATCGATGCGGGCTCCAGAGAAGACCAGTCGCTTGTGAACCGGGTATTCGGGGAGCGAGAGGGGACGGACATCCTGAGGATTCCGGAACGGACAGGCGCAGATGAGGGCTGGGGTACGAATGTGGATGAAGCCGCTGACAACGGTTACGACGAGTCGCAGGAAGTGGAGGAGTCGTTGTCTCTTATGGACAGCGAGAGGGAGTTGATTCAACGGGCATTGGTCAAGCACAGGAACCGGCGGAAACAAGCGGCCGAGGAGCTCGGTATATCCGAGCGCACCTTGTACCGCAAAATCAAGGAATTCGGGTTGAAATGAAGCGGTCTGGGAACGCCTTGTGGCTGGGATCGGTGGTGTTGACCCTGCTCACCACTGCCTGGGGATGCGGGATCTACACGCCCTACGGAGCGCAGACCGGGGGTGCCCAGACATTTTCTGTGGATTATTTCACGCCCGTGGCGCCCTTGGCGGGGCCGGAGGTGGGGCAACAATTTACCGAAGCGCTGAAAGACATGATTCAACGGCAAAGCACCTTGCGCTGGGTGGCGGAAGGGGGCGATTTGCGTTTCAGTGGCCGGATCGTCGGCTATGATGTGAGCACGAGTGCCGTTGCGGGAGGTCAAGAGGTGGCTTCGCAGAACCGATTGACCATGCAAGTCCAATTGCGCTACGAACACACCTTGGACCCCTCCCTCGATTTTGAACGCACCTTCAGTCGATTCGCTGACTTTCCCGCGACCAGTGACCTGTTTGACGTAGAACAGGAGTTGGTGGAGGAGATCAATGGGCAATTGACGCAAGAGGTGTTCAATGCCAGCTTGGGCAATTGGTGAATTCCCATATTGCGATACGATGACGGAACGGACCGACCCCCTTGAATTGAAAGATTTGCTGGACGCGGTGCGCGGCGGAAACGACGCTGTTCCCAGCACCAATTGGCAAGGTTGGGATGACCGATTGGACCAGTGGGTTGCCGCCTATCCGGCTTTCGGTGCGGGGCGCATGCTTCGGGCCAAGACATCGAGGGAGACGCGTTCGCTGTCTGCGGCGGATTGTTTGGCCCAGGCTGCGGTGTTTTCCGCGGCGCCCGGACGCTTGTTTGATCTCATGTTCAGAGCGGGAATCGAGGCGGAAATTGCCTCTTTTGCCCGGGCTGTGGAAGCCTTGGAACCCGAAGTGGAGGACGCTTTGAAATGGAAATGGCACCCAGAGGAAAATCCGTTGGATGACAAAGGCGCGGACCACGAGGGGCAGGATGGCGAAGAGCGGGCAGGGGATGTGACACCGCAAACCGAGGGAGGGGAAGATCCAGAGGAAGAAGCAGAATCGCCCCGGCCCAAGGTGGATGTGCCGGAAGAGGGCACACTGGCCCGGGAAGTGGTTCTGGGGGCCATTGAACGCAGCATCGAGCGCGAATTGGATGAGGTGCGCCAGGAAAAGCGTTCCGAATCCGTGTCGGAGTCGGAAAATGAGGTCCACGGCAAGGGTGGGGTTCGCGATTCCCAGCAGGAGGTCAAGCCCATTGCCAATGTCGATGTGGCGCAGCTGTCGCCTTTGGCGCGATGGGCTTACGAGCGCAGTCAGGTAACCGGGTTCGCGGAAGTGGCGGAATCGCGAATGCCGTCCGAAATGTTGCGCCGGTCGGCCGAGAAGATGGAGGAGGTGATGGACTTTTCTCCTGAATTGCCCTCGGATGCAGCAGGGTTGGATCAACAGGCTGCCCTCATTGACCTGTTCATCCGGAATGAACCTACCATTGGCCCCGTTCGACCCGAATTGGAACACACTTCGGTCAAGGAATTGGCGAAGGAAAGTTTGGTCGAAGATGCTTCGCTCATCACGGAAACCATGGCCCGGATTTATGCGGTCCAAGGGCAGATTGGACGGGCGCGGCGCGCTTATAAGCTGTTGGCCTTGAAATACCCGGAGAAAAGCGTTTATTTTGCCGCCCAATCCAAAAAGCTCGGACGCAAAGGGGCGGATGACTGAAAACTCTTGTCATCCCTTGGTTTCCGAAGGATTGAAGAACAATACAAACTGACATCATGGGTTACATTCTTCTCGTACTCATCCTGATCATCGCCATTTTGTTGGGTGCGGTGATCCTTGTTCAGAACCCGAAGGGCACAGGTTTGGCTTCCGGATTCGAGTCTGCCGGAAAAATTGGGGGCGTTCAGCGCACTACGGATTTTCTGGAGAAGTCCACATGGTACCTCACTGTGGCTTTGTTTGTCTTGTGCATCGGTGCGACCGGAGCTTTCTCAAAAGGTGCGGCCAGCACGGGGGGATTTGAAGAGGAAGAATTTGTAGCGCCTACCCCCACTGAAGCTGCGGCTCCTCTGGAGCAGGCCGCACCAGCGGAATAACGAAGAGTTCGACTTCTCAAAGAAATGTCAGCCTGTCAGCGGGCTGACATTTTTTTTGTTGGAGAGTCCCCATTTTGTCAGGTCCACTGTCCTTTTTGTCAGGGTTGTCATCCCCGTGAGGAAGTGGCACGACATTCGCAATCTGCTTCGCGCCACAGGCAAAGCATAACTATTACCATCAACCGTTCACAACATGTCTGTAAACATTAAGCCCCTGGCCGACCGCGTGGTGGTCGAGCCCGCCGCAGCGGAGGAGACAACCGCCAGCGGAATCATCATCCCTGACACCGCGAAGGAGAAGCCCCAGAAAGGCACCGTCGTGGCTGTAGGTGACGGCAAGAAGGACGAGCCCATGACCGTCAAGGTCGGCGATACCGTTTTGTACGGAAAGTATTCCGGCACCGAGCTCTCTCTCGAAAACGAGGAGTACATGATCATGCGCGAGAGTGATATTCTCGCCGTGCTCTGAACCCATTGAAATTAACCCAACAAATCATTCAAC
>JBDQOI010000010.1:12144-12632 GCA_040261275.1 Flavobacteriales bacterium | reverse complement strand
AGGAAATCACCTTTGACACAGCGGCCCGCAAGGAGCTGCAGGCCGGCGTCGACGCCCTGGCCAACGCCGTGAAGGTCACGCTTGGTCCCAAGGGCCGCAACGTGGTCATCGACAGGAAGTTTGGCGCACCTACCGTCACCAAGGACGGTGTCTCTGTTGCCAAGGAAATCGAGCTGAAGGACCCCATCCAAAACATGGGTGCCCAGATGGTCAAGGAAGTGGCCTCCAAGACGGCTGATGTTGCCGGTGACGGCACCACCACCGCCACGGTCCTCGCCCAGGCCATGATCAACGCCGGCCTCCGCAATGTGGCCGCCGGTGCCAATCCCATGGACCTCAAGCGGGGCATGGACAAGGCCACGAAGGCGTTGGTCGCTGAGTTGCGCAACATCTCCCGTGAGGTGGGCAGCGACATCAGTAAGATTGAGCAGGTCGCCACAGTTTCTGCCAACAACGACAGCACCATCGGAGCGCTCATCGCCCAGGCG
>JBDQOI010000010.1:0-12134 GCA_040261275.1 Flavobacteriales bacterium | reverse complement strand
AACGAAGGTGTGATTACCGTCGAGGAGGCCAAGGGCACCGAGACCGAGGTCAAGACCGTCGAGGGCATGCAGTTCGACCGCGGCTACCTCAGCCCCTACTTCGTCACCAATCCCGACAAGATGGAGGCCGAGCTTGAGACGCCCAACATCCTCATCTTCGAGAAGAAGATCAGCAACATGAAGGACTTGCTGCCTGTGCTCGAGAAGAGCGCGCAGACCGGTCGTCCGCTGCTCATCATCGCCGAAGACGTGGATGGAGAGGCGCTCGCTACGCTGGTGGTCAACAAAATCCGCGGTGCCTTGAAAGTGGCTGCTGTGAAGGCTCCCGGTTTCGGAGACCGCCGCAAGGCCATGTTGCAGGACATCGCCATCCTCACCGGCGGTACCGTGATCTCTGAGGAGACCGGTTTGAAGCTGGAGAACGCCACGCTCGCCGACCTCGGTTCCGCCGAAAAGGTGACCATCGACAAGGACAACACCACCGTCGTCAATGGCGTGGGTGAAAAGGCCAGCATCGAAGCGCGTATCGGGCAGATCAAGGCTCAGATTGAGACCACGACCAGCGACTACGACAAGGAGAAGCTCCAGGAGCGCCTTGCCAAGCTCGCCGGCGGTGTGGCCGTGCTCTACGTGGGTGCTGCGACCGAGGTCGAGATGAAGGAGAAGAAGGACCGCGTCGACGACGCTTTGCACGCTACCCGTGCGGCTGTCGAGGAGGGCATCGTGCCCGGAGGCGGTACCGCTTTGATCCGCGCTTCCCAGGTGCTCGCCGGTGTTGAGACCGTCAACGACGACGAGGAGACCGGCGTGCAGATCGTGATGCGTGCCATTGAGGAGCCACTTCGTCAAATCGTCGCCAATGCTGGCGGTGAGGGCGCTGTTGTGGTCAACGCTGTCCGCGAGGGCAAAGGTGACTTCGGCTATAACGCCCGCACTGAGGTGTTTGAGGACCTGCACACCGCTGGTGTCATCGATCCTACGAAAGTGACGCGTGTCGCACTGGAGAACGCTGTGTCCATCAGTGGCATGGTGCTCACCACGGAGTGCGTGATCGCTGATGTGGAAGATCCTGCTGAAGCTGCTGCTGCAGCCGCTGCTGCTGCCGGTGCCGGTGGCATGGGGGGCATGATGTAAGCGCTTCCCTGCGGTTCACACAGTGAATCAACATTTGGAAAGGCCCCGCTTCGGCGGGGCTTTTTCGTGTTTAAGGACAACCTTTTGGGCGTTCCGAGAGTTTGTCTGGAGCGGGTTTTTTTCTTTGAATTCGCCGAAATTGGTCTCGCCATGAGTTTAACCTCCGTTCCATTCATTGTGTCTTGGAAGCGCCTCGCTTCCTTCAGTTTTCTCTTTGCCTTGTGCTTCTCGTTGGCCGCCCAGAATGGCTGCGAGGATGACGCTGGTAACATCTACGGACCTTATGAGGAACTCGTTGTATCGGATGACCCGTGTGAGAATTTCACCTGCATTCCTTCGGCATTCAGTTTCGTCTGGGTGTCCAATTCCGAGTATCTCGACGACTGTGAAGGGGACGATGACGATGAGGTGGATGGTGAGGATTGGGCAGAACTGATCGAGTGGCTCGAAGAGATCTGCGCGTCGGGAGACAGCCTTGAAGTGGACTTTGATGTCGAGGAGGCGTGCGCCTTCCTGGAGCTGATTGAGGCGTGCAACGAAGGCGACGAGGCGGCCTGTGAGGAGGTCGACATGTACATCGGGGATCTGATGGATGGCTGGGAGGAAGAGGAAGAGGACGACGAGGAAGAGGACGACGAGGAAGAGGATGAAGGAGACGAGTTCGACGAGGAAGAGCTCGATGCTTTGATCGAGTGGCTCGAAGAGATTTGCGCGTCGGGTGACAGCCTTGAAGTGGACTTTGATGTCGAGGAGGCGTGCGCTTTCCTGGAACTGATTGAGGCTTGCAGCGAAGGCGACGAGGCGGCCTGTGAGGAGGTCGACATGTACATCGGGGACTTGATGGATGGCTGGGATGACGAGGATGAGGACGATGAGGAAGAGGATGACGAAGAAGAGGATGACGACGAGGAAGAGGATGGTGATGAGGATGAGTTCGATGATGAAGAGTTGGACGCTTTGATTGAGTGGCTCGAAGAGATTTGCGCGTCGGCTGACACCCTTGAAGTAGACTTTGACGTCGAGGCGGCGTGCGCTTTGCTCGAACTGATTGAGGCTTGCGCCGATGGAAGTGAGGCGGCGTGCGAGGAGCTCGAGATGCTCTTGGAAGAATTGGAGGACTTGTGGGATGAGGAAGATGAGGAAGACGGCGAGGAAGAAGAGGAGGATGAAGAAGAAGAGCAGGAGGCCGAAAACGAGTGCGAGGTCGAGTTCGAATTCGAACAGGCCCTCGACGAGGATGGTGTGCCCCTGCCGTACAACATCGTCGCATATGTGGACGAGCCCGAGGCTGACACCTACTACTTCTGGAGCTTTGGTGATGGCAACGAGTCTGACGAGCCGAATCCAACCCATACCTACGATGAGGTAGGGAACTACGAAGTCTGCCTGACTGTCACGCAGATGGTCGGCAACCTCCTCGAGTGTACTGCCACTTACTGCGACACCTTGATGATCGATTTGGACGGTCTGGTGCGCCAGCAGTTGGTGCTCAACATCCTTTTCCCGGGCCAGACAATCAATGTGGTGGCCGAGCAGGAACGGATTCTAGATGTCTACCCGAATCCCGCTGCGGACATCTTCCGAATTCGTGCGGAGGCCGGCATTGAATCGGCCGTCGTGCGGACGATGGATGGTCGGTGGGTCGGCCGTTGGGTCTCCAACGGACTTCAGACCATGGAGGTCCCATGCAATGCTTGGCCTACCGGAGTTTACGTGCTCGAGGTGCGGACTTACGAGGGTGTGATGCGCAGCCGCGTGCTGGTGCAGCATTGACCCATAGCCGTGAAGAGATTTCAGTAGCGGCCTGCTCCCTCGGGGGCGGGCCGCTTCGTATTCAACCCGCGAGGGCGTTGAAGGTCTCTTCAAGTCCGCCGCGCGCCATGATGTCTTCGAGGGGGGCGTCTTCGATGATGCGACCTTGCTTGATCATGATGACGCGGTCGCACATGGCTTCGACCTCTTGCATGATGTGGGTCGAAAGGATGACGGTCCGGTTCTCTCCGAAAGAGCGGATGAGGGTGCGGATGTCTTTGAGTTGGAGTGGGTCGAGGCCCGACGTGGGCTCGTCGAGGATGAGCAACTCTGGATCGTGCAGGATGGCTTGGGCGAGGCCTACGCGCTGTTTGTATCCTTTGGAGAGGGCGGAAATGCGCTTGTGTGCTTCGGGTGCCAACCCCACGCGATCAATGATGGACTCCACTTTTTCGGCGCGCGCGGCGCGGCCATTTGTGCCGTGCAAATCGGTCATGAAGTCCAGGAACTCGCGGACGTACATCTCACGGTAGAGCGGATTGTGCTCCGGCAGGTATCCCATGCGCCCGCGCATCGCATCGCCGCCTTCGCGGACGTCCTCGCCATCGAAATGGACGGAACCGCTGTCGATGGGGAGGTAGCCGAGAATGGAGCGCATCAACGTCGATTTCCCCGCACCGTTGGGTCCGAGCAGGCCGACCACCTGGCCGCGTGGAATCTCCAGTGATACGCCATCGAGGGCCTTTTGCGGGCCAAACGTCTTCGTGATGTTGCGAACCTCCAGAAGCATGCCTGCAAGGTAGGACGCGCATGAGCGAACTTGCACCTGTGGAGGACAGCTTCCAAGGCACGGTTTTCAGGTCCACGGGAAAGTGGGCAGACGTCCAGGCGGCCGACGGTCGGCGCGTGGAGTGTCGGTTGCGCGGCAAATTCCGCATGGAGGGTCTGCGCACAACCAATCCGCTGGCAGTGGGAGACCATGTGACTTGGATTGAAGAAGAGGACGGAACGGGCGTGATCACCGAAATCGCTCCGCGTCGAAACCGCATTATCCGCCGCAGTGTGAACCTCAGTCACGAGGCGCACGTGGTGGCGGCCAATCTGGACCGCGCCTGGCTCGTGGTGACGCTGGTTGAGCCCGCGACTTCGAGCGGTTTCGTGGATCGATTCCTCGTTACGGCAGAGGCGTATGGCGTGCCGACGACGCTGTTGTTCAACAAAGTAGATGTGCTGTTGAAGTTGGGAGAAGCGGGAGAGGGACTGTTGGCCTCGTGGATGGCGATGTACGAACAGGCAGGTTACGAGTGCTTGCCCATTTCGGCCAAGGAGGGCATGGGGTTGGAGGAAGTGCGGGCGGGCATGCAGGAGGGCATCCACTTGGTGAGCGGCCACAGCGGGGTGGGCAAATCGACCTTGCTCAACGCCTTGATTCCCGGCCTTGGTCAGAAGACGGCCGAGGTCTCGGACGTTCACGACAAGGGGGTGCACACCACGACGTTTGCCGAGATGTTTCCCTTGCCGGATTCGGGTGGCTTCATCATCGACACGCCCGGGATCAAGGGGTTCGGGTTGGTGAGGATGGAGAAGGAAACCTTGCACCACCATTTCCCCGAAATGTTTCGGCTGCTGCCGGATTGCAAATTCCACAACTGCCGGCACCTCGATGAACCGGGGTGCGCCGTCGCGCGGGCCTTGGAGACAGGAGAAGTGGACGACGAGCGTTACCGCAATTACCGCAACATGGTCGAGGAGTTTGACGAGGGTCCGTATCGCGCCGGTGGTCAACGCGGTGGCTCGGCCGGCATCTGAACCGGAGCGGGTCAGCCGGTCTGAGGGATGCGGGAGGCGATGAGCCCCCCGACCCGAAGATTGGGCCCGTTGTACGTCAGCGGGCGGCCCGTGACGATGTCGCACACCGCGAGGCCCTGGGCGCGCAGGATGGCGTCTCCGGCTGCACAATCCCATTCGTAGTAGCCCGTGGAGCGGGCATGGATGTCGGCTTTGCCTTCGGCGACGAGGCAGAATTTGGCCGCGCCGCTCTCGGGCCGCATGCGGACTTGCGTGGGGTCGGCGGTTCCGGCTACGAGGTCGTTGAGTGTACCGCCTTCGTTCCAGCTGATCAGCAGGTTGTAGGGTGGTGCGATGTCTTCATCCGAACTGATGGCGCGTGGCGGGCGGGCGCTGTCATCGATGCGGGTCTTCCAGGTGCCGAGACCGAGGCCGCCGTAGTAGATGCGGTCCCGGTCGGGGAGGGCGACGATGCCGAGCACCGGGTGCCAATCGTGGCCATCACTTTCGATGAGGGCCACATTGATCCCGTATCCAGATCGCATGCGGATGAAGGAGCCCGTGCCGTCGAGCGGGTCTACGAGCCATATGCGCGACCAGGATTGCCGCTCTGAGTGGGATTTGAATCCACCTTCCTCACTGATGACCGGGATGCCCAGACCGGAAAGTCCGGCTGCGATGATGTCATGGCTGGCGTGGTCCGCGTTGGTGACAGGGGAGCCATCGCCCTTATACTCGACCTGTAGTTCAGTATGGGACAACCGCGCGAGTTCAGCCGCGGCGGTTCGAACCACTGCAAGGGCATGATCCATGACCTCCTTCAGGTCCAGGGGGGTATCCGGCACGGGAGCGATGGACATTGTGCAAAGGTAATTCTGGACGACGGGTGCCGAAATACGAGGGCGTGGTCGAGTACGTGAACATGTGCATGGGATGATTAGTTTTGTCCCTGTCCGCAGGGGTGCCGCAAGGCTGAGATTACACCCTCCGAACCTGCCCGGGTCATGCCGGGAAGGAAGCGAAGCACCGCACATGCGGTGGGGTCCAACCAACGGAACCCTGCGTGGCCACAAATGAATCGCCATGCGCTACGCCCCCCTCTTTTTCCTGTTGATGTTGCCCTTTGTGGCAGCTGCACAAACACCGGTCAATACCGCGGTTTCTGACACCCTGTCCCGCTTTTTGGAGCCGGCGGCGGTAACGGCTGTGCGGGCCACTGAGCGCGCGCCGTTTGCGGCGGAGACCTTGGACGCGGCGGAGATTGCCGACCGGAATACGGGGCAGGACTTGCCGTATGTGTTGCGCTATACGCCTTCGGTGGTGGTGACCTCCGACGCCGGTGCGGGGGTGGGCTACACGGGATTGCGGATCCGTGGAACGGACGCCACGCGCATCAACGTCACACTCAATGGCATCCCGGTCAACGACAGTGAGTCTCAGGCCGTCTTTTGGGTGAACATGCCCGATCTGGCCAGTGGCACGGACGACATTCAGGTGCAGCGTGGGGTGGGCACGTCGACGCTGGGCGCGGGGGCGTTTGGGGCGACCATTTCGCTCAACACCTTGGGCATGAGTGAAGAAGCAGGAGGGTCCATGATGGTGGGCGGCGGCAGCTTTCAGACGTTTCGAACCAACCTTCAGTGGAGCAGTGGCCGCAGCAAGAGCGGCTGGGCGGCAGAGGGCCGTGTGAGCGCCGTGAACAGCGATGGATGGGTGGACCGGGCGTCCAGTGCGCTCTCCAGTTTTCAATTGGCACTTCATCGAGCTTGGGATGGCGGCGGGATGACCTACACCATCCTCAGCGGGAATGAGCGCACCTACCAGAGCTGGTGGGGCGTGCCGGAAGTGGTGCTGGGGGGCGACCGCGCGGAGATGGAGGCTTGGGGCTTGGCCAACGGCTATTCCGTCCAGCAGATTGAGGAGATGAAGACCTATGGGCGTCGGTTCAATTACTACAACTATGAGGATGAGGTCGACAATTACGGCCAGGACCACCAGCAGCTGCACCTGGAGCAGCAGTGGCGCGATTGGCGCTTCTCGGCGACGGGCCATTTCACGCATGGCGAAGGCTACTTTGAGCAGTTCAAGGCAGGGGATGACCTGGCCGACTACAACCTGCCCGATGTGGTGCTGGGCGGAGATACCGTCTCCTCTACCGACTTGGTGCGCCGGCGTTGGTTGGAAAACGATTTTGCCGGAGGGGTAATCGGAGCCGAGCGGCGCTGGGACCGCGCGGCCCTGACCTTGGGCGGGGCTTGGAATGGGTATGAGGGCCTGCACTTTGGTCAACTCACCTGGGCGCGCTACGCCTCTGCCGCGCCGGATCCCAATTACTGGTATTACGAGAGTTTGGGGGTCAAGACGGACCACAATGCCTTTGCGCGCTTTGTACAGCGGTCCAAGAATGGCCGGCTTCAGGCCCAAGGAGAACTGCAGTACCGGGGGGTGCGCTACACGGCCAACGGCACCGACAACGATCAACAGGTGATCGACGTACCGCGAGACAGTGCCACGTTTGATTTCCTCAACCCCAAACTGGGTCTGGACTACAGGCTCAACGACGAGGAGCGGTTCTTCTTTTCGGTGGCTGTGGCGCACAAGGAGCCCGGCCGCAATGATTTTGTGGATGCCCCAGCGGGTGCCGCGAACCGCGCAGAGCGCCTCACCGATTTTGAGTTCGGCTGGCGGCGCAACACCGACACCTACGCTTGGGGATTGACGGCGTATCACATGGCGTACAAAGACCAGCTGATTCCCACGGGGGCGCTGAACGATGTGGGGGCCGCCCTGCGCCAAAATGTGCCCAAGAGCAGCCGGACGGGGGTGGAGATGGAATTCGGTTGGCAGGTGTCCGACGCCGTTGAAATCGGTGCCCAGGCGACGCTGGCAGGCAGCCGCATTGAGACCTTTACGGAGATCATTTACGATTACTTGGACTACACTACGGTGGAGATTGACCACCAAAACACGCAAATCGCCTTCAGCCCGCGCGTCCTGTGGGGCGGACAGCTCCTGTGGCATGCGGTTCGCCCGGCGGATGCGACCCAGCCCAAGCTCGACCTGGAGTGGGCGACACAGCACGTTGGCGAGCAGTACATGGACAATACCGGCAAGGCGGCCCTTTTGCCGGCCTACACGGTGTCACAGCTGCGTGCGAGCCTGCACTTGCCGACCTCCAAGAACGGAGAGGTGGTGGACCGGACGCGCCTTGATGTGTGGGTGGAGAATGCGCTCAATGCCGAGTACAGTGCCAACGGATACAGCTACAGTTATTTCTATGGTCCGGAAGTCTACACCATCGAAAACTTCTACTATCCGCAGGCGGGGCGCCACATCAACTTGGCCCTGACGTATACATTCTGAGCGAGGTGAATCAGCCTTGGCGCTCGGCCTCGGAGGCGAAGGCGCGCAAGAATTCGGGGTCGTGCTCGATGGCGGTGCCCACCACGGCGAGGTCGGCGCCGGCGGCCCAAGCGTCCATGACGTCGTCCGGCGTCTTCATGCCGCCGCCTGCGATCAGGGGACAGGGGACGGTGTTGTGCACGGCCGCGATCATTTCCTTGGAAACGGGGTGGTCTGCGCCACTGCCGGTGTCGAGGTACATGCACTGCTGGCCCAAATAGTGGCCGGCGAGGGCAGTGGTGGCTGCGATGTCCGGCTTGTCGCCCGGAATGGGCAAGGAGCCGCTCATGTAGTGCGCGGTCGTGGTGCGTCCACCGTCAATGAGCATGTACCCGCATGAAACGGCGTCCAATCCCAAGGCGCGAACGCGCGGGGCGGCTTCCACTTGTTTGCCGATGAGGGCTTCGGGGTTGCGGCCGCTGATGACCGAAAGAAAGAGGAGCGCATCGGCCTCTGCGGTCAGTTGGCTCGGCGCGCCGGGGAACAGGACGATGGGCCTGTCGGTCCGCTCGCGGATCCACGCCGCGACATTGTCCATGGAGCCTTCGGTGACCAAGCTGCCTCCAAGCAAGACCGTGTGCACGGCATTAAAACCGGCTCCGCGCATCCAATCGAGGTCGTTTTCGGCCTTGATTTTGTCGGGGTCCACCAGCACGGCAAGCCCTTTCCTGCCGGCGGCGCGGCGGGCTTCCATATCGGAAATCCAACGGGTGGAGAGGGTGGGTCCAATTTCCTCGTTCACGACTTCGAAGATGGGGAAGCCATCCTTAGGATGATGTCCGGACGCAAAAGTCCGTGCCCGCAAGGGTGAAAATGCAGGGGGCAAATGCTTTCCAATTTGCGGGCATTGCGGGGTTTGATGACTTTGTCGCGCTCGCCGAAATGGGCCTCGAGAACGCCGGAATGCTGCTGGGCCAAACCCCTGAGCTGGCGTTTTCCCGGCGGCCAGAATAGACGGAGGGAAAGCCAGCAGTCCACGACCATGTTCCACATTTCTGCGGTTTCGAGGTGGAAGAGGGAGAACTGGCGAAAGTGCTCGGGGATGATGCCACGTCGGCCGAGCCACTCTGTGATGGTGACCATGCGCTGCCGGCTGCGCCCTCGGGTGCTCGAGGTGAGCCAGGCCCGACCCAACGCCGTCTCGACCGAGAAACGGTAGCCGATGTTGCTGACCAGTCCGTCGGGTGCCATCAGCACTACACGGCTGAAGCGCGCGGGCTCCTCCGACCACCATTTGAGGGCGAGTCGGCCGCCGAGGCTGTATCCAATCAGGGTGCCGTTGAAGGTGAAGTTCTCGGCTGCGATCGCGGCGAGAACGGCATGGAACCAGTCGGCAATCGCCAACGGGCGATGGTGTCCGGAAGACCGGCCATGGGCGGGCAGGTGGACCATGACCAGCGCAGTATCGGCGGGCAGAAGCGGTCGGACGGCGAGCATGTCCTCCAAAGGGCGACTGAATCCGTGCAGGGCAAGGGCTGTGCCTTGTGTTTCTTTCGTGGGTTTCCACACCGCGTATTCCAACACGATCTCTCCTGCGGCAAGCGTCTTGCGCTGCACTTCAGGTGGGGTGCCCTTCGGAGGGGTGTCGGGCGTGAGGGCCATGGTGCAAAGGTCGGTGTTCGTTCGTGGACCGATTGGGGTGCTTTGTGGAAAAGCGCACCTGACCCTCTCGTGGTTGGGGGTTAGTTTTGCCCGCGGATTTCCCGGAGAGCGTCGTTGCTGTCCGGAAAAAAAAAATGCCGAAAGACACGAGCATCAAGTCGGTCCTCATCATCGGAAGTGGGCCCATCGTCATCGGACAGGCTTGCGAGTTCGATTACTCAGGATCGCAGGCCTCACGGTCGCTCCGAGAAGAAGGCATTGAGGTCACCCTCATCAATTCCAACCCCGCCACCATCATGACCGACCCGGTCGTGGCGGACAACATTTACCTCAAGCCCCTCGAACCGGAGTCCATCGAGGAGATTCTCCAACTGCACGACATCGATGCGGTGCTGCCCACCATGGGCGGTCAGACGGCGCTGAACCTGGCCATCACCTGCGAGGAGATGGGCATCTGGGAGCAATACGGTGTGAAGATGATCGGGGTCAACATCGACGCGATTGACATCACGGAGAACCGCGAGCGCTTTCGTCAGCTGATGGAGGAAATCGGCGTTCCGATGGCACCCCAGGCGACGGCCAAGAGTTTTCTGGAAGGCAAGGAGGCGGCGCAGAAATTTGGTTTTCCGCTGTGTATCCGTTCGTCGTTCACCCTTGGCGGAGCCGGTGCATCCGTTGTCTTTGATCCGGCGAAGTTCGATGGCTTGTTGACCCGCGCCCTGCACATCTCGCCCATCCACGAGGTGATGATCGACAAGGCGCTCATGGGTTGGAAGGAGTTCGAGCTTGAGCTGCTGAGGGACGCCAACGACAACGTGGTCATCATCTGCTCCATCGAGAATTTTGACCCGATGGGCATCCACACCGGCGATTCGATCACGGTGGCGCCGGCGATGACGTTGTCGGATACCACTTTCCAGCGGATGCGCGACATGGCCATCCACATGATGAACTCCATCGGAGCGTTCGCGGGAGGTTGCAATGTGCAGTTCGCGGTGTCTCCGGACGAGAAGGAGGACATCATCGCCATTGAGATCAACCCGCGCGTGAGCCGCTCTTCGGCCCTTGCGTCCAAGGCCACCGGTTACCCGATCGCCAAAATCGCGGCGAAGCTGGCCATCGGCTACCACCTCGATGAGTTGACCAATCCGATCACGGGTTCCACGAGCGCGTTCTTCGAGCCTACGCTGGACTACGTGATCGTGAAGATTCCGCGTTGGAACTTCGACAAGTTCGATGGCTGTGACAGCCAACTCGGCCTGCAGATGAAGGCGGTGGGCGAGGTGATGGGCATCGGCCGCAGCTTCCAAGAGGCGCTTCAGAAGGCCTGCCAGTCGCTGGAGATCAAGCGCAATGGACTCGGCGCCGACGGCAAGGAGTTGCGCGACCAGGACGCCATCCTGCATTCTCTGGAGTTCCCTTCATGGAACCGGCTGTTCCACCTGTACGACGCGATCAAGTTGGGCATCCCAATGAGCACCATTCGGGAAAAGACCAAAATCGACCCGTGGTTCCTGCGACAGATTGAGGATTTGATCGAGACGGAGAAGCGCATCGAGCAGCACCGGTTGGAGGACATGCCGTTCGAGCTGATGAAAGAGGCAAAGCTCAAAGGCTTTGCGGACCGGCAAATCGGCCATATCGTGCGAAGCAAAGAGAGCGAGGTCTTCGACCGCCGCGTAGAGCTGGGTATTGAGCGCAGCTACCGTTTGGTGGACACCTGTGCGGCAGAGTTCGTGGCGCAGACCCCGTATTACTACAGCACGTTCTGTGAGGCCAACGAGTCGCCGAAAACGGAAGGGCGCAAGGTGGTGGTGCTCGGCAGTGGCCCGAACCGCATTGGCCAGGGCATCGAATTTGATTACTGCTGTGTGCACGGTGTGATGGCGGCCCGGGCGGCCGGGTACGAGGCCATCATGATCAACTGCAACCCGGAGACGGTGTCCACGGACAGCGATACCGCCGACCGCCTGTATTTCGAGCCGGTCTTCTGGGAGCACATCTACGACATCATCCGCCACGAAAAGCCGGAGGGCGTCATCGTCCAGCTCGGTGGGCAGACGGCGCTGAAATTGGCGGAGAAGCTGGAGCGCTTCGGCATTCCCATCATGGGAACGAGCTACCAGGCACTCGACATCGCGGAGGACCGCGGCCGTTTCTCGAGCCTCTTGAAGGAACTCGGTGTGCCGTATCCGAAGTTCGGTTCGGTCACCTCTGCGGAGCAGGCCATCGAGTTGAGCCGCGAGCTCGGGTTCCCGCTGTTGGTGCGTCCGAGCTACGTGCTCGGCGGTCAGCGCATGAAGATCGTGATCAGCGAGAAGGGGCTGGAGCACCACGTCGTGGACATCCTCCGGGACATGCCGGACAACAAGATCCTGCTCGACCACTTCCTCGAGGGCGCCATCGAATGCGAGGCCGACGCCATCTGCGACGGCGAGGATACCTACATCATTGGC
>JBDQOI010000109.1:343-834 GCA_040261275.1 Flavobacteriales bacterium | reverse complement strand
AACCACTACTATGCATTCCAGCTGGGCCTGGGCGCGAACAACATGAACAACAACTTCGGTTACAGCGGCTGGTTCACGTATTTCGGAACATTCAACGGAATGAGTGTGATGGGCTCCGGTGACCTCTTTGGCGACATGGACTGCTGCCTGCCTTGGTCCATCGACAGGAACTACCTGATCATGGACGATTGCGGAAACGCCAATCAGTTCGAATACACAGTGAGCGTGAACGGTGGAGGTTGTCTGGGTGATGGAGATGCCCAAGCCTCAGGAAACGGCGGTACCGATCACACGCCCGGCATTCTCGGTGGCGCTGGAGACCTGACGGTGGGCAAGACGCCCATTCGCGTAACCAACCTTCAGCCGAACCCAACCAACGATTGGAGCCAACTCGGCTTTGAGGTCACAGGTAACATGCGGGTCACCATCACCATGTACACCATGGATGGGGTGCTCGTAACCCAGCTGTTCGATGGGTTCGCCGGGCCAGG
>JBDQOI010000109.1:0-278 GCA_040261275.1 Flavobacteriales bacterium | reverse complement strand
TGAACCACTCTTTGGACATTCCTGCAGACGAACTTCAAAGCGGCATGTACCAGATCAAACTGTCCAACAGCTCCTACATGATCGTCAAAAAACTCCTGGTGACTGAGTAATTCAAAGCCGGGAGGTGTAACCAAATCACCTGTCTGAAATGCCGTCCTTCGGGGCGGCATTTTAATTATACACGCCGGCTAATCATGGATAATTACAGGCAATCAAATTCGTGGGTGTACTGTGATTTTTGGTTTTTATGGTGGAATTTGTTCCCTCTCTGCGAAGAG
>JBDQOI010000108.1:320-930 GCA_040261275.1 Flavobacteriales bacterium | reverse complement strand
TGCGAATCCTGTACGGGCGAAACCGACGGCACGGGCACCGTCTCAAGTGTGGACAATGACACGGACAATGACGGCATCTGCAATGACGACGAAGTCACCGGTTGCACCGACCCTGCAGCCTGCAACTACGACGCCACTCCTACTACCGACACCGACAACACGCTCTGTGTTTACCCCAGCGGCTGCGAATCATGCTCTGGCGAGACCGATGGAACCGGCACGACCGACGCCAACGACGACGACGGCGACGGCGTCTGCAACGACAGTGAAGTATTGGGGTGCAAGGATCAGACGGCCTGCAACTACGACGCCACTTTCACCACGGATACCGATAACACGCTGTGCATCTACCCGGTAGGTTGCGAGGTGTGTTCTGGAGAAACCGATGGCTCCGGAACCACGGTGGTGCTGGATGAAGACAATGATGGCGTATGCGATGGCGACGAGCAGCTCGGGTGCACCGAAATCAATGCCTGCAACTACGACGCCACGCCCACCACCGACACGGACAACTCGCTTTGCATCTACGTTTCAGAAACCTGCGACACTTGCTCTGGAGAGACGGACGGAACCGGCACGGTGGTAGACAATGACACGGACAACGACGGTG
>JBDQOI010000108.1:0-310 GCA_040261275.1 Flavobacteriales bacterium | reverse complement strand
TTTCATACATGTTCCGGAGAAACAGATGGCACCGGAACCCTGCTGTGGATGGATGAAGACAATGACGGGGTTTGCGATGCTGATGAAGTCACAGGATGCACAGATTCAAACGCCTGCAACTACGACGCCACGCCCACCACTGACACCGACAATTCGGTCTGCATATTCTCGACGGGTTGTGAAAGCTGTTCTGGTCACCTGGATGGCACCGGATTCATCGTGGAAAACGACGACGATGGTGATGGCGTCTGCAACGCCGTTGAAATCACGGGGTGCACCGACCCCCTGGCCTGCAACTACGACGCCACGC
>JBDQOI010000107.1:0-939 GCA_040261275.1 Flavobacteriales bacterium | reverse complement strand
GTGCGATGCAATTTGATAAAGATGAATTATTGCTTATCAAGCCGATTTGTTTAATTACGATTAAGCCCATTATGTTTGTCGCTAATGTCGATGAAAATGGATTTGAAAATAATGCATTGTTGGATGAAGTTAAAAAATTTGCTGATAAAACTAAAGCACCTGTTGTCGCAGTTTGCGCAAAAATTGAATCGGAAATTTCAGATTTGAATGAAGACGAAAAATTAATTTTTTTATCTGATTTAAACCTGACAGAACCAGGTTTGAACAGAGTTATAAAAAATGCATACACTCTATTGGGTTTACAAACATACTTCACAGCGGGGGTCAAAGAAGTTAGAGCATGGACCACAAAAAAAGGAGCGAGTGCGCCAGAGGCTGCTGGGGTAATACATACAGATTTTCAAAAAGGATTTATACGCGCTGAAGTGATAAATTATGATGATTATATAGCCAACAGTGGTGAACAAAAATCAAAAGCATCTGGAAAAATGCGATTGGAAGGCAAAGAATATATCGTTCAAGATGGCGATGTAATTCATTTCAGATTTAACGTCTGATTATTCTTTGACATATAAAGTTTTAAAAAATATAATCACACGCTTGTTTCGTCCTGGTGATGTAGCTCAGCTGGTTAGAGCGCAGGATTCATAATCCTGAGGTCGAGAGTTCAAGTCTCTCCATCACCACCATTTAACAATACTTCCAGAAGATTCAGTCAATATGAAAAAAGTGTAATGTAGTGTAATATTTCTTCATGACATCCAATTCATTTAAATCACATAAAATCTTGGACGGTGTTTTAGTTTTCAAAAACACAAAGAATAGTAATGTCTATCAAGTCAGAATTAGAATTCCTTCAAAAAGAAATTACATAGTTCGTTCTCTCAAAACATCTAATCTTATTGAAGCAAAAGAACTTGCAATCGAACAATACAAACT
>JBDQOI010000106.1:0-973 GCA_040261275.1 Flavobacteriales bacterium | reverse complement strand
CTTGACGTTGACGTAGGCGGTTTTGAGCGTGCTCGAGGTGTTGAGGGTGCCGCCCCAGCTGAAGCTCTCGTCGGAGTGCGCCACGTGGTCAGCATCCGGCAGCGACCACCCAAATCCGTAATCGCTCAGACTGCCATCGCGCAAAACGGCAGGCTGAAAGGCCTGCACGCGAATGGAATCCGGGACAGCGGCATTGGACGCCCACCAGGCATTCCACCGGGCCACATCCTCGGCGCACATGAAAGTGCCGCCGTCGCCCGCCACCCCATCGAGTTCAGTGGGTTCGATCTGCGCCGCATCCCGCTCCACGCCCTCCATGCTCCACGTCTTGTGCGGCCAGTCCTTGTCCTCGGAAAACAAGTTCCACACCCGCGTGCACTCCAGTCCGGCGGGTGCAAAGACCTCAGTCATCATCAGCTCCTCAAAGGGCCGGCCATACACCCGCTCCAACAACCCGGCCAGCAGGACATAGCCCGTGTTGCTGTATTCAAACGCCTCGCCCACTGCGCGTTCCATCAGTGGCGCGTCAGGCAAGGCCGCCACGACATCGGCAATCCCCAGGAACCCCCGCTCGGGAATCGGCAGATCCATGTAGAAGTCCGGAATCCCGGAAACGTGCTGCATCAAATGGCGCACCGTCACCCCCTCGTAGGGGCACTCCAAGAGCCACACGCGGATGTCATCGTCCAACCCGAGCCGCCCCTGCCCCACTGCCGTCAACACTCCAGCCACCGTGAACTGCTTGGAAACGCTCGCCAACCGAAACATGGACGCGCCCGAGACCGGATCGCCCCCACTGCGCTCGACACCGTGAAACCACTGTCCCCAGACTTCGCCCTCGCGCACCACCACCACCGCGCCAGCACCCAAACCGTCTTCATGCACGCCATCCAACCACAATCCGATCTGCTCGCGCGCATCGCCCTGCCCACCCCAATCCAAAGGCGGCAAAGTCGACGTACACCCCGAACAG
>JBDQOI010000105.1:0-1061 GCA_040261275.1 Flavobacteriales bacterium | reverse complement strand
GGGTGTACGCGCCTCCTGCCGTCAGGCCGGCGAGCAGGTCGATGCCCGCTGCGGTCTCATCCCACTTCTGGTCGCCGGCATTGGCCAGCTCGGAGTCGTAGGGAAGGGCCACGGAACTGAAGCTTCCCGGAGTGTCGCCTGAGGCGTAGACCCGGTAGTACACATTGCCGCCGCACACATTGGAGCTTCCATTCTTGTAGGTCTTGAGCTCGCCGCCATTGAGGGTCAGCGCATCGGACGCCGCAAACGCTCCGAGGTCACTGCCGCTGAAGGTGGCAGCCGCATCGGCATTGTACCCTCCGGCGAGGAATTGGTTTCCGCTGCCGGCGTCAATGATGACGTAGGACTGGAAGATGTCCCAGGCCGCAAAAGCCGGGGTGGAGAAGAGGGAGCAAGCCAACAGGCTCAGGACGACGAGTGGCCGCATGAGAAGACAATTTGGTTCAGAGCAGAAATTTACAATTTTAGAACACGATGTGCAATGCGTTGCATCGGTGTTATCTGCTTGTCAGTTGGATAAAACGCCTTGATTATATGCTCCTGAAACAAAAAGCCCCGCTCGGTGGCGGGGCTTTTGGATGACGTCGAGGTCAGCGATGTGCTGTGAGGTCGGCTTTCGGCCTCCAAAGTTTCAAAGTGTCAACCCTCCTTCGCTCCGCTCATTCGGTGATACAGTTTCCGTTGGCCGGGTCGTTGTAGTTGGGGGCCGTTTGGTCGGTGCAGTTGTCGTCGTCGTCGCAGATGCCGTCAGAGTCGGTGTCGTTGATGCCGCAACCGCTGCAGCACAGTGCGTAAGGGACGATCAGCGGACGGGTGATGCCCGGCTGCTGCAGGGTCGTACCGCCGGGTGAAAGCGTGGCCACACCGATGCAACCGTCGGAATCCATCACCATGGCCGTGTAGTAGCCGGCCGGGATGTTGTCCAGGTCGCTGGGCAGGGTGATCGTGAGGTTGGCAGCACCGTTTTGTCCGAAGAGGTACAGGGTGTCGGCGCTGCCACTCGTGATGTTCAAGGAAATGTCACCGTCCGTGGAAGACATGGTCGTCGCGAAGGACTCGAT
>JBDQOI010000104.1:0-1094 GCA_040261275.1 Flavobacteriales bacterium | reverse complement strand
TCCTTGGAGAGGTAGGTGTTGACCCCGATGATGGGATACTCGCCGGTGTGCTTGAGCGTCTCGTAATGCAGGCTTTCCTCCTGGATGCGGCTGCGCTGGTACATGGTCTCCATGGCACCCAGTACGCCCCCGCGTTCCGTGAGCCGGTCGAATTCGACCATCACCGCTTCCTCCACCAGGTCGGTCAACTCTTCGATGATGAAGGCGCCCTGCAACGGATTCTCGTTCTTGGCCAGCCCCAGCTCCCGGTTGATGATGAGCTGAATCGCGATGGCGCGGCGCACACTCGACTCGGTCGGTGTGGTGATCGCCTCGTCGAAGGCGTTGGTATGCAGCGAATTGCAGTTGTCGTAGATGGCGTACAGCGCTTGCAGCGTCGTGCGGATGTCGTTGAAGTCGATCTCCTGCGCGTGAAGCGACCTGCCGCTCGCCTTGCCACCCGGCCGATGACCGCATACTCCGGATCGATGCCGTTGGAGAAGAAGAAACTCAGGTTGGGCCCGAACGCATTGATGTCCATGCCCCGGCTCAAGTAGTACTCCACGTAAGTGAAGCCGTTGGCGAGGGTGAAGGCCAGTTGCGTGATCGGATTGGCTCCCGCTTCCGCGATGTGGTAGCCCGAAATGGAAACCGAATAGAAGTTGCGGACTTTGTGGTCAATGAAATAAGCCTGCACATCGCCCATGAGCCGCAGGGCGAATTCCGTGGAGAAGATGCAGGTGTTCTGGGCCTGGTCCTCCTTGAGGATGTCGGCCTGCACCGTGCCGCGCACCTGCGACAATGCCTCGGCTGCCAGCGTCGCATACGTTTTCGCATCCAACACCTCGTCTCCTGTGCAGCCCAGCAGCAGCAAGCCCAATCCGTCGTTGCCTTCGGGCAGTTCTCCGCGGTAAACCGGACGTTCCAACCCGCGGTCATCCCAACGGGCCTTCAAGACAGACTCCACCTTGGATTCGAGGCCGTGCTCGCGGATGTACTTCTCGCAGCGCTGGTCGATGGCCGCGTTCAGGAAGAAGGCCAACACCATCGGCGCCGGTCCATTGATGGTCATCGAAACACTCGTGGACGGGTCGCAGAGGTCAAACCCGCTGTAG
>JBDQOI010000103.1:0-1117 GCA_040261275.1 Flavobacteriales bacterium | reverse complement strand
CTGCTGCAGCATCGTCCACTTCTTGACGGGCCACGCGCAGGGCTTGCAACTTGCCCGCTGTCTGCGCCTGTGACTCCGCCCAATCGTTGTAAGCGCGAATGCCATCCGCGATTTCGCTCAGGTAGCGCGTGCGCTTGGGCGGTATGACGTGGACCTTTTCGCTCTCTCCGGCCTCGGCGCCAAAAGTGCTCGACAGCCCTGCACCGGTTTTCTCAGCCAACGCGTTCATGAGCGTGCGGTAAAGGCGGTGGGTCCCAGGGTCGTTGAACTGCGAGGCGATGGTGCCGAAGATGGGAAGGCCGTCGTCCGCCGCATCCCACAATTCGTGGTTGCGCTTGTATTGCTTGCGCACATCGCGCAGGGCATCGGCGCCTCCTCGCTTGTCGAACTTGTTGATGGCGACGACATCGGCGAAGTCAAGCATGTCGATTTTCTCGAGCTGCGTGGCTGCCCCGAATTCGGGCGTCATCACGTACAGGGCCACATCGCTGTGGTCCATGATCTCCGTATCGCTTTGCCCGATGCCCGAGGTCTCGAGCACGATGAGATCGAAACCAGCGGCTTTCAGGAGTGCAAAGCGTCTCCCACGTGACGGCTGAGGGCCAGGTTGCTCTGGCGCGTGGCGAGGGAGCGCATGTACACCCGCTCCGAAGCGATGGCATTCATGCGGATGCGATCGCCGAGCAGGGCTCCGCCTGTCTTTCGCTTGGAGGGGTCCACCGATACGATGGCCATTCGCTTGTCCTCAAAGTCCAACAGGAAACGACGGACCAGCTCGTCGACAAGGGAGCTTTTCCCTGCTCCCCCCGTGCCGGTGATGCCTAAAACGGGAACCTTTGCTTCGGCCCCAGCCGAACGGATGCCGTCGAGGATTCCAGCGTAGGCATCTGCGCCCACCTCCGCCGCGGTGATGAGCCTGGCCAAATCCCCCGGATTTTTGTCGGTCAGGCGATCGGCTTCCCCGGAGGGTTGTCCCACCACCGGGAAGTCACAGCGATGGATGACGTCGTCAATCATGCCTTGCAGGCCCAGCTCACGACCGTCGTCAGGGTGGTAAATGCGCTCGATTCCGTATTCCTGGAGTTCCGCGATCTCCGTGGGAAGAATGGTTCCACCC
>JBDQOI010000102.1:708-1124 GCA_040261275.1 Flavobacteriales bacterium | reverse complement strand
AGGCTGCTCCGTTGGCATCGAGTTGAACGGTCAAGTTCTGGCAAATCGCGGTGGGGTTGATGTTGTCCTCAACCGTGATGGTTGCAGTACATGTGTTTTGATTGCCGTTGGTGTCGGTCACCGTCAAGGTCACCGTATTCGTACCTACATCGCCGCAACCGAAGGTTGTCTGATCCAATGACATGGACGCGATGCCACAGTTGTCGAAAGAGCCATTGTCCACCTGGCCAGCCGTGATGGAGCCAGCGCCATTGGCGTCTAACACAACCGTCAGGTTCTGGCAGTTTGCTATGGGAGCCACATTGTCTTGAACGGTGATTGTTGCCGTACATGTGCTTTGATTGCCGTTGGTGTCGGTCACCGTCAAGGTCACCGTATTCGCACCTACATCTCCGCAACCGAAGGTCGTCTGATCC
>JBDQOI010000102.1:0-698 GCA_040261275.1 Flavobacteriales bacterium | reverse complement strand
CAGGTTCTGGCAGCTCGCCGTGGGATAGATGTTGTCTTGAATTGTAATCGTAGCATCGCAAGTGCCTGTTTTGCCGTTGACATCAGTAACTGACAAGGTTACCGTGTTTGCACCCACGTCCGAACAAGTGAAGTCCGTCTTGCTCAACGCCATCGAGGCGATCGCGCAGTTGTCGAACGACCCGTTGTCTACTTGGGCGGCTGTGATCGAGGCCGCACCGGTGGCATCGAGTTGAACGGTCAAGTTCTGGCAGATCGCGGTGGGGTTGATGTTGTCCTCAACCGCAATGGTAGCAGTACAAGTGCTCACGTTAGAATTCACGTCGGTTACTGTCAAGGTCACCGTGTTCGAGCCTACGTCTGCGCACGTGAAGTCCGTCTTGCTCAACGTCATTGAGGCGATCGTGCAGTTGTCGAACGAACCGTTGTCCACTTGGGCAGCCGTGATGGAGGCAGCTCCATTGGCATCCAACTGAATGACTAGGTTTTGGCAAATCGCGGTAGGGTTGATGTTGTCCTGAATTGTGATTGTAGCATCGCACGTACTCACATTGCTGTTGTTGTCGGTCACCGTCAAGGTCACCGTATTCGCACCTACATCGCCGCAATCGAAGGTCGTCTGATCCAATGTCATCGAAGCGACCCCACAGTTGGCGGTGGAACCACCGTTAACTTGGGCAGCCGTGATGGAGGCCGCAC
>JBDQOI010000101.1:870-1193 GCA_040261275.1 Flavobacteriales bacterium | reverse complement strand
GAATTGTGTCGACCTCTTTATCTTTAATAGGTGTTGGCTTCTGTGAGGAAGTGCCAATAAAAGCAGTTACCTTAGGGGTGCTTCTTACAAGGTGCCAGCTATCATCATTCATATCCATTTGTACCAGAACATAACCGGGATAGAGTCTGCGTTCACTCAGCGTTTTTTGTCCTGATTTCATTTCCACAACTTCTTCAACAGGAACTAAAACATCACCAAACATTTCCTTTAAGGAAGATCGTTCAATTCTTTCAAGCAAATTCTTTTGTACAATTTTTTCATAGCCTGAATAAGCTTGAACTGCGTACCATCTTTTACTCATC
>JBDQOI010000101.1:0-860 GCA_040261275.1 Flavobacteriales bacterium | reverse complement strand
ACCTAAAAGAATGTTAATTATGTATGAAAAACCTATATCAACTAAAGCTAAGAAAATCGCTGCAATGACAACAAAAATAAATACAACAGTTGTCATCTGAATAGTTTCTTTTCTTGTTGGCCAGACAACTTTTTTTGCTTCAGTAATTGCGTCACCAAAAAAACCAATAGCTTGTTTACCCTGCGGTGTTGTCCAAAACACTGCAAAAGCTGAACCAAGACCAATTAAAACAACTAAAATTCTTAGAACAACTGGTTGATCGGCAAGAAAATAAAATCCTCCCAAGCCAGCAGCCACGAGTAAAAATGATAAATAGTTTTTAAAATTCATAGTCACTTCTACTATTCCCTATAATAATGGCAGGCCAGGAGGGCTTCGAACCCCCAACCCTCGGTTTTGGAGACCGATACTCTACCAATTGAGCTACTGGCCTAAATTCTTATTCAATAATCTTAACAACCACACCTGAACCAACGGTTCGGCCACCTTCACGAATCGCAAAGCGTAAACCTTCTTCCATCGCAATAGGTGCAATCAAGGTTGCTGTGATTGATACGTTGTCACCTGGCATAACCATTTCTGTACCTTCTGGTAACTCAACAGCACCGGTTACGTCTGTTGTTCTAAAGTAGAACTGTGGACGATATCCATTAAAGAATGGAGTATGTCGGCCGCCTTCATCTTTACTTAAACAGTAAATTTCCGCTGTAAATTTAGTATGTGGTGTAATTGAACCTGGTTTTGCAAGCACTTGGCCACGTTCAACATCTTCACGTTTTGTACCTCTTAAAAGCACACCCACGTTGTCGCCTGCTTGACCTTCGTCAAGTAATTTACGGAACATTTCAACACCGGTACAG
>JBDQOI010000100.1:586-1201 GCA_040261275.1 Flavobacteriales bacterium | reverse complement strand
GTATAACACGACCTCTGGCGCCACTGCGGTGTATGGCGAAGGCAGCAGCAACTGCGGTGTCGGCGATTCTGACGCTTCTGCCTGCGACGAAACGCAGTCCTTGACGGACTATGGCCGCTTGTACAATTGGTATGCAGTGGACGATGCGCGTGGCCTGTGCCCCTCTGGATGGCATGTCCCAACCGATGGTGAGTGGACGAATCTAGAAAACTTCATCACTGCAGAAGGCTTCAGTGGAACAGAGGGAACAGCTTTGAAATCCACTTATGGCTGGTACAATCGCGACGACTTTGGCAGATTCATGACTGCTCTCTACAGCGGCTACTGGTGGAGTTCTTCGCTCGATGGCACCGATGCTGTGAACCGGCGCTTGACCTACGACAGTGATTTATTCGGTTTGAACAACAGTGATAAGCGGAGCGGATATTCTGTGCGCTGTCTCAAAGACTGAATGCGCGCAAGAACAACTTGAGAGAAGCCCCGCCACCGAGCGGGGCTTTTTGCTGCCTTTCAGGGTCCCTTCCCCACCCGCCATAAGTCCCCTTCGAGGCGGCTACCCTTGACGCTCCATGGGCACGACGGAAATCGTCTTTATCCTCCTGACCTGCTCCTCTT
>JBDQOI010000100.1:0-576 GCA_040261275.1 Flavobacteriales bacterium | reverse complement strand
CATGGCGCAATCCATGGGCAAGATCATGCGCCAGGTGCGCGACGCCCATCAACGGGCACCCCGGCCGATGGCACGCCTCCGGTAGGATAGGTTTTGCTCATATCCGACATGAGTCAGCCCTTATTATCACTACCGACAACCGTGTAATACAGACAAAACGTCTTGCTCTTGGTGATGTTGATGCATGTGTTTTTGTTCCCAATCATGTATTTTTTTCGATGGCCGAACAGAGCTTGATATAAAAAACGCCCAATAAGCGACAGCTTTGAATAAATGACTTTGTGAACGGAGCTTATAATTCGACGTAAGCCCTTTCCATCACCACAGGAAATTGTGTGGCCGTGAAAATGAAAAGTAGATTGAGGACGCCAAAATTTTCGCCATGCGTCTCGCTCAATCTTTGTGTTTGATTCTTTTTGCGTCCCTTCCGTTGTCGTCTGGAATTTGGGCTTCACCTGCTCCCAATACTGAAGAAACCAGCACCCCTACGTCGGACTGCTCTGCATTCGAATCCTTCCTTTCTTCCGGTTCTTTCACCCTGAGCTACACTGCCAGCTTTGGTTCGGAGTGCGTTAC